>NZ_JBFTPA010000021.1:0-140018 GCF_056398245.1 Paenibacillus sp. 01T47
GGCACAAAGGAGAATTGAAGAATATTTGCATTTCTATAATAACGAGCGACCGCAGAGAAAACTAAAAAAACTGACGCCTGTTGCTTACAGACGTCAGCTTTCTGCCTAGGTGTTTTTTGCAATGTCTACAAATAGGGGTCTTGACCACTGTCGCATGACTTATCTTTTTACTTTTCTTTGTTTCATATCTGTGCTAATCTTTTTCCATTTTGCTTTTTCAGAGGCTGCCAATCGCGCATCCTCCTTACGTGCTAGATACGCCAACTCACGTTGGAGTTTGAGATAGCTTTCAAAACGAGCCTGCTCCAAAGACCCATCAGCTATTGCCTTTCGGACAGAACAGCCGGGCTCTTGCTCATGCTTGCAGTCATTGAATCGGCAAGTATTTGCAATTGAATCTACGTCATCAAATGCACCACGGAACCCCTCATCGGCCTCCCAGAGCTGCAGCTCCCTCATACCAGGTGTATCAATCATCAGTGCTCCACTCGGTAATTGAACAAGCTCGCGATGCGTCGTCGTATGACGACCACGATCATCCCCGCCACGCACATCATTGACTCGTTGCAGATCAACTCCGCTCAATTTGTTAATCAGTGTAGACTTACCTACACCCGAAGAACCTATCAGCGCAACTGTGTTGCCTACACCCAAATAAGGTTCGAGCTGATCTAACCCTTCTCCCTGCGAGGCACTGACTACGTGAATAGGGACAGCAATCGCAATGGATTCTACCTCTGCGATGCGTGCATCCAAATCGTCGCATAAATCTGCTTTGCTCAGCACGATGACCGGCGCAGCGCCGCTTTCCCATGCAAGGATCAAGTAACGTTCCATCCTGCGTATATTAAAGTCATTATTTAAGGCATTTACTAAAAAAACAGTATCAACGTTAGCGGCTACAATCTGCTCTTCTACCGTGTCTCCAGCCACTTTACGGGAAAATTTGCTCTTTCGTGGCAGCAGCGCATGAATCGAAGCTTTCTGTTCCTCCAACCTCGGTTTTATAACTACCCAGTCACCGACTGCTGGAAAATCCTCTCGACCTGTTGCTTCAAAACGCAGCTTACCCGTTACTTCGCCCATGAGCTCGCCATGCTCACTCAATAGACGGTACATGTTTTTATGCTCCAATATAATTCGCCCGGCACTATACCCTTGTTTGGCATAAGCGGCAAAATGATTAGAAAAATAGTCGTTCCAACCTAATGATTGTAATACCGTATTCGTTGTTTGTTGATTCACTGCGGATTCCCCCTGTAATTGGTTATTCATATGGCTAACGCCAAAACCAGTCACAGTTGAATCCTCATCTGGGAAACGAAATTATTGTTCGCTTGAAAGGAGGATTCCTGTGACCCCGACTGCCGCACCTTCAATAATAGTTAATTTCTCCATTTTCATCTCTCCCCTCAAGCCAGCTTAACTAGCTTGCAACTAAATTTCTCCATTATTGTAGCATGAAAACGAAACATTGCGAAATAACGAAAACATAATGTTTCTTTCTCTCCGTCTATAGCTATAAAAAAACGACCTATCACCAGTTCTAATGAACGAGGGATAGGTCGTACTCATTAATTCAAGAAGCCGTCAAGCGCAATCGTCGGTTTGCCGTCCGCCTGCCAAGCTCCCTTATTATAACCTCCGTTATAACCAGGGGTCGCTTCCGGTTCCCAATAAAACACGCCAAGCCCTTTTCCACCTCCAATATTGCGTATTTTTGTCTTTATATCAGCGACAAAGCTTTTGGCAGCGGCAGGCTGGTTATAATCCATACCAATTTCGGTAATCATAACCGGCTTGCCATAGCGCGAAATCATATTGTTGGAGTTGCTGACCGTTTGCGTAACCTTAGTCGACCAATCTGCACTGGTAGGATAAAGAGACATCCCGATAATATCGAAGGTCGCTCCGTTAGCGATCAATCCGCCGATGTTCCAAACAAATAAACTGTTGTCATAGCCGTTGGATAAATGGACAATCGTTTTTGTAGCTGTACTAATAGATTTGACCGCATTGTTGCCTGTATTAATAAGCCAAGCGTAGTTTTGCATGTTTAAGGATGCTTTACCGTCATTCCAGAGCATGCCATCGTTCGTTTCGTTGCCGATTTGCACCCAATCGGGCGTGACACCTTTGCTTTGCATAGCTGTCATTACCTCGCGCGTATGATTCCAAACAGCATCCATCAGCTGCTGGAACGAATAGCTTGCCCAAGCAGCGGGCTTAGTCTGTTTTCCGGGGTCCGCCCACGAATCGCTGTAGTGCAATGTAAGCATGACGCTCATCCCAGCATCCTTCGCCCGCTTCGCCAAGGTTGCAGCGCGATCTTTATTCATATACCCGTTGCCATAGTTCGAAGAAGGATTGACGAATACTCGAATGCGTACGGAGTTGATTTGGTAATCCTGCTTCAAAATTTGAATAATGTCCCTAGTTACGCCGTTTTTGTCCTTCCACGCATACCCTTGCGCCTCCATGCCGGCTACCCAGCTAATGTCCGCACCTTTCGCAAATGCAGGTGCTGCGCTGGCCTGGGGCACAGATCCCCCATTCACTCCAAAAATAGTCATTAACAAGGCGACAACAAGCGTCAAACTGTAAAACCTTCGTTTCATACATTCTCCTCCTTCACCTGAATGTTGAAGCATAGAAATTTAATGTATGCGCTTTCAATGTTGTGTTCTTATTATAGAGGCTGCCAAGCTTTGGCAAACAGGATACAATTGCAACATTCATTATGTTATTGAAGTCAATCACAAAAATGATTAGACTAATCTTAATAACGGAAGCGGGAGGAAAGTAATGTGGAGGGTTCATTATTGAAGAAAAACGGCCTATATTCCTTACCTCTGCACCAAGAGTCTAAACTGAAGTGGTCGCTCCACATTCTATATAGCTTTATACTAGTCGTGTTTATTAGCTTCATCATGATACCAGGAGATAGTAAAGAAAAAACCATAGTAAACATTTTGTTTCTAGCGTTCGCCATTTTTTTCGGATACATATGGCTTGCTATGGCTTTATTTAAAAAACCTTATTTAAAAATCACCAATGAATCTCTCGAATACAAATGGTTATTTGGACACAAAGTTATCCTAATGAACGATATATACAGAGTAGAGTGCTTTTCCGAAAGTGGAGTCAATAAACTTGGAATTTGGGCTAGCGAGCGAGGAAGCCGTTCATTTTGGGAAATTACAAACCGAATTTTGGGCAGGGACTATTCAGTAAGTATCGTAATGTCCAATTTTCAAAATATTGATTTTGAAAAATTACGTTTAACTATACTTTCAAAAATCAATAGTGCGCATAACCTTCCATGATCATTTCTCCAACGAACTGTATAATGCTTATTATGTTGAAAACTGATTTATTTTTAATTTAACGAATCTAATTAACGTTATATCACGAGTTACAGGGTTTCATGAGCTACTTTGCTCGAAATAACGATTCTGGGGTTCGTTACAATTGTAATTCATTATAAATGGTACAAATAAGATCTGCTGGGTTCGTAAGCTATAGGTTTGATAAGGGGAGGATATCTTTCTGCCTAAGCAACATCAAAAAAATAGGAGCTGCTCCAATCGTAGATAGATCTACTTTAGGAACAGCTCCATTTTGCTTTATATATGATTTGTAATAGTCACTTCATCACAAACTGAGTTCATCTCAACCTTTTTATGCACCATATGATGTCCTCAGAGCGATTCAACTCTTAAGATATTTACTTTTCAATTCAAGTAGAGCGCCCTGCAGACCATATATTCTACAGGGCGCTCTACTTGTTTCAGTACTAATTAGATATTACGCAGACATCATTAACAATTGATAAAGAATGACTGCCGCTTGGGCGCGAGTAGCCGTTCCTTTTGGATCAAACTTGTCATTGCCGACGCCATTGATGATGCCAGCTTTATGCATAACTGCCACCGCTTCTTTAGCATAGCTTGCAATAGCTAGTTCGTCATTGAAGGCTGCAGCCGCTTTCTCATCATTCATCGTGATTCCTGCTTTCTGAATCGCTCGATATGCCATTGCAGCCATCTCTTGACGAGTAATCTTGTTGTTAATACCGAAAGAACCATCAGTCAGACCGGACACGATACCAAGCTGCTGAGCCGTAGCAACCGAGTCGTAATACCACGCACCTTGCTTAACATCTGAGAATGTACTTGTTGCGTTCGGTTGTTTCAGGTCAAGCGTTAGCATTAACATTTGGATGAATTCAGCTCGTGTAACTGAATTACCTGGTGCGAACGAATCCTTTGTCACACCGTTTACGATTCCGCGTGCAGCCAATCCATCAATACTGTCACTCGCCCATGCGATTGCTTTAGAATCGCTGAATTTAACTGGACTAGCGATGGCAGCATATTTGCTAAAATGCTTCGCATTAAATTCCACCGTGCCAGTATCCTTGTTATAACGGCCATTCTTGATGATTTCAAGTTTGCCATCATCCGACAAGTAATAGATCACGATTTGATCCGGGCTCTCTCCAGGCTTCAGCGTGTAAGGTATTTCAACCTTCACCTGCTTGCCTTGACCGAAATCAGCAATCTTCTGACCGTCAACACTTAGGTTGAAGTCATAGACCGTATTCGAACCTACTAAAGTGCGTGCTGCTTCTGGCAGCGTACTGTTATCCACCTTGGCAACACTCAATTCAATACTGGTTTTGCCTGCGGCACCTTCGAATAAAGATACAGGCAATTGTACAGATGCGAGCCCGAAAGAAATCTCAATACGTTTAATGCCTGCTTCTTTGGCTGCATTCACTTGTTCAACTGGTAAGGATACTGTAATCAGTTTGGCATTCTCGGTACCAAGAACGACTAACTTCATCGTTCCATCCTTCGCTGCAGGCAACGCCTTCTTCACATCATCGGCTTTGACTAGAGCTTTAGCGTTACCGCTCGAATCCACTTCTGCCTTCACTTCACCAGGCTTAACAGGAGTTTGATCCGTCGGTGATGTTGGCGTAGTATCCGGGTTAGTGCTATTGCTATTCGTCGTTGCTTGCGTTACTTCGGATAGTACGGATTCTCCAGCATCATTGATAGCTGCAACCTTGTAGTAATAAGTAGTTGATGCCGACAAGCCACTATTTTGGAACTTGCTTTCAGTAATCAGCTGCGTGTTGACTTTGCTGTAACTGCCGTCAACAGAAGCGGAACGATAAACGTTGTATCCCGTTGCGTTCTCCGAAGCTGTCCAGATGACTTCAATCTCGCTGCTGCTCTTCGCATTCGCAGAGACATCAGTCGGTGCAGCAGGGCTTGGATCAAGGTTCAGATAACCTTCTGGATTGATAACCGCATAGTATGCCGGCTTGGCTGCCAACGCCTTATCAAAGAGCAGAGGGCTTCCCGAAGCACGCCAGCTCTGGGAATCCGCCTTGCCCCAGAAGGTAACGCGTTCGATGCTGCTCGCATACTTCTTGAAAATAACGAATAGCTTCGCATATAGCTCAGCCTGTAAAGTCTCCTCTTCCTTCGTGAGCGTGCCAGTTGACGGGATATCCAGCTCGGTGATGCTAACCTTCACGCCTGCTTGAACAAAACGAGCAATACTTGCTTCTACGGTGTCTGTATTCAAGCTCTGGATCCAGTAATGCGCCTGCATGCCGATGCCTTCCACTAGCAAACGTCCAGGCTCTTTATTGCGATCGTCCGTTTTCCACTTCTCGTTAAGGTCTTCGGCCATCAGCGCCATACCTTCCCGTTTCCAAGGCTCAATCTCGTTATAGTCGTTGTAATACAAAGTAGCACCCGGATCAGCCAAACGCGCGAACACAAACGCATCGTAGATATAGTCGGCGCCACTTTCTCCCTTGCTTTTATCAGCGCCGTTCTCATAAGCCATGTACCAAGGGGAATCCTTACGTAGCACCGTTTTCCAGTCCGTAGGAATGCCCGATCCGCCGTTAAAGGCCTCGTTCACGACATCCCAAGATACAACTTTGTCCTTGTAGTGTCCAGCAACATTGTTGATATACAGTTCCATGTTCGCCTTGGCTTCTGCACGAGTAAGTGGTTTGTTGCCTTCGCCCGTAGTCAGCCATGGAGCCGACTGGGAATGCCAGACGAGCGTATGACCATGAACCTTGATATTGTTCGCCTGAGCCCAGTTCACTAGAATGTCGGCATTACCGTAGTTGTACACGCCATTAGCAGAGCTTAAATACTGCGGCTTCATATCATTCTCAGGCGTCATGACGTTGTAATGATGCTTATACATGGTCGTGTTCTCAGCATCAGTCGTCTGACTAGGACTCATAACGTTACCGATTAGGAAATAATCCTTATAAGTATCTGCGATTGAAGTTAATGTCAGATCCCACTTAGGAATCTCCTTCAGATCGCCAACTTGGCTGATCACAATCTGGTCAATGTACCACACATCAGCATGTGTAGCTGCATCGTTAGTAACTAAACGGAAATCGATTGATTCCAACGTTCTCTCCATTAATGGCGTTTGAACGTTTACCTCTTTCCATTGACCGATCGGCAGATTGCCTGGATTACTTGGAAGTTTGTTTGCGCTATTGGCGTAATCCTGATTAAGTACCAGACCAGGGCCAGAAAGCATACCCTTGCCTTCGTTACCGACAGCTGGGGCATAGAACCATGCAGAGATATTATAAACTCCTCCTGCAGGAAGCGGCTCAGCAAGAGTCAGCCGAACAGCGTTGTCTGCGCTGGTATAGCTTGTATCAGGTACATGTGTAACCTTAAAAGCGCTATCGTCGCTCTTCCCAGCACCAGTTTCATTGATCCACTCAATCTTTGAGGATGCAGCTGACGTAAAGAGGCTTCCTTGCTCCGCTTTATTGTCGAAGTCGAAACGCAACAACTCCTTGGTCTCTGGCTCCTCCACTGGCGCAGGCGGGCTTATGAGTTGCAGCTTTACCTCATCTAAATAGAAGGTGAAATCTGTCATTTGTGCGTCGTTGTGAAATACGATAGCGCTAACAGACTTATGGTCTGCAGGTACAGTGAATTCCAACGCTACATCCGCCCACTGGCCAGCTGCCAGATTTACCTTGGTTTTCCCAACGGTGCCGTAAGTATCGTTGTTTCCGCTATCTTTGGTTTCTACACGTACGCCCAATGTTGCGTCCTTCGCACAAAGCGCCTTGGCTGTCAGCTTATACTTGCCGCCTGGCAACATCGGCATCGTAGGCAAGGTATTGCGAAGGGCAACCCCGCTGTAGTTGTTCGCAGCAGTCGGAGCGACGCTCAGACTGCTAGTACCTGCGGCAGCGTATTCCTGTGTCCGACTAACTGTCGCATCACCGTTTTGTTGAAGCGTGTTGCCGTTTTCAAAACCCTCATAGTAAATGACATCCGAATTTGGCATGAGGGTGAATGAATGTTGTATAGGAGCCGCAATCATATTGCCAGCGGCATCTCTCAGACGCATGATGTATATGTTGCAAACTTCACCTTTATTTTTTGTGACACTGTTAAATGTCACTTCGACTGATTTGTTATCCTCAGCCCACTTAAGCGTAAAGTCGTCTGAGAAATCAAAGCCGATGCCAAAATCGCCTTTGTTCATAGGCTCATCAAATGTAATCTTGAGCGTATCACTGGCAGTCAGATCCACCATGTCATTCAAACTGAAAGCAATTTCAGCATTAAATTCAGTCGTCGTCGCCGTGAGTAAAGGACGGTTTCCGTCGTCCTTCAGACTGTTCGGATATGGCGGCCAGTTCGGCTGAGGACCAGTCTTCTGAACTGCTGCTGATGCGTTCCAGCTGACCGTTTCCTGATTGTTCGCCAGCTTAGATTTGTCGATCGAGATCTCAAACGTGCTGCCTGGCATAGCCTCCATCTGCAACTTTTTCAGTGTGATGACATTAAAAGCATTATTCAGTATGCGGTTATTCTCATTAGGGTTCGTCGTTACGCCGTAATTGATAATCCAAGCCTGTTCAGTATCCTCCTGCAAAGATTGTGTCAGCTTGGTGCCATCGGCGTAGACTTCTACCAGATCCTTATTGATTTTGCTGGTAAAGCCATACATTACAGCCGCACCATTATCATTTCTAGCGGTTCCGTGGCGCAGTCCTGTTGCTAAGTCGATGCCTTGGAAGTATACAGTCTTGCTGTCATTAGCAGTACCAACGGTCGTAATTTCGTAACGCCCGATCTTAACTTGCTCATCCTTTAGATTAAACACCGCTGTGCCGTTGACAACATCGGATGTCCACGTGTCCTTCGTCGGCTTGTTATTTCCGTCAAGTATCGTTAGTTTAACCTTCGCATCGTCAGAGTGAACCTTGATTGTCGCAGGAATGCCTTCGGTGACAATCTCATTTTCGGTCCACAGCGTGTACTTGCCAGGGCGAGACCAACGGATGTAGGAGCTGTCGACATCGTATGGAGCAATCGTCATGTCAGAGATTTTTTCGTAAGTCCCTATTCCATAGCTTGGAGGGTCGCTTTTTGGGTAGAGATCCTTAACTTCCAGCGGCTTATTACTGAACGCCTTGTCCATAATAGCAATCATGAACGGCACGTCTCTGTCCTGGATGGCGTGAGCGCCGTCACGCACACGTACAGCAATATTGTCACTGTCTAGAAACTCATAGACTTCTTTAGCCACACTCATCGCCATAACAGAGGAAGGTGGAGTCGTCCAATCAAAGTTATTATCTGCGACAAATGCGATAAGCGGTCTCGGTGCCATCAGTGCCTCAACGGCATGTGAATCGAACGGCATATAATCCATATCCGTCTGTTGGTGGAATCCAGCCGCTGTTCCAAGACCCATCCAGAATGATTCGCCAGAGTACTGGATGCTATTGAGTCCTTTCTGGTTCCTGCGATAAATCCGGTCGAACGGTGCGTTATAGTTAAATAATTTGCCTTCAGCGGTGTAACGGAAGCTGGATACACCAGACTGTCCGCTATCTACAGGCGCTGCCGCACCGACACGTTCGTCCATGGCTGCCGACATCAGAGCATATTTACCGTTTATAGAAACGCCTGTTGTAATCGACTTATATGGGTTGATATTCCATTGATTTATACCTTCATGAGCTTCGGCGCTAATCTCCATTGCGTCAATGATTCGGGAGACAGTCCATGCCGCCGTCATTATCGAACCCGTATTAAAATCATACTCGTAGGGGTTAAATGGGTACAGCTTATAGTAGTCTCCGTTTCTGCTAGCTCCCCAGTTGGAGACACTGATTACAGCGTAGCCGTTTTGGATCGCCATGGCTGACTGGCCGAAACCAAAGGCGATGATAACTGGCCAGCCTCCCTCAGGCGCTGTGCCCGTAGGTACGGTGACATTGCCAAGACTCGCAGTTACGGTTCTGTCGTTGTCTTTTATAGTGACATTGATTTGGTTAGTCTGGGCATTCACTGTGATGGCGCTCTTAGTCGTCGGGTACTTTCTGCCATAATAGTAGTACTGAATCAGGTCTTTGAGTTCTTGCCTGCGTTCGAACCAATCTTCGTCGGTTTCTACTCGGCCCGTTGTGCCGCTAGTGGGATCTAGAAACTTAAATAGATCGTTTAGTCCCGGTGACTTGGGCAAAGAAGTAATATCCTGTGGGAAAATATCGCGGGGCGGTGTAGGTTTTAAAGCCGTCTTATCGACCTTTGCGTTAATAATCACATTCTTCTGATTGGCTTCTATCCCAATTTTATCGATCTGGACACCGAGCGTACCCGTTCTCGTAATGCTGCTGAGTGCAAGTTCGTATACATTTTCGCTTACTTTCGTCAAAGATCCCTTCTCCGCTAATGAGGAAGCGTAGTTAGATACTGCGGCGGGGGTGCCAGCGCTGAGAATGATATCATCTGCCGAAAGGTTTGATACAGCTGCATTGAAGGTCAGTCTTATGGCGGTGCTGTTCCTCACAAACGCTGTGCCGCCAACATTTACCACGTTAAAGGTGATCGGGTTTCTATGGATATCAACACTCTTTTCCAAGTCGTCCACACCGTCCTTGGTAATCTTAAGATTGACGGTGCCTTCATTAGTAACCCCGCTAATTCCGAGATTATATTGAGTGCCGTTAGACTCGTCCACCACAGTCAACGTTCCTTTGGTTACACTAGCGGTACCAGCTGAGATGGTAATGTCGCTCTCCACTAATTCCCGTACTGGTTCTTCAAAGACCAGTGTAATTACATTTGATGTCGTACGATTCTCCTCGCCATTCGCCGCTGCGGTGTAGTTAATTTTTATGATTTCATTATTATTAGGCATATTCTCGTCAGCGAACACTAAATTCATATCAACTAAGGTAAGTAACATAATTACAACTAAAAACATTGAGATAAAGCGCTTACAAGATTTCATGCTTTAGTCTCCTTCAATTTCAACTTTTTATCCGAAATAAATCTTACCTCCATTTGCGATAGACCACTCAGCCTAACGAGACCCGTTACTTTACTGGTCGGCTTTGTTCGGTTTCCTTGGTTACAATCACCTCCTTCATATCCTTTCACTTCAAGCGATTGGATACTGGTACATGACCTTCATTTGGTAAAAGTGACAGCCTCGCAGACAAAACGATAATATTACGTAAAAAAGCGAAAATGATATTACTAGTATGACTAGTATGTTTTAATACTATCTCACAACATTTAGCAACGTCAAGAAATTTGTAAACATGAAGCTCAGATTCAGAATATCTTACAATGATGATCTCCATATAACGCAAGACAGAAAAAACACTCAAGCTGTTTCTTCATTTTGCTCTAGGACATGTAATCCTCCTATGTTCTAAATCAAAAAGTCATCTCTAACATTTTTGGGGGATAGGGCACATTTTCTAAAGGGTCCACGACTTCGAACGATTAAGACAGTAGCTCCACATGTTATGATTTCAACAGTTCTTTATTTCGGGTAATCTGTTAAAAACAGATACATCTATATGAGTCTTGAATGGAGGGCTCCCGCTCTTAAATGTATTTCTCAAATAATGAGCAAGTACTTTTCTAATTAGCGAATGGTTGAATATCGGAGAATGTTAGTGGAATGGATTGAAGAATGATTTTTTTCGGGAATGTTATTCGGGTCACTTAACTTTAAAAACACTTATATCGAATATATATTTCAATTCATTAAATCCTATAAGCTATAAGCTAACAAAGAACGGTACTACTTTTTCAATCACAGCACTAACGCATGTAAAACAAAAAAGATTAACGACGAGATTACCAATTCTACGAGAAGCTCCAATCAATTGGATAACAAAATAAGGACGTAAAAATATATTTACGTCCCCAACTACCCTATTCACTGACCCGAAATTTTTATAAATTAAGGAACAAACAACTTCTACATGCCCGCATGCGGGAACATATAGATCTACATTTCCAGTTCCAACCAAGCCACATACTCAACATGTAAGGACTGCTGAGCGTTGCACAATTTCCCAGATATAAAACCGCCAAGCGGTCGGCATAACTTTACATGAATGACCATCAAGCGAGCCGTTCGAGAATTTCTAACGTACCTGCAAAACGATAATATAACTTAATTGTGCTATCCTTTTACACCACAATCTTCTCAACTTCGTATTACGCGGAAACTCGTCGGCAAATGGTACCAGGGAACTGAAAATATCAGTTCAAAGACTCTGTCGAAATCGTCTTGCATCCGTTGAATAATGCGAAATTCTGGAAACAATTATTTAAGGCTGTTCGCAATTGCTTTGTTGGCTTTATGCCGTTCTCGTACCATATATTTTTAACAACAAGCGTCCCGGCTTTTCGCTCCGCGATTACCTCGGCTCGTCCGATGAGGCTTTCTCCGTATAATAGAGGCAGCACATAATAGCCGAATTTCCGTTTGATTGCAGGCGTATAAATCTCCCAAGTGTAATCGAACCCAAATAATTCTTTGATCAGTTTTCTGTCCCATATGAAATTATCTAGTGGGGCAATCAGCTCGCAGCGCAATTTCGGCGTCGGATTTTGCAGGACGGCTGCAATAAGCGGTAAATCCTCCGCACAGCAGTACAGTGTATCCTTCATTTGTTCCACGGCAACAGCAACAATGCGAGCTTCGTGCAACAGCTGGCGGAAAACCTCGTTGCGCTGCTCCGCTTTCAATCCCCATATGTTCAGCCAGGCATCGGATGCGCGATTCCATAAAAGGCCAACAGCTCCGATTCGACGCAGTACCCGCCACTTATGATGCTCAAGCTCGCCCTTCAACGGCTCCGGCGCATTCAGCAGATTTGGCTGTATGTACTTACCGGCGATATCGTAATATTTACGCGTTCCTTTTTTGTGATGGATAATCAAATCGCCTGTCGAGTACATCTGCTCCAGAACCGACCGGGATGAATTGTTTCCGCTGCTCCAGTGGATGACCGATTGCCAAGTGAAATTTCCTTTCAATTTTAGATCATTCGAACTTAGCACACCGTGATTTTGGATGTGAGCCAGAACTTGTTGTACCAACGCTTCCATTTCGGGATAGCGCTTAGCATGTTGTCTTGCAGCCTGCCTGTACCGCTCAAAGTACGGCCAGTTCTCGACAGGGATAATAGCCAAATTTTTGTCGGGATAATCTACCAAGAATCTATCTTTATACAGTAACTCGTCGAGCATGTTCTTGGTAAATCCTCTGATACGCGACTGCAACACCAGTTCGGCGTTTTTTCCGCAAACATCGATGGGATCGTATTGAATACAACCGACCTGCCGCACAAAATCCAATACTCCCTGCTTTCCAGCAAATTGATATTCGCCCAACAGCCCGTGCTTCAATAACAGAAACTGCCGTGCCTGGCGGTTCGTCATTTGAATCATGTACGCATCAGCTCCTTATCGAAACAAACGGAAGCTGCTTGCACCTGATGATGGATGGCGAGGTTGCTTATCTCAATAAAGTTACTATTTGCTTGTTGCCATAATGCTGGTATCCATTGGGGAGCTTCATCAGCAATCCCCTTTCCTAATTTTCCAATCACCGAAAATTGCTCTTTTTCAACAATTTCAACCACGTCTGTTCCCCCGATCTGTTAGAACACTAACAAAAACAAACATACGTTCCCGTAATATCTTATCATTGTCTTGAGCATAAAAACAAGAGATAATGAACTGCTGCCCGTGTCCTACGTGTAAGCAATCATTAAAGCAATGTAATTGAGCGAATCTGTTACATCTCATTTATTATTTCAGAATTATCAATATTAGACACTCCACATGTGTGGAGTCAGTGGCTCACTTCTCAACTGTCTTTTGATTATTATATTTCTGAATCTACCATATGTATTTACCTCTTTACGTGTATGCGATACACAACCACAAATATGTAGTTTATATAATTCTATTGAATTCTTGTAGACAACTCGTCTACGACATTTCAGGATATTCAGCTTGTAAAATTCTTTCGTCTACAATCCGTCTACAATATTAGGGTATAACAAAGCCCCCGTCCTAGTGCGGGCGGGGCTTTCATGGTGAAGATCCACAATTCGCTGGAGTGTGATGCTTAGGTTGTTTTGAGAGATTGCATGATCCATTCGACAGGTTGTTCCAGGATTACTCCGTCTGTCTCCACCCATTGGGTAAGGCTATTCTCTTTGGCTTGAATAACGATAAAATACATATCTTCCGAAGCGGATGTATTCTGCAACGCCCTCACTCCGTCAGGAGCAATTCGAACGGAGGTTCCTTCGAACACATCAAATTCGTTTCCGTCCACTTGAAATTGACCTTGTCCTTTAAGAAAGATGTAGAGTTCCTCATTTTCTTTGTGTTTGTGATAGAAAGGGACTTCCGCCTTTGGGGGCAGATTATTGAGTGAAACTTCCATGCTCGTAAGTTGTAAGGATTCTTTTAGAAAGATTTTCCCTTTTAGCATTCCTTCCGTGACGTTTCCAAAATTCGAAAATGTACCTGCATGGTTAACCGAGTAATTCGCTTGATTCGGCTCCAATTTGCTCACCTCACTTTAGATCTAATTGTTTCAGTAACAGAATGATAAACTAAAAGGCTGGCAGGATGTTGCCTGTTTCGAGCAAGCTCTTTAAGTTGTTGAGAATGACAGGCCAGCCATTATTAAATCCTTCCATCTTGCCTTCATCTTTGCGAATATCCTTCTCTAATAAATCCTCGTGGCGTAGCGTCAGTTTTACAGTAGAGTTCAAGGGTGATAATTCATAACTAACCTTAGAGAATCGCTCTCCTTCAACGTCTCTGATGCTCCAGGTAACTGTGAGTAGACGATACGGCTCACATACAAGAACTTCACCATGATGATCAACCTTATCTTTATCCATCAATTTAAAGCTGGAGCCAACTTGCCAATCTGAAAAGATTTCACGACCGAAAAAATACTGCTTGGTGAATTCACTGTTAGTTAGGGCTTGCCAAAGCTTCTCGGGCGTAGTTGCGATGTAAGTCGTATAAACGAATGAAGTCTTATTCATGGTTAGAATCCTCCTCTAAGGCTTGCTTTAGTGTGTTTAATGCCTCAATTCGGTGACTCTCAAACTTGCCGATCCAGCGTTGATAAATTTCCCCGATAGGTATCGGATTAAGATAATGCAGCTTTTCACGGCCTTGCCAAACGACAGTAACAAGGTTTGCTTCTTCCAGCAGCTGAAGGTGCTTCGTAACAGCTTGACGAGTCATAGTCATTTGTTTACAAAGTTCTCCTAAGGATTGTCCGTTATTAGCGAACAAGAAGTCGAGTAACTCTCTGCGAGTTCCATCGGCAAGTGCTTTAAATACTTTGTCCATGCCCTTATTATATGCAACCATTTAATTGCATGTCAAGCTTCACAGTAAAATTGCTCAGCTCCCTTTTTTGCATGTCCAGTCAAATACTTAATCACTACCGACACACAGCACTCAACGTACATGGTATGCGGGAACAGGTCGACAGGTTGCACGGTTTGAAGCGTATAGCCGAATACGAATGGCAGCAAGTAGCTTCAACTTTCTGGGATAGAAACCTATATCACTCTCACGCCAACTTACAACTATTCCAATGCCTTATTCATCTATATGGTCAATTTCCGGGACTAGCGTTTGTTCTCTTATATTAGTCAAATCATTATAGCGAGAATGGTGCAGATCGAAGATGTACTTCATACAAATTCAACAACATCAATTTTGATGTGTGATAGGTGACCGTTACCAAATATATGTCTGTCACTCATACAATCGATTCTGTGCATCAAACGAAAAAAAATGATATTATGTAGGTTGGGTAAAAGAGTTTAACTACGGCTTTTATCGATTTTTATATATTGCAACAAGAGGAGATATTATGAGTAACGAACACAACTTTTGGCTTGATTTACCAAAGCCGTTTTTTATATTAGCTCCAATGGAAGATGTCACAGATGTTGTATTTCGTCACGTCGTTAGTACAGCTGCGAAACCCGACGTATTTTTCACAGAATTCACAAGTACAGATAGTTATTGCAGCCCTGCAGGTAGAGCCAGTACTCGTGGCCGGTTAACATTCACTGAAGATGAGCAACCGATCGTCGCTCATATTTGGGGCAATAAACCTGCATTTTTTGAACAGATGAGTATTGATATGAAAAAACTAGGCTTTCGTGGTATCGATTTAAACATGGGATGCCCCGTCCAAAACGTCGCATCCAATGGAAAGGGTTCTGGACTAATCCAGCATCCTGAACTTGCAGCCGAAATTATTCAAGCAGCAAAAGCAGGTGGATTGCCGGTTAGTGTTAAAACAAGATTAGGGTACTTTGAAATTGACGAGTGGCGCGATTGGTTAGGGCATATATTGAAACAAAATATTGCGAATCTTTCCATTCACCTTCGTACAAAAAAAGAGATGAGTAAAGTAGAGGCGCACTGGGAGCTCATTCCTGAAATAAAAAAATTACGCGATGAAATTGCACCAAATACGCTGTTAACCATTAATGGAGATATTCCTGACCGCGCAACGGGACTCAAATTAGTGGAACAATACGGCGTTGATGGTGTCATGATTGGCCGCGGCATTTTCACCAATCCGTTTGCTTTTGAAAAAGAACCTAAAGAACATAGCGCGAAGGATTTTCTCAACTTACTGCTTTTACAGCTAGATCTTCACGATAAATATTCAAAAGAAAACGAACCACGTCCATTTAAACCACTTCTTCGCTTTTTCAAAATCTATGCTCGTGGATTTAGAGGCGCAAGCGAACTAAGAACTCAATTGATGGATACGACGTCAATAGATGAAGTACGTCGTTTAGTAATACCTTTTTTAGACCAAGAATTAGAATAAGGTATTTATCAAAAAAATGAGAGACCTCCCAAAAGTTCAATGAACTCTTGAAGGGTCTCTCATTTTTATACGATGTGGCCACAGAGACTTCTCAGCCAGATTACCGCATGGAGCGTTGTCATATGATGTTCACGCTCTTTTATTGACGAAAATTATTTTCAATATTAATATTTTTATTAAGATAATAATTTCTAATATCATTAGTCCCTTTTTTCAATCTATTTAATTTAACCTAACATTGCGAAGCAGGAGGAAATAAAAGATGACGACGGCACCTGACAAAAACATCATCGTAACGAACCAGCCAACGAGAGAGCAGCTTGAAAAGATTTACGATATTTTAGATGAATGCTTTTCAGTAGGCCGAGTTTTTTTCCAAGAAAGATTAGACCTCGATAGCACATATGATCCAGAGACAACATGGTTCGCAATGGTCGACGGTGAGATTGCTGCTAATGTGCAAATTTTCCCTCTTTCTATTAAAGTCGGTCAAGCGATCTTGAAAATTGGTGCAATGGGCAGCGTCGGTACAGCTCCGAATTATCGCGGAATGGGCCTTACGCACAAAATTCTTCATGCACAAACGGACTACATGAAAGAAACCAATTATGATATAAGTTTACTTCTGGCTAGTAAGCATGGGTTTTATGAAAAGGTTGGCTGGAGACTTATTCCCGAGACTGCTTATGCAATTGAAAAGCAAGCAAGCTTTGAGCAGCAAAGCAGCTTCGACATCATTCCTTTTGAACCTCGTTATCTTGATGATATCCGTTTCATATATGAACAGTTCAATCAGAATCGCACCTATACCGTAGTTCGTAATGAATCATACTGGGATGATCTAATAAGCTGGCCGGAATGGAAAAAAGCAGACTGTCTGCTGCTCCGCAGAAATAAAAAAATTGTAGCTTATGGCATTATTGAAAAGAAGGATACTGAACAAGTATTTATTAATGAATTCATGTATTTGAACGAGGCAGTGGACGGTGTTGAACATTTATTTCATGCCTTATGTCAGCTGCGCCCAAGTGCAAAACAAATATTAGCGATGCTGCCAGAGGACCATAAGCTATATTCCTTTTATCAACAACATCAAGCACAATCCATACCAATTAATCAGGCGATGTGGAAAATGATCAATCTACATTCTACATTCCAAAAGCTTCGGCCTGAATTGGAACATCGACTTAACACTAATAACTTGATGGCAGATCAAGAACTGTACATAGCGCTTCAATGCGGAGAGGATCATATATATCTTGATTACAAGCAGAAGCGGCTTTCCGTTTCCGATGTTAGTCATGCTGAGTCCTATGTCGAGGTAGAAGTGGATGAACGTAATCTCATAACTTATTTGATGTTCGGCTATAATGCGGCAGGCAGAGCAAAGGATAGTGCTGAACAGGCAAACATTTTGCAAGCTCTATTCCCGAAACAGCAGTCCGTGTTTTATTTGACCGACAAATTTTAAGTCATTTTCCTTCAACTGATGTTGCTTAATAGCTTATAAAAAAGGGTGTATCGCAAGTCCAGAACTGCTCGGACTTATGACACACCCTAATTTCGCATAACGCTAACTACTAATGGTTTTTCATTTTTGATCTTCCTAACAAAACAGCACCATAGGCAGCATCCCTAATCGGCAAGATCAGCTTTGTTTGCGGGTAGGTTCGTGCAAGCTTTCGTTCCAATGCATCTTTTACAAAACGAGATTTTTGCAGCACACTTCCTGCAACGGCAATCGGACTTTCATATAACTCTAGTCGCTCAATAACAGGCACCACAAGTTCAAATAGACTGGCTGCACATTGCTCCGCTAGCTCAAGCGCTTGCGCATCCCCTTTCTCGCATGCTGTCGTCATGATCGGTGCGAGCTTCGCAATATCTTTTTTTGTTGTATTTTTATGATAAACAAAGCCAATAATTTCTTTCACAGTGCTTAGCACAAGCTGCTCGTATACTAGCGCTGGAATGATTGTATCCGTCATTCTTCCGTCCTCTGCTTGAACTAAAATGGACAAGAGATTGCGCCCAATGCAATAGCCACTTCCCTCGTCATCAATTAGATGGCCAAAGCCTCCTGTGCGATGCTGCTCTCCCTTTTCATTCACCCCGAAGCAAATCGACCCTGTACCGGCAATGAGAATAATGCCTTGCATCGCATTTTGTGCTCCGTATAATGCGGTTTCTTGATCACCTGTAATCGTTAACGGCCCTATGTAACCATTATCTCTCACATGCTTCTCCAAAAAATGAACGACTGTCGGATTGCTTACGCCTGCTGCTCCTATACAGATATGAGTAACTTCCTCTAAATTGCTGCAGTAGAGCTTCGTTCGATTAAAAATTTCCTCAAAGGAGGCAGCAATCGCATCAGCATCCCCGCCGTTATAATTAATTGGCCCTACAGTAAAGGTTAATAAAGCATCTTCCTGGTCATGGATAATTGTGACAGCTGTCTTGGTGCCGCCTCCATCAACTCCAACGATATATGCCATACTCATATCCTCCTAAAGCTGAATCGTAATGTTGGCAGTTGGTGTAAGCTCACCATTTAAGATTGGAATAAGTGATTTGAATGCATCTAATGAATACTCAAATGCTGCAATTCCGCAGAACTCACCATCGATTAATGTTAAATCATATGGTCGTCCTAATGTAATGGCCGTTACTTTATAGTCTGCTGCCAACAGCTTCTGTACAAGCGCAAGTTGACCTTTGTTTTCACGCGCATTGAACAAGCCGATTACAACATGCTTGTAGCCTTCAGCCTTTTGCAGCGCAGCTTTAATCTGCTCCTCGCTCGGATCAATGCTGATAATCTCATACGCTGCATGAAAATGCTCACCCATATATTGCGGGAAGCTAAGATCTTGATTGACACTGCTGGATGCAAGATCGGTGCGATAGGAGTAGGAGCCCATAAATAATACTTGCTCATCACCTGTTTGAATAGGATCAATCTCACCGTTAATGCGGCAGATCGTTTCCGTTCGCATCAGATCATTCGCACGGCGATGTACATCGCAGCCAACTATTTCGTAATCTAGCTCCTCAATAACTGCATATTGGGCTTTATAAGCTAAAATTTTTGTAACAGCTGCATCAATAACCGCTTCATCCAAATCACCGTTTGCAACAGCTTCTTCTATTAAATGAATCGCTTCTTTAACCGTTTTAGGCGTATGACTAATAAATATCAAATCAATACCTGCTTTAACGGCCCCTAACGCTCCTTTTGCAGTACCATAATAGCGTTTAATCGCATCCATTTCCAAACAATCCGATACAACTAAACCTTTAAATCCTAATTTTTCTTTTAATAGCTCTGTAATAATCGTATAAGACATCGTTCCCGGCAGCCCGGACTTATCGATTTGCGGAAATAAAATATGTGCGCTCATAATAGCTTGAGCACCTTGCTCAATTGCAGCCTTAAACGGCAGCAGTTCAAGATGCTCTAATTCCTCTACCGTTTTTTCAATCGTAGGCAAGCCAATATGCGAATCGACATTTGTATCACCATGACCTGGAAAATGCTTAAGCGAGGACATTACGCCTCCACCCTGCAATCCCTTCATCATTTCAATCCCATATTGTGATACCTTCTGGGCAGAATCCCCATAAGAACGAACGTTGATAACGGGGTTCAAGGCATTATTGTTAATGTCCATCACTGGCGCAAGATTGAAATTAATACCTAATGCTTTTAATTCTCTGGCAGTCATTCTACCTGCTGCATACGCATTTTCAGGTCGGCCTGATGAAGCAATTGCCATTGCCCCAGCAACATTTGTCGCGTCCTTGGGCATTCGAGTAACACGACCGCCTTCTTGGTCAATCGTAATAAAACCTGGGAAGCCTGTATGTGTCGTGAACCATTGCTGCAACTCAGCTACAAGCCCGCCTAATTGATATTTATCTTCGATATTATGTGAAAATAATATAATATTGCCGACTTTATACTGCTCGATTACTTCCTTCAGCTCAGGAGATATCTCAGTTGACGGGAAGCCTGTGACGAACATTTGCCCGATCTTTTCACGCAAGTTCATTTGTTTTATTGTTTTCATCAATTGCTCACCATCCACTAACGATATAAATGATATTGCTGTTTCATTTCTGCAAATTGCTTGCTTTCCTCTGCAAACTGTTCAAGCAGCTGCTTTGCTCGAATATTTTCCGTACGATACATGCTGTCCCCGCCCAGCAAATCGATAAATGGGCGTGAGCCCTCCTTCACAGGAGGCAGGAATGAAAATTGCTCATACAAATCTCTTATCGCGAATAATAAGGTTACGCCAACTTCTAACGGCTTCATCACTTGGATGTCTGTAATATATATTTGTACCCCGCCACATCGTTCGCCAACATGCTTAGATGACGTCGGCTTGAAATGAACAGGACGGAAATGCACACCTGGCATTCGTTTGGCGTTCATCTCATCTGCCAATTGCTGCGCTTGAATGAAGGGAGCGCCAATCATTTCAAATGGGAACGTTGTACCGCGTCCTTCGGAGCAGTTTGTACCTTCAAATAAGCATGTACCTGTATATAATAACGCTGTTTCATATCGCGGTATCCCAAGTGAAGGATGAACCCAAGTTAATTTTGTATCCGGTAAGGACATGCTCCGTTCCCAGCCTTCCAAACGAACGACATGAAGCGAAGCTTTCCAATTCATTTGATCATTTGCCATCATTGCCACTTCACCTGCTGTGAGGCCGTATCGAACAGCGAGCTCGTAATTTCCAACAAATGATTTGAAGCTAGGCTTTAAAATATTCCCTTCCACGTTTACCCCATTAAGCGGATTAACACGATCAAGAACAACAAATTCTATGCCTGCCTTAGCACAATCTTCAATTGCATAAAGCATCGTATATATAAATGTGTAATACCGTACACCAACATCTTGAATATCGTACACAACGATATCTACTTCATCCAGCATTTCCTTTGTTAAACGCTTGGAGTCTTTACGGTATAAACTATAGACCGGAACATTCGTCAAAGGATCCATATACGTCTCTACTAATGCCCCTGCATCTAAATCTCCGCGAACACCATGCTCAGGTGAAAACATCGCAGTAAGATTAAAGTTTTTATGCAAAATGGCAATCGTTGATTCAAAATTTTTTGTAAGCCCTGTCGGCGCTGTAATTAATCCTACACGCTTGCCTTCAAACCATTGACGATACTTCGTAATCGAATCGATCCCATTTAACACCATATAAAGTTGCCTCCTTACTGAACTGTTACCAAAGACTAGATTGTCTAACCTTCATCGTTTCAGCAGGCACCATAAAGGCTTCTGCATATGTTTTTCTTGCTTCACAGCCGCGAACAACTGCTAATGCTTTATAGTAATCCATATATTTGAAAGATTTGCTATTCGTCACAAACCAATGTTTGCTTAAAGCATCAATCCATAGATCATATGCCGCCTGATCGAAATCCACGTATAGGTAAGGGACATAATCAACAGCATCTTCCCAGTTTTCGGAATAATATAGTCTTGCTGCAAAGTGAGCAGGAAGATCACGTTCAAAGGATGACAGGCTTGCGAAGAAACGAGCATCATTAACGATATGATGCGTTAGCGCATGATCCTTATGCATACTATTTTTCCAATGTGTTATAATAATGTTTGGCTTCACAAGGCGGATAACATCACAAACCTCCATACGAACTTGTTGATTGTCAGGCAGCTCTCCGTCACAATAATCAAGTACAATGGCTTCACCGCCGAGCATATCAGCAAATACTTCCGCCTCTTTCACTTTTTGCTGACGGTACTCCTTCATATCCCCTCCTGCTGGCACACCTCTTTCACCTGCAGTTAATGCTAGTGTCACAATGCGGTCTCCCTTTAAGCTATGACTAGCTAATACACCACCGGATGCTAGTTCCACATCGCCAACATGTGCTCCAATAGCTAATACTGTTAATTTTTCGCTCATCTTTATAGTTCCCTCCGCAAGATAGAAAATTGTTTTTCAATACTAAATCCTGCTTTTTGATAGATTCGAAGAGCGGGATTATTACTGCCAGTGAATAAAGAAATATATTGACATCCCGCATGTTGAAAAGCCTCGACCATTCGGAAAAACAATATACTGCCGAGACCATGACCCTCATGCTCGGGGTGAACACCGATACCGCAAAAAAATGCTCGACCATTCGGTTGTGAAATAATAGGACCTGCAAAGCCAACAACTTCGTTGCCATGCACAGCTGCTACAAGAGGTGATCCATCCTTCACATACGATACAACATCTTTTTCCCACTGCGGATTTTGCAAGGCAGCAAGCGTTGCTTCAAGACCATTATGCAAAGCAGGGGCATAAAGAGTAACATAATAGCCTTTACTATTTGCTTTATCTTCTTTGCTTGTCATATCTTCAGGAACACTAAAGTTTCCGAGTCTTAAGTACATGCCGCATTGCGTCGCCCGATCCACGTACCCTCTAGCGATTAAAGCGTCGTATAATGGCTGGTCCTTACTAATGCCTGGGGCATTGTTGTGCTCATGCTGCGGCGCACTTGGAATATTCCATTTCAGCTTAATAGGGTTGAAAAACAATACTTCCGCCTGTCTTTTCCCAAGTGCTTGGAATCTTTTTTCTATACCTAATAGAAAAGCATCATAATGCTCTAGAAAAGCGACTTCGGCATCAATAATAACACTCGTAATATAGCCGGCTACATCTCCAAGCGGGAGGTCGTCACCGCTGCAACCGGCTGCAAAACCAACAATACCTTTTTCATTACAGCCTACCCATATACACTCCGCATCGAAATAAGGATGATCAATGAAATTATCTTGAAACTCCCGCTCTGTAAATGATTTGTAATCATATTTTGTAGCCTCTCGATTCCAAAGCTCTACAACTTCAGAAAGGTCTTCAATTGAAAATGGTCTAATTTGCATCATTCAAGCCTCCTGTGAACGTCCAAGATAAGGCCAAGAAATTTTGCCCATGACTACTGGCTGAGAAGCTCCAGTTACTAGTGGAATATTGTTTGGTAAGCGCTTCATCGTATAATACGCTAGCACAGCAAATGCAATGGCTTCCTTAGCATCACTATTGCCACCGATATCCTCCTGCGTCAGCACCTGCACCTTATAGGGTGCAAATAATTGCTGCAAATCACGCACTAACGTCAGGTTATAGCTGCCACCGCCACCAATTAACAATTGCTGGGCTTGATGCTGTGGCGCAATATACCGTTCATAGCTATCGACGATGCTCCATGCTGTTAAGTGTGTAGCTGTTGCAATAACATCTTCAGCTTTCCAGTTATTAACCTCCATCGATTCAATAATTTGTGCAACGTATGGTTGACCAAATCGTTCTCTGCCTGTCGATTTCGGTAAAGGCATCCTATAATATTCATCTTGCTGCATCCATTTCAAAAGCTCATCAATCACTTGACCGCTCGCAGCAATTCCACCGCCAACATCCATCGTCATTGGCGCAAATAATTGAGATACAAGCCCATCGATAATCATATTTCCAGGGCCAGTATCAAATGCAAATACCTGTTCCGGCGAGGCATTTGCAGGAAGAACAGTCACATTACCTATTCCTCCAATGTTTTGCAGAAGAAGTGTTTTCTCTGGATTGTTAAACAATAAATATTCAGTAAATGGTACTAACGGCGCTCCTTGTCCGCCCATTGCCATGTCAGCGACTCGAAAGTCTGATACGCAAGGAATTGCTGTGCGATTCGCAATTACAGCACCATCGCCAATTTGAACTGTACAATGCAGGTTATAGCCGTCCATAACATTTTCTTCCGGAGCATGATAGATCGTTTGACCATGTGATCCAACGGCAAATATTTGTGATGGCTCTAGCCCGCATTTCCCTATAACGGACAATGTGGCTTGGGCGTATAATTCACCAAGCCACATATTCATTGCGCCAACTTTATCAATCGTAGCGTTAGCCCGATCAAAAAGCTCAAATATTGCGTTTCTAACTTGCTTCGGAAAAGCAGTGTTCTCAAAAGCCAGCAGCTCAATCTCTACTCCTTGCTCTTTATCCGGCATTGGAGAAAGCTTAATTACCGCTGCATCAATACCATCTACTGATGTACCAGACATCAAACCAACTAAGTATGTTGCTTCAACTTTTGATTGTTTGTCCATTAGCCCTTCACCGCTCCAACTGTTACTCCTTCAAGGAAGTATTTTTGTAAACTGAAGAACAAAATAAACATTGGAACTGCTGAAATTGTTGCACCTGCCATCATTGGTGCAAAGTAAGTTGTATTCGCAAAGCGGAAGTTTTTCAAGCCGACCTGAATCGTTTGCATATCCATCGTATTCGTTACTAGGAATGGCCAGAAGAAGTCATTCCATGCTGCCATGAACGTTAGGATAGCCAGTACTGCCATAACTGTTTTTGATAGAGGCATAATGATATGCCAGAAGATTTTAGGTTGAGAACAACCTTCGATTTTAGCAGCTTCAATAATTTCAACTGGAATGGAAGACATGAACTGCTTAACCAAGAAAATGTTATACACCGTTACGATACTTGGCATAATCAAAGCTGTATACGTATTTTGTAATTCAAAAATATTTACAATCAATATATATAGTGGAACCTGTGTGACTTGGCCAGGAATCATCATCGATCCTAGCAAAATAGCGAACAAAATGTTTCTTCCTTTAAATCTCATTTTTGCAAAAGAATACCCTGCAAGTGTAGCAAAAAATACGTTAGATACCGTGATACAAGCTGCCACAATAAAAGAGTTCATTAGCCAATCCCATGAATGCGGGCTGAAGTTAAAGAAGAATTTATAGGATTCAAATGAAATCTTCGACGGGATGATCGAATAGCTCATTGCACCAGCTTCTACCGGATCACCGAACGAGGAAATGATCATAAAGTAAATCGGGAAAATGGTAGCTGCGGCAAATAGGATAAGGAACGTAATAATTAGACCATTACGGACGAACAGATACCCTTTGCTTCTTATGTTATTGTTGAACAAACCCATAGTATCCTGCCTCTTTCCTAGTATTCTATTTCTTTGCCCAAAAACTTAAATTGAAGGTATGAAATAATTGCGATAATCGCTGCTAGAAGTAATGATTGTGCTGCTGCCTCACCAAACTCAAAATATGTGAACGCATTGTTAAAAATCAACAAACCTACCATTGTTGTTGCATGGTCTGGTCCACCGCCTGTCATAAGATAAGCGTTTTGGAATACTTGGAAGGAACCAATGACACCTGTAACAAGTAGGAATAGCGTGGTTGGCTTAAGGAAAGGAACGACGATAAACCAAAGCTTTTGCAAGAAAGTCGCGCCATCAATATCAGCTGCTTCATAATAGCTGTTATCAATACCGAGCAATGCAGCTAAATAGATAATAATCGCTGTACCATGACTTGATAGCCATGACATTAATACAAGTGAAAACATGGCAGTTGCACTGGAACCAAGCCAGTTTTGATTAGTAATCCCAAAAAACGACACAACCTGATTGGCAATACCTGATTTTAACGGATCGAAGATCCACAGCCATACAACAGCAAGCGCTACACCTGATGCTACAGCTGGCAAGTAATATACTGCTTTAAAGATTGTTTGTGTTCTTTTCTTGAAAGGTATAATCAAAATTGCAATTAAGAAGGATAGAAAAATATTAAATGGAACCGTTAATAACGTATATACTAATGTGTTTTTCAATGCTTTCCAGAAAAGTTCATCTGAAAATGAGTTAACGAAGTTTTCCAGGCCGACATATGTGGACCCTAATGGACGATATTCTTGTAAGCTGATCATAAAAGCATTGATTACTGGATATGCGGTAAATAAAGAAAACGCAATAAGTGCTACTGCGATAAACGCGTATCCCCAACCTAAGTCACTTTCGAGTTTCAATTTTTTTCTTTTAGTCAACGTTTGATTCATTGGGTCGCACCTCTCTTCTTTAAAAAGTAAAAGCTCTAGTCTAATTTAGAAGGAAAGCTGTACGTTGTAACTACGTACAGCTTTCACATGCTAGGTTATGACAGACTAGTCAACTACAATACCATCTTCACCGAAGGCTTTAATTGCTGCTGCTTTAACTGCATCATACATTTTTTGTGGACTGATCTCATTTGCAAGTAATGCTTGCAGTTTAGGAACGATGACTTCCGTTTCAATTTTAAGTGCTTCTGCGGCTAGATCAGTTGGGATATCTGTACGCGCCGGAACCGCTTTGGACATCATGATTTGGTCTGCTTTAACGTTCTCTTCATTGCGAGGATATTGTTCAAGCACTGCAGCATTGCGTGCAGATTTTGTAATTGGTGATAAGAACAGCTCATTACTGTAGTTAGCTGCAATGGTTCCCGAAGATAGGAAATTAATGGCTAAACCAATATTTTTAACATGCTCTTCAGAAGGTTCCTTTTTGCCGCGAAGCGCAATGTAACCATCAACAACAGCTGTAGGAATGTAATCAGCGCCGTTAAATGTAGGTGTAGGAAGCGCAATGTATTCAGCTTCGATTGAATCCGCTACTGCAGAACCATCATTCGCTTTAATTTTTTCATTGTTTAGACGAGCAGAGTTTTCAAAGCTAGCTAGGCCTTTACCAGTGATCATGGTTTGACCAGTTAAGAACATGTTCCAGCGCTTGCCTGCATCGATAGAACTTAGTTCTTTAGGCATTGAGCCATCATCGATCATTTGACGGATAGCTTCAAGCAGACCTAAGAAGTTTTTGCTTGTGTAAGAGAACTTAAGGTTTTGATCAAAGTAGTCTGGCAAACCGGCAGATTTAGCCATAATACTAAGATAGTCCTTAGATGTAACACCAGATGTTGCGAAAACAAAACCATACTGAGTTGTTTCACCTTTAGCGTTTTTAACAACGCCTTTACTAATTGCATCGCGGAATTGGTCATATGTCCAACCGTTTTGTTGAACGTTTTTCCAATCGATACCCGCTTTCTCTAAGAACTGTTTGTTGCCACCGATAGAATGAATGGCCAAGTAAGCTGGCAAACCATATTGAGAATCGCCCAATTGGAAGTATTTCATTGCAACTTCATCATAATCTGCTTTAACTTCATCTGAAAGTGCAGCATTAAGGTCAATTAGAACGTTTAGCGCTGCATATTTAGATATTCCTGTAGAACCAACCCAAGCGATATCTGGAGGAGAACCCGCATTTACTTGAGTATCAAGTTTTTGTGTCATATCTTCCCAGCTCGCTGGTTCGATTTTCAAAGTTAGGTGTGGATACAATTCATTAAACTCTTTTTCCATAGCAGTAAAACGCGCTTGGTAGTTAGCCGATACTGGAGGTAACAATGCAGTAATCGTATCTTTTTTCAGCTCAGAACCACTGTTGCTGCTGCCTTTATTTTCGGAATTTGTAGCGTCTGGAGCGTTTTTACCGTTTCCTGCACAAGCGGATAATAGTGATAACATCATGATTACTGACAAAAATAGAGTTAATACACTTGATCTTTTTTTCATCGATAACAGCCTCCTCAATTTTTAAAAGCATCAATCCAGCTACTCCATTTCTTCTCCACCTAAGCCAATGATGAGATTGCTTGTTTCAACCGTCCTCCATTTGCGTTAAGTGCTTGTTCTGCTTCCTTTGCATCCAACCCCGTTTTAATCATCATTATTGCTAGCTTACAATTCATAGATGCTTTTTCAAGTGTTTCTGCGGCGGTTGATGTGTCTACACCAGTCGTATTCATAATAATACGGACTGAGCGATCTACCAGCTTAAAGTTACTTGCCTTTAGATCGACCATTAAGTTGTTATACGTTTTCCCTAGCTTGACCATTGTGCATGTTGTCAGCATATTAAGCACCAGCTTTTGAGCAGTTCCCGCCTTTAATCGAGTCGAGCCGCTAATGACCTCCGGCCCTACAACAGGTGAAATACAAACATCTACAATGGGTTCAAACTTTGAGCCTTTGTTGTTACAAACACCGATAGTGGCTGCTCCAAGCTCCTTTGCTTTCGTTAAAGCTGCAATAACATAGTTTGCACTGCCGCTTGCCGAAATCCCAATTAGCACATCTTTGTTTGTTACACCGATGCTTTCGATTAATGCGATCCCTTCATCAACATCGTCTTCACAGCCTTCAACCGCACTACGCAAAGCAATATCACCACCAGCGATATAGCCCTGTACTAAGGAAGGATCTGTACCAAAGGTAGGAGGACATTCTGAAGCATCCAAAACACCTAGTCTTCCTGAAGTGCCAGCTCCTATATAAAACATTCTTCCACCATTAGACAACCTATGATGTAGAACATCAACCGCCTTTGCAATCTGCGGAATTTCCTCAGCTATAGCTGCCGAGACCAGAGCATCTTGTTGATTCATTAACTGGACCATTTGCTCCGTCGTACATTCATCAATCATTAATGTGTCTGGATTCACAGCCTCTGTTGTTAATCCCGCAAGGTAGTCATTCATAGTCATCCTCCGTCTTGTTAACAATATTTCACATATAAATTACTAGATAAGTGAGGTTAATTAACATTAATTATTTTTTCATATTAATACACTGCCCTCAATTCGTCAATAGATTTTGAAATATTATTTCATAAATAAATAATATTTCGTTTTTTTATTTCAATATCTATACACACTGTTATATCACATTTACAAACCGCTTACAAGGTACTTTTTTAATTTTTGTTAAACGCTTACATTGCTATTATTACAGCATTCGCAAAATAAGAAATCGCTGTCATATGCGCTTGTTTCCAATTCAAATGAAGCATAAAATGACATAGTCTCTAATCAACCAGTAGACGTTTCGTTTACAATTTTCATTCATTTTCCATATTAAAATCGTGCGCGAAGCTTCAATTGTCGAATTAAACTAATCATTATATGGTTAGATTAAACGCATTCGTCATGTAGCTAATCTAACATCTATTGAGTGAGTATTATGTTAGGTATAAAAATAAATGCATGAAATACACAAAGAAAGCATTGATCAATGATCAATGCTTTCTTCCCCATTCATTAAAGAAGAACCTAATATCTCAGTTTTTTCTTCACTATATTATGTGTTTTTGTCAAGTAGGTTTTTACTTCCTCATATTCTGCACTTGCGACACCAGCAAATAAGATGTCGATAATCGTAAGCATAGCAATACGCGAGCCCATAGCACCACTGCGAATTGTAATTTCAGGTGTAGATATACTAAGAACAATATCCGCTCGCACGGCAAGCTCACTTTTATTGTACTTCGTAATCGCAATACATTTCGCTTTGTTCTTTTGAGCAATGATCAGTGCATCAATAATATCACTAGTTGCGCCAGAGTTGGAAATGAAAATGGCAACATCATCTTTCTCAAGTAACGTTGCTGCTGTGAGCTGACTATGACCATCCGTATAGGCATGGCACATCTTATTAATTCGTGAGAACTTCTGTTCCCCGTCCATACAAACGATTCCTGAGGCACCTATTCCAAAGAAAACAATTCGCTTGCTATGGCATAATAATTCTACAGCTCTTGCAATTTCTTTTCGGTCGATGACACTAAGCGTATCCTCAATGGACTTGCAATTATTCAAAGAAATATTTGAAATAATTGTCGAGAGATCATCGCCCGGCTGAATATCTGTATATTGAGCCTTTGGATCCTCATCACGAGAGCCCAAAGAAGCGGAGATACTCACAATAAAATTGCGGTATCCACTGTACCCCATCGTCTTGCAGAAACGAAGGACAGATGCATCGCTTGTTTTACTAGATTGAGCTAATTCCTTAATCGATAAATGAGGGATTTCTTCTTTATTTTCTAAAATGTAATCTCCAACCAATCGTTCAACTGGAGTAAAGCTTTCTCTCATTTCACGAATCTTAATTAATATGTTGTCATTTAAACTCATAATCTACCTACTCAAGATTTAATTAACACCTTAAATAATATCATAAACAATTTAGACAACCTAATACAATAGCAAAATACATTTTGGCAAACTTAAAATTAATATTTGTTACTCTGATACAATCATCCGTTCATGCAAAAAATCAACGATGTGCATCGCCTTCATCGTCTGATCAGGCTTATGCTTTTCTATTCCAAGCTTCATTTGAAGCAGACAGCCTGGATTACTCGTTAGCATATAGCTTGCTTGTGTTTTGTTCGCATGTTCCATTTTGTGCTCAAGGATGGCACCTGCCATCTCAGGCTGTACGACATTGTATATGCCAGCAGAGCCGCAGCAGCGATCAGACTCGCCCATTTCAACATATTCAGCGTTAACTACTTCCCTCATTAATTTACGCGGGGCGCTCGAGCCTTTCATCACATTGCGCAGATGACAGGAATCCTGATACGTCACTTTGATTTTTCGGGCATCTTGAGAACTTTCTTTTTGTATAAATTTTGGAATACGTCCCTTTTCTACAATTAATGTACTGACATCAATCACTCTTGAAGCAAACCATTTTGCTGACTCGCTGTACTTTTTATTTTCCTGCATAAGATGGTCATATTCAACGAGCAGCGCACCACAACCGCCTGCATTGGATACAATGAAGTCGACATCGAGCTGTTTGAATATATCGATATTTACAGCTGCCAGTTCGCGAGCGTCATTCATTTCTCCACTATGAGCATGCAGCGCACCACAGCAGACCTGACTTTCAGGAATATATATGTCAAAGCCCGCAGCAGACAGCAGCTCAACTGTATTCACATTCGTATCTGCGAACATAACATCCATGATACAACCGCGGAACATCGCAACTTTGGCGATTCGTTCACCCTTCGCAGGATAAAAAGTGCCCAGACGCTCAACTACACCCTTTGAACTGGCGGATGGCAAGATAGATTCCATCTCAGATAATTGCTTAGGCAACAGCTTCATTACACCGGTTGATTGCACTACTTTTTGCAAGCCAGATTTTTGATAGACCGCAAGCGAGCCTCCAAGCAGCTTCAAGCTGCTACGTTTCGGAAATAAATGTTTGAAAACCGTCTTGCGAATAACTTTAACCGGCAATGAATGCGTTGCGTGCTCCTCGATCGCTTCTTTCGTCTGTTCAATTAATTGACCATACTTTACATCTGCCGGACAAGCTGGTTCACAAGCACGACAGCCTAAGCATAAGTTCATTTGATCTTGGAACTGCTGGTCTGGAACCATTAGTCCATCTACAGCTGCCTTCATCATCGCAATGCGTCCACGTGGAGAGGCAGGCTCCATACCTGTTTCATGGAATGTCGGACAAGCAGGCAAGCAGAAGCCGCATCGCATACAATTTGTTAATTGATCGTAGTCAAGCTTCTCTAATAAAGTACGAGCAAGAGGATTAGCATGCTCGATAACCGGTTTCCCTGTAGTACTAGCCATGCTGCACCACCACCCGTTTCTTCGCTTCCTTAGCAAACATCTTACTAGGATTCAAAATATTCAATGGATCGAAAGCGCCTTTGATTCCTTTCATTACTTCAATTCCCGCTTCCCCAACCTTCCATTCCAAATAAGGGGCTTTCACAACTCCGACCCCATGCTCACCAGTAATCGTGCCACCGAGTTCGATTGCAGCTTCAAAAATTTCGGCAAATGCCTCCTCAACACGATGCACTTCTTCGTGGTCACGTGCGTCAGTGGTTGCGGTTGGATGCAGGTTTCCATCACCTGCATGCCCAAAGGTCGCTATATTCACATTATATTTTTGGGCGATTGCATTTGTACGCAATATCATTTCCGCAATTTTAGAACGAGGTACAGTAGCATCCTCAAGTATCGTCGTCGGGCGCAGGCGAGCAAGTGCGGTAAATGCGCTGCGTCTAGCTGTCAGAAGCTTTTCTGCTTCTTCACGATCCGCTGCTACCTCAATTCGATCCGCCTGCTCTTCCTTGCAAATAAGCTGTATTTTTTCAATATCACGTTCAACCACTTCTTGTTCACCATCCTGCTCAATAATGAGGATCGCGGCCATATCTAGTGGCAAACCGATTTTCGCGAAATCATCAACAACCCGAATGGTTGGATTATCCAGTATTTCCAAGGTAGCTGGAATAATTTGGTTTTTAATAATTTTAGATACCGTATGTGCTGCACCATAAATATCCTTATACATCGCAACCATCGTTTTCTTTGTTTTTGGCTGTGGCACAAGCTTAAGAATCGCCTCTGTAATAACGGCAAGAGTTCCTTCAGAGCCTACTAATAGTTTCGTCAAATCGTACCCAGCGACATCTTTAGTCAATTTCCCGCCAGTACGGATGATTGAGCCATTTGCCAGCACAGCAGTTAAGCCAAGTACATAATCTTTTGTGGTTCCGTACTTTAAGCCTCTTAGACCGCCTGAGCATTCAGCGATATTGCCGCCTATTGTAGAAATTTTCATACTGCTTGGATCTGGTGGATAGAATAGTCCTAGCCCTTCAACATGTGAAATGAATTGTCCAGTAATTAGACCAGGCTGGACAATAGCCGTTAAGTTTTCCATATCCACTTCAATAATTTTATTCATGCGATGCATAACCATCACAATTCCGCCTTGCAATGGTACTGTACCACCGCAAAGATTCGAACCCGAGCCTCTTGTTACAATCGGAATAAGATTGCTGTTAGCTATTTTCATAATTTCTGAAACTTGCTCTGTTGATTCTGGATAAATAACTGCATCTGGCAAAGCCTGCAACATCGGCGTTCCATCATAGGAATGTGCGATTAACGCCTCCTGATCTGTCCGAAAAAATTTTTCCCCTACAATCTCTCGTAATTGTTTAACTACAGCTTCATTCAACATGAACGATTCCTCCATAACTAAATTGAGCAGGTCATCTGATGACTTTGTGTTGATTATAGTGTAATAAAGTTGTACAGTATAGTCTATAGTTTTATTTTCGGGAGGTTTAAAGCTCTATGCAGCCGATAAAGGTAGAAACTGAAAAAGGACATGAGCTTGTGCGAAGAGCCATTCTCTCACAAATTGAGGAAGGTCTCTTACATCCTGGTCAAAAACTACCGTCCGTAGTTGACTTGAGTACCTCCTTTGGAGTAGGTCGCTCCACCATTCGTGAAGCATTGAGCGCATTAAAGGCAACAGGCTGGATAGATGTAAAGCATGGCGGAGGTACCTTTGTCAATAAAGTATTGCCTACCTTGCAGAGCAACTCGCGAGATCCATTCGAGGAATCGGAAAGTGTAAAAGAGATACTGGAAGTTCGTATTTGGCTTGAAAGCGGCAGTGCTGCATTCGCTGCCGAGCGTCGAAATGATAGGGATCTCGAGAACTTAAAGCAGATTATTGAACAAATGGAGCAAGCGTTGGAAATGAATAATACACAAATGAGTGAACATGCGGATATCGAATTTCATCTAGCTATAGCAGCTGCCTCACACAATAAGCTGCTTAATACATTAATGAGTTCACTTACTTCTAAGCTGACCGAAACAATGGGAAAAACTCGCCAGCTGTGGTTTTTCGAAGACAAGTCCTCTTCCACACTTCTCTTAAAAGAGCATCAATCCATATATAATGCAATATTAGCTCAAAACAGCGAGCTGGCCAGCCAGCTCATTCAAGCTCATTTGCATAAAGTCGAGAATGTACTGAAACGCAGAGACATTTTAGAATAATTCTGTTCAATAAAGATTCAAAGATAGAACGACAGTTCTATCTTTGGCTTTATTTTTTCCTATAGGCTTCTCAGCCTGATAACCGACTGGATCTATTATCTTTTTTCTATGTGCTTTATTCCTCTTAATAATCCTTTGATCTATTCCTTTTCGATTTAGTTAGTGGTGATAGAAGCAATTCTTCGCATTTCGCATAACCCCCTAGCAATTTCTGAGTCAAGCTTAACTTAGGAACAACAAGGTAAACAATTGAGCTTGAAATGATGCTTATAATAGCTCCTACTAGGATATCTGCTGGATAGTGGACACCGACCCAAATACGAGAAATACCAACAAGGGAAGCTAGTATAACCCATAAAAACCACCAGCCTTTTCTAAATAACCAAAAGGATACACAAAATGAAAAGAACAATATGGTATGATCGCTTGGAAAAGAATTATCAACTGCTTTTTCAATTAATTTATTAACATTTGCCAACTCAGCAAATGGTTGATTATTCGAATGAAATTTGCCTGCTATTTTCCCAATAATTTCAGCAAATACAAAAGTAATGGTTGCACACACAATCATCATTCTACTCTGTTTATTTCGAGTAAACCAAATGAAGATAACACCTAAAACCAAGAAATACACCATAAACTCAGCAATGAAAACCATAGCAGGATTTAAGTATGGATATTGTTTCCCTAGGTCATTTACCATTCTAAATAAATTAATATTTTCTTCTAAAAAATTCATTTCACACCACCTCCTCTGCCTTTATTTCTTATATCTTAAAAGACAGATAGGCAAACAACCATCGATTCCCCTAACAATTAAGGGTTCCTATGTTACATTATTGTCATTTTGTAAATTGGCTTTAACATTCACATTGGCAGTTGCCCCCGTTGGCAGCGATTACCTCCCTCTCCTCCAATATCCTTATTCACGTTGAGTTTCGCCAAACGCAAAAAGACCTCCCAGAATAATCTGGAAGGTCTCAAAGTTATAAAGATATTGATAAACAGGATTTTCACTGACGAAAACCCTTGATGTATAAGGGTTTATCGCCCTTATTACATCATGCCGCCCATACCGCCCATGCCGCCCATATCTGGCATGCCAGCGCCAGCACCCTTAGGTTCTGGTTTGTCAGCAACAACCGCTTCAGTTGTCAAGAACATAGCTGCAACGGAAGCTGCGTTTTGCAATGCTGAACGAGTTACTTTAGCAGGGTCAACGATACCCGCTTCGAACATGTTAACCCATGTTCCAGTAGCTGCGTTGTAGCCTACGCCGATTTTTTCGTTTTTCAGACGCTCAACGATAACCGAACCTTCTTGACCAGCGTTCGCAGCGATTGTGCGAAGCGGCTCTTCAAGGGAACGAAGAACGATGTTAACGCCTGTTTGCTCGTCGCCTTCTGCTTTAACAGCAGCAACAGCGTTGTATACGTTAATGAGGGCAGTACCGCCGCCCGATACGATACCTTCTTCAACCGCTGCACGAGTGGAGTTGAGGGCATCTTCGATGCGTAGTTTGCGCTCTTTCAATTCTGTTTCTGTAGCTGCGCCAACTTTGATAACTGCAACGCCGCCAGACAATTTTGCAAGACGCTCTTGAAGCTTCTCACGGTCAAAGTCGGAAGTTGTTTCTTCCAGTTGAGCGCGGATTTGGTTCACGCGAGCAACGATGTCAGCGGAGTTGCCGCTGCCGTCAACGATGATTGTAGTTTCTTTAGTGATGCGGATCTGACGAGCAGAACCTAGTGATTCAACGCCAGTTGACTTAAGCTCAAGGCCTAGCTCTTCTGTAATCACTTGGCCGCCTGTTAGAGCAGCGATATCTTGAAGCATAGCTTTACGACGGTCACCGAAGCCTGGAGCTTTAACAGCTACGCAAGTGAATGTTCCACGAAGTTTGTTCACTACTAGAGTAGCTTGAGCTTCGCCTTCTACGTCTTCAGCGATGATTAGCAATTGCTTGCCGGATTGTACGACTTTCTCAAGAACCGGAAGGATCTCTTGAATGCTCGTAATTTTTTTGTCAGTGATAAGAATGTAAGGGTTGTCTAGGACAGCTTCCATTTTATCAGTGTCAGTAATCATGTATGGAGATACATAACCACGGTCAAATTGCATACCTTCAACAACTTCTAGTTCTGTAACAAAGCCTTTCGACTCTTCTACAGTGATAACGCCGTCGTTGCCGACTTTTTCCATAGCTTCAGCAATAAGTTGGCCTACTTCATCGTCAGCAGATGAAATCGAAGCAACTTGTGCGATCGATTGTTTGCCTTCGATTGGTTTCGAGATTGCTTTAAGCTCTTCAACAGCAGCTTTAACAGCTTTCTCGATACCTTTGCGGATAACCATAGGGTTAGCGCCAGCTGTAACGTTTTTCAAGCCTTCGCGAATCATCGCTTGTGCAAGAACAGTAGCCGTAGTTGTACCGTCACCAGCAACGTCATTTGTTTTTGTAGCTACTTCTTTAACAAGTTGAGCGCCCATGTTTTCAAAAGCATCTTCAAGCTCGATTTCTTTTGCAATGGAAACACCATCATTTGTGATAAGCGGGCTTCCGAATTTTTTCTCAAGTACCACGTTGCGGCCTTTTGGACCTAGTGTTACTTTAACTGCATTTGCAAGTGCATCAACACCGCGCAGCATTGCGCGACGAGCGTCTTCGCTAAATTTAATTTCCTTAGCCATTAACAGAAACCTCCCAAAATAGTTTAAGTAGAACTGCTTAGTTTATGTGTTGCCTTCTATGTGACCCTAAGCGGGTTGTTATTCAAAAATCGCGTGAATTTCGCTTTCTTTCATAATCAAATACTCTTTGCCTTCGTATTTGATTTCAGTGCCTGCATATTTGGAGAAAAGAACGCGGTCGCCTTCTTTAACTTCAAGAGCAATGCGAACACCATCTTTCAGCGTGCCGCTTCCAACTGCAATCACTTTGCCTTCTTGCGGCTTTTCTTTCGCCGAATCCGGCAATACGATACCGCTAGCGGTTGTTTCTTCTTTCGCGATTGCTTCGATCAATACGCGTTCACCCAAAGGTCTGATCATTGAAAATAGCCTCCTTCAAAATTTGTCGCTGCTTATATTCTCGTTAGCACTCGAAACCTTCAAGTGCTAACAACTATTTTTATCATACTCATTTTCGTTATTAATTTCAAGTGCTTGGTTTCATTTTTCCGTTTATTTACACTAGGCAGAAGGAACTAAATCTTTTTTGTGCGGATTGGCCCGTCCATTGTGATTCGCTCAAGCTATTATTATGCGCCAACTATATCTTGAGAATACGATAATGCTCAAATTGCTTCCCCGCAGAAATACGACCGTTTGCTCTTTTTAAAACAACCTCAGGATCAGTAAAGATTTACTTCAAAGCCGCATCGATGCCAAAAGCTTGTCCTGACCACGCCTTTTTAGAAGTCCAAGCCTCGTCTGCTCCACTCCAAAATGGATGCTCGCTTGCTAGGCCAAGCGGCAAGAACACCGCAGCGCATAAATAGAGGCTTCCCGTAGAAATGTACCGCTCGCCAACATCTCGCTGATGTCCGCAGAAGCCGATTGTAAGCCATCCATCCGCTGTAAAATTGCCTGGCACTTCAAGCGTTCTACGAATCGCTGCGGTAAGCGCACAGCGTACCTGAGATGCTGTGACGGACGTTGGCAAATCATCATTTAAAGCATGCTGAGCTAGGCTTTGAAAGGCTCCGAAACGATAGGCAAGCGAGCGTCCAATTGGCGGGTATGTTCCATCCGTTCCAATTAGCCGCTCAAGCACTTCTGCATAACGCCGTGAACGGCTCGCAACAGCACCCTGCATGGCTCGCCATTCCTCGTGCTCATGACCTGCTGCGGCAATTACATCGACCAGCATCGGCTGAATAACGAAACTGTTATAGTAATCCCAGTGGAAATCCGGACCATCACTATATGCGCCGTCACCCAAATACCACTGTTCATGCTGCTTCAACGCGTAATCGATCCGCATCGGGTCCCAGTCAAGCTCACCAAGCTTAAGCAGCGCCGCTTCAATCGTTGCTGCAAACAGCAGCCAATTCGAGAAGACTGGCTTTCTCGACCTCGTTTGCTTCAGCGCCGTAATTACATTTGCTTTCACACGCTGCTCCAGCTTTTCACCAAGCTCTATTGGCGCACGCAATACCGCAAGCGCCAAAAAAGCAGCGTCGACAATCGGCTGGTAACCATCGCTGAAGTTCATATAGTCTGGCGATGCTGGATCAGTGCCCGCATCCACTGCTTCACGAGCAAGCGCGGCATAACGAACTCGCAGCTCCTCTTCGTGTCCATTAATGTGCTTATTCTCAAGCCATGGAGCCATACCGGATAAAAGGCGTCCTAACGCTTCCAAATGCGTGAATTTCGCTCGGTCAGCTTTAAGTTCAGCGGCAGCTTTCTCATCATCAGTATCTCCAGCAGTTATTGCGATTTCTATAGGCATCTTCTCTTTAAGACGGCGCTCCGCAAGGGCGCTAAGCACAGGTTCGCCAATAGCGAGCATCTGCTCCAGCCAGTATTTGCGCACAGGTAGCATTTCGTTTATCTGTGATCCACTTTCGATTTGCATGTTCGTTACCTCTCCTCTACCAGAACGTCGAGGAATCCCCTCTTAATCGTGCTAAACCTTCTACGAAGAAATAGTCGCCATAAATAAGCGGCACGTCAATGTTTCTCCGCTCTGGGTAGTGGCTTGTCCCATGCAAAATCAAGCCTTCCTCCGCCTCATCATCCCAAGCGCCGTAATTCTCGTACAGTGAACGCAATATTCGCTCGCCAGCCGCTTGATATAGCTCCGATTCTTCCCCAGGAACTGAGCTTGCGATTTCGAGCAGACCGCAGGCAGCACAAGCGCCAGCTGACGTGTCGAGATAACGTTCTACACCTGAAGGCAGACGGAAATCCCAATGCGGCACCGAATCCTCAGGCAAGTTCGCAAGGAAGAAATGGGCAACCCGCTTCGCCGCCTCCAAATACCGAGCCTCGCCCGTATAACGATAGCTGAGCGCCATCCCGTAAATTGCCCACGATGCTCCGCGCGACCACGCTGAGTTTGGTGCAAAGCCTTGTCCGCCGTTCACACTTACAAATTCACCCGTATGCGGGTCAAAGACTACAATATGATTAACCGAACCGTCCGTCCGTATAAAATGCTCCAGCACCGTATCTGCATGCTCCATCGCCAAATGCTTAAATCTTGGGTCGCCCGTTGTCTCGCTCGCCCAGTAGAGCAAAGGCAGGTTCATCATGCAGTCGATAATCGCCCAGCCCTCATTGCGATCCCCCTCACCCCATGGGTTCCAAGCTCTAATATAGTTTCCTTTTACATTAAATCTTCCGCTGAGTACACTAGCCGCTAACAACGCTCGTCTACGGGATTGCTCTTCACCAAGCAGCTTATAGCGGGCTACACTCGTTAGCGACCACATGAAGCCGATGTCGTGATCCAAGCGATCATATCCGAACAATACTTCATCCAATTGCTGCTCGCATGCTTCGGCAATATCTTTATATCGATCATCCTTCGACTCTGAATCACGGTACAGCAGCCATAACAAGCCCGGCCAGAAACCGGCTGTCCACCACTGAGGCGCCTCCAGCACATACGTTCCATCGACGCTTGCATGCGGAAATCTTGCACCAATCCGATTGCTCGTTCTCGTAACCTTCTCATGTACATTTGCCCAAGCTTCATTTGCCCAATTGATCTGCTCCATATCCTTACTCGCTCCTCGCATCGAATATTGTAGTTATGATTCAAATTGAAAAATAAAATTTGCAATCAACGGCACTTCAACTACTGCTGCTTTCCATTCAAAATCAAGCGTATACCAGAATCGCTCAACGCCATAATGATCGATATCGCTCCTTGCGGTAACGACCGGCTTCCAAACCTGATGATCATAATTAATGAACAATTGGCGTTGTCCTGTTAAAACTACTCGACCTTCCTCTGCCAGCTCAGGAACAAGAAACGTAATGAACCGCTCTGTAACTTGCCGTTCAGCATCAGCTTCTTCTCCATTTGGTATCATCCAAATCGTATTCGACAGCGTCAGGCGCGGCAGCTTTTCCTTTTCCCATAGGAATCGGCGCTCCATTCGCTCCAGCTTGGAATGGCCATACGCCGAGCTGATTTCCAGCGCAAACTTATCCATATTCGCATTTGTTGACGCTTCCATAACTGCTGCTCGAAAAGCAGCCCCATTTTGCTGATGAGAGCCGTCTATAATAGGAACCGAATGACCCTGAGAGCCATTGCACCAAATCGAATACCGTTCCGGGCCAAAATATTTCGCCGTATATTTTCCGCTGCCCAAATCCGCTAAATAAGCTTGTCCATCCGCATGTATGATGAAATGGCCCACATCATTGTGGTTATGAGGCTCCTCATTATGGCCCCCTTTTGCCGCAAAGCTGTAGTTGCCACCGTTCTCACTTGCATGTCTAGACAGAAGCCACTGCACATCAGATAAATAATAGGACTCGGCAGGCCAGATCGTTTTACTTTCAGTCGCCACCATCCATTCTTCTTTCACCCACAGCAAATTACGAATCGCCGGCGCCCAGCGTCCGCAATGATCAGCAGAATACTCCGCTCTAAGGCTCGCATCCGGTACAATGACCTCTGCAAACTCCTGATGCAGACAGCAGCTGAGCCCCATAAATATACCGCTTTCAGGACGCGAATCACTAAAGTTAACGACCGTGCTGCTTCCTGTAAAACATTTCTGCTGAAAAAGTGCAATCTCCTTCACCTTATTCGATGCAAATAAGTTGATTTCCCCATCTGTTGCCGCTTTTAACATCTGAGCAAAATATACATAATATCCGAAACCATACTGCCAATATAAATAACCTTCCGCACACGCACCGTCATCGCCAAATCCACTCAAATAACAATCAAGCGAATGAAGCACACGTTCCAGCACTTGCGACAGCCTATGCGAATCCTCAATAAGATACAACGCTGCTGCCCCAACCGAACCCGCGCATACAGCCGCCCAATTGTGATCCGCTGTCTCCCACCCATATGGGCCTTGCTCCAAAAAAGGACGGAATAGGCGATTCTCTACCTCAGCCTCTATACGCCTTCGCAGCAAGTCCGGCAAGCGGTCACCTAATAACAACTTTACCTCACTCAGTGCAAACCCCGTCTCCGCCGAAAATAAATCGATGTCCAGCCTGTCTGATCCTTCATTAAAATGAGCAGGCAAACACCATATAAACTCATTGCAAACCGACCAGATCATATTAAGAGCGGCAACTTCGTAATCTACATTTTCCGGCTCCTGCAGCGCCATAATGACATACGAATTCAATCTTTTTCGCCTCTCAAAATATACTCTTTCATAAGCTAAGCGCTCTCCCGTATCTCCATAAACACGAAATAGAGAGTAAGTGAGCTCGGGATCAGGGGTAAGCATGAAGCGATCGGCATCCCTTTTAATCTCTTCAAGGAGCTGTTCATTAATGGACTGATTCCACAGTTGCGAACTGGGCTTCTGGATTTCACCGCCTGAGGCTAGAAGCGTCAGCCCTTTTTTCCTATGCTGCTCCAAAATCTCCTGTATCCGGTCACGTTTCATTTGTATAATCTCGCTCCTATTCTGCCTGCGCAGCTGCTGGCTTTATACTAAACGGGCATTATGCGAAACTCCATACTTTCATAATCATTGCACCTAAATTGTACCAGTAGTTTATGAATAGCAGAAGGCTGTAACAAAAAAATACCGTACGGCGATTTCTCGCGCACGGTATTTCATGGTTTTCAGCTATTCGCCTCTATAGTACAATCCACCCAAAATAAATAGGGTTAAATCCTCGACGATCGCTTCCTGTGATGAACGTTCTTCTTCATGCAAGATAGCCCAATATTGGCTATTCCGATGAAAGAGCAACGTACCGATAATGGAAAACAAGGTGTTATCTAAGGAGTTGAATTGAAATAAACCTTGCTCCTGACCCTCTTTGAGCCAGTAGCGGAGCTTCCCCCACATCGGCATCACATGCTTGCGTATCTTCTCAATTCGATCCGTGTTCATGATAACTTCTTGCTGAATAATGTTAATTAATTGATAGTCGCTGTAGCGGAAATTAGTTACCTCACGAACAATAAGTCTAACACCCTCTACCGGATCTATCTGCATTGGGTCTAGCTCGGCAATTTGATTGTTTGGAAAATAATAATCAAATAAAGCATAGAACATATTTTCTTTCCCGCCAAAATGATACGAGACGAGCGCAACATTAGCTCCAGCCTCTTCGCATATTTGCCTAACGGTCGTTTTATCGAAGCCGTTTTCCGCAAACAGCTTTTTGGCAGCTGACAATATTCTAATTTTAATATCCGCATCTCCTGTTGTCATGACGGGCCCCCATAAAAACAATATCTTTTATTTTGAACCACTTCTAAACCAACAGCAAACTGCAGTTGAATTATCTTTTTTGCCCTGCAATTATTGCTGTAGGCTGCACTACAGGAGCGGCTTGGCGCTTCAGCGCCACCGCAACGACGCTAACCGCAAAGGCAACGACCGCAATAACGCTCAGTGACAAAGAGTCAGCTGTAGCCGCTGGGCCGCCGAACAAAATATTCATCGTACCTTCAACTGCATACGTCGCTGGAAGAATATCACCAAGCTTGACGTAAAAGTCGGATAACAATTCACGCGGTACGATCGCACCAGAGGTAACAAGCTGTGCCGACAATAAAATAATATTGAACAGCATGCCGCTTAAACCAAACAGGTAAATAAACATTTGCGAGACGAATATAAATGTTAATACGAACATCAGCTGGAACAGCCAAATATGAAGGAATCCTTGTTCCATCTGACCGCCAAATGCAGCAAGCAAGGAAGAACCTACTAACGAAACAATGACACCTGCTCCTACATTAATTACGCTTCTTGCGCCAAAACGTTTCCATCTGCTTGTTGTTGCTCCTAGTGAAAGGGAAGATTGCTCAAAGTTCATACCCATGATCATCGCGCCGACATAAGAAGCAAGCACCAGCATCATCGGAACCATTTGATTGTTCATTCCTTGTATCACGTTCGTTGTCTGAATTTCAGATTTAACACGCTCTGACAATCCTTGTGCCGCTGCTCCAGCTTGCTCTGCTGGCAGCTGCATGTTGCCAAGTACCGTTTGAATGCCGCCCGTTACGGCTTGTTTATTTACTTCTGCTGTTATTTGTCCGGCTGCACCACTCATAATACTTTTAATCAGAGCTGGATTTGATTCGTTAATTACATATTGAATGGAGGCTGTACCATCGGCTGCTGAAGCCTTCTGAGAGAAATCCGCCGGTATCCATACGACCATCTGCAGTTCACGCTCATTCAGCTGCTGCTTCGCCTCGTCAATGCTGCTGATTTCACTCATGTTAAAAGGCAAGTTCTGAACAAGGTTGCCAGCAATCTTCTGTCCCATCTGTGCATCTTCATTCACAATAGCAATATGCAAATTTTGTACGCGGTCCGTAACACCGTTATAACCTGTCATCCAAATGACCGAAAAAATAACTTGGAACATGATTGCCGTAAATATACCAACGATAGTCGTTGGACGTTTCATAAAAGCAATTAGTGCATTTTTCAATATGATCCACTCCCGTTTTCTCTATTTAAACAATTGTTTTAAACAACTGTTTAAATATTATGCGGAAATGATGTTTTTGTCAACCACGCAAACTCGCCTTCGGCGTCCTCTAGATGCTGATGAAGCTTTGACGGAGAAATATTAGCCTTTTATAAGCTTCTTAAATAAAAAAAAAGAAGAAGAGGACATTCCCCTTCTTCTTCCTATGCTTCAGACATTGACTCTCCATATTCCGCTTCCCATTTTGCATCTGCAGCTAGCTGCTTTTTGTGTACCGAACCTGATAAAAACACACTAATCTCATATAGAACGAGTAATGGGATTGCCACTAATATATCCGATATGAAATCCGGCGGCGTAATCATAACTCCAATAAGCACCATGATGAAATACGCTAGACGGCGCATTTTGCGAAGCCGCTGTGGATTCACTAAACGAATAGCTGTCAAAAACATGATGACTAGCGGCAGTTCGAATAACAGCGATATCGGAATGAGCAGATTAAACATAAACGTAAAATACTGCGCGATACCATATGTTTCCTCAAGGTTTAAATGTTGTGATACTGTTCTTGTGAAATTAAAAGCGAGTGGAAAGACGACAAAATAAGAAAACGCCAATCCAATTAAAAACATGATTAGTGCAAATGGAACATATTTAAGCGTGGAACGCTGCTCGTTCTTGCGCAAAGCCGGCTTTACGAATGCCCAAAGCTGATATGCAATAACAGGCAAAGAAATAATTAAAGCGATGACAAATGCAAATTTCATATACATGCCAATGCCATCCCAAAGGGAAAACGTATGTAACGAAATTGTATTAGCAGGCTTCTGGCTCATTAGAAAGTTATAGGTAGGCTGTGCAAATATAAGTCCGACGACTAAGCCTAACGTTAAAATAATAAGCACGTAAATGATACGCTTGCGTAGCTCGCCAAGATGCTCCAAAAGCGGCATCAACCCTTCTTCTCGAAGAAGCGCTTTACGTGATTTATGCTCCGATTTGCTGTTTCCTTCCGATCCCACCTGCACGATACCTCCTTCGCCTAGCGGTAAACCTTTTTTTCAAGAAAAAAGCGGGCCTGATTAATCCGGCAGCCGCTTATTGTCTTTATCACTATTTTCCGAGCGACTCACTTCAACACGGCTCGAATCTTTGTCCTTGCGATCACGGTCACGATCATCATCATCCATGATCTCTCTTGCTCCGGATTTAAACTCACGCAATGTCCGTCCGAATGCACGTCCAAGTTCTGGAAGCTTGTTTGGTCCAAATAGTAGCAAAGCAACCAACACGAGCAGTATAACACCTGTTGCACCAATTCCTGACATTTGCCAACCTCCTCGTAATTTTATGTAGCAGCATCATTATTAAGCAGCTCATACTTAACAGCTGTTTAAGCCGCCATATCCCATGCTGACAATATCTTCACGAACAATCGTATCTCCCGCTAAAATCCGCGGCAGCAGCACATCGAATGATGTATATGGATCATGCATGACGCATCCTGGAAGCCCCATTATCGGCACTCCGTTTAAATAACCAATAAGCAGCATTGAGCCTGGCAGCATCGGAGTTCCATAACTTACGATATCCGCACCTGTTTCCTTAATGGCTCCAGGAGTGCGATCGTCGGGATCTACCGACATTCCGCCAGTCACTAGTATCATATCATAACGTTGTGCAAGCAAATAGTGTATTTCCTTGACAATTGTTTGTCGATCATCGGGTGCAAATCGCTGCTCTGCAACTTCTGATCCAAGCTCCTCGAGCTTGCTTCTTACTGCCGGACCAAATTTATCTTCAATTCTTCCGTTAAAAACTTCGCCTCCCGTCGTCAACAAACCGACGCGAAATTTACGGAAAGGGCGAACCCGCAGCGGTGAAGCTCCGCCATTCGCTTCACGGTATTCGGCTGCAAGCCTCTCCACCGTCTCCACCTTCGATTTGGGTACAACAAGCGGAATGGCTCTTGTTGCAGCCAGCGCTTGACCCGGCTTAACGACTGTTTTTGCCTTAATCGTCGCTAATGCAATTTCACCCAGCTCATTAATGGCATCAACTAATGCCTTATCAATCTCCGCAAGGCCTAGCTGGTTTGCTTTAATGCTTACCTTGCCCTCATGCGGCTCTGAAAGAATGAGTTTCTCGTCATATAACGCTTCAGCCATTCGAATGGCTGCATCATCCTCATGAAGCTCGTTTTCTCCAAGCTCCATAATATAGATATGCTCCTTGCCAATATCAAGCAGATTAGGAATGTCTGCTTCTACCACAACATGACCTTTTTTGAACAATCGACCCTTAAACTGACCTGGAATAATTCGCGTTAAATCATGAGCCAGTCGCAGCCCGATCGCATCATATACGGAAACTTCTCTTAGCGTAGTCGATCCATGTTGTTCTGTTCCGTTCTTAGCATGATGCTGCTGCTGACTCATACGCTATGTTCCCCCAGTTCTCCGGATAAAATGCCCAGAGCATGCGGCAATTGATCCATGATCGCCATTAAGCTCTCGTGTACGCCCTTTGGGCTCCCAGGCAGGTTAACGATTAATGAGCTGCCTCTAATGCCGCAGACGCCTCTTGAGAGCATTGCTCTTCTTGTTTTTTGGAGAGCGCCCATACGCATCGCTTCCGCAATACCCGGAACAGCACGGTCAATAACCTTGAGCGTTGCCTCGGGCGTAACATCGCGCTCTGCAAGACCTGTACCGCCCGTCGTAAGCACAAGATCCGCATGGAAGTACTCTGTCATTTCAATAATGGCTGCCATTATCTCATCCTGCTCATCCGGTACAATCCGATAATCAATAATTTCTCCACCCAGCTCTTCCTCAACCAATTCACGGATAACCTGGGCACTCGTATCCTCACGTTCTCCACGTGATCCTTTATCGCTTGCTGTTAAAATTGCTACTTTCCACCGCATTTACCATTCCTCCCATTCCTATTTCGCTCATGGGTTTGACGAAATTCGATAATCGCCGCTTTTTCCGCCCGTTTTTGAAACCAGCTGCGTAGGACCGATAACCATATCCTTTTGCAGCGCTTTGCACATGTCGTAGACCGTTAGAGCTGCGGCAGACACGGCTGTCAGTGCTTCCATTTCCACGCCGGTTTTTCCTGTTGTCTTTACTGTACCTTCTATGTAAAGCTCATCCGTTCCGTTATCGCTGAAAACCACATTGATGCCTGTGAGCGGTAGCGGATGGCACATTGGAATCCAATCTGACGTTTTTTTGGCAGCCATAACTGCAGCAACCTGAGCCACAGCCAGTACATCGCCCTTCCCAATCTTGCCAGCCTTAATTTGTTCTAATGTATCTCGGTTCATCGTTATCCTAGTTTGAGCGACTGCCGTGCGGGAAGTGACTTCCTTGTCAGAGATGTCTACCATTCGCGCCCGGCCCTGCTCGTTAAAATGTGTCAACTCCACCTCAAACGCTCCTTCTAGCGATAATGAACGGTTCGCCTTTAACGTTCATAGCTCGCTTGGCAATCATTCAGCTGTATTTCCTCTAAACTAAATACATGTTTTTTTCAGTAATCAAGCCATCCATTTTCAAATCATGCCCCTCGAGAGGCACCTCATCGATGAGCTGCGCCTCGAACGCTATTCCAAGCCAGTACGGCTTAGAAGCATTGTTTTGAACTGATTCAGCAAATCGGTCATAATAACCGCCTCCATAACCAAGGCGGCCCCCTTGAAGGTCAAAGGCTAGTCCCGGCACAAACACAACACCCAGTTCGCAATTGTCCTTAAATGGCTGCGCCGTATTCGGATTCGGCTCCATAATCCCATATGCACCAGGTATCAGATCATCCCAGCTCCGCAAAGTATAGAGCTCCATGGAACGATCTGCTGCGATGCATCTTGGCGCAATGACTTCTCGCCCTGTTCGCCAGCCCCATTCAATGAGACCCGACAAATCAAGCTCGCTCCGAAAAGAAACGTACACCATAAACGCGGCAACCGAATGGCTTTCAATAAAAGCCATCGCTTTCGTGCAAGCTGCTTCTGACCATAATCGCCGCTGCTCGACTGGTAATTTATTTCGTTTTATCGTTATCTGACTTCGTATGTAAGCCTTATCGCCCCGTTGATTTGGTTCAACCAAAAGCATTCACCTATTCTAGTTCCCATCATTTTCTTTCATTAATTGTAGTTTAACATTGTTGTGCAACTTTCGCCAATGCTAGCGCTCGTTTATGGTACACTAATATGTAGTATGAGCATTCGTTCTTTACCATTTATTTGTTGGAGGTTTCAAAATGCTGCTGCAGGTTTCTAACGTAACAAAAAGCTACGGCGTAAATGTCGTATTATCCAATATTTCGATGCAAGTGCTGGAACGAGAACGTATTGGTCTCGTAGGTGTGAACGGTGCAGGCAAGTCTACACTGCTCAAAATCATTGCAGGCGAAATGTCCGCAGATTCTGGCGCTATTCATAAAGCCAAAGAAACTAAAATTGGTTATCTCGCTCAGAATAGCGGATTGCAATCCAATCGAACGATCGGTGAAGAAATGCTTGCCGTTTTCTCACATTTAATTGAAGCAGAGCAAGAGCTTCGTGATCTTGAAGTGAAAATTGCAGATCCCGAACTTCATCAGGATGAGAAACGTTATACAGCCATACTCGATCGTTATGCCAAGCGTTCAGATTGGTACCGCGAGCAAGGCGGTTTCGAGGTCAACACGCGCATTAACAGTGTTCTTCACGGTATGGGTTTCGGAACATTTCCAGCTGACACTTTAATATCAACATTAAGTGGCGGCCAGAAAACACGGCTCGCACTCGCTCGCATATTGCTTCAAGCACCAGATCTGCTCATGCTTGATGAGCCTACCAACTATCTCGACATTGAGACTTTAACGTGGCTAGAGTCCTATTTGCGCGGATATTCGGGTGCCATCTTAGTTGTATCCCATGACCGTTACTTCCTAGATGCTCTTGCTCAAACCATTATCGAAATCGAGCGTCATACCTCCAAGCGGTATACTGGAAATTACAGCCGCTATATGGAGCTGAAAGCTGCCGAATACGAAATCAATATGCGTCAATTCGAAAAACAGCAGGACGAAATTTCGCGTATGGAGCAATTTGTTCAACGAAATATTGTTCGAGCTTCAACGACCAAACGTGCACAAAGCAGACGGAAAGCTTTGGACAAAATGGATCGCCTGGACAAGCCGCAAGGTGATTTGAAAAAAGCTCATTTCACTTTTGAAATTGAGCGTTCGACAGGCAAAGACGTACTTGCTGTTAATGAGGTTTCCGTTGTTTTCCCGGGTAAGGACACACCTATCTTTAAAAATGTATCCTTCCAGCTCACTCGTGGTGAAACCGTTGCATTAATTGGTCCGAACGGGATTGGGAAATCAACACTGCTAAAGGTTATTGTCGGTCAAAATGAACCAACAACAGGTACAATTAAGTTTGGAACTCACGTCAAACTCGGCTACTATGACCAAGAACAAACGAGGCTGAACGGCCAAAATACTGTTCTTGAAGAGGTCTGGGGCAGCTACTCCCATATGGAGGAGGCACGTATTCGTACGGTGCTCGGCAACTTCTTATTTAGTGGCGAAGACGTACTCAAGCGAATTTCTTCCCTTAGCGGCGGTGAGAAGGCACGTGTATCTCTAGCGAAGCTTATGCTTGCAGAGGCCAATGTCCTTATTTTGGATGAGCCTACCAACCATCTCGATCTATTTAGCAAAGAAGTTCTTGAAGCTGCATTGCTTGACTATGAAGGAACCTTGCTCTTCATTTCGCATGATCGTTACTTCCTAAACAAGATGGCTGAACGAATTGTCGAACTAAAGTCGTCAGGTACTGATCATTTCCTAGGAAATTATGACGAAATGATAGAGAAAAAAAGTGAAATCGAAGAAGCACGGCTCGAAGCACTGTCAAAACAGGCTTCAAACTCAAAAACAACAGCCGTATCCGACATTTCACCTGCCAACTCTTATGAGGCGGACAAGCAAGCAAAACGTGAAGAACGTACACGTCAGCGTAAAGTTGAACAATTAGAACTGGAAATCGCTACGCTGGAGCAGCAAATAACCGATTTGGAATTACAGCTTACTGATCCTGCGATTTTTAATGATTACATCCGTATACAAGAAATTCAAGCTGCCATTGAAGCTGTTAAAACCTCACTATCGACCGCATATGAGGAATGGGAACAATACATGTAAGTTTCGTAAATCAATTCGTAAATCAATTAAAACCGGCAGCTTAAGGATAATCCTTTAGCTGCCGGTTTTATTCATTCCTATCCTACTTAACCACCTAAACAAACTAGAGTTATCTAACCTAATTCTAGTATTGTTCTAAGCTGATCAAGCCTAAACGCTGTGCTTCCTTAATTGCTTCCGAACGGGACCGCACGTTGAGTTTATCAAATATACGCGACAGCTGATATTCGACATTCCGCTGGCTAACATGAAGCATAGCTGCCAATTCTTTATTGCTAATTCCAGTGGCTACTTCATGTAATATGGTCTGTTCTTTCTCATTAATCGACACATCTTCAACAGCTACTTCTGTCCGTCCGATCGTTACTTCATGCCTTCTAAGCTGCTTTAACAAGGTGATCGGAATAACCGTGTCCCCTCTCATGGCACATCGAATCGCATTATGAAGCTGTTCTCTTGATACTGTCTTGGAAATAAAACCAGAGACGCCTGATTCAATCAGCAAGTTAAAATGTGAGCCAATCTCATAGCCCGAGTAAATAATAACCTTGCGCTCCGGATCCTGTTGAATAAGACGTTTCGTTAATTCCAATCCACTAATGCCTGGCATATTCAAATCACATAAAATGAGATCAAATTGCTGGATTTGTACAATATCGAGCGCTTCAATGGCGGACAAAACGACCGATACCGACATCTCGCTGTCTTGCTCAATCATTGTTTTGGTTCCTTCTCCGACAGAAGGATGGTCATCAACTAATAAGATACGAATCACGCGATATACCCCTCTCCGATCTACCGGCTGTCATGATCTCTGGCAGCAAGATGACAACCTCTAAGCCGTTACCGCTTTCCGAATAAAATGATATGTCACCTTCCAGACCAGTCACCCGCTCTTTAATGCCTGACAAGCCCATATGTTCAAAAGAAACACTCATTTGATTTACATCCATACCGACACCATCATCTTGATATCGGAAATATATCGTTCCTTTGCGCAGCTCAAGCTCAAGAACAACTAATTTAGCTTGAGAATGTTTGTCCGCATTACGCAGCAATTCCTGTACGATCCGGTAAATCGCCGTAATTTGTTCCTCGTTAAGCGGACGATTAAATGATTTTGCACGAAAATCCACTGCAAAGTTAACACGCATTTGAGTATGCTCGATAATCGATTCAACAGCCTCGACTACTCCCATCTCCTTCAAAAGCGGTGGACGCAGTTCATTACAAGTTTCACGAATTTGATGGATAACATCGAGTAATCCTTCTTTAATATCCTCCAGCTCGCGTCCCAAACTATTCGAAATCGGATAGTCCATCATAATGGCTTCAAGCTTCCGGTACCAAAGCAGCTGATCTTGCAGCGCTGAGTCATGCAAGTCAGCAGCAAGTTTTCTTCTCTCGTTCTCAGACAAACAGAATAGAAGGCGCAGCACCCATGGTGAAGTTGAATGCTCTTTGCGAACCTCCGACTCTAAATCCTCAATTAAACCTTCAATTAAATATAGATTCTCAAATACGATGCTGGAATAATTGGACATCGTCTTAAGCCAACGAAGCTCGTCCGAATTAAAGCGCGTATGATTGGTTTTCATGCCGATCCACAAAATATGATACCTAGACCGTTGTCTGCCGATTACAAGACCGAGTCCATAAGGCAGCTCGATTAACTCGCCCACCTGTAAGGAATTTACAGTTCCGAGCAAAAACTCAGCAGTAATAAGTTCCTCAGGATGATCGCCCATCGGGTATACGGTATTCTCCGATTGCTCAATAAGTAAAAAAGTAATCCGACTAACTGGCAGCAGATCACTAATCTCTTGTTTGAGCACAGCTTCCAAATCGCTTTGCTTCATTACTCTAGCGATTTTTCGCGAGAAACGATCCAGACTATCCTGATAACTATACATCGCCTTAAAGAGCTTAGGTCTGAACCTTTGATCAATTTGTTCCTTCCCATATAAAAACAACGTCATTCCGATGTAAATGACAAAAAATACGCCAAACCACGCGGACCATGACGGATTGTTCTCTCCTAGTAATACGAACGCTACAAGTGCCGCCACAATGACAGCTGGAATAAAGGCTAGCGCCGTATAATATTTAAATCTAGTTAGAATAAAGTCAATATCAAATAATTGATTTGAGGTAGACAGATAGAAATAAACGATAGGTAATAAGAATAGGAATAGCGCAGTAAAAGCGGCTGGAAAAACTTGGTCCTTGCCAATAATTTGAGGCAGCAAGTTCATTAATGCAAACGGAGTAAAAGCAACTAGATGCGAGATCAACGTAATGGTGAACAGAGAATGCAGCTTTGTACGCCGATGCTTTATAAACTTTCGCACAAGCATATAAACGCATACAAAATTACCTATCAGCACAGAACTGCTATAGGCTATTTGAATATAGGTATAGATGTTATTTGACGCTAAATCTGTCCAGATATAAATTAAGCTTATGATCCCTACAAAACCCACAATCCCATATAGAGTGTTCAATATTGATTTACTAATAAAATGAACATCGAATCGCTTTAAATAAATGTTCATGAAGCTCATAAACAGCAATGGTATGTTGGGTAGAACCAAATAAATAATAGTAAGCCCAACAGAATCGCTTCGACTTGATGCTGCAGAACTATAGTAACTTAAGCCAATCGAAATAAAAAACAAAATAAGAATGATTACAGCCTTATCATTCCTTCGTTTTGCATACAAAAATCCTGAAAACGCACAAAAAATAATGAGTGAAACACCAGGGATATACAACTGAATCAGCAGCTCCCATAACGAATGGTCGCCTGTCCACCCCTTGGGAAACTCAATTTTCTGTGTAACTTTATCCTTATGTAAAACAAGAACGTAATCTGCGGATTCAATTGAATTATATTTCTTTACATACTCAAAATCCTGTACTGAATCACCGTTTATTTCTAAAATCTGATCGCCTATTTCAATACCTTTTACATCCGCTTGTCCGGCTGGTTCTATCGACTTAACAAAATAACGATTACCTGGCTCCTCCACTAGTACAGCACCGATTGAAGGAATTCTTACGATTACCGAGGTTAAATATAAAACAGAACCTAACAAGACAAACAGGAAGAGGATTGCAACAATTCGGTTAAATAAGTTAGGTCTCATGCACTCCTCTTCCTTCCCTACAAATCAGTATGCTAATTCCACATGTATGCGTAGCCGCTATTTTTTTCGTTTTTGTTCTTTAGTTCGCCAAGAAGAGCGCGTTGTTCAGCAACTGAAACACCTGCTACTTGCATTTGTCCACCCATAGCCATAGACATTTTTTCAGTGTTGCTTACCAACTGACGAATAGCTTCTTTTAACATATTAACTCCTCCGCTTCTCTACTACTATATTAGTAATCTTTTCTTCTTCTCTACTATAACAGGAATAGATACGACAGGAAACGCAAAAGTGATTCGTATTTACCGAAAGACGTTTTGCGTGGTTTGTTGTTATGCATTTTTAGAGTTTATTATGTGCAAAAATTCCGCTTTCCAAGGACTTATTTCCTGTATGGAGTCTACTAATTCCTCAAAGCGATTATAGTGCATCCGACTCATGACAGAGCCATATAATATAGTTCCTGTTCTTTCACAGGTTTCAAGAAAAAGCTCTCTTTTCATCGCAATTTCTTCGGAAGTTAACCGACCCTCAAAATACTCTTTAATCCAGCGATCCTCTTCTGCTTCTCCTTCTATTAAATATAGAGTAAGCAAGGTGCATTTACGTTGAAGAAAATCACTTTTTTCATCCCATCGCAGCAAATCTCGGAGGTCATTCTGAATTTGAGCTGAAACACCTATTTCTAGCGCATATTCTGCAACGGTATCATTCCAATGGCGACCAGCCAACATTACGCCGGCCATACACGCTAGTTGAAGAAGCGTAGCAGACTTTTGTTTTACGACATCCAAATAGGATTCCTCGTCGTTCATTTCATTCATAATATCAAGCATTTGACCATTTGCGGCCTTCAAAAGCTGCGCATTCATCATTTCTGTGAGTGCCAATCGAATCTCATGATTAGATGTGCTGCTTAACATTGCTTGCTGCGACAAAGTTAGTAGAGAGGAGGCTACATGAATGGCTATAGGCATTGGGACTTTCATCCAAGGCTTGCTTGGAACATCCTGATCCTGCAAATCATCCAATATATCCGACGCCAAAATAAATAATTCGACTGCAGCAGCTGCTTTTATGGGGTCTTCGCCTTTTCCGCCAAACATGCGGTAATGAATAACCGTTAGTTGACCAAATCGAATCGTCTCTTCAAGCTTGTCCGCAATAAACTGCTCTGCATAACGTGCAAGAGGCTCAGCTGTAAAGAAACGCTGAACCAATAATCGCATGTGTTGACCAATGAGTGGAATACAATCGTTCACAATCGATCCTCCGCCAAATCAAGATCATTATATTATACTACTAAATCGTTACATAAACATACGCTGAAATACAGTTACGAATCGTCCTATCCGATGTAGTGTCCTTATGCCGTTGCAGTCGCCTCTGCGCTTTTGTTTTTTTTGCTTTTGATCTTCTTGCTTCTGACTCTCCCCCTCATTCATTTGACTGATTAAGTTTGTAATCATCTCCATTCTCTTCTCCAATAGTTTTCTGCGCTCGACTGACGGACTTTCGATGCGATCTCGATGATCCATTTACTAAAAAGCCCTCCTTGAGGAATACATGTGCAATAAACATACTCTTAGTTTTTGTTTTTCTTATATGCTGACACTCCCATTCATCTCAACTGCGTGATGCATATAAACGGCTTCCATTGTCATGCCGCCACCAGGCAGCTGTGCAATAAGTGTAGACGGGTTATCGCAAGTAATGAATTCTCCCTTGCGCATCACGCATACGCGATCGCAATTGCGCTGAATTTCCTCCATATCATGAGAAGCGACAATAATTGTTTTCCCTTGTTGTCTAAGAATCTGCAGCAGTGACCAATAATCACGTTTGGCTTGCGGATCCAGTCCTGTTGTGGGTTCATCCAAAAATATGATTTTTGGATCGTTCACCAATGCGATAGCTAGTGCCGTACGTTGTCTCCAACCGCCTGATAAACGTTTAACTAGTTTATCCGAATATGGACTAAGCCCAAACTGTTCAATGATGTGATCCAAATTATTTTTCCGTTTATAAAAACCTTGGAAAAGCTCCATTGCCTCTCGAACATTCATTTTATCTACTAAAGTTGTGCTTTGCAGATGAATTCCGATGTCTTCCTTCAATTTTTCTGCATCCAGCACCACATCATGTCCATAGATCCGTATACTGCCTTGGTCGGGCATACGAATCCCCATTAGCATCTCTAGCAACGTCGTTTTTCCCGCGCCGTGCGTACCGATAATACCGAATATTTCACCTTCGTTTACTTTGAAGGAAACCTGATCTACTGCCTTATTCGCACCATAGTACTTGCTGACCGAGCTTACCTGAATGATCGTTTGCTTATCCATTCCTTGGTTAACCTCCATTCACACTTAAGCATTGCCTATCACTAAAAGCTATAAGGTGAGATTTATGTTTTGGTATGCGTCATAGTTTCAAGATAACGCATACCGTTAACTTTTTCACCGAAAACCTGTCTAGTAATTCACGCAATTTTTTTGCGTGACCGCAATGCTAGCGCAAAACAAAAGGAAGCTTACTAATGATTCCAAAAGTTGCTATAAACAACCAATCACCATTATCCACAGAGATATCAACAGTTCTGTATAAATTGTTAGTTAATTCTGTCGATAGTACCTACGTATAAGAGTAGCATTTTAGCGGAATCCGTCGTTTTATAGGTACAATTTCTTACATTTATTTATTTTATCCACGTTATACACATTATCCACAGTTAAACACCGCAAATAATATCCCCTTTCCGTTCACAATATTGATCTTTCGTAAATCCAGTGTTTTCGGGCATTTCACTCTTTTATCCACAAAATGAAGCCTCTTTGTGGATAACTTTGTGCACAACACTAATTTTGGTAATTTTTATGGCTATTTTCTAATACCGATATAAAGTAAATGTGAAGCTGAACCTAATAAATGAATATTTTCAGCAGAATCATAAATCATTTGCATGAAATCGGAGAATTGTTTGTTTCCCTGAGACCTCCAATAATCGAACTGCTCCGATGTAAGGGCTCCTGCAACGCTGGAGGAACCAATCAACTTGACCGTTTCAAATCCTTGCACTTCCATAAACGGCGTAATCGTATCGATATCATAGTAATAGGCTCCCGTGAATCTGCCTTCATCTTTATGATTAAAAACGCCCGAATCCATAAACTGCTGAATCTCATCCATTGAATCGAGAGGCTTCCAGCTTTGCGGATAAGCAAGAGCATTTAGCAAATGCCTAATACGTGTCATAAAGGCGATAAACACATACCCCCCACTCCGTGTTACACGATATAGCTCCTTAACCGCCTGTTCACGATCCTCTTCCTTCTGTAAATGATAGAGCGGCCCCATCATCAATGAAGCATCAAAAGTCTCGTCTGCAAACGAGCTCAAGCTTCTAGCATCTGCAACGTGGAAACCTTTAAAACGATCTGCCAACCCAAACTCCTCTGCCTTCTCAGCGGCTAATTGTACCAGCCTTGGGGTCAAATCTGTTAACGTGACATCATAGCCGCTATCAGCTAGTTCCATCGCATATTTTCCAGGACCGGCGCCATTATCCAAAATATGTCCACTCGCAGGCAAGTAATTTCGAATAAAATGCCAGTTGACGATAAACTCAAGGGGCGCTCTATCGAGACGCCCCCATTCATCAAACTGATTATAATATTGAATAATTTTACTCATCACATATACCTCCTTGAGGTTTTATGCCCACAGCAGCGCTTATTCCCATAATAGAAAGAACTCACTCTACTATGGGAAAAGCAATCCGTTGGCCTTATGAGAAATTAGTTGGCAGCTTTAGTTTGGATTACTTCTACTACTCTGCTGCCTGTCGTCATAACTGCTTGATTGCACGCTGAAACATAGGCTTGAGCGGCTGCAAGCACAATATCACTATGAATGGATGTACCGCGGAATCGTTTCTGTTGATGAATAATGCTGACGACCGCTTCACCGTGAGCATCCTCGCCAGTTGATAGCGAATGAAGCTCCAAATCCTCGAACTCCGCTGCTACTGGAATCGCTTGTTGAATGGCATGGATCACTGCCTCAATAGGGCCGCCTCCCATTGCGATATAAGATTGTTCTACACCAAACTCATTCTCACGGATGGTAACCGTCGCTGTACGTGAAGGCTGCGTACCCGCGTGAACATGCAGATCAACCAGTACATATGGATCTGGCTGCGTCTGTGTCAGCTCACCTGCGATACGAATCAATTCATCATCTGTCACGATTTTTTGAGCATCAGCGACTTCCTTGAATTTATCGTACACATCCTGCAGCTGCACTTCTGTCATATCGATGCCATACTCAGCAAGGCGATGTTTAATCGCATGGCGGCCGGAATGTTTGCCTAATATAATCATGTTCCGCGAAATGCCCATCGCTTCCGGATCCATAATTTCATACGTGTTACGGTTTTTCAGCAAACCGTCTTGATGGATGCCCGATTCATGCTGGAATGCATTGCGGCCAACGATTGGCTTATTGTAAGCAATCGGGAAATGCATAGCGCGACTAACCAAACGAGAGGTTTCATAAATTTCGCTAATTTTAATGTTTGTTTCTGCTTGAATAGCATCCTTGCGCGTTTCTATTGCCATAACCAGCTCTTCTAGAGAGCAGTTGCCCGCGCGTTCGCCAATCCCGTTTACAGTCACTTCAATTTGTGTGGCACCTGCATTAATAGCAGAAATACTGTTAGCTACAGCAAGGCCTAGGTCATTATGACAATGGGCACTATATCTCACCGTTTCTCCGCCTCTGGCTTGCTTGCGCACCGCGCGGAACAGCTCGCTCATTTCCTCTGGCATAGCATAACCAAGCGTATCCGGCAGGTTAATGATAGTCGCACCTTCCGCAATAACCGCCTCAACGAGCTGAATGACAAAGTCTCTGCCAGATCGTGTGGAATCCATTGCAGAAAACTCGATTTCATCTACGAATTGCTTGCCGTAAGCAACCATATCTCTCGCAATCTTAATGACCTCTTCCCGAGATTTGCGAAGCTGATGATTAAGATGAATATCGGAGGAGGATATAAACAAGTGAAGGCGTCTGCGTGCTGCATCCTGTGTCGCTTTCACTGCAGCGTCAATATCAACCTTTACCGCTCTCGCAAAACCTGCGATCTCTACATGCTGAAGCTCACGTGAAATTTGCTGTACAGCCGCGAATTCGCCTGGGCTGGAAACCGGGAAACCTGGCTCAATAACATCAATGCCAAGCTTGCCAAGCTGGCGTGCAATTATAATTTTACGTTCAGGATCAATTGAAGCACCTGGTGACTGCTCGCCATCACGAAGAGTTGTATCAAAAATTTGGATTTTTTTCATTTCGTTTGTCATTGTTAATTCCTCCTAGGGATTCGTTTGGATGTATTTTTTTCATTTTTGGGTACAAAAAAAAGCGCGACGTCTCCTTGTAAGAGACGACGCGCTTATGCTGCCGTGGTACCACTCTAATTGACCGGTTCTTACTGCAGAAGCTTAAACAATGCTGCCTTGCAAAAAAGGCAATATTGAATAGCTTGCTGCGGGAACCGAGCCCGCTTAAATGCCCGATGACGGCGGCTAACCGTAACGTTGTAGACAAAAACTGTCTTTTATAACAGCTTGCTTCCCACGTTCCGCTCCCAGGCGAGATTCAAACCTCAGCTTCGACTGCGTCACACCACCCCGCAGCTCTCTGTACGATTTCAATTCGTTCATCTGCTTTTGATGAACATATCTTGAAATTCGTTTTGCCAGCCTACTGTTCTACTGCTCCTGTTCATTGCGTTTTTACTCTATATGGATTGTTGCTGCTCATTAAATCGTTAAATCCTTCACTTCAAGACAACAAGAAAAACCTGTCATCTCTTGAATCAAGAGACGACAGGTTATTATGACCCGCGCGGTACCACCCTTGTTGACACCCATACGTTCGCAAACGAGCAGGGACGCCCAACTTAAGCATATGGCCAACTCCGGATGTTGACTCACATGCACCCGATTACGGTGGTTAACCGTAACAATGTACCTGCATGGCTATCAGCATGAACTCATGCTGCCATCGTTTCCACTGTTCCGCTCCCAGGCGAGTTTCAAGCATCCTTCGACTGCGTTGCACCATCCCGCAGCTCTCTTGTGTCATAACGACGTATGAATGATGCACATTCATAGTGACGTTTCAGACATTCCCGGACAAGCTTTACTATTCCTGTTCTTTGCGTTTGTAACGTATGAAGTTGAAGTTTGAAGTATTGTTGCTTATTATATGCTCTAATAAATTGTCTGTCAATTCCAATTGAAAATATTTTTTATTAACCCCTATTCGGCCAATGAATGTGGCATATTGCTCACTGACCAGCTCTCAAGCGATAAACCAGGGTCAGCTTTCATGTCAAGATCTGTGAATTGCGACCGTTTTAGCTTCAAATAAGCCGCTGCACCAATCATTGCAGCATTATCTGTACACAACGAATTTGGCGGTATGAGCAGAGGCACACGTTCTGACACGCACTTTGCACTTAAAGCTGCCCTCAAGCCCTTATTCGCTGCCACGCCGCCACAAAGCAGCAGCTGCTTCGCGCCATATTGTTTGACTGCGCGCAGAGCTTTTGTGACGAGCACCTCAGTGACTGACTCTTGGAATCCGCGAGCAAGTGCCGCCTCATTCAAGACCAAACCTTTCATTCTCGTCTGATTAATAACCGCTAGTACTGCTGATTTCAAGCCGCTAAAGCTAAAATCATAGCTATCCGGTTCCAGCCATGCACGAGGCAAAGTAATCGATTCCTCTGCTTCGACTGCAAGCTTGTCGATATGCGGCCCGCCTGGGTAAGGCAAATGCAGCGCCCGCGCTACCTTGTCATACGCTTCACCGACTGCGTCATCCCTAGTACGGCCAACGACTTGGAAATCACCTTCACTTTTTAACAGCACTAACTCTGTATGGCCCCCCGAAACAACTAGTGCCATACATGGATATATAATGTCATGAACGAGCTCATTTGCATAAATATGACCTGCAATATGATGCGTACCGATCAATGGAATATCTAATGCCATAGACAGGCTTTTGGCCGCTACAATACCTACGAGCAAAGCCCCTACAAGACCGGGACCTTGTGTGACTGCGATAGCTGACATATCCTTTAGCGTCAGCCCTGATTCCTTGACAGCCTGTTCTATTATCAATGTAATCGACTCTACATGTTTACGCGATGCAATCTCGGGAACTACACCGCCATATCGTTCATGTATTTCAATTTGGCTGGACACGACATTCGATAAAATATGTTTTCCACCGCGAATAACCGCCGCTGACGTTTCGTCGCAGCTCGTTTCAATCGCCAAAACAAGATCATTCATTGGCTGTTCATTCACTGCCTGTTTCGATTGATTCACATTCATTGCTCCCTTACCTTCAACCGCTCTTTGTCTAGCTCAGCCCACATTATAAGCGCGTCTTCATTGTTGTCCGAGTAGTACCGCGGGCGTATGCCGGCAGGCTCAAAACCGTATTTCCGATAAAGGTTTTGCGCAATTTCATTGGAGGGACGAACCTCTAGCGTCATCTTTACCGCGCCAAAGAAAACTGCCGTCCGCTGCAGCTCATTAAGCAAGCAGTTTCCTAAACCTTGCCCGCGATAATCTGAGCGTACCGCAATATTCGTTACATGCGCTTCGTCCATAATAACCCACATGCCGCCGTAGCCTATTATTTGTTCCTCATATTCCATAATCATATAGCGAGCAAATAAGTTGTTCATGAGCTCATTCGTGAATGCTTCCACAGTCCATGGACTCGTAAAGGCTTCCTGTTCAATCGCAACGATAGCGGGTATGTCTGCCATAGTCATCGCTCGAAAAATGAGTTTGTTCACTTCTAATTTCATGCCTTAGCTTCACCTGCCTGCTTTGCCTTCCATACGACCTCAGCCTCAGTTAGCTGAGTGTAGTTAGGAATAAGAGTATGCGGATCTTCTAATAGACCTGACTGCAGTCTTTTGAGGCCAAGCTCTGCTATCCATTTGCCCTCTTGGATAAAGGTTTGAAGCTGAACGATAGCGCCTGCTGCCTCGCCAATCTGCTTCAAGCGCATCGCGCTTTCTTCGTGAAGCGACAGGTCGCCGACGAGTGAGATGCTACGTATGCTTCCAGCCGGCAAAATCGCTAATCGCTGCTCAAGCTGATCTACAAAATCCTTCATAATACGAACGCCATCATCCAGCCAGCGAGTCCATTCAGATGTATCCGTCATCGAGAAAGCCGATGTATACACCTGACCGCGCCTTGCATCCATAATCGGAAATACCCAATGCTCACCATTACGCGCTTTCTCCAGCTCCGCAATTCCGTTCACCTGCTGATGCCAAGCACCATATGCTATGGCCTCCAAGCTGGACACGCTCACCAGCGGCTTGTTCCATACCCATGCCAATGTTTTTGCTACAGAGATCGCGATACGCATTCCTGTATATGATCCTGGTCCATTCCCAACCGCAATCGCCTCGATGTCCGTATTAGCAAGGCCGCTTTTTCGCAGCATTTCTTGAATATGCGTCACAACGTGTACAGAATGGTTTCTTTCCGCTAACGTTTGAATTTCCGCAAGCACCTCATGACCGCTAACGATAGCAGCTGCCATCGACGCCGTGGACGTATCTAAAGCGAGTATCGGTCCCGTTTGATTTCTCTGCTCATTACTCATCTGTCTGCTCCTAACTTGCTTAAAGCTTCACACCAGCCTGCGTAAATTTCACCATAGCCGGTCAATTGTATGCGCCGTGCTTCATCGCCAAGATGCTCAATATACAGCTCCAACCGCTCAGCTGGCAGCAGCTCCTTGATCAAGCTAGCCCATTCCACAATCGTTACGCCATCACCATAAAAATAATCATCCAAACCAAGCTCATCCGCTTCCTCCAGCGACAGCCTGTAGACATCCATATGATAAAAGGGAAGCTGATTCCCTTCATATTCTTTTATAATTGTAAAAGTCGGACTATTCACAATGCCTTTCACGCCGATTGCACCTGCAAAAGCTTGTGAAAATCTAGTTTTTCCCGCGCCCAGATCACCATCCAATGCAAGCAATGTACCTGGTTTTACCCAAGCTGCAAGCTGTTCAGCTAGCGTTACAGTGTCTTGTTCCGTTTGTGCCAGCCAAGTGGCATGGCTTATCTGTTGTTGCATGCTATTCACCCGTTCATGTCGAAAAATGATTATATCCGCGTTTCTTAAGCAAAACTCTCTTCTCCAAATGAGGCAGCGACTCTTTTTCCTTAAAAGCTTGATCATGTCGAATGAGCTCAACAGCGGGCTCTCCCATCTCGGTTTCCCCAATAATAAAAAAAGGAATACCTTCTTGATGAAAAGCTGCTCGCATCGCTTCCGCATGCTCTGGTGCTATCGTGCCTAGCAAGACGTAATCTTCTCCGCCATACAGCATCCATTCCAGCGGATCTATTCCTGCACTTGAAGCGTAAGCGGCCAAGCTGCCGCTCTTTGGCAGAAGCTTCTCATAAAGCACGAGGCGAAGCCCCGACGCTTCAGCAATTTCCCATGCTTCGCTCGCCAGGCCGTCGCTTACATCATTAAGTGAACGACAGCTCCCATGCTCAAGCAGCAGCCTTCCCGCACGCACTGAAGGATTTGGCCGCTGATGCGCCTGCACAAGCAAACCTTCCCTACCCGCGCTGAAATCCGCGGGCTGCAGCACCGCGCGCTCCTCCTCTGCAAGGAGCGCATGCAATCCCGCCGCCGACATGCCTACGGCGCCGGTCACAAACACTGCATCGCCCGGCTTTGCGCCCGAACGACACAGCTCACGCCCTGCTTCCACGGTGCCAACCACCGTTACAGCGACAACCAAATGCTCCGGCGCCGACGTCGTATCGCCGCCTACAACGGCAACCCCGTAGCGCTCGGCGCACTCGTACAGCCCATCATACAACCTCCGCATTCGCTCCGGCGTATACGATGGCGGCACGCTGACCGAGACGAGCGCATGCAAAGGCACGCCTCCCATCGCGGCAATATCGCTAATGTTGGCGGCAAGCGCCTTATAGCCGACATCCTCGTCCCGCATCGTCGACGGCTTGAAGTGTACCGTCTCCACCATCGTGTCGACGGACAGCAGCATCCGCTTTGGAGCAGCAATGCCATCCGCAGCAGAAGCGGGATCAACTACGGCGGTATCATCGCCTATCCCTATAACCACGCCGCGCTCGCGCTGCCAAGCACTTTCTTGCCTGCCTGCCGTCCAATGATGAATACTCGCAAACTCATCCAAATTGCTGGTCTCCTTCATCTCAAAGCAAAAGTGGGCCGATCTGTGCAAGCCAAATCGGCCTCGCATTTCTTAGAAACTGACTAGGGCATGTCTGAAAACCCGTTCAGTGGCACCTTTCACCGCCTTTTCGCCCCCTGCTTCGTTCCGTTTGCTTGACGTACCCCTGGTACGCCTTCACAAACACGCCTTGCATGGAACGAAAATTCGGCAAAATTTGCTGTCCTCAGAGTTCTCAGACACGCCCTACTACCATCATTAGTGAATATCCCGTTTCTTAAACCGTCCGCCCTTCACATCGTGAATATTGCCGACGGCAAGAAACGCCACAGGGTCAAGCTCATGAACAATCGACTTCATCTTCGCCTCTTCAAGCCGCGTAATGACACAAAAAATAACGCGTTTGCTGCCGCCAGTAAAGCCGCCTTCGCCATGCAGGTAAGTAACTCCGCGTCCTAAACGGCTCATAATCGCTGCGCCGATTTCCTTCGCTTCATCGCTAATGATCCACACCGCTTTGGATTCATCGAAGCCCTCGATCGTAATATCAATCAATTTATAAGCAATATAATACGCGATAAGCGAATACATCGCCCGATCCCAGCCAAACACGAAGCCTGCACTGCCGAGAATGAATAAGTTGAAAAACATAACGGTCTCGCCAACCGAAAGAGGAATACGCTTATTAAACACGATCGCAACAATTTCGGTACCATCGAGCGATCCGCCAAACCGAATAACCATGCCAACGCCAATGCCCAAAATGACACCGCCGAATATAGCAGCTAGAAAAGGCTCTACCGTAAGAGGCGGTACGGGATGAAGCAAAAACGTTCCTAGCGACATGACCGAAACGCCGTACAGCGTCGATATTGCAAAGGTTTTGCCGATTTGCTTGTAACCAAGGAACAAAAATGGAAGATTAAGAAGAAAGAGAAAAAGACCAAGCGGCACTTTCGTTAAATAGGAGGCCATGATCGATATGCCGACAATACCACCATCAATAATATGATTTGGTACTAGAAAGATTTCCAGCCCAACTGAGACGAGCGCAGCGCCTAGTGTAATAAACAGCACTCTTCGCAACACTTCGAGCTTGGACAGTTTGTGGTGCTGTAATGATCCCATAAATGTACGCACATCCCCCTATTAGCTCTATTTCTCATTATTTTACCTTAAAAAGTACCAGATATAAAGCAACTCTGTCATTATTGCAAAAAAAGAAACCTTCCACTTTAGCAGCAATTTGCCTCTAAGAGAAGGTTTCTATCCGTGTTTAATATTCAAGTAAGCGCGAAAGACATAGCGCCTATTTCCTACAAAAAATAATTACAACTCCTTTACGATTGTAATATGAAGCTCGTTCTTGAGCTCAATCTCATAAGGCGATGCCGGCATTGTGCCGTCTGGCTCCATAATAATTCGTATACGGGGACGATGGACAGCGAGCTCCGTATTTTCTGAAACGACACCAACTTGACCAGTGCTAAGCAAAAGCGAAGTCGAAACTGGATATATTGATATATGCCGACAGAACAGCTTAATCAAGTCCAGATCAAAAAAGGTGCCGCCGGCAGCAAATAAAAACTCAATCGCTTCGCTTGCCGTGTACCGTTTGCGATAAGGTCTTGGTGAAGTTAATGCATCAAAAGTGTCCGCTAATCCTACGATTTGAGCGTACATATGAATCTCACTTTCCTTGAGCCCGCGCGGGTAACCTGATCCGTTAAATCGTTCATGATGCTGAAGCGCGCAGTGTGCAGAAACGATAGATATATCGTGATACTTGCGTAATATATCGAACCCGTCCTTCGCATGGCTTTTGATGACTTCACGTTCCGCCAGCGATAAACCGCCAGTATGAGCCAGCAGCTTTGGCGGCACCTTTGTCATACCAATATCGAAGAGCAGCGCGCCAATGCCAAGCTCTTCAAGCTGATTGCGATTAAAGCCCTTTGCCATGCCCATAATGCCTGAAAGCACAGCAACGTTAAAGGAATGCTGAAATAAATAACCTTCCATGGCATGAATGCTCGTTAAATTAACCAGCATGTTTGGTCTTGAGGATAAATCCTGCATAATTTGGCCGAATACCGCCCGAAAATTGCGGCCCATATCCGGTGCGATCGTTCGCCCTTTTGTTACGGTCTGGTCTTTGAAGGAGTTCATCGTTTTGTAAATAGTATCGACCGCTTGCTTACGCGTTTCATCACGGATCGTATCTTCAGGAATCAGATCCTCCGTCAACCCATCCTCTATGAATAGAAAATCGATGCCTAAGTTCCGCAATCGATCGATGTAACGATCATTCAATTCAACCCCTTCTCCTAGAAGCACGTTGCCGTTTTCTTGAAAAATGGGTTTAGCCACCTTGTCTCCCGGCTTGACCATTCCAATCTGCGTTTTTCTCATTAGATTAGTTCCCGCCTTTGATAGTTTAGCGATTGTAACCGGATCAAATCCATTTTATCAGAACTATGTCCAACTGACTATGCAGCAAACACGAAAAAGCCTAAACATATTGTTCAGGCTGCTAGGCTAATTTTCGTTTAACAATCCGATTACGTCCATTATACTTGGCCTCATATAATGCGGCATCTGCCTGTGCAAGCAACTCTCTTAAAAAAGCTTTTGGATCTACTAAATCGGTTGGGTCAACATGTTCAATAGAGATTACGCCCATGCTTATCGTTACCGATACCGGCTCCTCAGAGGTTCCCGTGTTTATTTTATTTTGCTCAACCGATTCCATAAGAATCTCCGCTATCTGATCGGCTTGGTCTCGGTTGGTATGCGGCAAATACACCGTAAATTCTTCTCCGCCATAACGAGCTAATATATCCGTAAATCGCAGAACTCCTCTAACGGCATCAACCGTACCGCAAAGCACCTCATCACCAATTAAGTGGCCATATTTATCATTAATCAATTTAAAATGATCGAGGTCAAATAAAAATATAGAAAAGGGTATGCCATAACGAATATTAGCAATCACTTCTTGCTCCAATTGATGAAGCAAGTAACGCCGATTATAGCAACCGGTCAAACCGTCAGTAATCGCCATATGCTCCAGCTTCTTATTCGCTTGAAACAGCTCGTCCTGCATAATAAGCAGATCGCGATTCCGATCCTGAAGCAGCTCGTTCTGAACATTCGTTTCTTCGACTAGCAGGCGAAGCTCCGTCACATCTTGGAAGGTCAGTACTCTGCCTACCAATGTCTTCTTATTGTTCAATATAGGCGCAGACTGTACGATAATATGCCTATGCTTGTCATGCTGAATTGCAATTTCCATCTCAAGCCTGTCCATCGGACGCTTATTCTGCTCTTCAAAAAAAGCAGCAATATCTCTAGTAACCTCGCCTTTAAATTGCGGTCCTAAATGAGCGGAATTAAACTTATCGCCAATGCGCAGCCTCAGAATCGGCTTTATTACTTTATTTACATCAATGATTATATCGTTCTCATCGAGCACGATAATACCCATCGACATCGTATTCATTACATCTCTTTGTACGGTTTGAATAATATCGAGTACTTTGTTCCGTCTAATGGCATGTACCAAATAAACAGCGGCAACAGCCATTCCTACTGAAATAAGCGGAATATATTGATTCATTTTTTCAATTAATAGAACATTGATAAATAAATCTGTAATAGCAAACGAAACGAGTACAAACATACCGTTTATTGCGGTTTTGATTAATGTGCGCTGCCGTACCGAATTTTCGCCGCGCAGCTTGTAGAACATAATAACAAAAGAAACGGTTACATAAACAATTAATTGCGTAATCATAATCCAGTACAACGGCCCTTGCTCTAGCTGCTTGAGCGGACTTAGCTGATCGTTAATTCGTAGAAACATGCCATTTGGGTTAATGATAACCACAGCTACAGAAATAAGCGCGGGCATCGCTAAAATGAACAACCGGCTCTTTCGTATAACATACGACTGGCCGGTGAGATATACGATGAATACGAACCATCCAATTCCAAGCAGAGAAAGCCCTACATACGATATGGAAACGTAAAATAGTCTAAAGAGCGCAGAAGTTGTCGTCTGGGACGCAAATTGAAAAAGCGTCCAACACATAAAAACGACATGCAAAGTCAAATACATACGATGCAAAATCGTAACGTTGCTGGAGGCAAACACGTAGAAAAACAAGCCGAGCAGCACTAGAAACATACTAAAGTCTAGCCAGATCATCCATTCCAATACGGTTCACCCATTCATTTGATAGCCATCTTCTTCCATTGTAGCAAATGTTAATACTATCGACAATTGCTTACCCTCAAAAAATTCAAAGTGTAACATTCGCCAATAAGCAATATTATTTGGAGATATGATTAGGCCATCGTTCGGAAAGCATATGCTCCAGCGACGGGGAAATGTTCAGAAACTGACGAAATTGCTCATACTCTTCCCATTTTTTCATAGAAAGCCCATGCTGCTCTGAACGGACCGCGCGAATGAGCAGATTTTTTGGCGTATGCTCTGGATCTACAAATTCCAGCATCGAAACCTTATACCCCAAAACCTCCAGCAAAGTTCCTCTTGCGGCATCCGTGGCGAGTGCGGAAAAACGCTCCTTCAGCAGGCCTTGAGAAAGTAACGGAGATAGAACATCACTCTTTACCTGCTTGAACAGCTCATGCTGGCAGCAAGGTACCGACATAATAACGGAGGCTCCCCAATTAACAGCTTTGGCAAGCGCAGCATCCGTAGCCGTGTCGCATGCATGCAGAGTGACAACCATATCAGCAGCTTGCAGCTCTTCATATTCAGCAATGTCTCCTACGAGAAACTTAAGCTTGTCATAACCCAGCTTCTCCGCAAGCTCCGAACAGAAAGCAATGACGTCGGCTTTCAAGTCAAGTCCAATAATGTTAATATTCCGCTTCTGCTCCACTGCAAGCAAATGGTAAAGCGCAAACGTCAAATAAGATTTGCCGCAGCCAAAATCAACGATCGTAATTTCCCTGTCCGTTGGCAAATACGCAAGCACATCCGTTACCATCTCTAGAAAACGATTGATTTGTCTGTATTTATCCTGTTTTTTGGCGTGGACAAGCCCTTCCTGCGTCATAATGCCAAGCTCAACAAGAAAAGGGGCCGCTTGACTCTCGGACAAAATACGCTGTTTCTGCCGATTATGCTGCAAATTCGCTTTGCTCGAATCACCAGTTGGCGGTTTCTTTAAAATAGCCGCTTTCCCTTTTTTGCTAAAGAGCAATTGAACGTCAGCCTCGTTCGTTTTTACAAGCGCCTGACGGTAGTTCTCCTGCAGCAAATCGATGACTCGCTCAGCCGCTTGCGGCTCAGCAATATTGTCATGCGTAACCTTGTTCGCAAAATGATATTCAAATTGATAAAACAAGCCGTTCTTCATCTCAATGGGACGAATGATTGTTTTAGGCGCTGCGGTTCCGTCCTTCCGCTTCGGCTGGCTAAGCGTAGCCTGCAGCAGCTCTTTGCCAGTGATCCATTTCGTAATTTCTTGCTGCCATTGTTCCGTCATGCTGTCCAATCACTCCTAAATCAGTTTTGAAGCTAAGCTCATTATACGTACGCTTATGCTATATCGTCTGTTTGCTGCTTGGCAAGGTCTTCAATTCCCTGCTCTATCTCCTCGCGCGGCAGCCCTCCCGCTTCAAGCCGTTCGTCTGGTTGCAACAATATTCGTTTATAGGCTGCTTCTGCTTCCTCGTTCGTCAGCGCGTTATCTTCAAGCAGCTCATGCATCATATTTTCAACAGCGTCATAACGCCCTTCTGCTTCAAGCCATTCCATTAACAAACGTTTCGTTGCTAGGGGCAATTCATAAGGCTTCAGCCGCTCAAGCAGCTCTTTTATTTGTTCGCGGGGCTCGGTAATCGTTGGCGCCGCATCTACTAGCGATAATCTTAGAAACAAATGCAGCGACTTCACATACGCGATGAAGCTCTCATCCTCACGTCCCAAGTCGGCAGTCAATTCAGCTTCCTGCTTCATCAGAAGAGCGATGGCTTGCAAATGATCCGTTTCCAGGATTCCGTTCGTCGTCATCATTTTTAGTAAGTCTTCATCCGAAAGGGAACGAATAAGCTTACTGCTTAGCCTAAACTTTGTATCAAGAAGCTCATCGATGTAGAGCAAAGCCTCCTCGTGCTTGCGCTCTCGCCTCAAATTCATAATTTGACCGACTGCTTCTGTCATTTGCTCAATCATTCGCATGAAATAATCGCGCTGAAACATCTGGTTCCCCCTCTCGCCAAACTACTGCTGCTTATTCTTTACAAAGCTAAGAATAGCATTGATCAATTGCTTCGGCTCTTCGATCATTCCCATATGACCTGCGCTGCCAAGCTCCACTTTCACGGCCCAGCCGTTTGATGCTGCAAAAACACTTTCCACCGGAATAACCTTATCTGACACCCCTGCAACAAGAAGTACAGGCAGCTCAGATTGCTCGATTACCTGCGTCCGGTTTGGACGTGCCTTCATTCCTTTTGCAGTGCCGATTGCGCCTTGCAGGGATGTGCCATAGCCTATTTTCTTCCCTTGCTCAACCTCAGCGGACAAAGCCTCCACATTATCGGGAGCAAACAGCTTAGGAATAAGACCATCAACAAATGTCTTCACGCCATCTTGCTCGAGAGCCGCTGCTGCTTTATCACGGTTTTCTTTGGCAGCGTCACTATCTGCTAGCGCTGTTGAATGGATCAGGCCAAAGCCAGAAAGCTTCTTCGCATATTTTTCAGCGAATGCAAGAGTAATATAGCCCCCTAAGGAATGCCCAAGCAATACTGCATTATGAATTTGCAGCTTGATAAGCAGCTCAGCAATATCCTCCGCATACAACTCCATCGTATAAACCTCATCACTTGGCGCAGAGCTTCTTCCATGCCCGCGTGCGTCTGGCGCAATAATACGTACAGATTGCTCTAGCCCATCCAAGATATGCTCCCAATAGGAAGAGCTTCCGCAGTAGCCATGCAGCAAAACGACAACCTCGCTAATGCCATCCGCCGCGCCTCCGTCATCCGGATGGGAATCATAATATGCAAGCTCCAATCCGTTATTCAAAAAAAGCTTACGCTGTGCGATTGAGTATACTTCTTTGCTATTTTCATTTGTCATTTGTTCATGCTCCTCTACACGGATGGAATTTGTAATGCTTGATTAACATATGACAAGCTATCCGAATGCTGGCCCCAAGCTGAATCTACCGCGCACGCGATCTCGCTTGCCATACGCATCACTTGGTAAAGTGAAGTCGTTTGCAGCATCCAGTAAGCCTTGGGTCCGTTAGCATTTACTACGCCTGCAATACTATAATGCCCAATTGCTGGAAGTCTGCGGCCGATTGCCTTTCCTGGCTCAAGCGGTCCTTCGTGCAAAATAAAACGTCCGATGGAGGTTGGTTTGCCAAGGCATGCATCAATGGCAATGACAACGTCATCTTTATGCAGCGACTGAGCGGCTTGCTGAACCGCATGCGCATCACATGGATTGTCCAATGTTCCAATGACATTCGGCCAACCTCTCTCCCTAAGCATCGTTCCCACTAATGGACCAAGAGAGTCCCCTGTGGAACGATCACTTCCTATACATACAAATACAATGCCGCTGCGATTCATATACTTATTTGCAATGGCACAAAAAAAGGACTCCAATTCACTGCTCGTTAGCTGTTCCGTCGTATTGCACCTGCCCTGTCTTCGATTGCCAATCGTATCTTGTTCAATTGTATCCAATTTTAAGATACTGTTCAATTTGTGGTCATTCTCGTTTGAAACATGTTACAATTGCAGCATTGCAAAACGTTCGAACAAGCCCATTTCCGAAGCCGAATTCGGCTCGCAAAAACTTTAGGAGGCACTCCATGACGAATTTAGACTTACAAACGCAAGAAAATGTAGCGTTTATGATTGAAGTTATCAAAACAAAGCTGAAAATGGCTTCCGCTGCAGCGATGCAGGCATCTAACTTTGATCTCAATAAATATGAGGATATAAAAGATCTGTACGAAGTAGTCGCTTCAAAAGAGAAATTCAGCATCAGCGAGGTAGAAGCGCTCGTTTCCGAGCTTGGAAAGCTGCGTTTGCAATAAACTATTTACAAACATAATATTCCAGTATCAGACATTTATTTTCATTTTTCTACAAAAGAAGAACCGAGCCAGGCAACTTCGCCGAACTCGGTTCTTTTTATTGTTCATTCAGTATTTACTCCCGCTCTTCCACTTCTATTTCCGCAGCTTCTATAGACAGCTTTATTGATACTTCTTTGTGCTCGCCTTTTAGAAAATGTGCGATTCGCTCCAGCTTGTCTGCAAGTGCAGGTCCGCTTAGCGTCGTATTTAAATGGTAATCGAAGCTATCCGACGGAAGCTTGCGCTCCGCGAAAGCAGACTGCCCGGTCCAGCCGCGCTCTCCGCCAGCATTCGTTCTCGTTATGAGCTGCTCTTGGACGGGATAAAACTTATCTGATTTATTAACAACTCTTTCGTAAATCCGAAGCTTCTTCAGCAGCATATAATATTGCGCGGAATGCTTGAAGTTCCAAGCTTCCCGAATGTCTTTAAGCGTGTAATCCATCTTCCAACGCTTTAATTTTTCCACTTGCTCATCAGTGCTAAGCTGCAAAAAGTCGTCCAACGGCAGCATTTTTTCGGACATCTTGACCCCTCCGATAAATAGTTTATAGAGAAATAAAAATATAATTCAAAAAGGTTTGTTTATTCTATAAAAAATACCATAAATTTTGTCACTTTACAAATTAATATAATTTCACAATGCATGATTATAAAACATTATATAAATTGCTTCATTTTTAAGCTTGATAACAAAAAACCTCCATCCAATCGCTAGTGGCCCGCGTGGATAAAGGTTTTATAATTTTATGCTCTTTGGAGCCCTATAGACGTTAAGAAACGTTCGAAGGCTGCGGAGCCATCAGCTGTGCGCTTGTATACGCCTGCGTCCTTCAACACCTCTAGAAACTTGCTGCCCGTTTCAGCTTCAACGATTTTTTTCGCTTGTTCAGCAGTATTTGAAGATCCAAAACGATCGATTAGAGCTAGCAGCCACTCCGCATGCTTATGGAGCGGATGAAAGTCCGCATGAAGCTCTTCTGGAACAGCAGCTGATGCCCCTGACAAATAAGCTGCAATTTGCTCCAGTTCATCCTTCAAGCGTCCTGGCAGTACTGCAAGTCCCATGACTTCGATCAAACCGATATTTTCTTTCTTCACATGATGCAAATGCTGATGCGGATGGAAAATACCGTCCGGATGCTCTTCGCTCGTGCGGTTGTTGCGAAGCACTAGATCAATCTCATACTCGCCATTGTCCCGTAGACGTGCAATAGGCGTAATGGTGTTATGCGGAGTATTTGTGCCATCGGGCTGCTTCGTAAATGCCTGCACATCTACAGCCTCATCGCTATAATTACGCCATTCGTCGAGAATACGGCAAGCTGCACGATGAACATCCGCTTTGGACGTCCCGTTAACCCGAACGACTGACATTGGCCAGTTCACGATGCCAAAGCGCAAGCCTGGCAGCTTAGGATCAGTAAACAGCGTATCTGTTGATGCAGCTTCCATCGGAAACACATGGTGGCCGCCTTGGAAATGATCATGGCTTAGAATCGATCCGCCGACTATCGGCAAATCAGCGTTCGAGCCAATGAAATAATGCGGAAACAATTCCACGAAGTCGAGCAGTCTCGCGAATGAAGAATGCGAAATAACCATCGGCTCATGTGCGCCTTTGAAAATGATGCTGTGCTCATTGTAATAAACATACGGTGAATATTGCAGATACCACTGCTCTTCTTGCAGCGTGAGCGGCAGGACACGCAGGTTTTGACGAGCCGGATGATCAGGACGGCCAGCATAACCAACGTTTTCTACGCAGAGCAAGCACTTCGGATATTTCGCCTGCGGCATCGTTTTGAGCAGCGCAATCTCCTTCGGATCTTTCTCGGGCTTCGAGAGATTAATCGTAATCTCAAGATTTCCGAATTCTGTCTCGTGCAGCCAATAAAGGTTTTTGCGAATGCGGTCCATCCGAATGTAGTTCGAATCGATGCTCAGGTTGTAGAATGCGTCCGTAGCTGCTTTTAGCCCCTGCTCCTTCGCCAAACGCTGAAATGCAGCGCTGGCTTCAGAAGGACGCGGCAGCAAGAAGCCCATAATGCGAGCATCAAGCAAATCGCGATATGTCGTCGTATTATCTGGAATGAGTCCGATTGCGTAACCATAGTCAAGCAGCGGCTCCAGAAGCGGTACTGCGCTTTCGAGTCGCTCCTCCGGCACTTGGCCTTCAAAAGGCTCAGTAAAGTGAAAGAGATCTAGCAGTTCGTTTCTCGCTGCATGCGTATCAAGCTGATCGTTCAGCAGATTGCGCTGCAATCCAAATTGCAGCAAGCGTTCTATAAGAATCAGCGCATCGTTTGCTGATGTTGCTTGTTGTTTAGTTTCCAAGGTGATGCAGCTCCTTTCCTTTAAGCGTCAACCCTAGTCGTTGTATCCATTTGGATTCGCTTCATGCCAGCTCCAAGCGCTTTTGATAATGTCCTCAAGCTTATCCCGCTTCGGATTCCAGCCCAGCTCCTTGCGAGCACGATCTGATGAAGCAACAAGAATAGCAGGGTCGCCCGCACGGCGAGCTTCGAACACAGCAGGGATTTCTTTGCCAGTCACTGTGCGCGCAATTTCAATAACTTGTTTGACAGAAAAGCCTGTTCCGTTGCCTAAATTGTATACAGAGCTTTCAGCTCCGCTGCGAAGACGATCCACTGCAAGCACATGGGCATCGGCAAGGTCGCTTACATGAATATAATCACGGACACACGTACCGTCTGGCGTCTCATAGTCTTCTCCAAATACCGAAATATGAGGACGTTGACCAAGCGCTGCTTGGAGCACGATAGGAATCAAATGGGTTTCCGGGCTATGGTCCTCGCCGATTTTCCCGCTCTCATGAGCGCCCGCCGCATTGAAGTAACGAAGCGAAACAAATTTGATGTTATGAGCAACATCGAACCATTTCATCATTTTTTCCATCGCAAGCTTCGTTTCGCCATAAGCATTCGTCGGAAGCGTGCGATCGTACTCGTCGATCGGCACGTTCTCCGGTTCGCCGTAAGTAGCAGCTGTCGAAGAGAATACGATTTTACGAACATTGTATTCATTCATTTTCTCAAGCAGACAAAGCGTACCAAATACGTTATTGTGATAATATTTGCCTGGGTCCTTCATGCTTTCGCCAACAAGCGAATTCGCTGCAAAGTGGATCACTGCATCGATTTCATTTTCCTTAAAGACGGTATCCATGAAAGCTGCATCGCGAAGATCACCTTCATACAGCTTGCCTCCAAGCAATGCCTTGCGGTGACCCTGCTGCAAGTTATCGACGATAACGATTTCCTCGCCGCGTTCCTGCAATGCCGCTACTGCATGCGAGCCGATGTAGCCAGCCCCTCCAGTTACTAATACTGCCATGATTCATTTCCCCTCTCCATTTGGTGTCGCATGATCATGCTATTTATACTAGGCGCTCTACGCCATTTCCGATTGTGCATACATAGAAGTCAGCAGTTAAGCCTGTTGCTTCATTATACTTGCGGCCTACCTCTGCTTGGAACGCTTCAACGCTGTCTTCGTGAACGAGCGAAACCGTACATCCGCCGAAGCCTGCGCCCGTCATACGCGAACCTAGTACGCCTGGTACGAGGCGAGCAGCCGCAACCATGGCATCCAGCTCAGCACCCGTTACTTCGTAAAGATCGCGCAGCGAATCGTGTGAGCCGTTCATTAATTGTCCAAACTGCGCAAGATCGTTTGCTTTCAATGCCTTGATTGATTGCAGTACACGGTCAATTTCCTCTACAACATGCTGTGCGCGTTTGCGAACTGTTTCATCCTTGATCAGATGTTTTGCAGAGTTAAATTGCTCCAGATTAATCTGTCCAAGAAGCGTAAGCTCAGGGAATGCTGCTTTAAGATCCTCTACCGCCTGCTCGCATTGTGCGCGGCGCTCATTATAAGCGGAGTCAACCAAGCCGCGGCGTTTGTTCGTATTGCCTATTACCAGCTTATAGCTGCCGGAATCAAATGGAATGAGATCATATTCCAGCGTATCGCACATGAGCAGGATGGCATGGTCCTTTTTGCCGTTTGCTACCGCGAATTGGTCCATGATGCCGCATTGCACGCCATTAAACTCGTTTTCGGATTTTTGTGACAGCAATGCGATTTTCACTTTATCAGTTGGAAGTCCCTCAACTGTTTGCAGTGCAAAAGCTGTTACGACCTCAATGGATGCAGAGGAGGAAAGTCCTGCACCATTTGGAATTTCGCCATGATACAGCAAGTCGTAGCCGCTGGAGAATTTCACGCCTGCTTGCAAAAGCTCATGAACAATTCCTTTAGGATAGTTCATCCAGTCGTCAGCCTCGTCATACACAATCGTGTCGAGCGAGAAGCTTTTTGACGCTGGGAAGTTTGTTGTCGCCAGACCAAGCTGATGATCTGGGCGTTTGCGGATAAGAAGCGTCGTTCCGAAAGTAAGTGCAGCTGGGAATACGTAGCCGCCGTTGTAATCTGTATGCTCACCGATCAAGTTTACGCGGCCTGGAGCATGAAATACAGCGATGTCGCTTGCGTCTCCGCCGTATTGTTGTATGAACTGCTGTGTTAGCGCTTCAATGTTTGCCATTTGCTATCACGTTCCTTTTTATATCGATTTTGTATGTTTGGATAACAACTTTAGTATACGGGAAGCAGCAGTAAAACTAAATGGCGGCAAGTGCTTTTTATATGGATTAATGTGACTTCTCGCATAAACATCGGACATGCTATGATAGTATAAACTCTACAATTGTTCATCTTCGCATTCCACTGTAAAGCAGGTGTAAAGTAAAATGCAGCAGGATATGTATACCGTAGCCTCCAATCCCGTTATCAGTGATGGCAAAAACTCCCCACTCAATGTATTATTTGCTGGCGAGAGCCAAACGAAGCCGTACCACCGGCTTGGTCCCAAGGTTTATGACTTCTATTTGATGCACATCGTACTGGAAGGAACGGGCATCTTTATTTGTGATGAGGTTAAGCATGAACTTCGTGCAGGGCATACGTTCTTAATTGAGCCGGAACAATTAATCAGTTATGAATCTGACGGTGACACGCCATGGAAATATCGCTGGGTCGCATTTCATGGAACATTGTCCGCCGATCTCGTTGCAACCGCTGGCTTAACAGCCGAGCAGCAGGTAGTGTTTACGCCAGATAAGCGGCGAGCCGCTGCATTGTTTCGTCAAATCTATGATACCTTTCGGCGGGGAGGCGCTGCGTCTGATATGAGAGCCGTAGGTTATTTGCATTTGCTCCTTGCAGAATACAAAAGCGTGCTTAATACCCAAAACGGCAATGAAATCCGTACCCCTCAAGCAGAAGGCGATCACTTGCTTCAACAAGTCATCCATTACTTATCAACGCAGTATGCCCATCCAGTCTCCATTGAACAAATGGCGGAATCGCTTGGCTACAATAGAGCGTACTTGTCCCGTTTGTTCAAGCAGCGCATTGGCGTATCTCCCGTTACTTTCCTGCTCAAGCTCCGAATCGATAAGGCACGCCGCATGCTGAGGGAACGGCCAGAGCTGACCATCGAACAAATTTCCGCATCAGTCGGTCTACAGGATGCTCTGTACTTCTCCAAACAATTCCGCCGGCTTCATGGCCAATCTCCTACAGCATACCGCATGGCGATGCGGAATTTAGGAGACTAAGCAGCGCCGTTTAGCTGAATATCCATCCTCTTGCTAGTATCAGCTCCCGATCGCTTCATATTCGTAAATTCGGGTAATACTATCGTAGGGAGTGATGATCTATGAAAGAGCTGCATACCGGTAACTTATATTGGCCGGCTACATTAAACAATCCCAAGGTGTATGCGCCCTTGCGGCAGAACAAAAAAACACAAGTAGCTGTTATAGGCGGCGGGATGTCAGGTACGATTTGTTCTTCTGTATTCAATAAAAGCGGCCTTTCCACCATTATGCTTGAACGGGGACAGGTAGCCGGCGGAAGCACCTCAGCAAATACAGGCCTCCTGCAATTTTGCAACGATATTATGCTTTGCGATCTCATCGACCAAATCGGGGAGCGGGATGCCCAAATCTTCTATAAAGCGTGCAGAGATGCAGTCCAAATGCTCGAAAAAACTGCTAAATCCCTTTCTGTCGATGTAGGTTTCATTAGAAGAAAAAGCCTATATTATGCCTCATCAGAGCAGGAGCTTCCTAAACTCAAAAGGGAATATGAGGCTTTAAAGGCTTGTGGACTTGAAGTCGAATTCTGGTCCCCGAGCGACATCGCCAAACATTTTCCGTTCCAGAAGCCAGGTGCGATCGTTGCACACGGCGACGCAGAGGTAAATCCTTATCAGTTCGTAAACGGTGTAGCAAACGATGCCGCTGAAGCTGGGCTTGAGATTTATGAGCAAACCGATGTCGTAGCACATGAAACGCTGCCAAGCGGTCTCCATCTTTTAAAAACCGCTGACGGTTATGAAATTGAAGCAGAGCATGTTGTTTATGCTGTAGGGTATGAGCCTGAAGAGCTTCGCGGCAAGCTGATCAAGGCGGAGCTGAATCGCTCCTTCGCGCTTGTCACTGAAGTTCAACCAAGTCTTCAAAGCTGGCATGAACGCTTCCTCGTATGGGAAACCGCCCGTCCCTATTTGTATATGCGAACGACTATTGATGGCCGCGTTGTTGTCGGCGGCTTGGATGAGCATACTGAAAATCCCATTCACAGCGATAAAGAACTTAGGAAACGCAGCAATAAGCTGCACAGCCAGCTAAAGGCTTTATTTCCCGAGCTGCAGGCTCCCATTGCCTATGAATGGTGCGGCACCTTCGGCGAATCGCGTGACGGCTTGCCCTTTATAGGTGCTGATCCTGCATGGAAAAATGTTTATTATTGCTTAGGTTATGGAGGCAACGGTACCGTATACAACATGCTTGCATCCCATTTGCTGCGTAATCTAATTGTCGGTGAAGAGCATCCATTAACTGAAATCGTAAAGCTGGATCGCAAATCCTTAGCAAATGTATGATCCACAACATAAATGATACAACTTTTCATTGCGGCTGCCGTCCGTCGGACGGCTTATATACATAATTAAAAAGCCTCACCTATCGGCAAAAATAGCTTCTGCGCGATTAGTGAGACTTCTCTATATTATCTTTCTGATGTTACCAGCAGCTATTCGCCAGCAATAACGCTGGAGGCATTGCAGGCGCGAAAAACAGCTTCTGCCGCCCCCAGCCGTGATAAATCTGGACCGCCATCCTTGTCAAACAACGATTTGCTTTCCAGAGTTTCAACAATAACGATTAATGAACCGCTTTGCAGAGCATCACTGCACAATCGAACTTCTTCATTTTCAAGACCAAGCGACTGCAGCGTTCCACTGTGATCGTCATCGCCAAGCAGAATTGCCGCTGCAAAAGGAAAACCTCCGGCAGCATAAGGCGCTGTCCCGTAACCTGTCATGCCATAAACAGCATTCATGCCAGCTCCTGCAAACCCAGCAGCAGCAGCCATGCCAAGACTACCTAAACCTTGACGGTCAGGTATATCTTCGAGCTCTCTAAGCTCGTCCACATGGACATCGCTCTCTGCTTCTACGCGCCTAGAATGCTCAGAATCTTTCGCTATGACTTTTAGCTCGCCTTGAACGAAGCCCGCTTGCTCCAGCTGTTCAATAGCCGTTATGACTTGCTGCTCCGTTTCAAATATGCCTATTTTTTTTGCCATTGCCTTATCCTCCTTATGTTGCATACTAATCTTGGTATGCCCTTCTTATGGCGGATTAAGTCGTATTATGTTGAAATTTGACATGAAATAACGAAGGTTTTGTGTTATCAAATGATCAGGTTGTGCATCATTGAAGTTCGCGGTATGATGGAGGAATAGATATTGGAAAATCGGACAAGCAGGAGGCAGAGCGATGATTCATCGGATGCTTCGCTATCCCGCAGGATGGGAATGGCATGTACTGCAGCAAGCGAGGCAGCAAACCGTAAGGAATGAGCCCTTGCCCAGCAGGAAAGGTGCACAAAGGCAAACCGTTTCTTCAAGCGAAGGACAAAAGACCATTAAAGCCATTACCAAACAGGAACAGGAAGCGGCTCAGCAGCAGAGAGATGAGCTCAAGCAGCTATTTCCGGAATGTGCGTCATGGATTGATGAATGCGCAGGCAGAAGAACAAACAATATATCCGTTGGCGGTGCGACGCATTCGCAGAAGCTGCTATATGGCACTGTTATGTTCCAAGTGTCGGACGACCAATCGGATATTCAACCTTTTCACTTCTGGCTGACAGAAGACCGGCTGCTGACGATGCATGATGACATGCGCATTCCGCTCCGACTTCAGTCCATTGACCATAACCTAAAGTTCGAGAGCTGCGAATCAGCTCCTGAAGCGTTATTTATTATGCTTAGCATTATTTTGGAAACGTTCCATGCTGGTCTTGATGGTTTTGAAAAAAGACTCGGAGAGCTTGAAACGACGATGCGCAATGAGAATCGTACCGGCCTTATCGATACTATTTTTGAGAGGCGTTACGATTTGCTTCATTGGAGTCATCTTTTCATTCCGATTAGAGAAGTACATAGTGCTGCACAGGAAGCTTTCATGGATGAACTCACCGAGACGGACAGCTTTAAGCGCATTACGCATAAGCTGGAGAGAATCGAAGCGCTTCTGAAGCATTACGCACTGGAAATAGATACCTTGATCTCAATGGACGATGCCATCTCAAACTTTCGCGGCAACGATATTATGAAGACGCTCACGATATTTACTGTCTTGTTCCTGCCTGCTACGATTATAGGCGGTATATGGGGCGTTAACTTCGAGATCCTGCCATTTAAAGATAATAAGTGGAGCTTTACAGCGATGAACGTATTTATTTTATTCGTAACGATTTTCATGTATTTATGGCTTTGGAAGAAAGGCTGGACTGGCGACTTGTTAAATGGACGCAATCCGAAGGAGATTGTTACTACTGATTCTTCCTCTCAGGCAAAACGTTCCAAGCGTTCGAAGAGCAGCCGTTCGCAGAAAGCCTCTGCGAATGCTTCAAGTGAACCCCCTCAAGCTCAAACGCGTTCCCAAAGAAAACGAAGCCAATAATGATAGTCAGCCCATATTAAAACCGTCCACTAGGGTCAATGACCTTCATGGACGGTTTTTTACATCATATTCTAAAGCTTAACTGGCAATCCAGTACGAGCAGATTCATTAGCAGCAATGGTCACTTGATGTGTTCTTACTGCATCCGCATAACTGGAGCGAATGCGGGAAACATCCCCGGTTCGGATCGCATAAAGAAAAGCCTCATTTTCCAACTCATAGGGATCCGTTTGGTTAGCATACTCTGTTTTGCGGCCAGCCTCCGTGTCGATCAATCCGCTATGGCCAAGCTCCAGCACGCCTTTGTTCGTATAAATATGCAGTCCGGAACGATCTCCAGCTGGGATAGCGCAAGTATTGCTAATTGTAGCAACTGCACCACCCACTAGCTTCAGTGTAACTGTGCCTACATCAGGAACCGTCACACCTTCTTCAACACCGCTCATATATCGATTGCCGTAAGCTGCGTAAACCTCACTTACTTCACCAACCGTATACCTTAGCAGATCCACAATATGTGTTGTCTGCTCTACGAATTGACCGCCTGATCCTTCCATCTTGCGCCACCAGCTTACCCCCGGCATGGAGCCCATCCAATAGCCAAGCGCCATTAATGTTGTGCGCTCGCGCAGCAGCTCTCTTGCACGGTCGGTTCCATCCATATAACGGAAATGATAGCCAGCCGATGTAATCAGCTTTTTCTCTTCGATTCCTTTCAAAATCTCAGACGGCAGCTGCTCGTCCACTCCAAGCGGCTTCTCTACAAGAAAGGGAATGCTTCTTTCAAGCAATGCAGATTCAATCTCGCCATGCGCAAATGGCGGTACACAAATATATACCGCATCAAGCTTACGATCATCCAGCATGCGATGTATAGAATCATAACCGCGTGCACCCTCAAAGCGCTGTGCTGCTGCATCTGCTTTTTGCTGGCTAGTTGCTAAGAAAGCAGTTACCTTGATGCCGGCAAGCTTAGCGAGCTTCTCCGCGTGCATCATGCCAAACCATCCTGTACCTGCAATACCTATTTGAAGAGTCATTTATGAATCCCCTTTCATAATCGCGTTATTCCCCGATTATACTTGTAGCTGCCTTATGAAGTCCATTTTTTTCCGCTGGTACCCATCTGCAGGGCTGATCATATATTACAAACATCGGGAGAACCGGAGTTGTATGAGCGGAGGGATGGTATGACAGCAAATACGAGAGGTACGTTAACCACGCAGGATCTCGATTATCGAACGGCTTTGTTTTTGGCTGCGGTTTGCGGACAAACGTACATGCAATACAACAACAAAGACGGATTATTTCTTGTACCTAGAACCTACAGCTTAGTAAGTGAATTTACGGCTAGAGCATATGACGACAGCGATGAACGATTCGGTTTTGTTTTAACATCTGAAGGTGCATCCGTGCTCGCTTTTCGCGGCAGCAACTCTGCAGTGGATTGGGTATCTGATTTCATTGCCCAGCAAACGACTTACCGCCCAGTCAAAAATGCCGGTCTAACGCACAAGGGGTTTACTGACATCTATATGTCAGCACGTACTCAAATCATTGAAATCATAAATCAGCTTCCACAGGGCAGACCGCTGTTTATAACAGGACACAGCCTTGGGGGAGCACTTGCAACCCTTGCTGCCCTCGACCTTGCGAACAACACCTCATTTATAGATCCCATTGTATATACGTATGGAGCACCTCGAGTCGGAGATCCGAAGTTTGCAAGCAGCTATAACGCATCCATTGGTACCCATTGGCGTTTTCAAAACGAATTTGATATCGTCCCCCATCTGCCTACGCTTGTTTACCAATCGCCAAAGACTAAACAAACTTACTACTATATGCACGCAAAGGGTGAGGTGAAACGTTCGTTCCGTATGGGCTCTGTCTCAGGAAACCATATATTATCAAACTACTTCGCTGATCTTGCCCAAGAAGATCCTGCCTTTGCCCTGGCCATTTGCGCGGAGCCGCCAGGCTGGTGCCCAGCAATTGAAGTTTAATTCCGAGCTGCTGCAAAAAAACAAAAAAAGCAAATCTCATCTCCCGCACAGCTTGCTTCATGCGAGTAAGATTTGCTTCTCTATGCCCAAATAATCTTTGTCATTTCGCTGGGAGAACATATAGCAGTATAGCGAAGAAATGGACAATTGAACCGCCAAGTACAAACAAATGCCATACGGCGTGATGGTAAGGAAAGGCACGCCACATATAAAATATCGTTCCGAATGTGTACAGCAATCCCCCTGTTACGAGCAGCTGCACCCCTCCTGGAGCTAGATGCGTTGTGAGCGGCTTCCAAGCAAATACGATAATCCATCCCATTGCGATATAAATGATCGTTGATGTGAATAAAAATCGTGATGCAAAAAAAGCCTTAAACGCTACACCGATTAATGCCGCTCCCCAAACAATCCCAAACAGTACCCAGCCAAGCGTACCTTGCACGATATGGAACAATATCGGCGTATAAGTTCCTGCTATAAAGACGTAAATAAACGAATGATCAAGTGATTCAAATACCCGCTTCGCTTTTCCCTCGGGGAAGCTGTGCACGAGCGTAGAGGCCGCATACAGCAGTAGCATGGCTGATCCATATATAGTAAAGCTGACAACATGAAAGGCCGTTCCCCTCGTTGCCGCGAATACGATCAACACGACGAGTGCCCCAATGCTGAGTGCAGCCCCAATCCCATGTGTGACGGCATTCGCAATTTCTTCTTTCTTTGTGTACGTATGTGTATTGGCCATGGGTCCTTCACCTCCTAAGTCGTAAGCATCTCACTTTAGAAGCTGCTGCTTACTCTCACCTTAGTGTATAGGATCAGACCCACCCTTTCAACCAACCCCGCACGCGGTCCACTGTTTTATCTAGATTGCAAACGGCCTCTTGGTCGCTATAATCCTCCGTATGGCGAAAATAATCCGCATGTCCGCCCACAGTAGGAATTCCTTCAACATAGCCTGGCGCATACTTCATGCGATTCCACCTTGGCATCGCATATTTGCTTATGCTCCATCCGCCCCAAGTACCAATTCGGCTAATCGGGTCATTAAGCTTGCCTAAGCTGTCAATGGAATGAAAATAACTAACGCGCTCTTGAAGCTTTGGCTCGATCGGCGTTCTTGGTGATCCAACTTGCACAATTCGAAAATCCTCGATTTGATCCTGCTCATAAAGCATTTTTGCCGCTTGATAAGCAGCGGCACCGCCGCCGCTGTGTCCAATCAACAATAAACGCTCGCTGCTCATCGTTTGTTTGATTTTCTCCAGCGCATGTTGTCCGCCGATCCGACCAGCCGTTAAACGGTTGGACAAGTCGCTCTTCACCTCTAGCACTTGTCTAACCAAGCTGCGACTGGCATCGCCATAAGGAAATATGACGTGGATAGCTGGTTCGACACCATCGGATTGAAACATTTGTTCCAGCTTAACCTTGCATTCCGTAAATATGCTATTGGATGTTGCGACACCGGCAAGCAAATAAATACTCATTCGTGATGGTTTGGTCGCCGTCATAACGAATCCCTCCGTAATTAACTTAAACGATATTCATTTTCATGTTTTATTATTTTTTCTAATTCATCCGTGTATATTCATTATGCGGGATAGTTGATTGATTCATTCTTGCCTTTTGTTGTAATTTCCGTAAATTTAGGCAAGAACCCCGTGAACCTCCAAGCTGACTAACCTGCTTCTTATATTATTATATAAGAAAAACGCCTAGCTGTTACCAGCTGGCGTCCTTCATTGTTGCTATTGCTGCATTTCAAAATAAGTTGGAACCGACAGCTATACACCCATTTTTTTACGCTGATTGTTAACTTTCTTCGTGTTCTGGCTCTTCAGTGCCTGCGTCCCCGTAGAAAGATGCGATTGGCCTGGAGCTCCTCCAGCTTTCGCTTGTTTCTTCTGAGCGAGCAATTGCTTCGCTTTCTCCGCTTGAGTCAGCTTCTTAGGCTCCTCTTGGGATTCGTTTTGTTCGATTGTAGACATAGGTTCACCTCGTTTCATGCGCTACATAATTCTTATTCTACTACACTTATATATCTGGTAAAAGAGGCTTTACTCAGGGTTGTGGTTTTTATGATCCTCCAAGATGCCAGCTCTAACTGCCTCATCATTGGATCAGTTGTGACAATAACCGCTCGCTTCGCCCACCTTCTTACACTCTCAAGCATAACAAGCTGCTCGCTTTCTGGCAAGACAGAGCACAAATTGTATGGCATATCTACAATGGCAGCATCGTAATGACCTTCGAGAAGCCGCATATCGCCAAGTCTTACTCGGTCTGGATAACCAAAATGAGCAAGATTTACGCGCGCGCCTCGCACGGCAAGCGGATTGATATCCAACCCCTCAATGTCGATTCCCATTGACATGCCTTCAATCAGAACGGTTCCCATTCCACAGCACGGATCAATAAGCTTAAGCTGTTCAGCTGCTTGCCCAGCCGCAAGATTCACGATCGCACGAGCTGCTCTTGTTGGCAGTGCGGTTGAATAATTTTGCGGCTTATTCTGATGCCTCAGCCATACAGCTCCGTTCTCTTCCAGCGGTCCAAAGTACCAGCGTCCATAAAGCTTCATTAAACCAAACAGCTGCTCCGCTTTGCGCATATCGGCTTTGCCATGAATAACCGCGCCGGCAGCTCTCTCGAGCTGTCTTTGCTCATTGAAGGTAAAGGCTTCATCGCCTTGCGTATAAACAACCTTGAATGTTTTCCCACCCAGCTCAATTGACGGAAGCATAACGATCAGTTCTTCCATACTGTTAGCTTCCAGCATGACGGCTATACGCCGTTTTACGAAAGGGCTGCGATCAACCGATAGCTTATGCTGACTTCTGACAACGCCTTGTTTGGGCTTCTCGCCAAATAAGACTTGCAGCTCCAGCTCACACAAAGCCGCTTCATCCTCATGGCATGCATACGTATAAATAAACATTAATGGCCTCACGATCTGATAACTATATTATTCCTTTTGTGATACAGCCGCCTCTTCGCTCGGCTCCGTTCGGATCGTTGCCTTGGATAAACCAAGCAGCTCCGCTTCGGTTGTAAATTCAGCAAGCTGCTTTTCTAATGATTTGACGGTTCGCTGCAAGCGAATCTGACGAATCATCCCCAGCAGGCCTACGGTTAAGCCGCCAAGCAGCGTCGATCCCAATATGACGAGAATGAGCGGAAGGGTTGCCTTCGTAAACAAAAAGTTTACATGTACCGAATCGATATTGATAACCGCAAATATCGCGATAAGAAGCGCGAATACTAATGCGGAAATAAGAATTCCCGGACCTTTCATACCGATTCCTCCCTTTTCAAAAATCATACCACAAACCTAATCCATTCGCCTATTGGCAAGCTATGAGTAATTACTTTTCCTTACATACTAAACTTAACCACAATTTTATAATAATGAAGCATCAATAAAAAATGAGCTGCCCCAAAAACAGATTGTATCTGCTCTTGAAACAGCTCCATTACATCGTTATTTAGCTTCTGCTGCTTTACCGGGTGATGCCGCTTTGCGCAGCTGCGTTATACTTATCTTTACGATAATATACACTAGCACCGCAAGCTGAGGCAGTGTAGTTTCCCAAGTCGGATATACGCCTAACGCCCCTATAGTCGGTACGCCTGAAGCAGTATGTGACGGAACCCACCCTGATACCTGCAAGGAATGTGTGCTCTCGCCAAGAAAGCGAACAACGAGATAATAGATTAATGCGGATGCAACAAGGAAAAATGGCCGTATGGGAAGCTTCGCGCTAAATTTAATAATCGCAAAGCCAAGTGCAATCAGCAAGATGAAAGTAACGCCAAATCCGAGAGCCAACTGCAGCGGATCGATAGACGGCGCCATCCCGACATAAAAAATCGTCGTCTCCGCACCTTCGCGGAAGATCGCTAGACCCGAAACTGCAAATAGTGACCATAGGCTTCCTCTTGCGAGCGCACTGCCCATTTGCTTGTCGATGTATTGATTCCAATTGTTCATATTAGACTTATTGTGCAGCCAATTGCCAACTGTAATCATTAGAATAACGGATAGTAAGCCAGCAATACCTTCAATCGACTCACGCGCACTTCCAGCTGCGACCTGAGCAATGGCATACGTTAGCACAACAGCCATAATACCGCTAAGCAGAAGTCCAACCCATACGCCAGACCATACCCATTTGCGCTTATCTTGATTGCCGGTACGCTGCAAGTACGCAAGTAAAGCAGATAATACAAGAATAGCTTCAAGACCCTCGCGCAGCAAAATCATCCCCGCATCCCAGGCGGTGTAACGGGTATCCTGCATCATTGGCTCTAGCTGCCCCAGCATCTCAGCTATAAGCTGCTCCGCCTTATCTGCCGCTGGAGGATCGGAGAGCAAATAACCGCCCGCTTCAGCCATTCCAATCTCCATACTGCTATAGATAGCAGCCGATCGCAGGGCAACCACACCCTCAATCGCAGGCCACTGCACGATAAATGCTTCCATCTGTCCAGCCGCTTCTGGATAATGCCCTTGCTGGACATCATTTAACGCCTGATTTAGGATGTCCACAGCATCGGCTACCGTTATGCCCGACTCCTTAGCCACAGTCGCTATTTTCCCATCGCGATAATCCTTAATAAGCTGAATGAGTGCCAACGCTTCTGTTTTCGCTTGTTCGGTTCTCGGAGGATCAGCTTGAACAGCAATGCGAAGCATGCTCATCTTCGTTTCCAAGCCGCTGTAAACGTTGAAATGATCCGCTCGAATAGCAGGCTCAACTTTAAGCCAGCTATTATTCATTTCACGATATTCAGCATATGCCTTCTCCATGTCGCCTGCTTGAATGCTTGCAAGCAGCTTCTCTGCCAAAGGAAGTATGCTGACAGCCGCATCTTGACCAGTTAGCTGAGTCGCTGGTGCGTCTTGAACGCTCTTCACGTATTTATTAAGTGCCTTCGCGAGTAGGGATAACGTAGCTTTGGCAGCATCAGCATCGCTTTCCGGCGCTGCTAAAGCTTTTACAGCTCCCGCAAGCGCAGAATCCACCGCTGCCGATTCCTTCGTTGCCGCAGGCTCAAGCTGCTTCCACTTAGCCGAAGCATCATCAATATGAGCTGCCGCTTCCTTCCACTTTCCTTGACCTACTTCAACAAGAGCACCGCCAACGAGCGGAAGCAAACGATCAAGCTCGGTGGATTGCGCACCTTCAGCAAACGTATATAATCCGCTGCTCCCTAACATCAATATCATCAGTACAAAAAAAGAAATGAAACGAATACCCCACTGTTTCATTCCGCCATTTTGTGCGAACATAGACGTCCGCCCCTTTCATCATCAAGAGCTATTTTCTACCCAACCCTAACCGAGCAACATTATGATTTAAAATAACGTTTCTCCGATATATCCGCCTTCACGAACACCTGGAAAACAAGCAAACATCGCACTGCCCGTATGAACGACATACTCATTCATTAGGTCGCTTTGCCCAAGCTTAGTCTGCATCGGAATAAATTGTTTCCGTGAGTCGCGGTTAAAACAAATAAACAACAAGCCTGCATCCAGCTGCCCGGTTTTGTGATCCATTCCACTTGAATACGAGTAGGAGCGGCGCAATATTTTTACCGTGCCATCGCCATGAGCTAGACGCACATGCGAATTCATCGGAAGCACCGGTTTGCCCTTCTCGTCCTTCTTCTCCAAATCAAGCTTGTCGAACTCATGCGCTCCGCCAAGCGGGGCACCGCTGTCTCGGTGGCGGCCAAAGGTTGACTCCTGATCCCCGAGCGTCGAACGATCCCATACCTCAATGCGCATGCGAATACGCCTTACGACCATATAGCTGCCCTTATCCATCCACGGCGTACCATCCGCTGCGGCTGCCCACACGACCTTGTTCATTTCCCCATCATCGTTAACGTCTGGATTGCCTGTTCCATCCCTAAAGCCCATCAGGTTGCGAGGCGTTGCATTCGCTGGATCAGCACCGCTCGTACGCTGGAAACCTTCCTGCGTCCAGCGGAGCACCGCTTTCCCTCTAGCTATACGAGCTAGATTGCGGATCGCATGGAATGCAATTTGCATATCATTAGCATTCACTTGAACGCCAATATCACCGCCTGACCATTCGTCTCGCAGCTCGTCACCGCCAAAAGCAGGCATATCAACAAGAGCAGCTGGCCTTTTGTCCGCTAATCCATATCTTGCATCAAAGAATGACGAACCCACACCGAAAGTAATCGTAGTACGAGATGGCAGCAAACCTTCTGCTTCACCCGTATCTGAAGGAGGAAGATTTAAATTATCGTTAGTCTTGCCGAGCATCTCACCGTTTGTCATGGATGCTGCTGCACTCGTCCATGCTTGAAATAACTTGCGCACCTCATCAAGTGTACTCGCCGTTAAATCAAAGGAAGCGAATAAAATAAAGTCTTGTGCCGGCGTCGTGATTCCGGCCTGATGCTTGCCATAAAAGCTAACAATTTGGTCTTTATCTACTTTGACTGCCTTCGAAGCAGGCTTAGCCGCGCTGCGTTCCTGCGTTTGGAACAAGCTTCCGACTCCAGCTGCTCCGAGCAGCAGTCCAGCCCCGCCAACACCTGCCAGCCGTAGTAGGTCTCTACGGCTGATTTTTTTAGCATCTATGTTGGGCTTGCCCTCATTTTGATTGGAATTAAAAGATTCCGTCATGTTGTTAAGCCTCCAATATTGTACCCATTTGAGAAAGCGGCTCGGCAAGCGCATCAATAAGCTGGCTTAGCTTCTTTGTATCTTCCTCTTTCAAATCTAGATAGGACACATAACCATCACCTGATTTGTAAGCTGACAAGGCTTGCTCAAGATCAGCAAATCCTTTGCCGATTTGCTCATCCAGCGCAGCATCCTTTTTGTTCAATTCAGCTTTAACCAGCTGATAGATCTTATCTGCACCTTCCACGTTAGCTGCAAAGTCGTACAGATCCGTGTGTGAATAACGTTCTTCCTCGCCAGTCACCTTCGAAGCGGATACCTCATTAAGCAGCTCTACTGCTCCCGTTACAAGCAAACTTGGCTCAACTTCAACGGTTTCCATCAAAGCGCGAAGCAGCTTTACATCCTCCAGCAAGCGGTCTGCATATTCACCCATACCTTCGGTTGAGTTCTTCTCCCACAGCGACTGCTCAATGCGGTGGAATCCGCGCCAGTCCTTGTCTTCCACGTCATTCTCACGCGCATCAATATTTGGATCGAGGTCGCCAATCGCTTCAGCTATTGGCTCAATACGTTCAAAGTACATGCGTGTCGGCGCATACAGCTTTTTCGCCGCCTCAACATCCCCGCTCTTCACAGCTGTTACAAACTTCTCTGTTTCTAATATGAAAGTATCGGCTTGCTCAATAGTAAACTGACGATAGCTCTCCAGAATAGGTGCCCAAACCTCGTCCGAGACGACAGCACCGCTTGCGGAATTGCCCTCTGCTTGTTTAGGCTCATTCTTAACTGCATCATTTGAGCCGCAGCCTGTAAATACTACCGTACAAGCCAATAAAAAAGTCATTAATTTATACTTCATTAAAATTGCTCCCCACTCCAATAAATTGGATCTGTTTTTGTCCTAAAATGAAGTATATTCGCTATTGATAATCATTGTCAATGGAATATTTCAGTACTAAAGAAAAGTGCTTCCGCAGCTATTCTCATAAGCTTCAGAAGCACTTTGTTATTCCCTATTTTATTGCATATACAGCTTCAAATTTGTCAGAGATTCCATCTCTATTTCGCCTAATCTCCAAATCGCCGCCTTGCTAATTCCGTTCGCTTTTGCAGTATTTATCCAACGAGATAATGTCACTTCATCTGCGTACCACACGGTATGCTTCATATTGTTGGCCTCAGCATCAGTATATTCAAAAAACATGCTGCCGCTCGCTTGATCGCGCTGCGCTTTACTGCCCGTTTGCTTTAACAGCAGCCCCGCTCGCTCCTCAGTCAAAGCTTCAACCTTGCCATCCTCATGCCAATCGAACCCGCCAACCGAGAAAGCCATATACGGACTGCCAGGCAGTACTTCCATTCTGGTTGCCAATTGTTCAATAAAAGCTTCATCCGCTTTTGGTCCTGGTTCGCTGTGTGAGCCATATAGGTTATAAGCCATCATGACATATTCCGGGCCTTCCGGAAGCTTTAATTGTTCAATAGGAGCTCTTGGTTCCAAAATGATTCGAAGCGACTTCCCGCTTTTCTGCAAACGAGTATGAAGCTCCGAGTAGAAAAGCAGCATCCGTTCCCAGTCTTCTTCCTCGACTCGCTCATAATCGATCTCAATTCCGTTCAACCCAAATTGATCAACGGCTGCAATCAATTCATCTACATGTTTTTTGCGACTTTTTTCCGTCTCTACTAGCCGCGTAATTAAACTCGAATCCTTCTGAACAGACTCGCCATTTTCTTTAAACTGGTCGTTTACTACCGTCAGATAGAGCTGCATCTGTTCGTTCTTCTTATAAATCTTCATGATTTCAGGCAACGCCTGCTGGAACTTATCCGTAAAATAAAGACTATCCTTATAATCAAAATAGGCCGCAAACAACTGCAAGCTCGTTAATTCACCTTTAATAATACTCAGGTCCTCAATTCCCTGCTTCCACTGCCAGTCCACAATCCAAGCTGACAATTCAGGCAGTACGTTGGCTGCAGCCTGCAGTACGTCTTCAATAGACGACTGCTCCGCTTTCTTTGCGCGATTTGTAAGATTGGAAAAATACATTGCTGCGCCTACAAGCACCACAAGCAAACATGCTGCAATAAGACCTTTTCGTTTCCGCATTGATTCAAACTCCTCGAATTATTAGGTTCTGATTAAGCTAAAACGTATCGATCGCCCAGTCGAATGATGCATTAATCGCGTTCTTCACTCTACTGATTAACCCCTCAATCCCAACATAACCGTTCTTGTATAATGACTCATGCTCTGTACCGTCCTCATTGACGGTCGTTACTTTTATATTATCAAAAACAGCGTCGTAAATATCATCTTTTTCGTTGTTAAGGCTTGCTTTGGAAGCAAGCGCAATATTTCCGCCGACGATCGAGCTGCTAATTTGCTGCAAAGAGAGCTGCACATCATCTACAATCACCGTTAATTGATCGCCCGATACGCTAACTTCAAGCTGCTTCGCACGTTCAGCAGCCTTGTCCCCAAGCTTGCTTGCTAGCAGCCGTTCAACCTTGCCTCCGGGTGCCTTTTGCTCCACAATAACCGAATTATCCTCGATCGACACTCGAACAAATGAATCCGTATTCTGATCGTATCGAACATAAATCGATTGGCTGCCGACTGCATGACCGCCAAGCTCCGCAGTAAGTTTTACGTCGGCAGCATGAATATCTTTCAATAAAAGCATGCCGCTTCCTGCTGGAACAGAGGTTAAAGCAATCCGGTTATCCGTAAACTCAGCCGCACCGCTGATAAGCTTCCACTTTGCCGATCTCCGCTCATCCCCTGCAATAAAGCTGACTTTCTGACCAGTATCCTTACTAATTTTCATAAGCAAATGATTCGTATACCAATAGGAAGCAGGCTGCACCCTTGTTAAATTATAAAGGCTGTCACTGCTTTTATTCAAGGAAAGTCCTTCACGGTTAAAATGCATGCCGAACATCGCTTTAATATTTTGGTCGTTCACATTCTCAACAAGCCGGTTCATGCCATTGTACAAAATGTTCGCGTGCATAATCATATACACGTTAGGAACAAAGCCAAGCGTCTTGTTGTAAATTTCTTTCATCGACTTGTAGTCTGCATTGATGCGCGCTTCCATTTCGGCTCGATGCTCTGCAGGCACTAGGTTCTCATCCCGGATAAAGTCCATCAGGTAATGAGTGTAGTAGCTCGTGTTAGCCCGATCTTTAAACTCATTCTCTTCCTTCACACCAATGAGCTTGCCTTCCTTGTCAAAAATATTAATATAAGACAACCGGTAGCCGTTGCTTCCAAGCTCCCAATAGCCCTTTTTCATCATACTGAGCATGTCCTTAGGCTGAAGGAATTTGGATTCATTGCTCCCAACCTTATTCGCATAGGACAAAATGGTCGCTTTATAATTGTATTTCTCCAGCAAAGGCTGAGCAAATAAACTGGAATCGTTTCGTCCATCCTCGAAGGATAGAAACAGCGCTTTAGGCGGCAAAGGTTTTCCATGCTTGTAATAGTCCATGACATCCTGCTGCGAAATGGTTACATAACCTTGATCGTGCAGTGCCTTCAGCTGCTGATTCAGCCGTTTTTTGGAAATCAGCTCCGATGTACCGTTTCTTGCTACGCCAAAATAAGATAGCGCAATAAACCCGTCTTGATTGGTCCACTGCGCCTTATCCGGCTCCGCATATTGCTTGATATCAAATACAGCATGGAAAAGAATGAAGCCCAAAACAAGCAAGATGATCATCTGTACGGTCGTTCTGATCACCTTTCTTTTGTTTTTCCGCTTATAATCGAAAACTCCATTCGTATACCACTTATTCATAGCGGTCATCCTTATCTATGAAATAGACCATGGCCGCTTTAAAGCGGCATGTCCATATTCTTGTTGTTTTTGTTCTTTCTCGCTGCTTTCTTATTTCTAGCTTCAATGTCCTGCGGCGTTTCTCTTGTCCCCCAGGTTGATTTCCAGAAGGTAACCCATGCAACAGGCATTTGCCACAGCAGCACAAACTCGTAGAAAATACAAAATACGAATCCAAAAACCCACAGCTTGCTCTTACGAAACAACAGATGGGCAAAGCTCATCAACAGCGCCATCAGCAGCAGTCCCATCAGGAAGGTGCTTGGGAAGATCCGATACATGATCGGTACATAAACCAAGTTGTACAAAACCACAATCGGCGCTGCAATGGGAACAATAAGCCCAATGTAGAAGAACAAAGCCATAAACGGCTCCTTCCGCCAAATAAAGCCCCCTGCTCGCAGCGATTCACGCAGCCATGAACGTTTCCAGCGCATTTGCTGCTTTAAAAACACGTTCATCTCTGAGGGGACGATCGTGGAGCAAATCGCTGTATCCTGATAGCCGGTACGATGTGTTTTCAAAATAAAATTAGTCATGCTGCGGTCATCGCCAAAGGTCGCTGGCTGCCCCAAAAACTTCTGAGTCAGCCAAGCATCCTTATGCTTCAAAATTAAATCCTTGCGGTAGCAAGAGAGTGGCCCAGACAAGCAGGTTACGCTGTCAAACCAAGATTCAGCAGCCTTCATAATTCGGAATGCAATATAGTAGCGTACCGTCTGCAGCTTAGTAACTGTGTTCGTATATTTATTTTCCACATCCGTGCGTCCAGCGACACCGCCCATTCGCGGGTCCTGAAAGGGCTGTACGAGATTTCTAATCGCCGTAGGCTCTAGAAAGCTGTCAGAGTCCACAAATACGACCAAACGATGCTTTGCCATCTCCACGCCCTTTACAAGCGCTACGCGTTTGCCCCCATTTTCGGACAATACATGCAATTTCAGACGATCCTTCGTTTCGTACCTCTGCGCCTCTTTGTGAACAAGGTCGATAACCTTCTGAATTTGCTCCACAGAACGATCCTTAGAGCGATCATCTACGACAATCACTTCCAGCTTGTCGATCGGATAGTCTTGATTCATGCAGCTCAAAATCGTTCGATGAATCCATTCCTCTTCATTAAAGCAAGGAATTATAATCGATACGCCTGGCGTATAATGCGGATTAACCGGCACATCGCGGTGCAGCGCGCCGAAGAAGTAACGAGTGAGCAAGAAAGCCGCTGCCGTAATACTGTATAAATACAAGATGAAATTGTATTTAAAATAAATGATGCTCTCCACACGCATAAGCATAATAATACCAACTGCTACAAACAGCAGGGTGCTCGCCGCATAGACAGAATAACCCCAACGCTTCTTCTGAAGATACGTGGATAATGGCCTCTCAAATTGGAAAGCGATAAGCTGCTTCGCTCCCTCTTCGCTATCTCGCGTAAATGTTCTTTTAATAACAGCTTCTATTTTCACGGCAGACTCATAACCCTCAGGCATCGTCCCAGGTGGAATCTCAAAGCTCAGCTTATACTTTGCCCCCTCCATGAACGAATCGCCAATTACGGATGCGTCCAGTTCAATCAAAATGCCTGTAGAAGAAATGTCTACCGCTTTTCCCTTTATTGCCTGCTGCTTCCTCCGGCCATTGCGAAGCAGCCGCACGTCAAAGCTTGCCTCATATCTCAGGCTTAGCTCACGCAGCTTATGCATCGCTGCCGCATCATCACGGCCGTCCTTGCTTTGACCTTCGGCATAACCTCTTCGATCAACCTTTTGCCGCAAATGCTCCGGATCGGGAACGCTCCAAAGGGTGCGTCTGTCCGCTCTTGGAACAGTCAGCACTTCTATCGGCTTTTTTTTCTGTCGTCTAAACACGCTGCTGTCTCCAATCCGGCACTATAGGCTCCAATAGTCGTATCCGTTTTGCTCGAATAACCGCTTATCAAATACGCCTTTTATATCAACCAAAAACTTCGTTTTGTTGTCGTCATACAGCTTGTCAAAATCCTCAACATTCATCTTCGTAATTTGAGTGTGGGCAACCGCTACAATAACAACATTCAACCCGCTTAATTCCTCAATGTCGCATAGCTCGATGCCATACTCGCCATAAACCTGCTGCTTGTCCACATTTGGATCTGCCACAAGTGTTGTTATCCCGTACTCTTGAAGCTCTTCGATAATGTCTGTCACCTTCGTATTGCGAATATCGGAGCTGTCCTCTTTATAAGAAAAGCCAAGAAAGCCTATTTTGGCTGTATTTATATTTACCTTCTGCTTAACAAGCCTCTTAATGATTTGCTGAGCGACATACTTGCCCATCCCATCGTTAATTTGGCGTCCCGCTAATATAATTTTGGAATGATAGCCGGTATCCTCAGCCTTATAGGTCAAATAATAAGGATCAATTCCGATGCAATGACCACCAACCAGCCCAGGGCTAAAGTTAAGAAAATTCCATTTGGTGCCTGCTGCTTGCAGCACGGCTTTTGTATCTATCCCCATACCGTTAAACAGCATGGACAACTCATTCATAAAAGCAATATTTACATCTCGCTGTGCGTTTTCAATGACTTTTGCAGCCTCAGCTACCTTGATGCTCTCCGCCCGAAATACGCCTGCATCAATAATCAGCTCATACACGCTCGCGACAGTTTCCAGCGTTTCCTCGTCCATACCGGACACGATCTTCGTAATGTTCTCTAGTCGATGAACCTTGTCACCGGGATTGATTCGTTCAGGCGAATAACCTACCTTAAAATCGACGCCGCAAACAAGACCCGACTCTGCCTCCAAAATCGGAATACATATTTCTTCCGTCACCCCCGGATAGACGGTCGATTCAAACACAACCATTGCGCCATGCTTGAGCTTCCTGCCCACCAATTGACACGCACTCTTCACATAATTCAAATCCGGTATATTACCGCTTTGAATCGGTGTAGGCACTGCCACAATGAAGAAAAAAACATCTTTAAGCTCATTCAGATCTGAAGTAAACTGCGCTTCGGTATTTTTGAGCACATCACTGCCTATATCGCCGGTTGTATCAATCCCGCTGCAATATTGTGCAATCTTATCTTTATTGACATCGAAGCCGACAACGTCCACTTTTTTCGCAAAAGCTACTGCGATCGGCAATCCGACATAACCTAATCCAATGACCGCTATTTTCTTCTGCCTTGTAACGATTTCCTCGTATAACGTCATATGTCATCTCCATCTAGTAAGAAAAAGTTATTTTAGAGACATTTGCGACATGGGAACGAATGTATAGCCCTTGCTTTTCAGCTTCTCAATAACATCTGGCAGCGCCTCAATCGTATGAATGTTATCCAGCATGTGAAGAAGAATAACACTCCCATCAACCGTTTGATCCAGAACACCCTTCACGATATGGTCGGCGTCATTGGCAGAGTCCCAGTCGAACACCGTTACGTCATACATCGCAATGGAGGTGTAGCCTGTTGCAGCTACAATTCTCGCCCGTTCATCATCAATTTCACCCGTCGGGGGTCTAAATAACATGGTAGGCTGCTGCTGAATCGCTTCGGTTATTACTTGATGAGCCTTGACGACTTCCTCTTGCAATTCCTCAGGCGTTAACTTGGTAATGACAGGATGACTGTATGTGTGATTAGCAACATCATGTCCAGCTTCCGCTATCGCCTTAGCTAAATTCGGATTTTTCTCTACCCCGTTGGCACGCAAGAAGAATGTAGCCTTCACGTCATGCTTTTCCAAAATATCAAGCAGCTTTGTAATCGTGTAGTCGGTACCCCAATCATCAAAGGTAAGTGACACAACCTTCTTTTTATTTTCCCAGTTATAAATAAGCTTGTAGCTCGATTGTTTGTCGTTTGAATTTTTTCGAGCAGCATCAAATCCCGGTATTTGTTCAAGCGGTTTTCTCTCTTGACCACTGCTTACCAGCTCTTTAAGCGGAACGAGCTTGTAGCCAACCTCGGCAGCTGCCTTCGCAATAAGCGGTATCGTTTCAAGAACCTGTCCATCCAGCTCCGTATCCAAGGCAATAATGCCGCCCCGAGTTACATATTTTCGAATATAGTCCGCTTTCTCTTGCTCCGATTCCTGCTGCCATTCATGCAAATTAAGACTGTAAGATACAACAGCCGAAAGCCCGCTCTGCGCTGCAGCCAGCTGAACGGTATCATTGTAATCGCCGGATCTCGTCCGCATATATTGAGGCTTTACTCCTAGCTCCCTCTCGATCACTTCATTGCTGACATTGATCTCTTTAAACACTTGCTCATAGCTTAAATGAGTTAGATCGAGCCGACTAAGCGTGTTGTTCTCAATGCCATGACCTCTAGCCAAAATCTCCTTGGCGATTCCCGGCTCTTCAGCCACCCTCATGCCCGGCAAAAAGAAGGTCGCCTTAATATCGTAGCGATCAAGTTCATCGAGCAGCTTAGTCATGAGATTCTCATCACCCATACCATTGAAAGTAAGAGACAATTCCTTTTTTGTCGTATAGACAAATGGAATCACTTTACTCTTTTCACCATTTACAGGCACGACAGGCTTTTCCGTCTCTATTGGTTTATTCTCTTCGCCCGAATTGCCGCTGCTTGTAAGCAAAGCGCACCCTGTAACCGAAAGAGCCAGCAACACGAACATCAGCAATAAAATGACAGGATTCTTTTTTCTATTCGTTAAAAATGGCATCTGTTTCTCCTTTATAACTTGATTACCCATTAATTAAGAAATCGAATATGTTTTTCCAAGAAAAAAATAATAATTTCCAGAAAATTCCGAATATTCAAAACAAAAAAAGACTCTATCACAAAAATAGTGACTACGAGTCTTCTACTTATCATACAATTTTAGCACAGCCGAAGACTTACACCTGCATGTAATTGGTACCAATTTTGTTTAGTGCTAATTGTCCTAATTGGTGATTATAACTATTCTGGCATCCACACTTGTTTCTCCGTATGCACCGTTTGTCCCGAAGCCATTGCTTCCCCCATAAGGAGCGCCAAGTAGTGATCCTGTGCTGCTTCTGCCAGGCTATAGAAGGAAGCTCCTTTACCGGAAGCGAGCAGCCCCATTCGCAGCAAACAAGTCGCTATTGCGATCTCGTCATCACTAAGCCTTGCGGGAGCAACTGGATTCTGGTAAAGCCATTCGCCATCCGCAATAACCCCGCGATGATAATAACCTTCCAAATTCCCGTGCTGACCGGTATCGACTCTGCGAAGCTCCGTATGAATGGGCGTGGCGTAATCTTTTAAATAGCTGACTTCTGAGTCTACTAGCTCACCTTTGCTGCCTCTTACGAGCATGCGGCTGCGCCGTATCCAAGAGAAGTACTGATCCCCCGTAAAATCATATACAGCCAGCTTGTCGCCAAATCGGAGCGTTGCAATTCGCTGCACAGATTGAACCATTCGTTCTTCAAGCGGATCACCTTGTCTGCTTGGCCCTTGCATGATCTTCGATTCAAAGGTCTGTCCAATGATGCTGGCATGCTCGAAGCCGACGCCAAGAAGCTGTCTAATTAAGCTAATCCCGTGATAGTCATGGGCAGCAGATACCTGTGCTTGCGATACTTCACCCAGCTTCCCGGAGCGGGCAATCTGAATCCGAGCCGCATGCATCGGCTGAAATAAATACTGTTCGGCTACTTGTACCATTGCATCCTTAGGCAGCGATTGATACAGGTCGGTTAGTGCTTCCAAATCAGCAGCCGGAGGCGTCTCTGCCAGCACTGGAATTTGCCGTTCAGCTAGCTCTTGGATAATAGCCGGAGCCGCTGTTCGCGGGACAGATACAACAGCGAAGCTGAACTGCTTGGACTCAGCCGTAAACTGAGCCATATTGCGAACCGTACGAATGCCCCATTTTGCCTCCAGCAGCCGCCCCTTCTCCTCGTCACGAACAAGTATCGTATGAATGTTGAATTTCTCCGGCAATGCTTTGGCGATACGTATGTAAAACTCTGCGCGCCAGCCTCCGCCAACTATTCCAAAGCTAATAATAGACATCGTGAACCAGCCTCCTGGATGTAATCCGTTTTCGTCATAATGATCATTATAAAAAAGAAAAAGATCTCAACACGTGAGATCTTCTTTACGCAGTGCGGAAGGTTCCAGTTGCCTTTATTTCCTCTTGAACACCTGTATAAGCTTGCAGCTTACCATGGTAAACGAGCTCCAGCAGCGTTGTATTCTCCAAATCAGCAGGTGTTACGAACAAGGAAGGTTTATTAACAAGATTTACGCCGCTTTCCTCAAAAACAGAGGCTACAAACTGCGAGCAAAAGTATGCGTACTCTCGTTTCATCTCAATATTAAGCATGATGCCTAACATGCCTAGCAAATTGTATTTATACTGATCGCGATTTTTCTCCATGTAATGAATTTGATTTCGTATGTTTATATAGGCGCAATGACTAATCGTGCATCTATACAAAGCGCAGGTTGAGTTCTCAAAAAACTCGCCTCGTACATCCTCTTTCACAAATCCCGCAAAAAATGGGTTGTTCGGATTTTTTCTGCCAAAGCTATAAACCTCATTCAAGTCTCTGTCAAATGCGATTGAAGCGTGATTCAGCATATTTTTAGTGTACCATCTAATTGTCTTGGAAAATAAGGTTCCCGTATTCGTTAAGAGAACATAAATTTCAACATCTCTATTCATGCCATACTACCTCCACATTAAAGAACTCTCATCTAGGTATTAACTTTAATGCAGGAGAACTAAATTCTAAACCTGCTCAGGTAATAGATTCATCCCCGACCTAAGTCCAGTTCTGTAAGCATAGCGTGACAGAGGATCATCTACTAACTTCACCTATTTTTATAACCTTAATCCATTTTACTGGATTTTCTGCTTTTACTCAATACAGACTTCGTTTTTTTCTTCCTCATGCTTAAAAATATGTTAAGATTTTCTTTTTCCAAAAATGATATAGTAGGAAAAGATTGACACCGTTCATATACTATTTATATGCACCAAATCTTAATTTAGTATGGTCGTTTGGCTTACATTCTATTGCAGCGGAGGACATTTAAATGGAATGGTTTACTCGCTATACCACACAGCTGGAACTTGTTTATGCCAAAGCCGAAGAACGTATTGCAGCTTTCCCGGCACCGCTCGGCAGCCTTGGTCTGGCCTATGCGCATAAGTTCAATCCTGTGAAGCATGACAGCAATAAGGATTACATATGCAGCCTTCTCCCCTTCTGGATGAAAGAGCCGAGCGGAATTAATGATTCGCAATGCGAAGCGCTTGCATTAGCTAATGTATATGGAATGCTTTATTTTTTTATTCAGGATGACGTGATGGACAGCATGCCGGCATCAAATTGGAAGGAACAGCTTGCTCTAGGCAACCTGCTCATGCTCGAAATGTTCCGTGTATTCCGTGAGCTGTTCCCTTCAGCTTCACCATTTTGGGCGTATTACGACCATTATGTAACGAACTGGGCCGAGAGTGTAACCAACGAGGATCGCGATGATTACTTTATAAACGACCCTATCCGCACAGCTGGCAAAGCAGGTCCCGTCAAAATCGCAAGCACTGGCGCGTTGTTGTTAGCAGAACGCCCAGAGCTCATTGAGAAGATGGAGCTCGCCATCGATATTGTGCTGATGTCGCTTCAGATGTCTGACGACTATCAGGATTGGAAAGAAGATCTGGCTGAAGGCAGCTATAATGGCCTGCTTGCGATGATCACCGCAAATAGAACTGCGGAAGAAGCATTAACTGAACAAAAGGTTGAAAATGAAATCTTTATTCGAGGATGCCTCGGACCTTATGTTCAGCTTGCAATTGATAATGAAAAACGACTAATCGAATTGGAAGTGGGATCTAGTGAGCTAGTCGCATTCCATAGTTTTATACTAAAACATTTGAACCATACCCATGAGACGATAGAATCAAATAAAAAGTTGCTGCTGGAGGGCGGATTTAACTACTTTTTGTCTAAAATTTCAGTTTAATAGGTACTATATAATCTATTAATTGTCGAATAATTGAAAATTCATATAGAATTTGTCGAACGGGCATGATAGACTGAGTATGGTAAACTTATACATATTCGGAAGGGTGATTATTGTGTCCAATGTACAATCGTTAAAAGATCAAATCATTCAAAAAGCTTGGGAAGATGCCGAATTCAAGAAACAACTTATCGCCAATCCGAAAGAAGCAATAAAAGAAGCTTTCGGAATCGATGTTCCGGATACAATCGAAGTAGAGGTTGTGGAAGAATCGGCTAATAAATACTACTTGGTAATTCCAGAAAACCCAACAACAATTAAAGAAGAAGCGATCCAAGCACAAGGCGCTATGTGGCAATAAATAAAAATAAAAAAAAGCGCTGGTTTTAAAAGCAACCAGCGCTATTTTTCTGCAGATGGGATATGAATTATTGCTTCGGTTCCTAAACCTTTCTTACTAAAAAACTCAAGCTTCCCTTGCATTACCTCTATAATTCGGAAAGTAACCATCAGCCCTAAACCAGTTCCTTTTGATTTCTTCGAATAATACGGCTCTCCTAATCTTGCGAGATCAGCCTCATTCATTCCCTCACCGTTGTCTTTTATACAAATAACGACATTATTAGAATTATCCATATAAGCTCTAATTAATATAACACCTTCTTTGTCCAGTGCTTCAATACTATTTTTAATAATATTTATTAGAGCCTGCTTAAATTTTGATGAATTACCTCTTACAAATAAGTCATTTGCCAACTCAACATTGATTACTCCACCTTGCATTGTAGCAAGAGGAACCAGTATACCTTCAATTTGTTGAAGCTCCTCTGAAATATTTAAAAGCGTTGTTTGTTCAAGCTGTGGTTTGGCGAACGTAAGAAAATCAGTTATGATCTCTGATGCGCGATCTAATTCATCTATTGCAAGTACCATAAAACTTTGTTCCTTATCGTTCGTAGTTTTCTCACGAAGAAGTTGTAAAAAACCTCTCGTCACCTGCAACGGGTTTCTAACCTCATGAGCTACTGAAGCTGCTAACTGACTAATGATTTCCATTTTTTCAGACCGTTGAAGATCATTGTTAAACACTTCAAGTTGTTTTGAATATTTAACAACCTGTTCGTAGTTTTCTAAAATTCTCCTTGCAAGAATCACAACAAGTGCAGCAATAAAACTAAGAATGCCCCATTTCCAGAAAAACAAATCATAGCTCATACCCTTGATAAAATACCAAATAACTTCGGATACCCCGACTGCTGAGAAGATTCCGAAGCCAGTCGTTAAAACAATAGCTTCTTTATTTCCTTGAAAACAATAATTTATAAGCAAGCCGACGAGAAGCAAATTCCCAATTATTATTGAGCCACCGAAAGATATTATAGTAACCATAGTATACATAGTTTTGATCTCAACTGATATAAAAGAAGCAAACAATAATATAACTGTTATAATTAAAATAATAACCTGGAGCCTTCTAAACAATAATATTAACCCATAAGGGCCTCTTCCAAAAATCTTTTCGAAAAAGAAATAAATAGCAGGCATCAATAGGCTTGATGCTAAATCGAATAGATAGTAAATATAAAATCCATACTCCCCGTAAATAGTATGTAGATAAGGTGAATATGAGAGAATCATTAAACCGATTGATAAAATAACTACGCACAGTGAACTCCATCCAGCTAAATATGGTTTTCTCAAAAAAATAATAATAAGGAACATAGCCAATGAAACGAACAAAAGGGCTGCTCCCAATACAACATCCAGCATATCGTGCTTCAAAAAATCTTTACTGAGCGTTTGATTCTCGCCAACTAAGATTTGCTTCTTTAATCCTAGCCAGTCTGCATCTGTATGAAGAAAGACGTATACCATTTTATTAGATTCATACGAGCTTAAAGATAATAAAATCTCATTCCTATTATATGGATAATTACGATCAGACTTATATACGAGTTCATTATCAATAAAAATCATTACATCCTTCGCAGTAAGACTGCTAATCATTAGAGCGGGTCTTGAAAAGTAAAATTCAGGTAGTTTAAATCTCAACCATGCCGATGTAATATTAGCAGGCTTAGTAGGTAATGGATCGCCGTAGGTAAACGGGATCCAAGCGCCTTTTTTCTCCAGAAATTCACTATGATCCGAAATTCCAGATGGATTCTCCTCCCAGATCATTTCCCATTCTGTTATCCTGATATTTGGTTCATTCGTTAATGCTTGGAAAGTAGCAGCATAAGAAGCCGTAGCAAAAAAAGGAGTAACAATACAGAGCAAAAACACGAAGATCAACAAAAATTTACGTAGTACTTTCATCATACACCTCAAAAACTCGATAATGTTAATGCTCATATCATACTATATTTCGACAATGTTCGATAAGCCTCCTTCAAAAATTTGGTTGTTGACAAAATAAATAAAGCCGTTTCCAAAGATCATTACGATCTTTGGAAACGGCTTGAATACTTGGATTAAAATAACTTTTTTCTTATTGATACACGGCGAAGCATCATAAAATTCAAAGCTACAATACACAGCATGACAGCAAAGGCAAGAATAATGACTGCTGCTAGCGATGCTCGTTCTACCTCTAATCCCGTTTGCAATAGATTGCCTATCCAGTCTGACGATAGAACAGCCTCCATCGCCATCATTGGCAGCAGGGCAGCAACTGAAATTAGTACGCCTATCTTCCAATTAAATCGATAAAATCCGGAGCCAATGAGCCAACCGCTGCCAAAGTAGGCAAAGAACAAACAGAAATATTCAAAAAAGATCCAGCCGAGCTCTAAAGAAGAAGAAAACAAATGCGGATTGTTCAGCTCTAATGTCCAATTGTTTTTGTCATAAATGAACTGCTCGACGGGATACCCTATCGTTAATATAAGGGCGAATATGGCTGAAAATAGGACTAGTACTAAACTCACGCCTCCAATAAAGTGCTTTCTCGTTACTCCACTGGAAACAAAGCTTGCAAGCGATGCAGGGGTCAGCAGTATGCCAATGACAAGCAGAAATAATCTCGGGGATATGGTCGTGCTTTCCCAAACCTCTTGCCCTTCAAAATCAGGTCCTACTATAGCCTCAGCATTCGTTAAAATGCCTATACCAATATAGATCAGAATAAATATGACCCAATAAAAAAAGATCGTCCAACGAAAGGTGTACATCATATGCTGTGCCACATTAAGCACGGGATGTTTTCTCTTGCTGCTCATTATTCATCCCCTCTTTTCTTCGTCAAATGAACGAATAAATCTTGCAGTGATACAGGACCAAGCTCAAGCCCTGCTGCTAATGCTTGCTTGCGCTTCACATCAGTGAGCTCTCCGAACACAGTAACTGACTTCGTTTTACCAAGCTTCTGCTCCCCAAGCACCGTCAATCCTTCTGCAAAACGATCCACGCTTTCACTCGGTCCAGTTATAGATGAGCCGCGCGCCCGCAGCGCATCTGTTTCCTCATGCATGATTAGGCGACCTTTATCCAAAATAAGCACCTCTTCAAACAAATTGCCTACTTCCTCAATTAAATGCGTAGATAAAATGAAAGTACGAGGCGTTTCCATATAATCATTAAGCAGCTCTTCATAAAAGGTATAGCGGGACGGAGCATCCATGCCAAGATAAGCCTCATCAAAAATCGTAACCGGTGCGCGGCTAGCAAGGCCAATCGTCACGCCAAGCGCCGACTTCATTCCTCTCGAAAGGGTAGATATACGTTTCTTAATCGGGAGCTCATAGTGACGAATGAGTCGATCCGCATAGTTTGCATCCCAATTGGGCCAGCAGCTAGCCGAAAGCTTTAATACGTCACGAACGTATAAAGTGTCCGGCATATGGCCGCTTTCTTGGATAAAGCATACTTGCTCCATGATGCGTGCATTTTCGAATGGCGCTTCACCATCTATCGATATTTCACCATCTGATTGCTGTCGATAGGATGCTATGATCGATAATAGACTGGTTTTTCCAGAACCATTTCTACCGAGCAAACCGTATATTTTGCCACCCTCGAGCTTGAACGAAATATTGTGTAGCGCTGAAAATGATCCATAACGCTGCCCCAATTGATTCACTTCGATACCTAGCGTCATACGTCAGTCCTCCCTTTCACTTGTTCGATGCGACCAATGATATCTGCAAGAGGGACACCAATTTTCTCAGCTTCCGCAAGCATTTGATCGACGACCTCTTCGAAAAAACGATCTCTGCGCTGTGCCAGCAGCAATTGCCTAGCTTCGCCATTTACAAACATGCCGATTCCCCTTTTCTTATACAAAATGCCTTCCTCCGTCAATAAATGAAAGCCTTTCGCTGCTGTAGCAGGGTTTATACGATAAAACGCAGCATACTGGTTTGTTGACATGACCTGCTCATCTTCTTGCAAAATGCCGCTTATGATGTCGTCTTTAATTTTGTCTGCTATTTGTTGGTAAATGGGACTTCGATCATCAAACACGTCATCACCCCTTTAGGTTACATGGTTCATTAGTTATATAACTAACCATACAACCGTGACCAATAAATGTCAAGCCTATTTCATTACAGCATGTGATACAGACCTCTGAGGCTAAACGTTGAGAACAAAAAAAACTGCCTCCGGGTATTAACCGTGAGACAGCTTCTTGTCCTCTTATGATAAGCAGTACGTTTGTCCGAGTAACTGGACAGTCCGTTATTTGGTTGCTTGAATTCCCTTCATCCATCCGATCAGCTCCTTGCTTACTTGCTCCAGCTGCTCCTCCGGCTTAATGCTTGCTGGTCGATCCCCTTTTTGCGTGCCATAGGAACCAAATTGACCATGATTCCCTCCTTCAATCGTGACATACTGCGTTGAGCTAGGCATATACCGTTTTCCTTTGCCCCATGCCTCCCAATCCAACACGCCATCATTAGACGCAGTGACTTGCAATACTGGCAGCTTAGCATCTTCAAGAGTTCCAGCTTTTTCTGCATAGGCCGCAAGGAAAAAGATACCCTTAAGTTGATCCAAATGCTCCGCAGCATATCGTGAAGCAAAAACACCGCCAAGCGAGTGGCCGCCTATAACGTAACTTTCCTCTGGATGCTCAGCAATAAAATCATCCGCTTTATTTTGCCCCATTAAAGCAAGATTAAGCGGCATACTTGCAATGTATACACGGTGGCCAGCGTCAGCGAGCTTGTGAGCTAAAGGTGCATAGCTTTTTGGATCTACTAATCCACCTGGATAAAAAATAACATTAGGCTGAACAATCCCGGCTGCTCCAGCGGTCGGTTCAAAGCGATAGCCTGCTTGTCCAATGCTGACCGTAACTTGTTCATCGCTCTTCATGGCAGCTTTTGCCTCAGCAGATGGTGAATAAACCATCATTTGATACGCGACAGCCAGTGACAATAGTAATACCAAAACAATGGCTAACGTCCATATAAGCACCCTCTTTTTTCGCGCTTGCTTCGGTTTTGCCAATGCCTTTGAATCGTGACTCATTTCGTGCACTCCCTTTATTCCAGCATCTTCATTAGCAGCTTTTGTGATTCCAGAGCTTCTTCACCATTCACGCTTGGACTCTTATCTTGTACGATACATTGAATGAAGTGAAGAACAGCATCCTCAAAACCTCGTTGTTTCAGAGTCGTTTGCCAAGATGGCGGCAACGTTTGTGTTACTGTATCGTCACGCTCTACTTCGAGCAAACTCATATTTTTTACACGAATAATTTCGCCTGCCGATACAATTTCGAGCTGCTCCAAGTTCGTTCCTGCATGTCGGTGCATCGCAGTCGATAACGTGTAACCACCGAATGTACTGTAGTGATGCTGTGCATAAAGCAGCTGATTATGCTCGTTAACATTAACGACGCCGTTCATCACAGTCGCCTTCCCATCTGCAAGCCAGCGTGCTGTATCAACTACATGCAAATAATCGTCCAGCATCGTAAAATCTGCGGTTTGTGGACCAACTGAATTCGTCCGATGTTTCTCCATCCGAACCCATGCCGTGTCTGTCATTCGGTTCTTTGCTTCTATGTATAAAGGAGAAAAACGACGGTTAAAGCCAACCATCAGCTTCCGGCCAAACTTTTCTGCGAGCTCCGCAAGCTGCTCTGCCTGATGCAAAGTAGCTGCCAGCGGTTTATCCAGATATACATCCTTACCCTGTTTGAGCAGAGTTGACACTACCTCATAATGAGTGTCAGTAGCGCTATGTACAAAAACAGCATCGCAGCGGTCAGCCAGCTCAAGTAAGCTTCCATAGGATGAAATTCGGTACTGCTCACAAATTACTGCACGCTTCTCTGCATTAGGTGAAAAAGCACCAACAAAATTCCAGTCTACAGCTTTCGATAAAATAGGAAGATAGGCCTTTTGTGCAATTCCTCCAAGTCCAACCATACCAATACGCGGTTTGGTCATTTTAAACCACCTCTTCATAGTTTCATTATTAACAGGATTACTTCAAGCTATTAGCAATAATCCATTTAACTCGCTTCCTAAACTATACACTTATTTGCGTGGGCTGGCATTTGAATACGAAAATTATAGTACCTGAATAAATACATTTCTATATAAAAACACACTGTAAACTCTCAAAATTTGGTACACTAGTAGCAAATTTGTTTTAAAAAAGGATGATGACCATGTCCGATCATAACGACCGTGATGATCTTGCTGATCGACGCCGCAGTAAGCTGAAGGTGCTTCGATTTGATAATAACGGTAAAGATTTAGTTGAATCCGAAAAGCCTGATGAAACCTTTGCGGACGTAGGCGGGCTTGAGGATGTTAAGAAAAAAATACGTATGAATTTCATATTACCATTGAAGCAGCCTGAGCTGTTTGCAGCCTACGGCAAGGAAGCGGGCGGCAGCCTTCTGCTGTACGGGCCTCCAGGCTGCGGCAAAACCTTTCTTGCGCGAGCGGTTGCCGGAGAAATAGATGCTAATTTCATGCACATTGAGCTGCAGGCTATTCTAGGCATGTACGTCGGTCAAAGCGAAAACAATTTGCATGACATTTTTGAGAAGGCTCGGGAAAATAAACCGTGCGTCATCTTTATTGATGAGCTTGACGCGATGGGCGGCAGCCGCAATCAGATGCGTCAGCATCATGACCGCATACTCGTCAATCAGCTTCTGATGGAGCTCGATGGACTTCGTACGTTCAATGATCAAGTATTTGTCATCGGAGCGACGAATACGCCTTGGTACCTTGATTCCGCGCTGCGCAGACCCGGAAGGTTTAACCATATGATTTTTGTACCGCCGCCTGAAGAATCGGAGCGTACAACCATCCTGCAGCTAAAGCTAGCTGGAAAGCCGCTTTCCTCGCTTGATTTAAATAAAATCTCGAAGGAGACCAAACATTTCTCTGGAGCGGATCTGGAGCAAATCGTGAAGGATGCCGTTGAGAGCGCACTGGAGCGTACACTCGATATTGGAGAAATTCAGCCCATATCGCAGGACGATTTGAAAAAAGCTGCAAAACATCGAAAGGCGACCACTCTCGATTGGTTTGCCACAGCCAAAAACTATGCTACGTTCAGCGATATTAATCAGGACTATCAAATCGTTCTCGATTATATGAAACAAAGCGGTTTGAAATAAATCCGATATAGCGAGGTAGACATAGTTATGATGGAAATAGAAGAGGAAATGACCAGTAAACGATACGAGCGAATACAACAGCTCATGGGTTGGAAAAAGTTTAAGGAAGCTTCTGTTGAGGCGCTTGCGCTAATTCAGGATACTCCAGAGGACCCCTATGCCTATGCACTGTTCGGGCAGGTTAGTCTATACATGGATAATCTGGATCAAGCCCTTCACTGGACAGAACAATCGCTTCTACGCGACCCGGAAAATGAATTAGCCTGGTTTGTTCGCAGCAATGCTTTTTATTCGATGGAAAATTGGAAAGCAGCCTTGGAATCGATTGCCGAAGGGCAGCGAATTGATCCTTATGAACCACATTATTATTTCTTACTGGCTAACATATACAATAAAACGAGAAGGTATGAAGAAGCCCGGGATTTGCTATTGAAAGGACTTGAAATCTCTCCTGAAAATTCATTGTATCTCGCTAATTTAAGCTATAACGAAGCGTTATTGAATCATTTTGCCGAATCAAAAATGCTGGCTAATCAAGCTTTGCGGCTCGATGTCGAGTCTGATATGGTTTACTTATATTTGGCATGGTCAGCGGAAAGACGGAACGACTACGACGACTATCTGCTCATGCTCAAGAATGCCATCAGACTAGACCCTGAAGACAAGCAAATTCGCCAAGAGTTTCTCGAAGGTCTACAAAAAAATTATAAATTCTATCGTTTTATGCTCTTGCCTGGGAATCTATTGAAGAAGCTAAAGCCTTGGCAGGTTCTTCTCTGTTGGATTGTGTTATGGATCGTATTTAGACCACTCGTTATTTTATTTATCATTCTCTATGTCGCCACACACTGGATAACAAGGTTGCTCGTGCATGTAAAAGTGTTTGGCTGGAAAAGAAGAAGGTGAGCAGCATGTGCTCACCTTCTTCTTTTATTATGGGCACGCTTAGATGTTATTCAAGCACGGAATCCAAACGCATTATAGTCATATAAGCTTGTTGACGTGTATATGTGCCCTTCGGGCTAAACATATTATTTCCGGTGCCTTTCATAACATCGTACATCGATACGAAATCAACGCTTAGCATAGCCCAGCTAGCTATACTGCTGTTGTCAGCAAACACCGAAACATCCGCTGCAACTTCATAACCAAGCACCTCTGCCGTGTTCGCGAGCATGACGGCTGCCTCTTGCCTTGTTATGCTGCCGCTTGGATCAAACTTGCCGTTTCCTTTGCCGTTTACGATACCCATCAGATTAGCGGCAATTACTTCCTTAATCTTTGTATCCGTGAATGGATTATCGCTGAGGCTGACCTCATTTTCCAATAAAATGTCGTCAATTGTTTGACCCGTTTTAACTTCGAGCAATCTAATAATAATTTTTGCAAAATCTGCACGCGTTATTTGTTTTTTGTAGTTGTTTTGCATCTCCGTCGGTACAAGCCCAGCAGCAATAGCTGCGTCTACTTCCTCCTTCGCCCAAGCATCGGGCTGCTCGCCTGTAGCTGCACCCTTATCAATTTTTAAGAAGTAGCTTGTCATGTCACCGGTTGCTTCATCCCAAATAAATAATTCATAATAAGGAGCGCCAAATTCAAAAGTTACAGTTCCCGTCGTATTCGCAGCTAGTTCACTGATTAGCTCTTTTTTGCCGTTTATCGTCCAAGGTACTGGTTCTGAAACCAACATCCCTTTATCCAATTTATAGCCTAACACAACAACGCTAGTGTTAACCTTCGCTGTGAAACTTAAGACTGCATTTTCTGGAACGAGTGTTGAAGTAACCACTTCATCCTCATAAATTTCTCCCAAATCATTGAACGTCAGCGATTCCGTTACATCGCCAAATTTCTTCGATAACGAATACGTATACTTATCCTTCGAAACTTCAGAAGCAGCAGCCACCGGCATCACGAAAGAAAATAGCATTAAACATGCTGTCAGCCATATAAGTATCGTTTTTTTACCTTTCTTCATATCCTTACCTCCAAATTATGTTGTTTTGTTACTGCTACTATTTCCACAATATAGGTGTAATCTCCTTTATTTTCGACAAATCTCCTCATTTATCATGTTAGTCATTAAGATTGCGCTGCCATAAACAGCAAAAGACATTTGTGCACGAGTGTGCAACAAATGTCTTTTATTAATAAATAGCACCCTATTTTCTAAGAAGTCAGCTACTGCTGGTGCTTCTGTATCAATTCCCGCTTTAGCTCCCACGTCGCTTCACTTAAATTAACGCGGTATGCTTCCGCATTGAGCTTACGCAAATATTGCGGCCAAAATAGTTCAAATTGTCCCATATGATAGCTGCGAATTCGATCTAAGCTCGGCATATCATATACTAATTCGCCATCTGCAAAAATCGGCTTTAATAATGTTATCGCCTCATAATGAGTAATAAATTTATGGATATAAGAATGAACTGGGTCAAACAGTTTAATTCGCTCTCCCCTGTTTACATGCTGCTCATCCCTCAGCGTAATATAATCCGCTTCTGCTTTTCCAGTTGATGTGTTAATGATACGGTAAAGCTGCTTGAACCCCGGTGTGGATATCTTCTCTGGATTAGCTGAAATTTTGATAACCGGCTCGTAGCTCCCGTTTTTCTCACGCGCGACAAGCTTGTACACACCGCCGAGTGAAGGCTGATCCGCTGCGGTAATCAGCTTCGTACCGATACCCCATACATCAATCTTTGCGCCTTGCGACTTTAGGTTAGAAATAATAGCTTCGTCCAAGTCACTGGAGGCAACGATATTCACATAAGGCAGGCCAGCTTCATCGAGCATTTTCCGCGCCATTTGTGATAAATACGCTAAATCGCCGCTATCAAGGCGGATCGCATTCATTCGTTTCCCCTGGCTCTCTAGCATATGGGCGATCTTAATCGCGTTGGGAACTCCGCTTTTGAGCGTGTTGTACGTATCTACCAGCAGAGTTACATAGTCAGGCAGCGATTCCGCATAAGCTCGAAATGCTTCCTCCTCCGTATCATGCCCCTGCACCCAAGAATGGGCATGCGTGCCTTTGGCAGGAATGCCAAACAGCATGCCAGCCCTCATATTAGAAGTCGCATGGAAGCCCGCAATATAAGTAGCTCTTGCTCCCCAAACCGCTGCATCTGCCTCTTGCGCACGCCTCGTTCCGAACTCAAGCAATACGTCATCTGGAGCAACCTGCTTAATTCGAGCAGCCTTCGTCGCGATCAACGTCTGATAGTTCATCATATTGAGGATAGCCGTTTCTATGAGCTGTGCTTCAAATACGCGTGCCTCAACGCAGAACAATGGTTCATTCGCAAAAACGAGCGTTCCTTCCTCTACCGAATAAATATTGCCTGTAAACCGAAAGCTGCGCAGCTCATCAAGAAACTCCTCTTTGTAGTTCTCTTCTTGCGTACGCAAATATGTAATTTCCTCTTCTCCGAAATGAAGAGACTGAATGTATTCCACAATTCTCTCCAAACCTGCGAATACAGCAAAGCCGTTATTAAAGGGAAGCTTGCGGAAATACGCCTCGAATACAACCCTCTCATCTTTGCTTCCTTGCAGCCAATGCGCGTACATCATATTTACTTGGTACTTATCTGTATGAAGTGTCAAATTTGTATAACTCATCCCATTAACTCCCTTCCCTAGTACTCTCTCCAATACCCGTTCCTTTAACTCTTGAAAACAAAAAAAGCGCCGTTGAGATCGAATAACTCCGCTCAATAACGCATCATATTTTCACTTCGGTGCTCTTGTACTGGTACATTATTTGAACCAGCCCTTTTCTTTAAACCGAGTAATCGCCTCGATGCGGTTGCTGACGTCAAGCTTATCAAGAATGACAGATATATAGTTGCGAACGGTACCCGTCGTAATAAACAGCTCGCTTGCAATTTCCTTCGTGTTTTTCCCATCTGCTACGAGCACAAGCACTTCCTTCTCGCGCTCTGTTAACGGATTTTCTTGTCCGTATGCCTCATCTACAAGCTCCGATGCGAAGATCCGTCGTCCAGCCATGACGCTACGAATCGAATTGGCAAGCTCCTCGCTTGGGCTGTCCTTAAGCAAATAGCCACTAACTCCCGCTTTGAGAGCACGCTCAAAGTAACCGGATCTTGCAAATGTCGTCAAAATAATGACCTTGCAGCCCTGTCCCTTCAGCTCCTCAGCAGCATCAAGCCCAGTCTTGGCCGGCATTTCAATATCCATAATACAAATATCAGGCTTGTGCTCATGCACAAGACTTATGGCATGTTCTCCATTGCTTGCTCTTCCGACGACCTTCATATCCTCTTCCAAATCAAGCAAGGAAGCGAGGGCGCCCAGCAGCATGCGCTGATCCTCGGCAATGACGATTCTGATCATATTATCCCTCAATCCCCTTTTTAATAAATCATTACATTTGTTTAATAACGGTTGGCACCTTAATAATGAGCGTCGCTCCATCATTCGAAATGATATCTAGGCTTCCGTTCACGAACTCAAGACGCTCCTTCATGCCTTGAAGACCATGGCCTCCGTAGTTTCTAGCTTCCTCAGGAATTCCTACACCATTGTCCTGCACCTTCAGCAACAGCTCTGTCCGCGCTGATTGAATCGTTACGGTGCACGTCGTTGCCCCGCTGTGTTTGACAACATTCGTTACCGCTTCCTTCAAACACATGCTGAGAACATTTTCAGTGAGCAAATTCGCAGTACCAAGCTTCAATTCTCCCACGAGCTCGAATTCAATTTCGGCAGCCTTCAAAATCTGCTTTACCCGAAACATTTCATCCTCAATTCTTGTTCCGCGCATCTGCGTAACCATTTCCCGCACTTCTTTAAGCGCGGTTCGCGCCGTCTGGCGAACATCATTGATTTCCGCTTGGGCTTGCGCTGGGTTCTTGACCATCAGCTTGCCCGCGAGGTCACTCTTCAAACCGATTAGCGACAGCTTCTGTCCCAGCGTATCATGCAAATCACGCGCGATTCGCTGCCTCTCCTCAAGCTTCACAAGTTCCGATATCCGCTTATTCGCGTCCTCAAGCTGCCCTTCGAGCTGACCCTGCTTGTTTTTGTTGTACGTGTTGAAGGGAAGCAGGATAACGACGATGAGACTAATGAGTATGAACGGAAACTGTGTAAAAAACAACGTGTTCTGTGTAGCAAATCCGTAATTGACCGTTACGAACGTACTGACAATATGAATCGTATACAAAGTAAAAAATCCAGCTCGATTCTGAATATGTCCGATAAAAAAAGCTAGAAATATCGAAAAATAAACGTAACTGAACAATAAAGTCATCGCAATCGATATAATAATTTGCACACTCGTCCAGAAATACACTAGCCAGCCCTTAGAGACAAACGATAGCCGGTAACAAATAAAAAACAAAATAATCATGATGATACCGGATACGGCTTCATAAGGGGAAGACGAACGAAAAATAAAATAAAAAGGCAAAATACAGAAGACGACCCACACATATGGGCTTAGACCTGTGTTTTTCTGAAAAATCTGATACCACTTGTTCATGGTCGTCCATCCTTTATCCCATGCCATACGATGGTTATGATTATTTTATAATCATTTTAGCATATACAACATTTCAAGTATTTATTTTCCTTGATGCTGTATGCACTAGAAGCCAGCCTGTAAGGGCGTGGCTTCTGGTGTATGTTTATATGGAGTTATTTAAATTTCAAGCTTGCTTGTGTCGCTTTTATTTTCTCAGATGATGCTTTTGCTTTACGAAGACGATGCTTGATCCCTTTGAAGCTGACAAATTTTTTGTCTGATTCATCCCAAAGACGAAACTGGAGTGATTCTAAGCTTTCGCTGATCGTAATCGTCGTCGCTTTGTGAAGCGGCGGCGTTGCATTATGCGCTTTTTCCAAGTTATAGTTCGGAACCTTTGGGCTCAAATGATGAACGTGGTGGAAGCCGATGTTGCCTGTAATCCATTGCAGCACTTTAGGCAGCTTGTAGTAAGAGCTTCCGTCAACAGCAGCTTTCACATAACTCCACTCGTCTTCATTCTCAAAATAAGAATCCTCAAATTGATGCTGTACATAAAACAACCATATGCCGAGCAGACCCGATACAAAAAACACAGGACCTTGAACAAGCAGGAATGCTTGCCAACCGATTGCCCAGATAAGCAGCGCGTAAGAGCCTACGATCAAAGCATTTGTTAAATAAGTGTTCATCCGTTCCTTGCGTCTAGCACCTTTAATATTAAAGCGGTATTGAATAAGGAAAACACCGATTGGACCAAGTCCAAACATAACTAGCGGATGACGATACATACGATAGGCAAACCGGCGCATAAGCGGCGCTGCTGCGTATTCTTCCACCGTTAAAATCCACAAATCGCCAACGCCCCGTTTATCGAGGTTGCTGCTTGTTGCGTGATGGATAGAATGTGAATTTTTCCACTGTCTATAAGGGACAAGCGTAATGACGCCTGTAATTGTACCTATGATATCGTTTGCTTTTTTGCTTTTGAAAAACGATCCGTGACAGCAGTCATGAAAGATGATGAATGTACGAATGACGAAACCAGAAGTAAGCAGCACCAACGGAACAGTAAGCCAGTACGATATGGAAAGACTATAGTAAGAGGCATACCAGAGCAGAACGAGTGGCACTAAGGTGTTAATAAGCTGTCTGATACTCGACTTTAAATCCGTTTTCTCAAATGGGGCAACTTCTTTTTTCAAGTGAGCATGTTTAAGCTCTGTCATCGCATTTTCCTCCTCAATATGACGCTTGGAGAGTATCCCGGACGTCTAACGCAGTATTCTAACTTTATTGTAAAGAAAACTGTCAGGTCATTGTAGTCATAAACGTCAATACGATGGCATGACATTTGTCATATAGCCATCTGGGAAGTTGTCTTATTTAAGTAAAAGAACCCATAAAACAGAAAAAAGCTACCGGGAAGAAGCATTCGCCTCTTCCAGATAGCTCTTTATTTGCTAACCCTAATTAAATTGCCCAATTTCCTTTACGGAAGATAGGGACTACCGTTCCATCCTTCGTGATGCCATCGATATCCATTTCAGCTGAGCCGATCATAAAATCATTATGCGTGATGCTGGCATTAACGCCGTTCTCAGCAAGCTCTTCTGGTGACATCGACTTGCCGCCCTCGATATTGAAAGCATAACCGCTGCCGATTGCCAGATGATTAGATGCATTCTCATCAAACAACGTATTATAGAACAAGATGTTGGACTGCGAAATCGGTGACTCATGTGGAACGAGCGCAACCTCGCCTAGGTAATGCGCGCCATCGTCAATGTCTACAAGCTTCTGCAGGATGTCTTGGCCTTCTTCAGCCTCTACCTTCACAATACGTCCGGCTTCAAACGTCAGCTTGAAACGATCGATAATGTTGCCGCCATAGCTTAGCGGCTTCGTACTGGATACATAACCGTTTGCGCCTGTTTTTAGCGGAACTGTAAACACTTCCTCGGTCGGCATATTCGCCATGAAAGGAATGTTGTTAATGTTCGTGCTGCCTGCAGCGACCCAAATATGCTTCTCCGGCAATTCAATCGTAAGATCCGTGCCAGGAGCCGTATAATGCAATTTATGAAAACGGTTCTGGTTGAGCGTCTCGCCCTTGCTGTGAAGATTCGCATTATGCTCTTCCCATGCCTTAACAGGGTTCTCAGCATGCAAACGAACCGATTCAAAAATAGCTGTCCACAGCTTTTGGGCCGCTTCCTCTTCCCCTGCTTCCGGGAATACCTTCGCTGCCCATTGCTTGCTCGCTGCCGCAACTACTGTCCAGCTCACCTTATCCGATTGAATAGCTCTGCGGAACTCCTGCAAGCCTTGGCCAGATGCTTTCTGGAAGCTGGAAATACGTCCTGAATCGATGCCTTTCAGCAAATCTGGGCTTGATGAAACGATGGAGATAAACGCTGCTCCGCGTTCCACAAACGAGTTGCGTTTTGCCGTTTCCCATTCGGGGTAACGCGCAAATACTTCGTCTGCTGCTTGCTCATATTTTAATCTGGACAATGAATCGTCAGTCCACTCCACATGGACGTTGCTCGCGCCTGCTTCATAGGCTTTGCCGGCTACAAGTCTAACGAGTGCTGCTTGATCGACAGCTCCTGTAACGAATACCTCTTGGCCCTGCTGTACGTTCACTCCAATTTTTACAATCAACTCTGCATACGTATCTAAATGATGTTCAAATCCACTCATGATCTCGTATTCTCCCTTCATTCATACCTCTATGTACAAACATGCTGCAGCCTAAATTGTATCGAATATACAAGCCCATAGTCAAATAACATGGACCTACGAATTAGACTCTGGTCCAGAGTTGCAAATACCATAAAAGAAGAGATGAATAAACTCATCAAGAAAATCGTCTACTTGTTCGCTTTGCTGCGCCAAATCTAGGAACATGTGGGATTGCGCTTTTAGCATATTGATATAAGCGATAATGGTCGGAGTCGATACCTTCTTCGAGATCTCGCCCTTCCTTTTCCCTTCTTCTACAAATTGTACGACGAGCGGCATCCCCTTTGTTCGATAAAGCTCTTCAATATATTGATTCGTTTCGTCATCAATCAGGAACTGTGTGAAAAATTCAGGAGTAAAGGCGCGATAAGCTTCCTTATCTACAAACACGATATATTGAATGATCTCCTTTAGGGAGTGATCACCTTGAATGAATGTTTCAAAATCGGTAATGCTCTTATCAATAAATTGTTTGAATACCTCGCTAAGCAGTGCATCCTTACTGCCGAAATAATTGTAAATCGTCACTTGAGATACTTCAGCTTCCGCTGCAATATCGGCGATTCGTATTTTTTTGGGCTCCCACGTCTTGAGCATGTCTAAAACCGTCTTCTTAATCTTCTCCTTGATTAATTCCTTCCTTCTCTCGAAACCGTTCATACTGCCTCCTGCAATCACTTCTATTTTAATTTAATGAAATTATAGCACATCTATATTTCATAACCCATTGACTTCTAATCCTAACGAAATTATCATAAATAATGAAATCAAATAATAAAATAATTTCATAATTACAAATGCGGGGTGCAGCGGTATATGTTAATCGTTGAGGGGCTGACTAAGCTTTTTCGGAATGGCCGCGGCATTACAGATGTGTCATTCACGGTAAACAAAGGTGAAGTGTTCGGTTTTTTGGGGCCAAATGGTGCAGGCAAATCGACGACTATTCGTCACATTATGGGTTTTATGAAGCCGGATCATGGACGCGTATCCATAAAGGGACTCGATACCTGGGCGAAACAAGGAACGGTGCAGAAGTTTGTTGGCTATTTGCCTGGGGAAATCGCTTTTATCGAAGGAATGACAGGAAAAGCTTTCCTTGAATTTCTCTCCTCTATGCAGAGAGTGGACAGCTCAGCCAAACGCCGGAGCCTAATCGAACGGCTGCAATTCGACGTCAACACGCCGATTCGGAAGATGTCCAAAGGCATGAAGCAAAAAGTCGGAATTGTCGCCGCATTCATGCATGATCCCGAATTAATCATTCTCGATGAGCCTACCTCCGGCCTCGATCCTCTCATGCAGCAGACGTTTATTGAGCTTGTTCTCGAAGAGAAAGCGAAAGGAACGACATTTCTGATGTCTTCCCATAGCTTTACCGAGATCGAGCGAACCTGCGACCGCGCCGCCATAATAAAGGACGGGAAAGTGATGACCGTCAAAAACATACATGAGCTTCAGTCCATGCAGCGCAAGCTGGTTGAGATTGTTTTTGAGCAGGCGGCAGATGCTCATCTGTTCGTGTTATCGGGCACAGTGCCTATCGAATCACACGATGGCAGACGGGTCACAGTCGCCGTGCAGGGCAATTATAACGAGCTGATTCGAGAGACGGCCAAATACCCTATTCGCAGCCTCGATATCACCGCACAAAATCTTGAGGACGTATTCATGCACTATTATGACCGGAAGGAGCTCGCCTGATGAACGCTCCCCTTTTCAAACAAATGATGAAGATCAATCTTAAAGGAATAAGCAACTACGCCTTCGGCTCGGCCTTCTACATTTTGCTCATGTTCTGGCTGTATCCCGGCATCGCGCAAAACACAGGAGCACTTAACGAGCTTATGTCGGCTCTGCCCGAAGGGCTTATGAATGCTTTCGGCGTCCAAGCCGGCTTCGGCAGCATGGAGGCCTTCATCTCGGGAGAGTATTACGGACTCATTTTGCCTCTTCTGCTCTCTATTTTCAGCATCATGCTGTCGACGGGCCTAATGGCAAGGCTGGTGGATCAAGGCTCCATGGCTTATCTGCTGTCCACACCGACGTCTCGACAGCGTATCGCCGCAACGCAAGCGAGTGTGCTCATCGCTGGGCTGCTGCTGATTATGATCGTTACGACAGCTGCAGGTTTTATTGGCTATGCCTTGTTTATCGGTGATCGATACGAATTTGACGGTTCCCGCTTCATTTTATTGAATGTGATTGCATGGATGTTATTTTTTGCAGTAGGGGGAATTTCCTTCTTCATCTCTGCCTTCTCTAGCGATGAGAAGAAAGCACTAGGCATCTCAGGGGTCATTACATTCGGCATGTTCGGACTCGATATGCTCGGCAAAATAAGCGCGAATATAGACTGGTTAAAGTATTTCTCCCTCTTTTCATTATATAGGCCAAGTGAAATTGCAAGCGGCAGCAGCGACCCGGTACTCGCTTTGGTCATACTCTTCTTGATCGGTCTTGCTGGCTTTATGGCGGGAATCCTCACTTTCAGCAAACGAGATTTGCCATTGTAATGCCTTAATAAGTATCGTGACACGCCAAAAAAGAGGAAGCCCATCGTCGGGCATCCTCTTTTTTTACAATTCGATATATAGACGGTTGATGGCCATTGCCTCAGCCATCACTTTTTGCCGCAGCTCTGCAGGCTCAACCGCTTCTATTCGTGAACCATAACTTAAAATAATTTCGCACGCCGATTCCAATCCTTGAAATTCAACTCGCGCCGATGACCAACTCGTTTTCAGCGAAGGGCTGCTTTCTACGATTTTCACATATCGTTCTTTGGATAGCCGAGAGAGCACCGTATCATGAAAAGTAATAACAGCTGGATATTGCGGCAGTCTCTGCTTAAATTCACCCATGGACTGTTCCCAGTACTGAGCCAGATCAAAGTCTGCTGGGCGTTCGAAACGCTCCTCCAGCATAAGGGCATCCAATAATCTTGAGATTCGGTAGGTCCGTTTCTCCCCGTTCACTTCGCCAATCAAATACCAAACGTTGCGCTTAGCAACGAGTCCAAGCGGAGAGACGATTCGCTCGGCGATACCGTCCTCGCGATGATAGCGAATCTTCAATAATCGTTCTTCCCAAACGGCTTCCTGCACAATCGACAAGAATGGCATTAACTCTTCCATCTGATGCCAGCCCGCTCCATCAATATGAATCTTTTGCTTCATAAGAGCTGCCCCTTTGCTCACTTCAGCAGGAGAGGCAGCCAGTATTTTTTGAACAGCTGCTTCATAATGACTCGCAATTCCTAGATCGCTCAGCAAAGAAGATGGACTGCCAACGATAACAGACACTAATTCATCCGCATGCATACCCGTTAAATTGGTTCGATACCCCTCGGATAAAACCCATCCTCCGTGCACTCCCCTCTCCGCATAAACCGGAATGCCCGCTTCACTGAGCGACTCCATATCACGAATGATTGTACGCTCGGATACCTCCAGCTTTTCCGCAAGTTCTTTTGACGTCAATTTCCCGCTGTTTTGCATCAATAATAGGATGGCAATTAACCGTCCCGCTCTCATATGCTAGGCCTCCTGTGCTGCTCTCATTCGTTTTTTTCATTGTAGCATGAATATATGACAGTAGTTGTCGTATATCGTTTGCTAAACTGACAAAGAGTAAACCATAGAAATCGGAATGGAGAGATACAATGAAACCATTAGAGGGAAAAATCGCAGTCGTTGCTGGAGCTACACGAGGAGCTGGACGCGGTATTGCAGTAAGTCTTGGAGAAGCAGGAGCCACCGTTTACTGCACAGGAAGAAGCATTCGCGGCCAAGCCTCCGATTTGAACAGAGCGGAAACGATTGAAGAAACAGCCGAATTGGTCACTGCACGAGGAGGCGTGGGCATCCCGGTTAGAGTGGACCATACAGTTGAAGCGGACGTTCAGGCTTTGTTCGAGCAAATCAACAAGGAGCAAAATGGACAACTGGATGTGCTGGTCAATAACATTTGGGGAGGAGAAAAATTAACGGAATGGGGAAAGCCGTTTTGGGAGCATTCGTTAAGTAAGGGCCTGTTAATGCAAGAGCGTGCCGTAAAAGCTCATCTCATTACGAGTCATTATGGGGCTCCATTGCTGGTGAAACGAAGAAAGGGACTAATCATTGAAGTAACGGACGGAATCGATTACCGTTATCGCGGAAGCTTGTTTTATAGCTTGGCCAAAATTTCGCCTATACATCTTGCAGCGGCAATGGCAGCTGACCTTAAGCCCTATGATGTAACGGCTGTTGCTGTAACTCCCGGCTTCCTTCGCTCTGAGGAAATGCTGGAGCATTTTGAAGTAACGGAAGAAACGTGGCTTGATGCTGTGCATGGCGGCAAACCAGATGCCGAGCATTTCAGCCAATCGGAAACGCCATTTTTTGTCGGACGCGGAATCGCAGCTCTTGCAGCAAGCAGCGATTTGCTGGAAAGATCCGGACAAGTATTCCCGAGCTGGCAGCTGTCTGATGAGTTCGGCATTACCGACGTCGATGGCAGACAGCCGCACTGGGGAAATTATGCAAAGCAGCATGGTTTCTTGTAATACTTACTTTACCCGTTTACAACTTCTCCGCCGTTAATATGCAGCATTTGGCCTGACATATAACTGGAATCATCACAAGCTAGGTAGACATAGGCAGCTGCTAACTCATGCGGCTGTCCTGGTCGTTTCATCGGTGTATCTGAGCCAAAAGTGGCTACGGACTGTTCATCGAATGTCGCTGGAATAAGCGGCGTCCAGATCGGTCCGGGAGCTACACCGTTAACACGAATGCCTTGCTCAGCCAAATTCACTGACAATGCGCGCGTAAAGGAAACGATCGCTCCTTTTGTAGCGGAGTAATCAATTAACGTCGGATTGCCTTTGTATGCCGTTATAGATGCCGTATTGATGATGGAGCTGGATGCCTTCAAATGCGGCAAAGCGACGATCGTCAAATAGAACATGCTGAACACATTCGTACGGAACGTAGCCACAAGCTGATCGGATGTAATATCCTCAAGCTTCTGCTGCACATGCTGCTCTGCCGCATTATTCACCAAAATATCCAGCTTGCCGTACTCCTTAATCGTCTGCTCGATGACACTTTTGCAAAAATCCTCTTCGCCGACGTCGCCAGCTATAAGCAAACATTTCACGCCAGCTTTCTCTACAACTTCCTTCGTCTTCTCTGCATCGTCATGCTCATTCAAATATACGATCGCTAAATCCGCGCCCTCTTTGGCAAAAGCAACGGCTACCGCGCGGCCAATGCCGCTATCTCCACCCGTAATAATAGCCGTCTTCCCTTTCAGCTTGCCTGCCGCTTTATATGAATCCAATTCAAAAATCGGCAGCGGCTTCATCTCGGATTCAATGCCCGGTTGACGGTTTTGGTGCTGCGGCGGGTTAATATTTTTTTGTGATGACGATTTAGACATGAGAAAATCAGCTCCTTATATTTTTTCCATAAAAGATTTCATCCATCTCGGTCTTTAATCTTCTCGTAATTTCCTCTTGCTCTATGGTTGACAACGAATCCTTCGTATAGCCGAACAAATAGTTGTTCAAATCAAATTGCTTCAGCTTGCATTTGGTATGAAACACATTTTCTTGATAAATATTAACGTCGATCATGTCATACAAAAGAGATTCCTTCTTCGGTATGTAGTTCTGAATCGAGTTAATATCATGATCAATAAAAAGTTTATAACCATTAATGTCGCGCGTGAAACCTCTCACACGATAATCCAGTGTCATAATATCGGTATCAAATGAATGGATCAGATAGTTCAGCGCTTTAAGCGGTGAGATCTCGCCGCAGGTCGATACATCAATATCTGCGCGGAACGTGCTTATCCCTTCGTTCGGATGATATTCCGGATACGTATGAACCGTTATATGGCTTTTATCCAAATGCATCACTACGGAATCAGGCAAGGGACCCGGCGATTCTTCAAACGACTCATTGGGTCCGCCAATTACCGGCCCTTCCGATACGAGCAAAGTAACGCTGGCACCCTGCGGCTCATAATCCTGCTTTGCAATATTAAGCACATGCGCTCCAATAATATCCGATACCGTTTCCAAAATATTCGTCAGCCTATCCGAATTATATTGTTCGTCTATATAGGCGATATATGCTTCACGCTCTTCTTTCGTTCTTGTATAACACACATCATACATATTGAAGCTGAGTGACTTCGTTAAATTATTAAAGCCATGCAGCTGAATTCTTTGTTCCGGTGTAAGTTTCAAGCGCACATCCTCCTTTTCAATAACTACTATTTCCTTTTACCCAAAGACCGATGCGGCAAAACTTTTATGTTGCACAAAAAAAGCATTTCACGCCCCGGTTTTACCGAATGTAAAATGCTTTTTCCATCTCATTTTTAATTATGTTTTTTCAATTCCTTAATCCGGAGTATCGGATCTCCCACATACACCTGTGTTTGAGGAAGCATGCCATCACGCTGCTTAATGGCTAGGAAATTAAGCGTATTGACGAGCTCATCCTGCTGCTTTTCTTTTAATTGAAATTGCACACCATATTCATAAATGTCTTTGCCCAGTTCATTGTACCAAACGATAAATCCGAATAGCACATACATTTGATCAAGAATTTTCGTCTTAAACATCAAGAGAATATCGCTGTTAACGGGCAGCTTCACACCGACTATAAACCGGAGCCCGCCTGGTCCGATGTTTCGAACAAACACCTCTGTACTCCCAAGCTTCACACTGCTACCTTTGAACATCGTAATGGTCATCTCTGCCAATAGACAATGCTTCAAATCGATTCGAAAGCTTTTTCTCCGATTAACGAGCACCTCTTTACTTGGCATAAATAAAGCAGGCTCTTTACAAGATCTTCGGCTCAAAAGTTGTACGATGCTGTCCGGCTCTACAGGACGACTGAAATAATAACCTTGGATTTCATCGCATCGCTGCTCGCGTAAATAGTTGAATTGCTCCTTCGTTTCAACGCCTTCAGCCACCACCTGCATGCCCAGCTCGCCAGCCAATTGAATAATGCATTCGATAATGCTTTTATTTCTCCGATCCGTCATCAACTCCTCGATAAATGACCGATCAATTTTGATCGTATCGAGTGCCAAGCGCTTCAATAAATAAAGAGAGGAATAGCCGGTTCCAAAATCATCAAGCGATACTTTGATTTTTCTTTTCTTCAGCTCCAGCAGCAATTCAGTCACCGCATTCTCATTGCTAATAAAAGAGCTTTCCGTTATTTCAATTTCCAATCGATCTTGGGAAATTCCTGTCTCCTCGATGATCTGATCGATGGTATGCAATATATTTTGCTGAAGAAGCTGCTGCACCGAAAAGTTAACCGACAGCGTAACCGAAGGCAGGCCTAAGCTCTGCCACCGTTTATGCTGCATACAGGCTTCGCGAAGCACCCATTCTCCTATCGATACAATAAGCCCCGTTTCCTCTGCGATCGGTATGAATTCAGACGGAGCAACCAATCCCCAATCCGGATGATTCCAGCGCAGCAGCGCCTCAACGCCAACAATTTCCATCGTTTGCGAATGTACGCGAGGCATATAATGAAGGAACAGCTCTCCTCTTTCCTGCGCTTTACGCAAATCATTGCTGAGTGAAAACAATTTGAATGATTGCACATTTAAAGAAGCGGAATAGCACTGTGATTGGTTGCTGCCTCTGGACTTCGCATGATAAAGAGCCGCATTCGCGTTTTTCATCAACTGCTCCACCGAGCTCCCATCGCCAGGCGATTGACTGATTCCAATACTTGCAGTTACATTCAGCTCATATCCTTCTATCAAAAATTGCTCATTGATAAGCTTAATAATAGTAGCTGCCATATCCTTGATTTCGTTTTGCTGCTTTACATCAGCTATAATAATTGCAAATTCGTCTCCGCCAAGTCGGAATACGGTTTGGCCATCACGTAAATTGCTCATCAATCGAAAGGCGATTTGTTTCAGCAGCTCATCCCCAATCGGATGCCCAAGCGTATCATTTACATATTTGAAACGATCCACGTCAATCAGCATGATCGCCAGCCTCTGCTTAAAATACTCGCTTACCCTTAGCTGCTTATCTAGCTGGTCTTCAAACATTCTGCGATTTGGCATCTCCGTTAAATAATCGTGGTAAGCCAAATATTGATTTAATTCCTCAGCCTTGCTTCGATCCGTAATATCAAGGACTACGCCAACGATCGCTTGCTCACCCATATTTGACACTTGATTATAGTGCACTTCGCAATGAATATTCGTCCCATCTTGTTTAATGGCTCTGTGGCAGAAATTAGATAAAGACTGCCCCTCCTGTAACTTCGTTAGCTGATTAACGACGGCTTCACGGTCTGAGGGATGAATCGTCTGTATAATATCCATACCGATCAAGGAGTCATAACCGAACATTTTATTGAGCTGATCATTTGAATAAACGAAGTTGTTTTTCTGCGCGACAAAAATACCGACAATGGATTGCTCGACAATACTGCGGTATTTTAATTCGGTCTCAGTCAACGACTGCTCAATCATTTTTTGCTGCGTAATATCCTTGGCAATGCCGTAGACACCGATAAGCTTTTTATTAATAATGATTGGAATATTGGTCACATTAAATTCGACCGTTTGCCCTGTTCTCGTAATGCCTGTCGTATCATAGTTTTGAGGATTCAGCGTCTTGACCGTTTGCTCAAAATATTGAATCGTTTTATCCAGCGCTGCGGCATCTACAAATTTATGAAAACTATCATTAATAATTTCCTCTTTCGTATATCCAAAAAGTTGCTCAAGCACTGAATTGCATGACAAAAAACGCCCTTGTGCGTCTAAAGAAAAGACAGCATCAGGATTGTTTTCAAATATCGATTTATAAAGCTGCTCTTCTAGTGTGAGGCGATGCTGTATTTTTTTATTTTCCGTAACATCCTGAATCATGCCTATCGTCAACAATATCTCGTTTTCGGCATTCCGTATGAACGTAATGTTTTCCACCACATGTCTAACTTCACCGCCCTGACGAACGATTCTGTACTCGGAAACGCTTTCCTTTTTTGATTCAATTGCAAGGTGGAACTGCTCATTAACGCGCTCACGATCTTCGGGATGCACGAACTCAAAAAATTGTTCAATCGTCATCGAGAAATCAGATTTCATACCATATATTTCGAACATTTGATTCGACCAGGATGCTTCTCTGCGAATATGGTCAAACTCCCAGTATCCTAAATTAGCTAACTTTTGAACAATATTAAAACTACCAACATTAACATTGCCATTAAAACGTTTAATCATTTGTTTCATTGCTAAATATCCCCTCTTATTCATAACGTAGGCGGTAACCTGAAGTTTTTAAGGAGAGGATATAGGTATGTTATCACTCATCCTTTTGGCAACCCAGCCACCTTTGGAAATTTCCTTTAGGCCTGTTGGCTTTGCGTCATTGTCTTTCGACAACTTTGCTTTTTACTAGGACTTTTTACATATACCAGTATTCCATATTATTCCGATATATACCATAACCAATTTCATAATAGGTCGAATGATGTAGAAAAACCTCCCATTTTGGGAGGTTTGGTATATTGATGATTTACAATCTAGGATCGATTTCCTTCTCTTTGGCAACCTCAAACAAAAGATTCGCAACAGCCGCTTGATATCCATCGTTTTCCGGGGCAATTTCAGCAAAAGGAATCGCAAGCATATGCTGTCCTAGCCGGTACTCGTTAAATGATGTACGAAGCTTTTGCGTAATATTTTTTTGCTTGATGAGCTTATTGTACTTGTGCGGAAATCTATAATCATAACCGTAAATAATAGACATGTATTCCTTATTGCGCACTTTCATATAGGGAACCGTGTACGGCTGAGGCATCTCCGGCTTAATCACGACACCTTCCATATGATTGTCTACCGTAAGCGTGTAGAAATATTTTTCTGCAAGCTCATAGCTCTCCTCATCAGACAGAACAAGCGTGATGAATGGATCGTCAGAGAGGAAACGATACATCTCCGAGGTTTTCCACGCTGGCAGCTGCTCGCTTCCGTCTACGTATACGATCTTAAGCAGCGAAAATGGCTTGTATTCAAGCTCCCCAGCCTCGGCATACAGCTCCAGCTGCCTCTTATACGTTTCATATGCTTTGATATGCTCATCAATTGGCCTGTTTTTCTCAAGAATAGAATGAACATGTTTAAAGTTTTGGTAGACGGCTAGGCCATATTTCTCATTAATAGCCCCTTTGCTAAGGTGAAACTGATCCTTTTCAAAACCACTTTCCTTGAAATCATGCGCAAGCTTTCCGAACGCTTCCTCGAATCCATTCGCCTTCAGGAAAGCAAGCTCTGTCTCAAGCCCCTTCTCAATTGGCTTAAACTGCTTTTCGATGAGACCTTCTCCCAGCGCCTCCCATGGCAAAAGCTCGCCATCCAGCAGAAGCATCGATATATCGTTTTCCTTCATGTAGCTTCCGAATCTTTGCAGCAGTCGCTCATAAACAGCGGTTAGGTCAACCTTATTTATTTTGTACCCATTGCGGCTCACTGCAAAACATTGCTCGATATCTGCATGCAAATAAACATTGCAGCGTGATCCCATATATTTGGGCTGCAGCACGACCTCTTTAACACCGCGCTCCATAAAATAGTTCAGCCCTTTCCTCAGCGATTCCAGCTCACCCGCCGCTTCATCCTTATCTGCAGGAGACATGGTTCCTGAAATAAAGTTAATTTTATTGCGCGAGCAATACTGCAATCTGCGGGCTTCATCATCATCCAGCTCCTGCAGCGATACTTTGCGTTCCTCTTTGAAGAGAGCAGGAAGCTCGCCTTCCATGCCGGCTATTGCCGATTTCTGTGATTTGAAAGTCGGCTTCACCGACAGAGAAACCGAGGTTAGCAGATTGCCGTGAACTGCGCCTGAATCCAAATGGATTTTATTTCTGATCCGAAATGCTTGTTTAGCAGCCACATGTCCAAAAACATGATACGGCTGGTTTCCTGCTGCATCCCGCTTCAGAAACGCAAGCTGTGCTTCAATCGGCGCCGATCGGTCGAGTCTAAAATTGCGCTGATGACGGATCGAATTCACATCCAGCTTGCCAATATATTTGTTCTCGCATGGCGCGTGAGTCACATAATAGGATGGTCCTGATTTTCCTACCATTCTGTAGAAAGGCTTCGACAGCGATACGAGATGATTAAACTTCTGAAGCAGCTCAGCATCGCCTCTCAGCACCTCAGTCGAATCGAAGTAGGCATGCAGCAGCTCCTCTTCCACACCTTTGATTTCACCACGCATATATTTATGGACGAAGTTTTCATGATTGCCAAGCACAAACAAAAACTTATCCTGATTCGTATATAGGAAATCAATGATTTCCTTAGTGCGGCTTCCCTTATCGATCCAATCTCCAACGAGCAATACTTTTGTACCGCTGACCTTTCCTGTCTCAACCAATACATTGCCCTCTAGTTGAAACCCATGGCTAACGAGCAAAGCCTTCAGCTCATCCACACATTCGTGAACGTCACCGACGATAATCGTCTTCTGGTCCAGCGGTAAAAAAACGTCCAAATACTCAGCAGCATCCTCGATTATAATCTTATAATCCGGATTCGCAACCTTATCCATAGGGGAATAAAAATCTTTAGCCCGCACCTTATGAACTTTGCTATATTTCTCCCTCGAGAGCGAACCAAGCACGTCCTTGCGCAAACGATTAATGTGGCTCGTTATCAGTTTCTTCGAACGCTCCGATGAATAATAATCATCCCGCTTCTTGTAATCAAACAGCACGACTTCAAGGTTGTAGTTATTTTCCTTTGCAACCTCCCTCACTCTCGCCCGGAAATCCTCCGACAAACCTGTTGTATCCACGACAACAAATTCCGCATTGATGGGGAAAGTAGTGACCAGCCGCAGCTTCTCGAACAAAAGGCGGAAAGCCTGATCGCTCGCTTCAAGCATGATTTGATCATATTTATCATAATCAGAGCCTAGAAGCTCTTGTCTAATGCTATCGGATGAAATATATTGCACGTTCGCATTCATGCCCTTGCTGTCATCCCTAAATCGCAGCTGCGGCATCAGCACTTCATTTGCAAAGGCTGTTTTCCCGCATTCCGTCGTGCCAATCAGCATAAAAATCGTATGGACTCTCGTTCTCATTTCCATTGACGCTACTCTCTCCTCTTCCGCAAAATCGCACCCTGCGTCGTTTGTATACCGTTCACTCCATCGCCGATTGCGACATATTGGCTTTCCACGGATTGATCTTTAATCGTTTCGAGCAGCCACTCTTGAAATTCCGCTCGCCCAAGCTCCCATTTATGGTCATCATGCCGGAAGTCTTCCAGCTCATAATAAGCATTAAACTCTGCATTAGGTGTTGTCAGCACAAAATAATCAAAATCAACATGTTCGCATATTTGCCGTATCAGAACAGCTGCCTCATTTAGACTCATATGCTCAATAACCTCGGTCAAAATGACATCCACCTGCTCGCCGTTATAAGCCTCTAGAAAATGTTCAATGGAAGGAAAGGTAGCGATGTTGTCCAGTTCCTTTGCTTTCGCCTTCCGCTCTACCACCTCTAGCAGCGGCTCATGGATATCAACCGCGTAGTAGCTGTCTTCAATTTTGGATGCAAATGGAATCGCATAGAAGCCTTCTCCGCAGCCAACATCGAGAATGGCCTTATTGAACGGAAGCACGCTTCCGATATAGCTTCTCCGCTGCTGAGCCGTCCCGCCGAAGGCCAATTGAACCGCATAACGATCTGTTTTCTCCAGCTCTTCTTTATATTTCTTGAACCGATCTCTTGAAGCTAGAAAATTGCGGGCAAACAAGCTTCGTATATAAAAGGGTGCGTCGATAATTTGGATACTCTTCACATATTTAATCAACACATCATCAGAAATATCGATGTATTCGTCGCTGAACATCGAAAGGAAGAGACAAAGCACACTAACGACATGCATAAGCTCATATAACGATTTATGCGTCTTAATGGTAAGCGAATAGCTCTTATGCGCCAGATGTACTGCTTCAAATGTATAGTCGGTAAGATGCTTCTCAAAAAAATGAATATAACGCAAGAGCTCAATATGAATCATATTGATATGGAAGGTATGCTCGTATTGCTCCGTGTCACTCGAATGCTGCGCTTTAAGCGGCGCTGCAAAAAATTCATTAATCGCTCCCAGTACAAAGAGCGGCGTATTATATCGCGATACATTGAGGTACTCAAATTGGTCCTGCCTATGCTGCTTGTATGAAACCTCATTGTCGGCATCCTTGAAGTAAACGTTGAAGGTTCCTTCATCGGTATACCAGCCGTAGGCCATTCCTTTGCGAACGGCGCGCAGCAGCATGCCTGACCCCGGATTTTTTCTGATGACGAACGAAAAGCTTGGGTTCGTCGATTTCACTTGCACGATAGCCATCCTTAACTTCCCCTTACCTGTCAATTAAAAGCAACACTATTTAATCCCAAACCTCTTGTAATGCTCTGCGGAACAAGTCATCAAGCTGATTGTCCTGCGCAGTTCCTCCTTGACCCATTTCGAGTGCGATTTGTTCAAAATGAACCATTCGCTCCTCCAAATAGGAGTTAATAACTTGCAGCCTAGGCTCATAATCGAGCTCGTCGCCCGCTTTTTTCCTGCGCAGCAATTGTTCAACCGTAGCCCTCAGCTCGCTCTGCTCAGGAATAAGCGCCTCTACTAAACGATCAAATTCGATTGGAGGCATCGAGTTGTACTTCGCAATCCAGCCGCAAGCAAGAATCGGCCTTAACACATAAAAATACTTTTTTATTTTCACTTGCTCGCCTTGCAGATACTCTCGGTAGTTCCCTTTAGCCATATGGAGATAATGGTACATGCACGACTTCGGCGAGAAAGATAACGGAGAGACACTTCGGATTTGTTTGGCTACTGAGTATTTCGTAAAGTATGGAATCGGTGATTGCAGCCATTCGAGCAGAGGCGGATTCGACTTGCGAAACAGATTAAGCGCTTTGCGCAAATCCCAGCCGTTAATATCGAGAAGATCACTTATAGGCCGTTCGATTACATCTCTTTTGTCAAATATCGATAAATACCATTCCACCGGCCTGACGTAAATAAATCGCACGTCGTAATCGCTGTCCTTAGAAGGGAAACCCCAAGCCCTGCTTCCTGATTCGCACGCGTAAACGATGCGAACCTGTTCCTCCCGCTCGATTTTACCCAGTTCCAGCAAAATATTTTCATGTATGTTGGTCATTCTAGACACTCCTTTACTCAGCTTCTTCTTGCAAAAAAAAAGACCATGGACAAGATCGTCCATAGTCTAGGAAAAAGAATAGTCAGCAATGCAGCTAACACGAGGTCAGTACACGCTTCCCTTCAAATACCAAACAACGGGTCCGAGGAGTGGAGCTATTCTCTTTGCTTAAATTAAAAGAATTGGATTGTTCATCATTTACGTTAACTAACTGTACTTCTAGATATTGGTTAAACATTCTCCTCGTCCCCCTTCTTTTCCTTTATTTACGTTCCTTTGACAGCAGCTAACGGTTTGCATTTTGCTACGACCTGCGCAAGCCCGGCTCCGACTACACTCTCAATGATTTGATCTACATCCTTGTATGCCTGCGGTGATTCATCGACCAGCGACTCCATAGAGCGCTGGTTTACGACGATTTCATCATCCGTGCCTACACGCATTGCAATAGCGACCTCTTCTACCGATACGAGCTGCTTCGTTGCGTTCCGTGACCTGATTCGACCTGCGCCATGACAGATGGAATAATGATTCGCTTTTCCTTCAGCACTTCCGACCATAATGTAAGAGGCAGTACCCATCGATCCTGGTATGAGCGCCGGATGCCCCGTGCTCCGATAAGGCTCAGGGTTATCCGGATGTCCTGCCGGCAGCGCTCTTGTTGCACCCTTGCGATGAATGAAATAGGATTGCTCATCCTGTTCTTCCTCCCATGCGTAGTTATGCATGAGATCATACAATGTGCGCAGCTCGAATTTAGAGCCGAACACATCCTTGCCCGCCTCCCGGACAGCGTATGCAATCAGGTGGCGATTCACGACCGCATAATTCAAGGCCGAGTACATGAGGTTGACATACGTTTGGCCGAGCGGATGGGATAATGGCGCATATAGCAGCTTAGGATCTGCGGTGCCTATGCCTTCCTGACGCATCATTTTGGCAATGTCCGTGCTGCAATATTGACTAACCGCACCGCCCCAAGCCCGCGAGCCGGAATGAATCATAATGACCACTTGGCCGTCGAACAGCCCCCATGCTTCGGCAATTTCTCTGTTTTCCTCGGCAATTTCAATCGCTTGAATTTCTACAAAATGATTGCCGCCGCCAAGTGTGCCGAGCTGGCGATGCGCGCGATGCCAGACAACTTCAGGAAACTTATCCAGCACCTCTTCGTCAAAATCAAAGCGGCTGCTCTCCACATGGGTTAAGGAGGTAGCTTTGCGCGGCGTGTAGGCATCTGGAATATATTTTTTCGGCAAGCCATGCAAGCCCTTCTTCACGATATTCTCAAGTCTAATATCTGAGAAGTAACCTCTTGCATGCTCCTCGACTGGCATATATTTCTCAATAGCCTTAACCAGCTTGCGCCGCAGCTTTACTTCCTTCAAATCATCCTTATGCAGATTTGTTAGCTGTACGCGCATTCCGCATCCGATATCGCTGCCTACGATGGAAGGAGATACGTAGCCATCACTCGTATTCCATACCGCTGTTGTACCGATACAGGTTCCCACACCAACATGCACATCAGGCGTATAGCTCATATATACTTGATTCGGTATTTGTAAGTTGTTGTTCGCCATTTCAAACACTTTATAATCCAAGGACGCGAATAGCTCTGGTCCTGCATAAACATGCACCTGCCCCGAAGGCAGCTTTACTTGCTGATAATACGTTTCTTTCATATCCGATAATCTCCTCAAAATTCAAATGAACACAAAAAAGCCATGGACCCCAAAATGTCCATGGCTTAATCTTGCGCCTTTATTTCCCAATCGTTGCAGCTTGCAGCATACAAGATTTTAGAAAATAGTCACAGGCCCCGTAGAGGCCGATGAAATGGACTTGCTATATTTAGTTGCATGATTACGTTCTAAATTTAGTCCGAACATTGTCATCGACCTCCTTTCATTTGATTTACATCATAATAATCTGATCACCCAACTTCTGTCAACACATTTATAATAAACCAAAAGTAAGATGCTCGAAGGAGCATCTTATTTTCACGGATAAATAACTTATAAATGAGCCAATAAGTTCACGCGTACTTCAGCCAGCGTCAAATCGCGAACTAGCTTCCCATCCTCAAACACTACTTCCAGCTGATCCTCTGCTTTACGAGCTTCATATTCCTCTGCGCTAAGATTGTCAGTATAGGCAAATTTCCCGTCCTGCTCCGTAACGAGGACAAGACCTGTCTGCGACTTCTTCACGCCATTATCTGTTTTGGGATCCTTATAGATTTTGCGCTCCTCGCCATTCACAATCGTAAACGTCGATTTTAATGCGAAGCCAAATGTATCCCGCGTATTGTATTGGTAAGTGAACGAACCGATCCCATACACCATATTCGTCGATGCAAAACCTTTTGCTGCCAGCTTCTCGCAAATTTCCTTGCAACGCGAAATCGTAATCGCATCCCCATAGATCGCCCCGATGTGGCTATCTAGCTGCTTATAGCCCTTCTCCGTAACCGTGCCGCCAAAAATATCCCAGAGTATTTCAATAACGCCTTTACGTTCGAATTCACTCTCTCCATCCGGGTCGCCGCAAATGATTTTGACCGGATCTCCGCTGTCGGGACGAATGACCACCTTGCCGTCCCTGCTCATAATGTCATCCTTCAAGCCGCGAATGACCACGTCCAGCACACTCCATAAATCCCAAGTATCCGATACGATCGAGACGAAGCCATTTGGGTATACCTCTTTGATCAAATAGCGGTACGATGCCATCTCGTCACGTCCGTGCGCGCACATAACGCTATGCTCGGTTGCCGGAATCGATGTACCAACCAATTCTTTTTCTATATTCGCATTATAATAGTTTTCCAAATACAATATCGCTGGTATTGTATCTGTTCCCGTGAACGATAGGAGATGGCCTGCGCTGCTGCCGAGCGCCGATTCAAGCGCACCCATGCCACGCATCGAGAAATCATGGCCTTGGAACGGTACGCCTGCTGTATCGCCGCTCGTCTGCAGCGCATAGGCTTCTAAAATTTTGCGATATTCAAAAGCTAGCGTAGCGCTCGTAGCCGGCATCCATAGCTGGCACGACATCAACGTCTCCAAATAGTTCGTCAGCCAGAAAAATTCAGGCTTCGTGTTCTCAATAGTCAGCATTGGTACTCTTATCGGTACTAATGCACCTTCTTTAATCGCCTTAATCTTGATCGGCAAATATCCAAGATCGTGCAGCTCCTCAATATGCGATGCATCGGGATTCGCTTCTCCAAGCGCATATTGAATGAGCCTCTTGTACTCATGCGCTACCTCTGCCTTTGTTCTTGCAAAGAAGTGCTCATTAAAATAATCGATGAGATATTGTTTGATAAACGACTGGAAGCCAAAAGCGACAACCTCGTTAATATCATCTAGTCGGCTTGTGCGAGCGGTCCACGTCGAATATACGAGCTCCGTTCCTTTTGGGTACTGATTTTTATGGCTCACCTTGTAAAAGTCACATAGCAGCGTAGCTGGATAAACGAATGTTTGCGTCATCTTATAGGCCCCCCATTGCGAATACGTGAATTTTGTCATGCTCTGCTTGATGAAGTATGGTATCGGTCGTATACACCTTATCAATAACATCAGTTTCTAATATTTTCCCTTTATAGATCGAATGCTCGCAGTGTCCTACCAGTAAATAAATATGCGTGGCTCCAAGTGCCTTCAGCTTCTCTGCGCTAAGCATAAACGTGCCGCCATACGAACAAAGATCATCAACAATGATGGCCTTAAAGCCCTCACGCGGGGTATGTCCAACGACATCCAAACTCTTGATTTGGCCGGTCTGAAAATCTCTTGCTTTGTAGCCTACCAGCTGCTGGTAGCCTTGAACCTTGCTGTAACGTTTCTGCGCCCCTGCATCTGGGAAAAAAAGATAGTCCTTCTCCGAATCAAAACCTACTTCGTTCGTGACTTGCTCAAGCAGCTGAATCGTAGGATATTTGCCGATACTGCGGTCGATCAGCGCCAGCGATACATCGGAATGCGGCTCGATAATCGTTACCGATTCAAAGTTCATGTTATTGATAAAGGCAGCTGTATATTTTAACGTAAAAGCAGAAGTACCTTCGACTCGATCCATTCGGCTGTACGGCAAATAATAAATGGTCAACGTACATTTAACGCGCCGATCATCGAGATAGCTCTTGATGAACATCAGCTTAACCAGATCGCCATCATTCTCATATTTCCATACGATCGTGTTGAATTCCGCCATATGCATTAGAATTTCATCGCCGTTTATGAGTGTCTCCCCATTCGGAAACTGTTTTAACCCAAGCTCTACTCCATTAAACTTCAGCATGACATCACTCTCCTCGTAAGCGTTCAGCTATAAATAGACAATCTTGGCTCTTCCTTTGTAAAAAGGTACAATTGCGCTGCTCGCTGCGAATATTGATTGGATTGCTTCGGATTTCCATTCGTATCCGTCGCCTCCTCAATAATCGTGCTGCGGCTTTTCGTTGACGTCAATTTGCGAATGAAATTTTTCTCCTCAAAGTCAGGAACAACCGTTTTTATTACCTGATACAGCTCACTAAGCGTAAACTCCTCTGGCAGAAACTCCTTCGCTATCTTCGTAGTCAGCATTTTCTTGCGAATCTCTTGCAGCGCATCGGTCAAGATTTGCTTATGGTCAAACGCCAAATCCATTTGAAGCGCTTCTTCGACTGTAAACAATTGCACATCCGATGCATCCACAGCCGCAGCCCTTTGTTCAAGTGTACATTCGTTTACGAGCGCTAGAAAAGCATGCGAGATAATCCAGCCCCTTGGATCACGGCCAGGCGTGCTATACACGTTAAAATATTCAATATGCACGTCCTCAACCGCTGTCTCTTCTTGCAGCTCGCGTATAGCACAGTCATATACCGTCTCATTTTCCATCGTAAAGCCGCCTGGCAGCGCCCACTGCCCTTCGAAGGGCCATATATTCCGCTTGATCAGCAGCACCTGCAGCTCCCTCATAGGCAGCGCCTTCTTTGGCGTTTGCCTTTCAGTCGTTACGATCGTAAAGATGACGATATCTGCTGGTGCGCCATCAGGTGATCGGTAATGATCTGCTGCGTAATTGGATTCATTTTCGACCATTGCTGCTGCACTCCGATCCATATCATTTATTCGATTTGATATTATCATAATGACATTATTAAATTCCTTTGTCAACGGCTGCTGTGAAAAATAGGCAATTAGTCACGAATAAGTATATAAAAAAAGAAGCGGCTGCACGCCGCTCCTGTTATATTATTTCGTTTCTATAGCATCGGCAGGGTAGACGAGTCCAATCTGCTTTCTTGCCTCATCCATAATCTCCAGCGTCACGAGTGAATTTGCAAACGTGTTAATGGATGACTCCGTACGGCCAGCTTTAATCAGCTCGATAAATTCCTTCGCTTCATAGTACATCGACTTGCTATTTGAAGGCTGCGAAATATCTTCGCTTGTTCCGTTGCGGTATTGGATTTCAACCTTCCCTATTTCACTGATCTTATCGATTACGATACTGCCGTTCTCCCCTTGAATCTCCGATGGCAGCGATGAATGTGTAATTTTGGAATACATGATGACCGCATCCATGCTCTCATACTGAAGAACGATGCTTCCTTCCCCATCCACGCCAGAATCCAGCATGACACCAGTTGCTTTAATCACATCCGGCTTGCCAAATAAGGCTACAAGCGGGTAGACGCAATAAATGCCAAGATCCATAAGCGCCCCGTTTGAGAATACAGGATTAAAAGCATTAAGCACCGTACCCGCCTTATAGGCATCGTACCTAGACGAATACTGGCAATAGCTCGCAAAATAACGCCGTATCGTTCCAAGCTTGTCGATGTTATCTTGAACAGCCTTAAACCCTGGCAGCATCGTCGACTTTAACGCTTCCATGAGCAGCACGCCGTTTTCCTTCGCAGCCGCAATCATCTGGCGCAGCTCATTCGCATTCGAAGCGATCGGCTTCTCGCAGAGCACATGAATGCCATGCTTCATACAAGCAATCGCATGAGCGGCATGAAATGAGTTTGGACTAGCAATGTATACCGCATCAATTTGTCCACTTGCCGCCATCTCTTCGATATCCGTAAATGTAGCAGCAATACTATGTTTCTCCGCAAATGTACTCGCTGTTTCTATCGAACGCGAATAGACAGCAGCTAGTTTAAAATCTTCAACCTCGCGCGCCGCAGAAATAAATGACTCCGTAATCCAGTTTGTACCGATAACGCCGAATCTGATCATAATCGTCTCTCCTTGAAAAATAGATTTATTGGCTAATCGCTTATTATATTTTTATGAAATGAGGAAAATCTTCTTCTGTTTATTATAGCCATGCCAAGGACTGCCTGTCCAAATGATTCAGCTGCATTTTGACATTTTGTATAATCTGTATTAACATCTCTAATACAAATGATACTTTATTGCTAGGGGTGATCCGATGATTATGACGCTTGACTACAACAGTGATATACCGATCTACGTCCAGCTCCGCAACCAAATTGTCATCGGAATTGGCGTAGGCGGACTCAATTATGGGGAGAAATTGCCAACGGTAAGACAGCTCGCTGATGATTTAGGGGTAAATGCCATGACCGTGAACAAAGCCTATGCCCTTCTCAAAAACGAGGGATACATATCTATTGATCGCCGTCATGGGGCCAAGGTACGCACCGAATGGAGCAAGCAAGCTGATTTTAGCCAAAAGCTGGAGCATGAATTAAAGCTTGTTATTTCTGAGGCTAGTCTTAAAGGTATCGAGCAAGAACAATTTATGCACATTTGCTCGAACATCTTTAAAGCCGCAATGAGCAAAAATCATCCCCTGCCAGAATAGGAGACCTTTCATGAACAATATTATTTTAATCGTTCCAGCAGCTATTGCCTACATCACTATTCTTGTTATGTTTTTGAAGCAAGCCGTACCAAGCAATCACATATTGTTTGGCGTTACGTTTCCTGCACATGCCTTCGAGGATGCAGAAATGAAGCAGCTTCAAGAAAAATATAAAAAATCATATTTTGTGTATGCTGGCATTACATTAATAACCTTAGTGCCTTTTTTCCTGCTCGATAAATACTTTTCACTGGCCTTTACTTACATGCTGCTTTGGTTTGCAATTTTTTTGTATACATCCAAACTTCCTTTCAACAAAATCCATCATAAAGCCGCTGCGCTCAAACGGGATAAACAATGGTTTGTCGGAGAAAAACGAGTGATCCGTATCGATGCCAAAGTAACGCAGCTCAAAAAATCGATGCTTGTTTCTCCCTATTGGTTCCTAATTCCCGCTCTTTTATCTGTCGTCCCAATTATCGTTTCCTTGTTTAACAGCGACGTTCTCTTAAAAATGACCGGGATTGCCTCACTCGCGATGACAGGGATCTTATTCGTCATTTACACTGCCTTTGGCAAAATGAAGACGAAGGTATACAGCAAAAACCACGACATCAACGCCGCTATTAACCGCGCAGCACGTCGTTATTGGTCCATGCTTTGGCCTAGCCTTGCTGTTTTTGAGAGCATTAATGCTTTTGTTGCCTATATGATTTTAACACAGGGGAGCTCGCTGAGCTTTACGCAGTGGATGATTGGTATTGTCATGGTATCCCTCTTGCCGCTGTGCAGCATCTTTTTTGTACATAACAAGATACAGGCGGTTGAAGAAAGCCTTGCCGAAACAGACGGCCAAAGTATTGTAGCCGATGACGACCACTACTGGATTAATGGCTCTACTTACTACAACCCGGATGATCAAACGATCATGGTTCCTAAGCGTGTTGGAATTGGAACAACGGTCAATATGGCAACTCGGGCCGGAAAATGGATTCAATACGGCAGCATCGTGCTGGTCCTTGTGATCGTCATTCCTTTGACTGCTTTTATTGTGCAATCTGACAATACAGCTCCTACTCTAACTATTAAAGAGGACGGCATCGTGTCCATCGATTATCCTTTATACGATTACAGCTTTAATTTAAGTGACGTTAAGGGAATTACGCTTGAAGAAACGCTCCCAAGCGGATTTAGAACAAATGGCACAGCGACAGCGGAATATGCCCGTGGCAACTTTTCCTTAGAGAAGCTGGGTGCTGCCAAGCTATATGTATTTAAAAACTCACCGCCGTACATTACCATGCAGCTTGACGGTTTAACCGTTATTTTCAATGAGAAAGACGCCGCCAGAACGAAGGAGCTTTTCGAACAACTAACGGCTAGCAAGCTTTAATGCTAATACGGTACTCAACTGCTGTTATGTTCGTGCTTTTAGAACGCGTCTCCACCATACACGAATTGATCCAGAGATGCTAAAGACTGCTCGTTTAGAGGCGTGAAGTTGTCAAAATAAAGCACTGAGGATGCTGGAATGTTCCATTTCAGCTCTCTCCTCACTAAAGACGGACTAAACTCGCTCCAGTTGTCCAGCTTATACTGATCGAGTATAGATCCCCTTTGCACAATTCGTTCATAATGCACCTTGTCGTCACGGAGATAAACGAATACGACCTTTACCTCAACGTCTGATAAAGAGGCCCCGATTGCGAAGAGCTCCTGCTCAATCCAGTCCGGGGTCTCTGTTTCTTTCGTGAAGGGCCCAATTACAAATATATCGCCGTCATTAGCAATATTCTCAAGTGCAGCATCCATCGTAATGCGATAACCTAAATCGCGGCACAGTTTCTTATAGAGACTTGAATCCCGGTCATTCGGATCAAGTCCTGCCTGCGTCATAAGCGCAACAGCTGCCGGTCTAAGCACTGTATCCATATCAATAATGGCCACACTGCGCCTCTTCGCCAGCGCTTTCGCTAATGTCGTCTTGCCTGCTCCTGCACCGCCTACAAAAAATACTAATTTGCGCATGGCGAACCCCTCATCATTATTAATGTCTTATTCATAACAAAAAAACACCCTGCATTGCAAGGTGTTTTGGATGTGTAAAATTGGAGCGGAAGACGGGAATCGAACCCGCGACCCTCGCCTTGGCAAGGCGATGCTCTACCGCTGAGCCACTTCCGCATATAAATGGCTGGGGATTCAGGGATCGAACCTGAGAATGACGGAGTCAAAGTCCGTTGCCTTACCGCTTGGCT
>NZ_JBFTPA010000022.1:0-92427 GCF_056398245.1 Paenibacillus sp. 01T47
TTGAACGGGACATTGAAGCCTACATTCACTTTTACAATTACGAACGATTACAGGCGAAACTAAACGGCCTCAGTCCAATGGAGTTTAGGACTAAGGCCGTTTAACAGGTTTTATTATTTGTAATGTCTACTTGACGGGGTGCAGTTCACTTTAGTGACAGCCTCTTATCTGTTTACTGGCTTACCGTTTTTTTATCGCTCATATCCGGGATAGTCGTAATCAGAGTCTTGCAGCTTGTTTAAAATATTCATTTGGCGAATATGATCTCTAGTTTCTGCCGTGCCTAACACATATACGGTTTCGTAAACCTTGATGATATCCTCATTAAACTTGTCGGTTGCTTTGTCATTATCAGCTGATTTATAAGGGATTGGTGCGCGAAATTGTGTTTTCTCATCGTCCCGCTGAATTTGGTCGAGTAGCTGCTGAAGCTCACTGATCTCCGCCTGCGTTGCGGTTACCGTTAACTGATCATTGATGGAAGGTTCAGGCTCGACCCGCTTTCCAGAAATCGATACATAATAGGTTTGCTTCTCCGTCATGCCTCTCACTCTCCTCCTATTTGATAATAACTTATAAAACAAATCGGATAGAGATGAAACAAGTCTGCATCTACAATTTGCCCACGAATGCAACAATAACAAGGCTTCTATACAAAAAAGCACCCACAAGCCATGCACCTTCTTCAAAGTGTTTTGCGTGTGGGTACCCGTTGTGTCTATCTCTACGGCAAGCGATACCATGCAAAAGGTTCACCCATACGGAATGGGCGGCTAATCTTCTGCAATTCCTCTTCTGTATCTGCGGTCAGCTGCAAGGATACACTCTTCAAGTTTTCTTTGAGCTGCTCCACCTTTGTCGCTCCCACAATGACTGTAGATACGACAGGCTGATGCATGAGCCACGCGAGTGATAATACGCTTGGCGTACAGTCCAATTGTTCCGCAAGCTTCGCTACATTTTCACCTAATGCAATGGTTTTAGTATCGATAAATCGCTGGAAACTCGGGTCGGTCTGAGCGCGAGAGCCCTCTGGCGCTTGCTGTGCTGCGCTGTATTTTCCTGACAAAATGCCGCCAGCCAGCGGAAAATACGGAATGATGCCCACGCCTTGGTCTAGACACATCGGAACCAGCTCGTTTTCCGGCGTTCGATCCGCTAAGGAGTAGCTTACTTGTGTCGATACGAAGCGGTTAATCCCAAGCCGATCACTGATTCCGAGCGCCTTCATCAGCTCCCACGCAAAGTAATTGGAAGCTCCGATGTAGCGCACCTTGCCAGAGCGTACCATATCCTCTAGTGCTCGAAGTGTTTCCTCAAGCGGTGTTTCAGGATCAAACGTATGAATTTGATATAGATCGATATAGTCGGTTTTTAGACGTTTTAAGCTCTGTTCCAGTTCCGTCTGCAAATGAAATCTGGACGAGCCGCGCTCATTTACGCCTGCTCCCCGAACTAGCCCTGCTTTTGTAGCTAAAACAACATGTTGACGCTGTCCCTCAAGCACCTGCCCAATGATTTTTTCGGATTCGGTGGCTGCATAGATGTTAGCTGTATCGATAAAGTTGATTCCATTGTCTATCGCGCTATGAATGATTTGTTTTGAAGCCTCATAATCTGCGCGTTTGCCAAAAGCGTTGGTACCTAAACCGAGCGCGGATACTTTGAGGCCGCTATTTCCAAGTCGTCGGTAATGCATGGTTGTCCAGCTCCTTTCCCCATAATCAAGCTTAGCTTCTCTTCCTACATTATACCGTTGATTGCATTCAATTTCAGTAAGAGCTGCCTAGACCACATCAAAAGTAGAGCTAGCATAAACCTTGTTTCATGCTAGGCTTTTATTTCAGAAGCCCAATGCCCACATTTTGAATTGTGACCTGCTGTACATATTCTGCTATGATAAGAATTAACTTACACATCGGAACAAGCGTTCCGCTAGCGGAAAGGAACCATACCATGAGCGTACAGTTGTCCGAGCGAGTTATTAAGCTGCTATGCGGCGATACCTTCTACGAACGCGGCGAAGCCTACTATAAAGATGGAAAAGTTACGCTTGCGGACCAAGGTCCTGAGGCAAGCAGCTTTAAAGCTATCGTAATGGGCAACCATCGCTATGAGGTTACGATCGATATTGACCTGGATGGAGACGTCGAAGCGGAGTGCTCCTGTCTCGCTTTCAGCACCTACGATAAGTATTGCCAGCATGTAGCTGCGGCGCTGCTGCAAATTCATCATTTTCAAAATGAGTTTGATAAGCCTGCCCGTATCTACCCCTCACTCCTTCATCCAGAGGATAGGCCTTACTACGATGATGACGAAGCAGATACAACCCATCTCCGTAATCGATATGCCGCGCAAGCGGGGTTAGAAGCAGCCGATACTCGGCTGGCTAACGGCATGTTAGGCTTGTTCAGCCACCGTCCGATCCGCACAAGCGGAAGCCGGTCGCTTTTGGACATGCGCACCACTCTTGAAGTAGAGATTTCTGTTAAGCTTTTCCCCTACGGCTTCCGAAAGCATATGTTCGGCATTGAGCTTAAGGTTGGCCCAAAACGGTTATATATCGTACAGCAAATACGAGAATTTCTGGAAAAGGTCGATCGGCGGGAGCCTTACGTTTTCTCGAAACATTTCACCTATGATCCAGCCGTTCACAGCTTTCAGCAGGAGAATGATGCGGTGCTTGCGAGGCTTATTCAAATCTACCGAAATGAAAAGATATTCAGGGAATCGCTGTCCCGCTCAATTCTAAGAGAGGCTCCGGCAAGCGGAGACCGTATGCTGCTTGTACCTCCCTCCTCATGGGATAAGACGCTTCCTTTGCTAACTGCTGCACCGACCGTACAGCTGCTCTATAACAATCAAACGTTTCATGGAGTTGAACGGAGTGACGAAGCGCTCCCGCTCCATTTTGCGTTTGATCAAGCTACAAGCGACGGCTATCAAATGGATATTCAGGGACTTGATCAGATCATCATTATGGAAGATTATGAGCTGGTCATCACAAATGGCAAGCTAATTGAGCTGAAACCGGAATCTTGCACACGGCTTATGGAGATGAAGCAGCTGCTCGACACTTCGCGCAAGCCAAAGATTCATATTGCCCCTGCGCAAATGGAGCCGTTTATGGAAAGGGTCATCCCGGGACTAATGAAGCTGGGCAGTGTCGGCATTGCGGAATCAATATCTGACCGCGTGCTGCAAACGCAGCTTAAAGCGAAGCTTTACTTGGACCGGGTAAGAGATCGGTTAGTCGCAGGGCTTGAGTTCCAATATGGCGACATTATTATTAATCCTTTAGAAGGAAGCGAGAAATCACGCGGTACTGATCGCATTCTCATGCGGGACGGAGAACAAGAGCGGCTCATTCTCGAGCTGATGGAGCTGGTTCCCTTCGCCAAAACAGAGGGCGGCTATTTCATGGAGGACGAGGATTCGGAATTCGAATTTCTGCACCATATCATCCCGCGGCTTGAGAAGCTGCTGACCGTGTACGCTACCTCTGCTGTTAAAGTACGAATTGTGACTAAGCATGCAGCGCCAAAAGTAACAGTTAATGTAGATGAGCGTACAGACTGGCTGGAATTCAAGTTCGATATGGACGGCATTCCTGAATCGGAAATTCGGAACCTGCTGAAGTCGCTTGAAGTGCAGCGCAAATACCACCGCTTGCCAAACGGCTCGTTATTGCCGCTTGATGGCGCCGAGTTTCAAGAGATCATCCATTTCTTAAATGAGGTCGGCCTGCGCCAGAGCGATATTCAAGGAACCGAATTTCGGATACCTACAGCCCGCGGCCTTCATCTCATTGGTTCACATGAGAACGGAAATGCGGTAAGACTTGGAAAATTGTTCCGCCGGCTGCTGGAAAACATGCGTAACCCCGACAATTTGGATTTCCCTGTACCGGACAATCTCGCGAACGTGCTGCGGGATTATCAACAGTATGGCTATCAATGGATGAAGACACTTGCCCATTACCATTTCGGCGGCATTCTTGCCGATGATATGGGGCTCGGAAAAACAGTGCAGGCCATCGCATTTGTCGTTTCCGTACTTCCTGAGATTCGGAGGCGAGAGCAGCCAGCATTAATCGTTGCTCCCGCTTCACTCGCCTACAACTGGCTGAATGAGCTGAAGAAATTCGCTCCAGAGGTTCGCGCCGTTATTGCCGATGGCACCAAGTCAGAGCGCAGCGGCGTGCTGACAGGTGATTCTTCGGCGGATGTGATCATAACTTCATATCCCTTGCTGCGCAAAGATATTAAAGATTATATGAAGCAAAGCTTTCACACGCTTATTTTGGACGAGGCGCAATATTTCAAAAACCATACGACTCAAACCGCGCAAGCCGTTAAGGCAATTGATGCCGGGTATCGCTTTGCATTGACTGGCACACCCGTGGAAAATACGCTGGAGGAGCTATGGTCTATTTTCGGAGCCGTTTTCCCAGCGTTATTTCCTAGCAAGCAAGCTTTCAACGAGCTATCGCGAGAAGCTGTCGCCAAGCGGGTTCGTCCGTTCTTGCTGCGCAGGCTGAAAAGTGATGTACTGAAGGAGCTGCCTGACAAAATCGAGTCGATTCAAGCATCGGAGCTGCTGCCTGAACAGAAACAGCTGTATGTTGGCTTCCTAGCTAAGCTGCAGCAGGAGACAGTGAAGCATTTGAACGATGAAAGTTTCCAGCAAAATCGAATTCGAATTTTGGCTGGAATAACAAGGCTTCGCCAGCTCTGCTGCCATCCTGCCTTATTCGTAGAAGATTACCGAGGAAGCTCCGCCAAATTTGAGCAGCTCCTCGAAATTATCGAGGAATGCCAGAGTGCTGGCAAGCGGCTGCTCATCTTCTCACAATTTACAGAGATGCTCGGCCTAATCGCACGGGAGCTGGGTTACCGAGGCATTACTCATTTTTATTTGGACGGGCAAACAAAAGCCTCCGAGCGCGTCGAGCTTTGTAATCGATTCAACGACGGTGAGCGCGACCTCTTCCTGCTCTCGTTAAAAGCCGGGGGCACTGGACTAAACCTAACGGGTGCCGACACTGTTATTCTCTACGACCTTTGGTGGAACCCCGCCGTCGAGCAGCAAGCAGCCGATCGTGCACATCGCATTGGACAGAAAAACGTCGTACAGGTCATCCGGCTTGTAACGCAAGGCACGGTCGAGGACAAAATGTATGAGCTTCAGCAAAAGAAAATGAACCTGATTGACGAGGTTATCCAGCCTGGTCAGGAGGCTCTATCCTCTCTATCGGAAAAGGATATTCGTGAAATTCTGATGATTGAGTGATGTGAATTCAATTCATATTAAAGATGCATGGCTCAGCTCCGTTAAGGAGCAGACTGCCGCTTCGAAATAAAAAAAGTAGGAATCACAAATAGATTCCTACTTTTTTTGCATACAACATGTCTCGTCTAGAGGATCAATCTATTTTACTGCTTTAACAAACGATCAATCTCAGCGGCTGCTTCCGTTAATCCCTGTTTAACCGAAAGTTCCTCTTGAAAAATTTTGGTCATATATTTTATATAAATAGCGTCAATTCGACTATACCTTTTCACTGGCGGACGAAGAAATGTATGATCAAGCGCCTCCGTGTACGGATGAATAAAGGATTCACCCTGCGCCTTTATCTCTTTGGCCTCCAAGTTTGTCGGAATTATGCCTGTTTGCGACATTGCAATTTGCGATTGCGTATTGACCATCCATTTCATAAATGTCCAGGCCTGCAATGGATTTTTCGAGCCCTTCATAATAACTAAATCTTCTCCTCCCAATATGGAGGCAGGACCAAAAACCGGCGGAAACGGAACTGCTATTGTTGTGTTAATCGCCCTCTCCAGCTCTTCGCCTTGAAAAACGCTGTAAAACCAAGGTCCATCATCTGTGACCAATATTTTCCCTGACTTTACCCCCTCCCAATTATCTCCGCCGCCGTTAATAACCGTACGATCAATCAACTGCTCCTTATATAGCAATAAAAGCTGCTCAACCGCCTTGATTGTCGCTTCTCCATTCAAATAGCCAGATGCCTTCGAATATGAATCATCTGTCATACGTCCGCCCAGCGCATAAATATAAGGCAAGCTCTTCCACGACTCAAGCCCCCCTATACCAATCATGAATCGATGTTTTTTAGCAAGATCAATCACTTCCTGGAAAGTTCCAGGCGGCTTCGATAATCCAGCCTGTTCCAGCAATGCCCGATTAAATATAGCAATTTTCGTGTTCATATTAACGGGGAGAGAATAATAGGAACCCTTATAATAACCTGCTGAGCCTGTATTGCTCTGCAGCGATTGCGTTATTTTGCCAAAATCATCGTATTCGCTCAGGGGGAGCAGCAATCCGCTTTGGGAAAACTCAGGCACCCATACAATATCCATACGCACTACATCAGGCGCTCTATTGGAAGATGCCTTGGAGATGAGCGTATATTTCATTTCCATATTGTTGCTTTGCCGAACAGGAACGACGTGAATAGCGGGGTACGCCTCCTCAAACGCAGGAATAAGTATATCCTCCAAAATTCGAGTCTCTTGATCACTGTACGTATGCCAGAACTCGATTTCCGTATTCTCAGTATTTGTTAACTTCTCGACCTTGCTGTCATTTGTAAGAATAGACTGCTGGCTGCAGCCTGAGCTGATTGCAAGTAAACACACTATTATTATCAGCCTATTTATAAGCATGGCAATCTCCTCCATCAACTATTGTTGATGCTTATCTCGATACTCTACAGGTGTCATCTGAGTCATCTTTTTAAACAGCTTGCTAAAATATTTCACATCGTTAAAACCGGATTTTTCAGCTACCTCATAAATCTTGTACTCGTTTTTAACCAGCATCCGTTTTGCTTCGTGCAGCCTCAAATCGATTAAATAATCGATGAAATTTTGACCTGCCTGTTTTTTGAACAAATTCGAAAAATAGCTTTTGCTTACATGTATGTTATCCGCTACTTGTTGCAGTGTTAAGTCTTCTCGGTAATGGAGCTTAATGTAGGCGATGGCTTTAGTGATTAACTGTCCGCTATGGCCTTTATCAACCAACCTCAGCTGATTGGGATGTTCCATTTCCTCAAACAATTGACGGATAGTCGATTCGAGCTGAACAACCGTCTCACAGCGCCAAATATGTTCTCGGAAATCTGATAGCGTTTTTGAGCCTCCGTTCACAAAAGCATAGGCAGAGAGCAGTTCATATGCTTCTTTTCTTACGTGCTCCGGTGTTTGAGCACCCTTCGTCCAGCTTGAAACGAAGCGATCGATGACTGTTTTTGTATGGTCCTCGGTGCGAAATTGCTCAACCATAACCTGCATGTTCATTCCCTCATAATTAGACCCCGCTTCGCTCTCATCCGGTATTTGTTCATAGGCAAAGAGTTTGCCCGTACCTTCAAAAAATCTTCGTTCCCCTGCAGCTCGGCTTTTTCTGAGTCCTGTTTCCACCCGCTCTGTTTCCTGCTCCACACTGTAACCAATAGAAATTGAGGTCGATAGTTCAGCAGCAACCCGGTTCTTGAAGCGCTCAAGCTCACCTTCTGCATTCTCCACAAGAGGTAAGATCATAAAGAGACCTTCTCCCGTCAAAATCGGCGCACTGCCATACTGGAATTGCTCATAAAATAAAGCCTGCATATCCTCATACATGATGCTAATATGCAAATCCCCGTATCGTTCCCGCCACTCGTTTAGACCATCCGATACAACAAAAGCACAAACGTAGCGATCATTTGGCTGATCAAAAAGATCAACTAATTTAGATTCAGACTCGTTGGTTGCGAGCAAGCGTATGATTTCCTGCTCAGAACGTCTTCTCGCAAGGAAAACCAATTGCTCATCAAACTGTTGATTTTGCACGACTTGTCTGCGGTTTTGCTGCAGCATTTCTTTACATCGCACGAGTACAGCAATGAGTTCCCCCGCTTCCAGTGACGGCTTAAGCAAGTAATCGACAGCACCCTGCTTCATCCCCTCACGCACATATTCGAATTCATTGTAGCTGCTAATTAGGATAACCTTGGTTAGCGGATTAACCTCCAGCGCCTTTCGCGTTAGCTCCAGTCCATCCATAACTGGCATCTTAATATCCGTTATCAAAATATCAATAGGCTGAGATCGAAGCCGTTCAAATGCTTCAAGGCCATTTGCACAATCTCCTACTAAGGTCAGCCCTTGCTCATCCCAACTTATGAAGTTTTTAAGCCCGTTTCGAATAATCGGCTCGTCGTCCACAATCAAAACATAATCGTTCACGTCATTTCCTCCTCGAAGTTGTAGGCAGCAATATCTGAACTCGGAAGCTTTAGGTTTATAAACGGATGACGATATGAATATGAGTACCGAGTCCAATATCACTCGTAACAGATATGCCCGAGCCTGCGCCATAATAAAGCCTTAAGGAATCATAAACATGCTTCATTCCTATGCCTGCTTTCGTCATACCTTCCTTTGCATTCAATTGTTTCAACTTCTCTTCTGATATTCCTGAGCCATCATCATGGATCACAATCCGCAGCTCTCCCTGCTGCTCTGTCACCTTAATCGTAATATCTCCTCCGCGATTAAGCGGCACGAAGCCGTGGAAGATCGCATTCTCAACGAGCGGCTGAAGCAGCATCCTTGGAATTTTCACTTGATCCGCCCCAGGCTGTACCTCTATAGCCAAAGCATATTTTTGCTCATACCGCATTTCTAAAATAACGATATATTTCTGAATGATCTCCAGCTCTTCCGCAAGTGTAATCATTTGCCCGTTCTTGCCCATATTCGCTTGAAGCAGTCTAGTTAGAGCCGCTAGCCCTTGATCGGCTCGCTCCATCTCTCCTGCTCGAATCAGCCATCTGAGCGTACTAAGCGTATTGTAGAGAAAATGCGGATGAATCCGGTAAGTGACCGCACGCACCTCGGCCTCAAGCTTCTCGTTTTGCTCCTGCTCCACTCGTAGCATCAGCTGTTCAATTTCATCCAGCATTTTATTAAAATGCCTACTCATGAGCCCAATCTCGTCTGTAGACGTTAACGCTGTTCGAACAGATAGATCTCCCTGCTGAACTCTCCTCATCTCTAGCGTTAATTGCTTGATTGGATTCGTAACCTTCTTCGCGATGAGAAGACCAACGAGCACCGCAAGCAAAGCGAAGCATGCTGAGGTTATTAAAATACGTGTATGCAGCTTATCCAGCGCCCCCGTTATTTCAAGCGTAGGAACTGTGCCAACCAGCAGCCAACCATTGCTTAGTAGCTGCTTTACGCCATAATAATGGACGCCCTTATTAGCGTACTCGAATTCAACTGCATCATTATGTACGATCAACTCATGCAGTTTGGCATCCTCCACCATCTGACCAATTCGTGAAAGATCCGCATCGATCATAATTTCACCTTTGGGGTTAACGACCATATAACGTCCGGTTTCCCCCAGCTTCACTTGCTTAATCGTATTAATAATGGCCTCGCCATTTAAATTAACGACCAGCAGACCGATTTGCTGAAGCGATTCAAAGTCTTTTAACGCACGGCTGATCGGGAGTACAAGATCAGTATTTTCCCCACCGCCGCTAAAAGGATCCTTTCGCATCGGCTGCCATACGAACCCGCCATCCTGCTTTTTCGACTCCGCTACCCACTCTTGATGATTCAAGTCAACCTTTCGCAGTTTGGGTGTAGAAAATGTGCCGCTCCCCCAGCCGATGCCCCCACTTTTAATGATATAAACAATTCTTACGAATGAGCTTGAATACACGACGTTATTAAGCAGCGTATTTAATGATTGCGTCATCTCGATCTGCTCGCTAAGCGGACTCGAGGTATATTGCATCGCTGATTTTTGCACCTTCAAATCACTGTATATTAAATCGGATGTATCGCTTCCCGCGTTGAAAATAGAAGACAAGGCATCTGCGGTTTGCTTGGTAACCTGAACGGTAGATGCTCTAACATTTCGTTTTACAAGCGCGGAAGATTCCAAATAGAAAGAGAAACCCGATAAAGTGGTCGGAATCAAAATAATGAGTAAAAATGCTAAAATCATTTTTGAAGCAAATCGGTTCGTTATTTTCTCGAAGCGCGCCATAAGCTGCCCACCTTGTTAAAGAAGATACTCCTAGTTTACCTAAATCAACACGATTAAAATAGAAGGTTTTATAGAAGAGGAGCGCAGCCATGCTGGCTTCGCTCCATTCATTCTCATGCATTACGTTCATATCAGCAAGCGCTTTCATTTTAGTGTACAAAACCAAGCGCACGAAAACTATCTTTCGTATCGCTTGGTTCTGCCTGCTATCGCAACCTTACTTGTAATTAATGGTTAGTAGATCCCAGTATTTCAGGACTGGAAGCTTAAGTGTAACCTTGCCTTCTTGCTGCTTGAAGCTCAGCTTAATAGGTGATCCTTGATAATAGTCTGGTGAGGCGAATAGGATACTTGCAACTTCACGCTCTGTCTCAATGGAAATGTCTATTTCTTTACGCTCAATAGGCACAGCTTGCTCGCCCTTGCTGTCATTCCACTCCATGGTTTTAGCATCAGTGAAGTTAATGAAGTGAACGATGTCGCTTCCGCTTTTCTGCTTCGCGAAGGACCATATTTTCCCTTGCTCTGGAGCAGCGGAAACACTTGTGTCCCCTGTACTTGATACGATTAGTTCAGATTCCTCTACTCCATCTCGCAAAATGTTCTGATAAGCGACAAGGAAATCGTAATAGCGAATAAGCTGCTCTTCCAGTTCAGCTGGAATGGAGAGATTTCGATTAGGGAAATACTCTTTGGCCAGCATATTTTCCCCAAGCTCCAGATGGGATCCGCCGGATGCGAAGATGACTGCATCTGTAAGCAGAACGCCTGGCGTATTAAATTCCCCGCTCGCGTTTGCCAAATCATAGTTCATATAAGCGGCAAGCACCGTGTTTAGCTTATTTTTGCTAAACTGGTTGTTTTGATCGATAATCCCCTTCAGGTTGCCATACTTCGGATGCCCGTCCCATACTTCGGTATATAGGAATGAGAGAGGAGCCTGAGGAGCCATAAAGGCTTGCCCATACTGTCCGACAGCGTTCATCACATAGTCGACATCCAGCTTCTCCTTAGCTGCTTTCAGAAATGATACATAGCCCGGCGCCAGCTTTACACTTTCTCCTTTGGCATTCCAAAGCGCTCCGCGATCGCCTAATTGATCAACATGCCAGCCGTCGAATTTCAATTGGTTAAATACTTCAATTTCTTTATCAATCAGATAGTTTTGCCACTCCACGTTGTTTGGGTCATAGAGCATAATGTCGCTGGCCCAGCTGTCTGGCAATGGATGCTTATCCTGATTCGCTTGCGAAGGATCTTTGTACAGCGCCCACGCTTTTTTGACACCGTCCTCCTCTGCCCCCTCATATGCCCCGAACAATAAATTGTAGTTCATCGCCTTCATGTTTTTGCTGTGCGCAAGGTCAATATAGCCTTTAATTGTATCCAAGGCGACAGGCCTGTTTGCAATATCCGGCCATTCCGACGCTGGTTGATTGCCTTCCAGCTTCAGAGGCTGATGATGTTTATACTGCCAATCATAAAACTGAACGCCGTTAATATGGAACCGATTCAGACGTTCGATTACTGTTGCCATCTCTTCCCCATTCATGCTGTGGAAGTCCGCCAAATAACCGTAACGAGGAAATTTGCTCCAGTCTGTGGACACGTCAACTGCGATGTTCTGATGATCCTTCACTTCTTCCTTCGTTGCAAAGAAAACCTCAGCCATATAACCTCGGCCATCCTCCTTTGGAGGCGTCCAATCCCATTCCAATGAATTGCCGTCCACCTTGACTTCTTGCTCAGCGATCTTCTCCCCTAGATGGCGATACTGGACAATCACCTTCGCTTTTGACTCCGTTTTAGCCAAATCCAACGTAAAATGAACGTTGTCGCCGGGACGATAAGCCGATTTGTCGGTCGACAAGCGACTTATTATACCTTGGCTATTCACAAGCTCCGCCTTTATTTCCTTCTGCTCGCTGCAGCCGGAAGCAAGGATCATAAAAGAGGTAATGACAACAATGACTGATGAACTTATTCTATTTCGATTTCTTTTACGTTTCATTTGATAGCTCCTGTTTTTAGATTTAACCCTTCACTCCGCCTTCGTTAAATCCACCCTGTACGAATCTTTTTTGGAAAATAATATAAAGGATTATCGTCGGAATGAGCGCTATAATGGAAGCAGCAAATACCCATGAATAGTTTGTCGCATATTTATCGTTGAACATCAGCAGTGCAATTGGCAGCGTCCGAAGCGCCTCATCCTTAATAATGACTAGAGCCGTGAAATACTCCTCCCATGTGCCTTGAAAGGAAAGAACTGCAAGCGTCGCAATCGCCGGCATCGACTGAGGCAGGTAAATATTCCAGAAAATGCGCCAGCTGCCACCGCCATCGATCAACACGGACTCCTCGTACTCCTTCGGAATGCTTTGAAAGAATCCGCGCAAGAAGAACGTGCTGCCAACAACACCGCCGCCGATATAAATTAACCATAGCCCCCAGTAGGTGTTAACCAAACCAAATGATTTGATAATTAGAAACTGTGGAATAATGTTGATCACTCCGGGAATCATCATGGTCAGAAGAAACATTCGGAATAGAAACTCTTTGCCCGGAAACGTAAATCTCGCAAACCCGTAGGCGGTTAAACAGCCGAGAAACAAACTTCCTGTCATAGACACGATGGTAACGAGCGAGCTGTTCAGGAAATACCTTGCAAAATTATTTTTGCTCCATACTAGCTGGTAGTTATATAGGTTTGGGATGACGGAGAATACTTCCTTAGGCCGCGGCAGCGAGTATGCCCCTTTAATGAAGCTCGTCATAATCATATATACGAAGGGAAATAGAAAAGCCAACGCACCAAGCACGATAATGCTGTAAACTAGTAGCTGAATATGCCATTTAGTTTTCATTTCTTCTCCCTCCTACAAAAAACGCTGATTGCCGAATTTTTTCATCTGAGAATAGGTGAGTAAAAACACTGCAATCCCCATCATGACGGCTACCGCAGATGCATAACCAAAGTTAAAGTTCTTAAATGCTTGCATGTACATAAGGCTTGGCAGCGTCTGTGTCTGATCCATCGGACCACCGCGCGTAATAAAGTACACTTGTGGAAAGAAGTTGAATGCTCCGTTAATTAGGTTAATAAGAACGAATGCGGTGACAGGACCTAACATCGGAACCGTAATGCTCCAGAACTGCTTCGTTCCGTTAGCGCCATCAATTTTCGCCGCTTCATAATATTCCTTCGAAATGCCCTGCAAGGCCGCCAAATAAATGACTACGCCCCAACCAACCGTTTTCCAAATATGAAACAACCAGATGACAATCATAGCCGTCCAATAATTTGATAAAAAATTAATCGGTTCATGGAATATGCCAAGCTGCTTATAAAAGATATAGTTGATCAAGCCATATTCACCGCCAGCGAACAAGAAGCGGAACAAGAAGGCGACCACGATCCAAGACGTGATGATGGGCAAATAATAAATCGTACGGAACACAATCTTATGCCTAACGAAGTGGATATTAATTAAGACCGCAAACACGATGGCAAGAAACCAGTTAATGGGTACCGTTACCGCGACGTTCAGAAACGTATTTCGGATTGCCATTAACACTTTATTGTTCGGATCCGTAAATGCGGATACGTAGTTTGCAAAGCCAATGAATGGATTTTCTGCATTAGGCATAATGCTGTATTCCTGGAAGCTTATAATTATGTTTTTAATCATCGGATAAATAACGAATACGGCCGTTCCTAAAACACCAAGAAAGATATAAGGCATAACCTTTATCCACTGCTGAATGCCCTTTTTCAACTTTACGCCTGCCGGAATTCGCTGCTCTTGCTTCGGCTGCCCCGTCACTGGTATAGACATATTGATGCTCCTTCCCTATCCTTCATCTCACTAGAGCCTTCATCTACCTTTGCAGTAGATGAAGGCTCTAGCATTTCACTTATTTCTTCAAAATAGCTTCAATGTTTTTCGCTGCCTCATCGAGCGCTTCTTTTGGTTTAAGCTCTCCACGGACCGCTTTCTCAAAAGCAAGATTAACGATTCCTTCCATTTCGCCGTATTGTGGAATCGGTGTGCGCGGCAGTGCAGTTTCAAGCTGCTTCACGTATTCTGTAACGAATGGCTGCTCAAGAAATGCCGGATCGTTTGCTGCCGTTTTGTTTGTAGGGATAAGACCAAGCTTGCTCATGATCTTTTGCGGCTCGTCGCCAAGCATCCATTTTGCAAATGTCCACGCCTCTTGCGGATGCTTCGAGTTTGCAAAGATAACAAGATCCTCGCCGCCTACAACAGATCGGCTGCCGCCTGCACCAGTAGGAATCAAGCCGCGAACCGTTTGCTCCAGCGGTTTGAATTTCGATTCTGCTTCGTTCATCAGAATGCTGTAAAACCAAGGGCCGTCATCAATCATCATATAATCATTGTTTTTCATACCGTCCCATGCGCCTGGCTCGCCGCCAAGAATCGTAGGCGTTACGAGTCCGTCTTTATTCCACTGTACAATCGTTTCGAGCGCTTTTACGCTCTCCGGGCTGTTCAAGTAGCCTTCAACCTTTGTATAGTCCTCGTTCGTCAATGAACCGCCAAGGCTCCAGAAGTAAGGCGATGCTGCCCATACGTTCGCTCCGCCGATGCCAATACCGCCCGGTTTGCCTTTTGCGACCGCAAGCTTGGCTGCTGCAACGAACTCATCCATTGTCGCAGGAGCTTCTTTTATGCCGATTTCATCCAAAACCGATTTGTTGTAGATAGCAATTTTTGTATTCGTGTTTACTGGAACGCCATAGTAGCCGCCGTTATATGCATTCGTTTCCATAGGCGCTTCGAACGTATTTGCTTTTAATGCATCGAAACCCTCGTTCTTGCTTATATCTTGCAGCGCTCCCATCTTGGCAAATTCAGGAACCCAAATAATATCCATTCGCATGAGGTCAGGTGCTGCATCGCCCGCTACTCCGGCAATAACCTGCTCTTTCAAGCCCTCGTATGGCATTCTTGTCAGCTTGAGCTCGATACCTGGGTTTTCTTTCTCAAAGAGCGGCTTAATATTTTCCGTGAGCACCTTCTCTTCTTGATCGCTATAGGTATGCCAGTATTCAATAGTAACTTTTTTGCCACCCGCTGCCGGAGCGTTACCGCTTTCATTTTTCGGAGCATTTCCTCCGCTATTGGCAGGTGCGTTATTTCCGTTTCCACACGCCGTAATCGTAAAAGCCATTACCGCCGCTAGTACCCCGTACGAAATTGTTTTGTACCATTTCATAGGATTGACCCTCCTCTTATTTATGCTTCTCCTTCATTATGCTTAGATCATTCTTCGTTAGAAACCGTTTTCATTGCGGAAAAGGTGTCGTATTTCACTCCGTTTTAAATGCCTCTTTTTTGGAAAAATAAAAAAGGTGTCTTATCTTTCTGTCTAAACAGAAAGATAAGACACCTTCACCATTTAATTTCCAATTGGCTCGAGCGGAGCAACACGTCCTAGCGATATGCTTGCGCCTTGAACAGGAGCCCCCCATCGTACGCCATTCGCAATGACTCTCAGCACATCTGGATGATGGTAGATCGGGAATGTTTCATGTCCAGGCCGGAAATAAAACAACTTGCCTTTTCCTCTTCGGTAGCAGCAGCCGCTTCGAAATACCTCTCCCCCCTCGAACCAGGAAATAAATACGAGCTCATCTGGCGCGGGTATGTCAAAGCGCTCCCCGTACATTTCTTCCTTCGGAATTTCAATATAATCATTTAAGCCGTCCGCAATCGGATGGCCGTGCTCGATAACCCAAACCCGCTCTTTCTCGCCATCGTCGCGCCATTTGAGATCTCCTGTTTTAGTGCCTAACAAACGCTCAAATATTTTGGAGCCATGGCCAGAATGAAGAACGATTAACCCCATGCCCTCCATGACGCGTGCGCGCACCTTCTCGACAATATCATCCCGCACCTCAGCATGAGCGAGATGTCCCCACCAGATGAGCACATCCGTATGATACAGCACATCATCGCTTAGCCCATGTTCAGGCTCATCGAGAACCGCTGTCTTTACTTCAAAGCCATCCACTGTTTTCAAGTAGCCGCCAATTGCGTTATGAATCCCTTCGGGATAGATGCTTGCTACCTGTTCATTTTGTTTCTCATGCCGATATTCATTCCAGACAGTTACCTTTATATTAGCCATTGTTAGAAGCCTCCTGTGTTATCGTAATCCAGCGCTCTTCCTGAGTGGATAGGAGAATAGAATCCAGAGTCAGCTGATTGATATAACCATCCTCAATTGTTGCGTCGAGACCATCTTGCTTGCCGTTCAGCAAATTAAAGAAGGACTGCATTTGATTTGCTGCGAACGAATTTGGAATATCGATTTTACGGAATTGCTTATCCTCTCCAAGCCTGATTTCAAGGCTATCCTCTTCTTCAAGGTTGTAGATGAGCGCTCCTTGCGTACCGTAAATCTCGATCCGTTGGTAATTGCCGCGGCCAAAAGCGAAACGAGATATGTTCATCGTAGAGGAGCCGCCATCTTCGAAACGGGCAAGCACATGGCAAAAATCATCAACATCCACCTCGCCTTTGCCCTCTCCATTTAGGTTGTCCCGCTCTTTTACAATCGTTCCTGCATCAGCGATAACCTTCACGGTTTCTCCGATAAGGAAGCGCTTAAGATCGAGAATATGAGAACCTAAATCACCGAGCGCACCCGATCCTGACAGATCCTTGCGGAATCGCCAGAGCAGTGGAATTTCCTCATTAATACCCCAGCTTTGCAAATACTGGCTGTATACGTGATTGATCTTGCCAAGCGTGCCTTGCTCAAGCAGCTGCTTCGCATATCGAACCGCGGATTTATAACGATACGTGAAACACACCATATGAGGGATGGGATGATTCGCTAATTCCTGTCTAAGAATCGCTGCTTCCCTCGCATCAAGGGCAATTGGCTTCTCAAGCGCAAATGGCTTGCGATGAATAATGGCGTCATACGCGATCTGAAAATGATTGCTGTTTGGTGTGCCTATGGTCACAGCGTCCAGCTCTGATTGCTTTAACATATCCAAATGATTTACATACTGCCGCTCAAGCTGAATACCCAGTTCATTGCCTTTGGCCAAAAGCGCTTCCTCATTACAATCACATATCGACCATATTTCAGCATGTTCACTTGCCAAGATGCCTTCAATATGAAAGTTAGCAATGCCGCCAAGCCCAATAACGCCTATTTTCAGCTTCTTCATATGCTTCATCCCGTCCTTATAGTGGCTTCAATTACAAACCCAGTATAGTTTGTGTTAGAATGAACGGGAATGTCCGATCTAGACTCTTTTTGTACAAAAGCGACTTTTACGGAGTGAAGGAGGTCATAACTATTGCTGTCCATGAACATGGATTTAGTGCCTCGCATAAAAATTATGGGGTTTATTGCTTACAGAAGCCCGTGGATTCATTTCAAACGAAATATAAATGAGTATGTGCTCTATTTCATCAGAAGTGGAGAACTCCATATTAAAGAGGAGAAAAATCATTATGTTCTGCGTAAAGGTGACTTGCTTATTCTTGAGCCCAATTTGAATCATGAAGGAACTGCAAAGCATGTTTGCGATTACTATTACATTCACTTTGAGCATTCAGATATTAAAGCTGTGTATAGGGATGATATGCTGGCTTTAGCCAATTACTTTATTGTTGAGCATGACCAGTCTCCGTTTATTGAGCATAAGCCTACCGTTAATGGAATCCATCCAAATCACTGCTACTTCCCCAAATACCATACGATTTCTGATAAAACCAGATTTAATCTCATCCTGCATGCATTAAATGAAATGCAGAAGCTCTATATGCGCAGGTATTACAATAGAAGCCTAACTGCTTTTCAATTTATGCAATGGCTCGTTGAGCTCTCACGTGAATATTTTATGGATGAGCTGAAGCGCAACGACCGAATTCATTCGAAGTCGGTTGTTAAGGTTAACGCGCTGCTCGATTATATCCATCAAAACTATCAGAGCAAAATAACCGGCAAAGACATTGAGCTTGCATTTGAAGGCAACTATGATTATTTAAACCGTGCCTTTAAGCTCGTTACCGGCCAATCGATCATTCGGTACATCAACGCGGTTCGAGTAAACCAAGCGAAACAATTGATTGAAACGACGCCGCTCAGCATAGGAGAAATCGGTTATCTAGTCGGGATCAACGATCCCTATCATTTCAGCAAAGTATTCAAAAAATATGTCGGCCTCTCTCCTACTCAATATTTTAAGCAAGTATGGAAGAGCGACTAAAAACCCTCCAAACGACCATCGTTAGGAGGGTTTTTTTGGGCTTTAATCCATAGAAGCTATCTATCATTATGGGGCAAATATCTTCAATTGATACTAGCAGATTTTGATAGAGATAGGGATATTGACCAGTACGAACACTCTATCATGTACGTATACTTACACTACATAGATACAAAATAAATAAGAGAAAGGAGGATCTCTAGCTTTGCTAGAATGCTAGTTTTCCAAGTAGCCTAAGGTTCTATCTAGAAAAGGAGTGCTGCACAATAAAGCAAAAAAAGGGTTCAAAACTGAAAAGAGGTTAAAGCATGCATGACTTAATGATCATTATGACCATTTCCGCGTTCCTTCTAACAATCAGCTTCATCTTCTGGCGACCGCAGGTCAATGAAGCGATACCCGCAACAATCGGAGCTGCAGTCGTTCTTCTTAGCGGAAGCGTCTCGCTTTCCGATCTCGGTCAAATAACCGAAACGATAAGCGGGGCTGCGGTCACCATTATTGCTACTATCGTTATGGCCATTGTTTTAGAAAGCTTCGGTTTTTTCTACTGGGCAGCCGAGCTGCTCACCAAAAAAGCACGCGGCTCCGGCATTCGTTTGTTTTGGCTAACAAACTTATTTTGCTTTCTCATGACGCTTTTTGTAAACAACGACGGAAGCATCTTAATTACAACGCCCATATTACTGCTCTTGCTGCAAAATATGGGACTAAAAAAACATCAAAAAATACCTTATCTCTTATCTGGCGCATTAATCGCAACGGCATCTAGTGCCCCTATCGGCGTAAGCAATATCGTCAATTTAATTGCGTTAAAAATTGTTCATATGGATCTCTACATGCATACCGCCATGATGTTCGTACCCGCTTCGCTTGGACTTGTCCTCTTGTCGCTCCTGCTGTTTGCCGTCTTCTATCGCACACTTCCAAAAACACTTCCTCCCGCTTCCAGGTGGAATCTTATGCCCGGCAGCCATCCGTTAAAGGAAACCTTGCCTAAAGAGAACCGCAACCGCTTCATGCGCAATATTCTTATTTTTGTATTCTGTGTTCGTATCAGCCTCTTTGTCGCTTCCTACATCCACTTCCCCGTCGCTGCAATGGCTGTTATCGGATCTGCTCTTCTGCTAGGCTGGCGTTGGTACCACTTAAAAATTTCACCGGCGGACATGCTCAAAAAAACACCTTGGTATATACTCATATTCGCTTTCAGCATGTATGTGATCATTTATGGCCTTAACAACATCGGTTTAACGGATTGGCTTATTCATCTTATGCAGCCTCTCATCTCAGGAAGCCTGCTTCACGCCAGCGTCCTCATGGGCGGACTTTTAAGCGTACTCTCCAATTTATTCAACAACCATCCCGCACTTATGGTCGGTACGATTACACTAATGAATATGGGGCTTGATCCTCTGACGTTGAAAATTGCTTATCTCGCTAGTGTCATCGGCAGTGACATCGGTTCGCTCCTATTGCCAATTGGCACACTGGCAACGCTTATGTGGATGCATATCGTACGTAAAGGCGGAGTTCCAATTAGCTGGGTCCAATATTTGAAGGTAACTTCAATCGTCATTCCGATTACCGTTGTATTCACGTTAATTCTATTATCGTATTGGGTATACTGGGTGTTCTAATTCGCAAAAAAGAGACCTTCTGCAAGGAAGGTCTCTACTATAAATAACAGGATAAACATTTCATCTGGTTAATAGCTGTATTTTATACTCGAAATAATCCATAACCGTTCAAAGGCACGACAGGCGACATATCTATCTTGAGTCCCTGTGATTGTCCATGGAAAGCAACATCAACCAGCCACTGTGTAAAACTGGCAACATCCATTGCTTCCAGCTCCTGCAAGGTGAAGAAACCGGCAGCGTCAACCTCCACAAAATCCGGGGTAGGCTCTCCGCTCACATATTCCATCTCAAATGCGACGTACAGATTATGTATATTTCTCGGCTGATCACGCAGTGCTACAACGTTTTTTACGATTGCTTGCACGCCGCACTCTTCCATAACCTCTCGCTCAATCGTGTCTTGAATGGCTTCCAGCTGCTCAATATAACCGCCCGGATTCGTCCATTTACCTTTTCCAGGCTCTTGTGCTCGGCGAACGAGCAAAATTTTCTCATCCTTTACGACCAGTGCTCCGACACCAATGCTATAATTTCCCCAATGAACGAAGCTGCAGCTTGTACAAGCTCGCCTCATCGTACCGTCAACGTCACGGGTTTCGAGCTCATGACCGCATGACATACAAAATTTCGCTTCCATTTGCTTCACCTCTGCATCAAGCTTTTTTTCTCATTCGATTATACGAATTATTTCAGCTTATGCATAGGTTGTACCCATTAAGTACGAACCTTCATTTGATAAGGAACAGGACGTACAGGTATAATGCCAATATGAGCTACAGCATAGGAGGACAAAGATCATGCGTTTTGTAAGCAATAATGGCATCACCGACCCAACGCTTAATTTGGCATTAGAGGAATATATATTGCGTTCATTGCCTGACAACGATGACTACTTGCTTTTCTACATAAATGAGCCATCCATCATCATTGGCAAAAACCAAAATACCGTCGAGGAAGTTAATGCAGATTACGTCGAGAGCAGTGGGCTACACGTCGTCCGCAGACTATCTGGAGGGGGAGCCGTCTACCACGATCTCGGCAACTTGAATTTCAGCTTCATTATGAAGGATGACGGTAAGTCCTTTCACAATTTCAAGAAGTTCACCGAGCCTGTTGTACGTGCGCTTCAAGAGCTGGGTGTAGACGCCGAAATGACCGGCCGAAATGATCTACAGGTTGGCGAGCGAAAAATATCCGGCAATGCGCAATTTTCGACGAAGGGCAAAATGTTCAGTCATGGAACGCTGCTGTTTAATTCTGAAATCGAAAATGTTGTATCTGCGCTAAAGGCAAATGCTGAGAAATATGTATCGAAGTCAACGAAGTCGATCCGCAGCCGCGTGGCGAATATTACAGAGTTTTTGAAGGAGCCTATGACGATAGAGCAGTTTAGGCAAAGACTGCTTCAGTCCATCTTTGAGCAATCTGCTGAAATCCCGTTCTACGAGTTATCTGAACAGGACTGGCAAAATATACACAAGCTGGCGGAAGAGCGCTACCGCAGCTGGGAATGGAACTATGGCCGTTCTCCATCCTTTAATGTACAGCAGAAGAAACGAATCGAAGGAGTTGGCACCTTTGACGTTCGCCTTCAGGTTGAAGAAGGATTGATTGTGAACGCTGCTATTTACGGAGACTTTTTTGGCCGTGGCGACAGCAATGAAGTTGCTCAGAAACTGATCGGCATTCGTTATGAAGCTTCCGCTCTAAAGCAGCTTACAGCTGATATTGATCTGCCCTTCTATTTCGGTCCGGTAACGAAAGAACAATGGCTTGAGTTAATTTTGTAAGCAGCATGCAAACAGCCCCTTGCGATATGCGAGGGGCTGTTTACGTAATCATTGAAGGAGAGATTATGTTCACCCTTCATCCCCGCCCTCTTTATCCATTGAAACGTCGATATAACCGATTTACTGCTGCTGACATCTTCTCATTTTCCTTCCCCTTGCGCTCCAGGTTTTCCTGATCTGCCCTCTCAAGCGAAAGCAGGATTAATCCATAACCTACGGCTGAAAGCGATGCTGAAAGCTTGGCCAGTTCTTCAGACTTAATCTCTTTTTTATCTGCCATCAACTTTTCTCCTTTATATTGAAATTTTTAGAATACTTTTATGTGACTAGCTGAATCATCATGGTCAAAGGTTTAAAGCAGCTCTTCCTTTTCCTCTTTTGCTTTTATGACGGCAAACAATCCAAATAAATCGCCAATGACTAATATAACTGCAGCCCATATAGCAAGATCATCAGACGATAATTCGGTTATCTCCGGTTTTGTTGTCGTTTTTGGCATTCGGATTAAGCTCCTTGATTTCATGTGATGATAACAGCCTATGCCAAGGAGCTAATTTGGGTTTGGGCGTATGCCGCTGTGTCCAGAAATAAAAAGGACGACAGCAAGAAACCCCAAGCGGTTCGCTCGGGGCTTTCGACCAGTTATACCATTCTGAACTTAGAGACATGGCTTTGCAAATCACCCGCTGCGGCATGAAGCGTTGTTGCCGATGCTGTTATTTCCTCCATGTACGCTAGCTGCTCTTCGGTTGCTGCAGATACGCTTTGCGTCAATGCTGATGATTCATTAGCCTGCTTCGCGCTGGCTGAAGTGGAAGCAGCAATGTTTTGCGAGCCTGTAGATATTTGTATGGATGACGCAGCAATCTCTTGAATTTGGCTCGCTACCTCACTCACTGAACTGCGGATAAGCTGGAATTGGCTGCTTGTCTCGATCAATGAACGCTTTCCCTTTTTCACTTCATTTTTCCCTTTATCCATCATAGAAACAGCCTGCATTGTATTGTTGCGTACAGTGCCGAGCAGCTTAGACGCTTTTTTTGACGCTTCTTCCGATTGTTTCGCTAAGTTTCTAACCTCTTCCGCTACTACAGCAAACCCTAAGCCATGTTCCCCTGCCCTTGCTGCTTCAATGGTTGCATTTAATGCAAGCAGCCGAGTCTGACCCGAAATGGATGCAATTAATGCTACGATGTTCTCGATGTGCTGCACGCTTTCCTTCACATTTTCCATCGAATTCGCAGTTTCATCGACGATCTGATCAATGCTGCTCATATCTTGGGTGGCAAGCTCCATATAGGAATGGCCGCCATCTACGATAAGAATGGCTTGCTCTGACGTTTCCGAAATCACCGTTACCGCGGATGTTATGCTTCTAATTGCATCGACAATGTCCTCCATCGCTGTTGAAATTGCTTCTGAACCTTGCAGCTGCTCCTCTGCTGATGCAGCAACCAGCTGCGTCGATTCAACGATGTAATACGTAGCTGCTGAGGTTTGTTTGGCTCCTTCACGCATCTCCTCCGAGCTTGCTGCCAGCTGCTTCGCAGCCTGATTGACCTGCTCTATCATCTCCTGCAAACCGCTCCTCATACTATCAAACGAGTCTGCTAATGAACCGATTTCATCTTTATTTCGAATGTGAAGAGGCGTGCTGCGCAAATCACCGCTGGCTACGGCCACAGCTAATCCAGACAAACGTCTAATGGGAATGGAAATATTTCTAGAAAGCAGTGTACCCAGCAGCAGCGTCACCGCAATAAGGAGAATACTTCCGACAAGCATAGAAATATTTGACTGATTAACTTCCCTGTCGTTTGCCAGTACCTTTTCCGCCATAACGCTCTCTTGTGTTTGAGCGAGTTTAATCGCATTGGTGCGAATTAGCTTGGCCAAAGGGAAAACGCGTGTGTTGGCATAAGAAGTGGCTTTTAACTGCTCCACATCGTTAAACGCTGCTACCCGTTCCATGTATTGATTGTTCCAGCCCAGAAGGGCGTCAAGCGCTTTAATATCTTCCTCATTTTGTATCAAAGCTTGTGCTGCCTTTGCTTGACTAACAATATCCGCACTTACCGCATCCATTTCTTTTAACATGTCTTTATTTTTATTCAATAAGTAATCGCTAAAGCTGCTATTGAGCTGAACGGCATTTCTTTGAATAGACTCCATATTCATAAGGACGGCTACATTATTGTTAATAAGCTCATTATAGGATCTATTAAGGTTATTGAGATTATAAAAAATAAAGCATAATAGAAGCATAATAAAAACAATTGCAGCAAAAAAACTGCCGTAAATCTTATTGGCTATCGTTAATTTACGTTTGCTCCCACTATTCAATTTCATCTATGCCGTCCTCCTTACGTTTTCTGTGAGGCAATATGTACTTCATGAAAAAGCTTTAAATAAAAGGGCTGCCGCTGGCAGCCCTTTATTTATTGCTATAATTTAATTTTTCTTAAGGAGCTTGCTAATGATAACGGCTGCTTGCGCTCTGTTAGCTATGCCTTTTGGAGCATAGGAGCCGTCCGTCATGCCGTTGATCACGCCTTGTTCTGTCAGAAGGGCAATCGCTTCTTTCGCATACGATGCCATTTTAGCTTGGTCGCTAAATTTACTTAAGGCACCCTCTACGTCACTTGCTGCTGCATCCTTATTGATGAGCTTCAACGCGTTCGCAGCCATAATAGCCATTTCCTCACGTGTAATTGGTCGGTTTGGATCGAATTTGCCCTCTCCTACACCTTGAGCCAGTCCTGCTTTCACTGCTGCAGCTACTGAAGCGTAGAACCAATCCGACGTTTTCACATCACTGAAGTTTGCAGTGGCACTCTCATCCGCTAATTGATAAGCGCGAACAAGCATCGTCAAAAACTCAGCTCGCGTTACTTGTTTAAGCGGTGCAAATGATGTGCTGCTAATACCTGTAATAATGCCTTTTCCAGCCAACTCCTTAATTGCGTCTCCAGCCCATGCCTCGACAGCTCCTAAATCTTTAAACTCAGGAACGTCAACTGGCGTTGGCGTAGGTTTAGGAGTCGGTGTTGGCGTTGGTGTTACAACTGGACCTGGTCCGCCGGTGCCTGGGTCCGGTGTTACAACAGGTCCCGTCTCCTCAGCAGATGCCGCAGCGAATATTGCATTGGCTACTACTCTGAACTGCTTTTGCGGGTGTGCTCTGTTCAGCAAATCATTCGCAAATAAGGTGACATTAATTTTGCCTTTCTTGTAGGTGAAGCCAATCGTTTTACCTTTTACTTTATCATTTCCAGGCCACCAGCCTGCTTTAAAGAAGTCAGCATCCGTGCTTGCCGTTGCCAACACCTTCGCATTTGCAGGAGTAGAAGTGATCCATGAACCCGATGCGGTGTAGAAGTATTCTTTTGCATCGTACGCAGCCGTAATCAAATGCGTCTGATCCAGCTCTGTTTTGAACAACCCTTCATGAGAGCTTCCTGTCGTTGCGAAATCGAATCCTGGCAGCAGCGTCGAACCCTTCATCGTGTTCATTGCCGATCTTCCGAATCCAATATAAGGCTTGCCCTCACCGATCAGGTTCGTGCTTGCTTGTCCGCTTGTGTTAATAAGTACATCGCTTGCCGCCATATCCGTTGTCACAGGGAAGCCCAAATCTTTTAGAACAAAAGCAGGGACTCCTGTTGCGGATACCGTCGTTAATTTCAGCAGCGGCCCTTCCTTGCTGTTCTTACTGTCAAAAGCGATAACATCTAACAAATATTTTTTGGAAATAGACTGGAGATCCGCTTTGGAAACGAGGAAATCTCCTAATTCGTAACCTGCAGCACCTTTGCTCAGCATCGTTACTGCTTTCTTAGCTGCAAGCAATTCATTTACTGCTTTAATGGCCGCATTGCTTGTATTTCTAATGACATACTGTTCTGCGTCGCCTGGAATGGTTGTCTCTGGGATTACGACTCCAGTAACGCTCGTCGTTTTACCGGAGAAGGCTCCATCCTGACGCACAACATAACGATCAAAACCTCTCATATCAGCAAAGCTTTGAACGATTTCCGCATACATCTCAGAGAAATCCGATACATCAAAGCCATCATACAAGACGAGGTTAGCATAACCCCTCTTCGCTTGCTTCATGTTGACAACGTAAGAGCCAATTGGATAAACAACCTCGCCAATCGTCACAGGTGCCGTGGTTTGTTCGACTTTCACGCCATTGCTCAGCAAGTACTGAACCATTTCATATGTTGCTAGGCGGTTTTTTTGCAATTCGCTTGTTACAGGAAGAACATAATAGTCTGGAAAGAAATTAGTTTCTGCTCCGCGCGGTCTGCCAATGACTTGATCAGCAGCATTCGTCAAATATTTATCAACGGTACGGCTGTCTGTATTCTCGACTCCGCGCTTATAAACTTCAAGCTGGTTCAAAAACAATTTTTCTTTGTTTTCTACTACATACTTGGTTGCTGCAACGCTCGCATAGAAGAGTGCAGTCGTTGAATCCTCGTTAAGCTCTGGTATTTCCAGCGTGTGACCTAATGCACCATGGTGCATCGCATAAACAGCTGTATACGCAGGAGATGCATCGTCCCAGCCTGATTTATTAGGCCCGTTGTTGTTTTGATGAGATTCATACGGAATTTCGTAGCTTGTATATTTGGTATTAGCAATACCTGCTTTACCCATCGCATTCGCTTGCTCGAGCATGCTTCCAATCAATAGATCGTACTCGAAGTTCGGATCATGCGGCGGCGTACACGGCTCGATCAGGAAGCTGCCTACGAAACCGTGCATATCCAAGAAGGAAAGCGGCGACCATTTGGCAATTTCTTTCGTTACGATTTTTGTTTCGGGCTGCGTTTGATAGGAATTATCGCGGTTCAAGTCAAACGAGTTGGCATTTGCCCGCGTATTCAATGAACGTCCATCTGGATTTTCCGTAAAATTCATTAGGAAAATAGCATTTTCAAGCGCATCATTTACGTTTAACGTAACGGGCAGCGGATTAGCAGCATCCTCGTTCGTATTAAACGTGATGTTATCCTTCATCCCCATTTCCCGGAAGAAGTTAAGAATAACGTCAACGCCAGGCGCTTCATCCGGATGGATATTGTTAAGCCATACTGGAACTTTATAGTCGGTGAACGTGCCATTTTTGATTTTATCCTGCAAGCCCTTCGGATCATTCATCATAGCAGGCATCGTTTCATTTAAGTATTTGTCTACAGACGCTTTGTCCTTTGCCAAAATCGTAAAATAAATGTTTCTGCCCTGCACGGATTGGCCAAGAACCTGTGTTTCGACATAGCGATTATTTTTCGCATTAATTTCTGCTGTAATCGCATCAATCTCTGGTTTAATTTCATCATACGAATGATAGCTGTCATAAACATTAAGCTTAATAGGTGCTGTCGCAATGGTGCGGCCTTTCTGATCTAGAACAGCAAAATCACGAGTACCAAGCATTGCCGGGTATCTGGAGCGGTGAGAGCCTGACAAGTTGGTTGTGTTGTAAATAAGGTCAAACGTAACTTGCGCTTTAACCGTCGTTCCATCCAGCACTGGCGTCCCTTCCAAATAGATGAATGGGTCTCCCGAATACGAGTTCGTGCCCCACTTCTTCCATTCGGTCAGAGGTTTGTCGCCATAGCTCCATTTCAGATCTGCAAGCGTTACGCCTGCTGGCAATTCGAATGAAACGTCAATCGTTCTTTTTTCTGTTATGGATGCTTTATCTTTGCTTAGTTGAAGCTCTTGTACTTCAAGAAGAATGCCTGTGAGCACTTTTGTAAATGTCGTTAAATGCTCTTGGATTCTTCCCGGATAAGCAGACTCGATATAATTAAGAGTATCTTTTGCTGTGTGCCATATCTCTCCATCCAGTGTAGTTTGCGTATAACCATCCTTGTCGCCAAGGCTCCAGTTCGTCGCTTCCAAGTAGGCGTAAGGAATGCCTGCTTTCGAGAATGGCGCATGATCACTCCAGTCTCCCGTTGTACCAGCTGGATACTTAGGGTTTTCACCTGGATTAGTTATAAGGGAAAGACCAAGACGGTCAGCAATGCTAAGGCCTAGGTCACGAACGAAACCTTTTGAACCATTGCTGCCATAAATGTACATATTGTCGCCGACAGCCACACTGTCGAGGTTAATCATTGCAACTGTGTTTTTCTTATCTTGAGCAGTCATTTGAGACACATAATATTGAGAACCTCTAAGTCCTTGCTCTTCCGCGCCAAACGCAATGAATTTAATCGTATACGGCGTAGCTAGCTCGGACACTGCTTTCGCTGATTCCAGCATAACCGCTACACCTGACGCATTATCATCAGCACCTTTGCCCGCGCTGACGGAGTCATAATGCGCGCCTACGATTACAACCTTTGGCGACGTTCCTACTTTAGTCGCTACGATGTTATTTGAATTAACCGTTGTCGCACCGCGAGTATAGCTGAACGGCTGTACCGTTGTATCAAGGCCTAGCTTTTCAAATTCAGCCTTCACATAATTTCCGGCTTCAACCTCTTTCGCTGAGCCCGCAACACGAGCACCGATTGTGGTCGCCATATAATTAAGATAATCATAAGCACTTTTACCAACCGAATCTTCCGGCTCAGCAAGTGCAGAGACGATTAGCGGCTCCGTATCCGAAGTTTCTTCAGGCACCGTTGTTTCTGGAGCAGCGGCAGTCTCCTCAGCAGGAACCGAACCTGTATCGGCACCTTCTCGTGCATATGCAGCACCAGGAGCAATGATAGAGAAAATAAGCATTAAGGAAAGCATGAGTGCGAGAAGCTTTTGAGAGATAATCTTCTTAGGCATGTTCTTCCTCCTTTTTTGTCTAGCAATTAATCGAATAAGTAGAGTGCAGCCAAACTATAGATCGACGATGCTATACTCACCACTCCCATTCCGCCTTTGCGTTAATCAATTTTGACTTAATCTAGGATGTGCCTTATGTATATGTGGGTAAAGCGTCAAAATTTGTATACAATATACTTCTTTACGTGAGATAGTGTAACATCAACATTCCATATAGACAATGATATTTTCAGATATTCGATCAAAATTCAATAAAAATCAATCTTTTATGTTATTTTATATGACATTAAACTTTAAGAATACCGTCCATTATTCATTCATAGTTTAATAGACGTAAGTTTAGCTTGCGTGAACAATAGCATATAATCATGTCCGCCAGCCTTTGAATCTGTACCTGACATATTAAATCCCCCAAAGGGATGAACGCCTACTAATGCTCCCGTACATTTACGGTTAATATATAGATTGCCGCAATGCATTTCCTGCAGCGCTGCTTGAATACGATCCTCTTCAGCCGAGAAAAAAGCTCCTGTCAGCCCAAATTCCGTATCATTGTATATACGGATAGCCTCTTGCCAATCCCTCGCCTTAGCAATGGCTAGTACAGGCCCGAATATCTCTTCTTGCATTAACGAATCTTTTGGAGCAACATCAGCAAATACCGTTGGCTCTATGAAATAGCCGCTCTCTATTCCTTTTCCTCCGCCTACTATCAATCTACCTTCACTCTTGCCTCTCTCAATGGCATTCAAAATCTTGTCAAAAGAAGCTTTATCAATAACAGGCCCGATTGCCGCATTCTCTTCCGGGGATCCCATAACAAGCTTGCTCGTTCTTTCTTTCACTTTTTCAATTAGCTCATCATACACATCCGCTACAACAATGGCTCTTGAGCCTGCCGAGCATTTCTGTCCTTGAAACCCGAATGCAGAAGCTACAATAGCATCAGCAGCAGCATCGATATTGGCCGTTTCATCCACGACAATACCGTCTTTCCCGCCCATTTCCGCAACAACTCGCTTCATCCATATTTGTCCCGGCGCTTGTTCAGCAGCCAGCCTATTAATACGCAGCCCTATTTCCTTCGAACCTGTGAAGCTAATGAATCTAGTCTTCGGATGGCTAGTCAAGTAGTCGCCGATTTCTGCACCGCTTCCCGGCAAATACTGAATAACATCAGCAGGCATCCCCGCCTCCACCATCAGCTCATAGAACTTGTAAGCAATAATCGGAGTTGTAGATGCAGGTTTCATAATAATCGTGTTGCCTGCAACAATAGAGGCACTAGCCATCCCAGCGCATATTGCCAGCGGGAAATTCCAAGGCGGAATAACAATCCCGACACCAAGCGGAATATAAGTCAGCCGATTGTCTTCACCTGCCAGTTTAACCAGCGGTTTAAGCTCATTGGTTTCCGCTAATTTCAACATTTCACGTGCATAATAATCCATAAAATCAATCGCTTCTGCCGTATCTGCATCGGCTTCTGCCCAGTTTTTACCCGACTCAATTACGAGCCACGCCGAAAAATAATGCTTCCGCTCCCGCATGAGCGCTGCGGCTTTCATCAAGCAGCTCGCCCGTGTCCATACCGATGTATGTTTCCACGTTTCAAAAGCAGCAAGCGCTGACTTCATCGCCTGTTCAGCTAATTCTTGGCTCGCTTTTGCCACTTCGCCAACTACTTCATCCGACTTTGCCGGGTTGCGCGAAACAATATAATCGGCGGTATGGACGGCATGACCTCCAATATGCAGCGGGTATTGCTTGCCTAATTCCGTTCTCACATGAGCAATAGCTTCCAGAAAGGCGGCACGGTTCTCAGCATTGCCAAAATCAGTCATCGGTTCAGTAACAAATGGCGTTACATTCCATTCTCTCATTGTCATTCCCCTTTACTTCCACATATTTTTCAGTACAAACCAAACATTATCAGGTCGTTCAGCGAGCCTGCGCATGAAATAACCAAACCAATCTTCACCGTAAGGAACATAGATTCTTACTCTATAACCATCGCGAACGAGTTCATCCTGCAGCTCCTCGCAAATGCCATAAAGCATTTGAAACTCGAATTGCTCCACTGGAATTCCCTGCTCTTTGATGAACCTTTTTGCGGTCTCAATGATGGTGCGATCATGGGTCGCTATCCCTGTGTAGCTGCCGCTCTGCAAATGCATCTTTATTAATCTCTCAAAGGATTGATCGACATCCGCTTTCTGCGGATAGGCAACCTCTTCAGCTTCTTTATAGGCGCCCTTCACCAGCCTTAGGTTGGCACGATTAAGTCCTAGCTCATGAACATCCTGCTCCGAACGAAACAGATAAGCTTGAATAACGATACCTACATGGTCATATGACTCTCGCAGCTTCTTATATAGATCAAGAGCAGGCTGGCAGTGTGAGTAATCTTCCATATCGATTCGAACAAAAATGTTCATTTTTGCAGCGGCATCCAATATCGTTCTCATATGCTCCTCGCACAGCTTGCTGTCCAGATCCAGTCCTAAGCTTGTAAGCTTTAAGGATAAGTTCGCATTTGCATTAGAAGCAGCAATTGCCTTAAGCGTGCGCAAGCACATATTTGCGGAATGGGCTGCCTCTTCCTTGCCTCGAATAAATTCGCCTAAATGATCTAAAGTTGCCCTTTTCCCTTGTTTATTAAGCTTCTTGACCGCTTCAATGGCGCTGCTTATCTCAAGCCCAGCTACAAATCGGCTAGCTCCCAGCTTGAGGCCATATTTACGCGCCAAGCCCCCAATTCGCCTGCTTTTGCCGAGAGTCAGAAAAAAGCTCCTCATCATTTTTTCCATAGCGAGCCCTCGTCCCCTAACCGCCTAGATTCTATATAATTCGTTTGCCAAGCAGAGAGGTAGCCATCTCAACCGCAAGCCGAGAAGTACGCATGCCTACATCCAGCAGAGGATTTACTTCCACAATATCCATAGAGGTTACACGGCCTGTTTCAGCTAACAGCTCCAGCGCTAAATGCGCTTCGCGATAACTTATTCCACCTGGAACCGGCGTTCCTACACCGATAGCTTCCGCCGGGTCCATACAATCCATATCAAAGCTTACATGCACGCCATCCGTACCGCTGCTCACAATCTCTATCGCTTTCTCCATGACTGCCTTCATGCCCATTCGATCAATGTCATGCATCGTAAAGCAAGCAATTCCTTCTGAGCGAATAAGCTCCTTCTCGTAATGATCCAAATCACGCGCTCCGATAATCACTACATTTTCTTTCTTAATGAGCGGTCCAGCTCCCGGTATATCGGAAAGCTTAAACTTCCCTAGACCCATCGCTACCGCAAGCGGCATACCGTGCATATTTCCGGATGGAGTGGTCTCCTCCGTATTCAAGTCGCCATGCGCATCAAACCAGATAATGCCCAAATTATTGTAATGACCAGTCAAACCAGCTAGCGAGCCAATCGCAACACTGTGGTCCCCCCCTAATACGAGAGGAAAAGAGTCCGCAAGCACTGCGCGATAGACCTGTTCCCCTACTAGCCCGCTCATCTCTTTCACTTCGGGAAAATATTTCATCTTGGGCTGCTTCGGATCAAGCACGCCATGCCTCGGGCAGCTGACCTCGTAGTTGCCAACTAAATCAAATCCCATACTTCTGATTTGACGCGCAAGCCCTGATTGAATAATGCTTTCCGGTCCAAGCTCCGATCCTGCGCGGCTTCCGCCCATCCAGAACGGAACGCTTATGAGTCTCACTTTTTTATTCGCCATAAAATCCGTCCTCCCCGTCTTGTTAAGATTCGCTTCCCCAATGCTTCCCATAGTGAACATCCCCTTCCTTAAGCTGTCTCCGTCCGCAAATTCATCCCTTATTCGGATTGAAGCACAAACGCAATCCTTTCTATCGCCCAATCGATCTCTTCTTTCGTAATAATGAGCGGCGGCGCGAACCTTATGGTCGTGTCATGTGTTTCTTTGCACAATAGCCCTTTCCCCATCAGACGTTCACAGTATGGCCTCGCTGCTGTATCAAGCTCCAAACCGATAAACAAGCCCTTACCGCGAATTTCCACAATATGCGGTGAACTAATTTCAGCTAATTGTTCTCGAAAATATTTCCCCAGTTCATCCGAACGATCTGCCAGCTTTTCCTCCTCAATGACATCAATCGCTGCTGCAGAGACGGCACAAGCCAGCGGGTTGCCGCCAAACGTAGATCCATGCGAACCTGGCTCAAACACGTTTAAAATCGTATCGTTTGCGGCGATTGCCGAAATGGGCATCACCCCACCGCCCAGCGCTTTGCCCATAATATAAACATCTGGTGTTACATTTTCCCAATCACACGCAAAGCGTCTGCCTGTACGTCCAAAACCGGTTTGAATTTCATCGGCCATGAACAGCACATCATTTTGTTTGCACAATGCATAAGCTCCTGACAAATATCCTTCCGGCGGAATAATGATGCCCGCCTCCCCTTGAATAGGTTCAACTAGAAAGGCAGCTGTATTTGGCGTAATCGCCTGTTCAAGAGCAGCCAAATCGCCATAAGGAACTAGCTTGAAGCCTGGCGTAAATGGCCCAAAATCCTTTTTGTATTCATCCGTTGATGAGAAGGAAGTGACCGTTATCGTCCGACCATGAAAATTGCCCATACAAACGATAATTTCCGCTTGGTCGTGCTCCACGCCTTTCTCGCGATATGCCCAGCGACGAACCGCCTTAATGGCGGTTTCCACCGCTTCTGCTCCCGTGTTCATTGCCAAAATTTTATTTTTACCCGTGTAATTAACGAGTTTTTCATAAAACTCGCCCAGCTTATCATTGTGAAAAGCTCGTGAAGTGAGCGTTACTTTATCCGCTTGATCTTTAAGTGCATGAATAATCTTTGGATGCCTATGACCATGATTAAGAGCGCTGTACGCACTGAGCATATCCATATACTGATTGCCTTCAGGGTCGTTCACCCAGACACCTTCAGCCTCCGAAATGACGATAGGCAGCGGATGGTAATTGTGTGCGCCGTATCGATCCGACTGCTCCATGACAACCGCTGTAGATTTGGTAGATGTCATATCGATGAAATCACTCCCTGCAAATTTGTATACAATATTCAATTACTGTTATAAAAAAACCTGGATTGATTATTAACCACCAGGAATTTACAAACTAAACGACCTTGCTGCTATAAAACCTTTGCCAAAAAATCTTGCGTTCGCGGGTGCTGAGGATTTTGGAATACCTTCAGCGGCACTCCCTCTTCAACAATGCAGCCGTCATCCATAAACAGCAGCCTATCGCCAACCTCGCGGGCAAAACCCATTTCATGCGTTACAATAACCATCGTCATTCCGTTTTGAGCAAGCTTCCGCATCACTTCAAGCACCTCGCCAACCATCTCAGGATCGAGTGCTGACGTTGGTTCATCAAACAGCATCACGCTAGGCTGCATGGCAAGCGCTCTCGCTATCGCAACACGCTGCTTTTGTCCGCCTGAGAGACGATCTGGATAGGCATCTTTCTTGTCTTCGAGCCCCACTAAGCGCAGCAGCTCCACAGCTTCTACATTTGCCTGCTCTTTGCTCAGCTTCTTTAGTTTACGCGGAGCAAGGGTTAAATTTTCCAAGACAGTCATATGCGGAAATAAATTAAAATGCTGAAACACCATACCCATTTCTTGACGAATCCGATTTAACTCCGACTGTTTATTTATAATTTCACGATCATTCAGCTGAATATGACCAGCCGACGGCTCCTCCAATCGATTCAAACAACGAAGAAAGGTGCTTTTCCCCGATCCGCTTGGTCCGATAACAACAACAACCTCGCCTTTGCGAATTACCGTGTCTATCCCCTTCAATATTTCGTTTTTTCCATAAGATTTGCGCAGCCCTTTTACGACTATCATCAGCTTCTCAACTTCCTCTCTAGCACAGCAAGCAGCCTGGATAATGTAAATGTCATGATAAAATATAAAGCGCAGGCGATTAACAACGGCTCCATCGGCGAGAAGGTGACGCTCTGAACCGTCCGAGCATTGAACATCAGCTCCGCAATGCCTATGACGGATATAAGCGAGGAATCTTTTATAATAATAATGAATTCATTGCCGATTGCCGGCAGCATGTTGCGGAAAGCTTGCGGCAGCACGATGTACCGAAGCGCCATACCTCTGCTCAGCCCCAAGGATCGAGCCGCCTCCGTCTGACCCTTGTCGATCGCTTCGATTCCCGCTCGAAATACCTCAGCCATATAGGCAGAACTATTAATTGTAAGCGCCACCACTCCGGATATAAAAGGCGGAAGATTTACACCAAATCCAGTCAGTCCATAATGAATAATAAAGATTTGCACGAGCATCGGGGTTCCTCGTATGATCTCGATATAGGTAGAGGCCAAAAACTTAACCGGCCAGATGCGCGAGATTCGCATTAATGCAAAGACAACCCCAAGCACTGTGCCTAGTGCCACGCCGAAGAAAGACAGCTCCAGCGTGACCAAGGCTCCTCTCAAAAAAATCGGCCAATACTCAGCCATGAAACCGAAGTTTAAATCCATATCCAACTACTCCGTCCGCTCTTTATTCGCCAACCAGCTCATTGGCCTCAACGACATAACGATCAATTTCGCCGCTTTCCTTCAAACGAGCAATCGTTCCATCAATTTTATTAAGCAAATCTTGGTTGCCCTTCTTAACAGCTATGGATACGCCAGCTTCTTCTACGGGCTGCTCTATCTTCACTTCAGACACAGCAATATCCGTTTGGGCCACTGCGTATTGATCCGCAACCGGTTTTTCTAGAATAATGGCATCTACACGACCGCTCTTCAGCTCCAAAATCAGTTCAGGAATTTTAGCCAATGCCGTTAGCTTCGCATCGGCGATTTCCTGTGCGATCCCCTCTTGAATCGAGCCTTTTTGAATACCGATTTTTTTGCCTTTCAAATCATCCAATGACTTGAATTGCTCAGTTTGGTCCTTTTTCACCAAAACGCCTTGGCTAGTCAGGTAATAGATTTCAGAGAAATCAACGTTCTTTTTACGTTCTTCCGTAGGCGTCAGACCCGAAATAACCATATCTACTTTTCCTGTATCAAGTGCGAGCAGCAAACCATCAAAGTCCATATCTTGAATTTTGAGCTCAGCATTCATATCTTTTGCTATCTCTCTAGCAATTTCAATATCGAAACCTACGATCGTATCTTTACCGTCTATTATCTTATGGAACTCAAAGGGTGCGTAATCTGCACTTGTACCCAGGGTAAGCGTTGTTTTCTCTACTGCTGGAGGATCTGTTGCCGCGTTATTGTTCGTTGCAGCTGGCGTATTTTCCTTATTGTTTTGACCACATGCCGAAAGGACGACCATAACCGAAATAAGCAGCAATGATAATTTCTTTTTCATTTCCATCTCTCCCAATTCATTATCTGATTTAGTCTAAAATCCCCCGAATTGAATACGGAGTTAAATCTGTATACAATATACATGTATGATGGAAGTTATTATAACATCGGTTTCCACTATCTACAATGTTTTTTTATGATTCCATTAAAAATAGTTATTTCAATGTGAGTTATTATGACACCTTTCGACATATTCATACGCTTGTCTAATATCTGGATCAGATGATAAAATAGTGAAATCATCTACTGTACGAATACATGTTCAATCATCTAAGACATTTCTCTATCCCATATAAAAGTTAAACAGCAAACAACTTCACCTCATTAAAGTAAGTTAGAACAGGGGAACCTACATGCAATCACCTAAATACCAATCGTTAAAAGACCATGTTTACGAGTATATCGCTCAAAAAATCCAAGATGGCACATTACTGCCGAATCAAAAAGTTAATGAAGCTGAAATTTGCAAAAAACTAGATATAAGCCGTACGCCTACCAGAGAAGCATTATTTCAACTATCCTCCGACAATCTCCTAGATTATTTACCTAGACGCGGCTTCACTGTCAAAGCCTTCGATTCCAAGAAAAAACTCGATTTTTCCCGAATTATTGGAGTGTTGGATGCACTCGCTGCTACCTTATGTATTGATTTACTTCAGCAGCCTGACTTCATCGAAATGGAAAGGCTTGTCGACAAAATTGATCTTGATATTAGCAAGCTGTATTTCTCCGATTATCATATGGACCAATACAACTTCCATGATATTTACATAAAAAAATGCGATAATCCTGTATTAATTGAAACGTTAAATTCATTAAAAAATAGCTTTATTCGTCAATCCTATGCAAGTGAAGACAAACCAAAGCTCGCAAACGTGCTAAAGCAAGTAAATGCGGAGCATCGAAAAATTCTTAACTTGTTCAAAGAGAAGGATAAAGAAGCCTTGGAAGCTACACTTAAGCATCACTGGCGCATTATTGATACCGAGATGCTCTAATGCCATACAGAAAAAAGGCTGCCAGCTTGAAGCTGGCAGCCTTCGTTTATGCACTTCCGATCTATCACCTAGCGATTAATAGTTTATTAAACTCTAGCAATGGGAGCGGCTTATGATAGTAATAACCCTGCGCTTTGTCGCAGCCAAGCTGCTTCAGCTGCTCATATTGATCCAATGTTTCTACGCCCTCCGCAACCACCTGCTTCTGCAGGTCATGCCCCATCGACACAATCGTCTTCACGATGGATAAGCCGCCTTGATAGGCATCCATGTCTGTAATAAAGGAGCGGTCAATTTTGATAATAGCAATCGGCAGCTGTCTTAGCACACTTAATGAGGAATAACCTGTACCAAAATCATCAATGGCGATATGTATACCTAAAGCAACAAGCTCATCGAGCATCTTTCTAGCTACATTTAAATTATTAACGACCATGCTCTCCGTAATCTCCAAGCATAACCGATCAGGCTCAAGGCCACTGCTGCGCAAAATCTCCTGAACCTTGTTTACGAAATCCGGCTGCATGAATTGTCTCGACGAAACGTTCACCGACAGCATAAAATCATTCCAGCCTTGCTCCTGCCACAGTTTACCCTGCTGACAAGCTTCCGCAATAACCCATTGTCCGATTTCATTAATTAATCCCGTTTGCTCTGCCAGCGTGATAAATTCTCCTGGATGCACCATGCCAAGCTCTACCGATTGCCAGCGAATAAGCGCCTCGGCCCCTATTAGCTGCCCGCTCGCCAAATTAATCTGCGGCTGATAATGGAGAACAAATTCCTTGCGTTTCAGTGCTTTGCGAAGATGCTTCTCCAGCTTGACGTCACGCTGTACTAGAGCAATCATCTCATTCGTATACAAACGATACTGATTGCCTCCGCTATGTTTCGCATTGTACATGGCAATGTCTGCCCTCTTGATAAGCCCATCAGAGCTGTCATCATCAAATGGATGGACACTAATTCCAATGCTGCCGCCTAAGTAGAAATCTTGCCCTTGAAGCGTAATCGGCAGCTGAAAGGCTAGATGAATGTTTTCGGCAAGCGACACGATCTCATCATATTCTTCCGCTTCTTTAATTAAAATAATAAATTCATCTCCGCCCAGACGGGCAAGCAAATGCCGATGGTCCACATTTTGGCGCAGGCGCTGAGCAACGTCAATTAAAGCCTGATCACCAAACTGATGTCCAAGCGTATCGTTTATCAGCTTAAAGCGATCCAAATCAATAAGCATGACTCCGAGCAGCGCTTTTGATGATTTCACAGCTTTCAACGAAGCTTCCAGCTCTCGATTAAAATGATAGCGGTTAGGCAGCTTAGTCAATGTATCGTGATGTGCCAAAAAATGTATGAGACGCGATTCTTCCTGCTGCTGCGTAATATCCCGAATGACCATTAACAAAAACCAGTCCTTACCCTCAGCCATCATTTCCGTATCAGCCAAAATCGCACGTTTCTGGCCTTTTCGATTCACTATGGTCAGCTCACGGTTTCTCCATGCATCCTTCGGAAAGGAAGCAGCAAAGGCTTCCTCCATGTCTTTGCGTTCGTTCATAACGATGAATTCAGATAAAGAGCGATTTTCCAGCTCCTCTTCCTTCTCAAATCCAAGTATACGAAGCGCACCTGGATTTACTTCCTTCATGATCATATTTTTGTCGATCATAATGATGGCGGTGGGGGAAAAATGATAGAGCAGCTCATATTTTTTGGATGTAGAAGGCAAGAAATCATTTTTCATATAGACACGAAGTGAAATACTCCATATTATCGTTGTCAAAAAAATGACTGAATCTGAAATATAAACATAAGGCGAGAAAGCAGTATATACAATTAAAACCCCGATCGTCGCCAGCTGGTAAAATAGATTGGCTTTAAACAGCACCATAAATCGTTTTCGATCAACGTTATTATTCGCTTTATAATGGGCTATTAGACAAATAGCTATATTAAGCAATGAATACATGACCAAAAAACCATAAATAACAGTCATAGCTGGAGCAACTTCGATTTGTTTCCAAAAACCTTCTATACGAACCCCTTCAAGCAAATATTCTCTTCCTCTTATGGCTAGAAGCAGAAAATACATTATAAATGGTATAAAAGCTATGCCTATGGTGCTCCATCGAGAAAGTCGATGATAACTGTTTGTTGCCGTAAGATGAAGCAAAACGCTCATGCTTACCGCGGCTATAGAAGCCGGGTAAACCATATAAGCAGAAATATTCAGCGCATATTCGGCAGATAACAGCTGCTCGAGGTATTGAAAAAAAATCATACTCGCCAGCAAACAAATGGTAAGAAAGGCAAGACGATTCTCAATATGCTTAGCGTTTCGTCTTATAATAACTAAAGCGGTGTCAATCATATACATGACAGGAAAGATAAAGAAGAGCAGAAGCATTATGGATTGATAGTCACTCATATGATGAAGCCACCTCGCTGAACATTATTCATAAATACAATTCACATTTTTATCCAAGCAATAGTACCATTATAAAACTTAAATATCGGCAGGACAACGAGAAAAAGACGGTTAAACAGAGAACTTCCCTGTCTAACCGTCTTTCGTTTCATAAGAGCACCATGGCTCACACGCAGGCTGCTCTTTGTTATTTCTATTTTCTGCCCTTAGCCGCGCTTCCGCCTTTAAATACGGTACTGCCCTTAGTCATGTTAGCGCTTTTAGCATTAGGCGTATTTTTATCGTCCGTTTTACCTTTTTCGCCTTCAGCGCCTTTAGCGCCTTGGTTTCTGCCAAATACCTTTTTCGCTAACTTCTTTTTTTCCCCTGCTTGCCAGCGATTCCAGCCTTTTTTGTCCGTTCCTCTGCCGGTTCCGCCTTTACCCTTTGTACTACTCATATTATCACTCCATCATGTCTTCTATGCCGAGTTAAACCTCATAAAATGCAGCTAAAGCATCTATCAGAATCTTGTTCCTCGTTATCATTACTTATCAGTATACCATTAATCCGGCACTTGGATTCTTATGATGGCTTTTAAATTTTAAATTTCGTTATGCTCTTCGTTTGTTATTCTTAATAAACATGAACCTTATCGCTCATGATTTTCCGAAGAATATTTTTATGACGCTCAGCTCTAAGGACCAAAGCCTTTAGCGCGGCTAACGCTTCACCAGCTTGTTCGAGGTAATACTCGTCGCCAAAAAGCGTGTATAATCTCATATAATCATTATATTCATCCAGCCATTCATTGAAGTAAGAAGAGATCATTCCCATCACTCCCTTAATTCGATTATAGAGCAAGAACATTAAGATTTTATGAAAAAAATAGGAGGAAAAACATAAAATCATTCTAGCTGTTTCTGTTCTTCTAGTTTATAGTATATTTTAAAGTTTTCTGAATATTCCCAAAAATGTTTACGCACCATTAACAAATGCTGCCCCAATCTATTTATCCTTCTCTATACTATTAAATAGGAAATAACAGAAAAGTTAAATAGAAACTTCAGTTATAATTGTTTCTTATTTTATGGCAGAAAAAACAGCTGCTTATTGACCAGAGAATGGAATCCTTTGTATTATGAATTTGCTGACAAATAGAAAGCGCTCACAGCTATCCCGCTTCAAGACATGTTTTATCTTATGAAGACTAGTATTTGAACTCATTGGAGGTCTAAAAAATGACATTAATCGATCAAAACGCAATTGTTCTATTTCAAGGCGACAGCATCACGGATGCTGGCCGCAACCGAAATGACTGGGCAAATCTAGGATCGGGTTATGCAAATCTTGTAACGTCTTTGTTTACGAGTAAATATCCTGAGAAACAAGCTACGTTTCTGAACCGCGGGATATCGGGTGACCGTGTCATTGATTTGGAGCGGAGATGGGAAGTGGATTGCCTTGATTTGAAACCAAGCCTGTTGTCTGTTTATGTAGGCATTAATGATACTTGGCGCCGCTATGACAATAATGATCCACTTAGCACGGAGGAATACTATACCACTTACCGCCGCTTGCTGAGCAGAGCAAAGGAGCAGTTGAACGCTAAGCTTGTTCTAGTCGAACCTTTCGTGCTTCCAGTAAATGATAGCCAGAAGCAATGGCGTGAAGATCTTGATCCAAAAATTCAAGCTGTCCGCGAGCTCGCTGGAGAATTTAAAGCCATTTATGTTCCGCTTGATGGTTTGTTCGCACAGGCTGCAACGCAGACAGGACCGGCTTATTGGGCTCCCGACGGTGTTCACCCGTCTCCTGCTGGTGCCGCACTCATTGCTGAAGCATGGCTTCAAGCGGTAAAAGCATAAGCGATTTAGAAGGCTTCTGCTTAGAGGCAGCGATACTGATAAAAAAAGGAGTAGGCGCATACGCAGCCTACTCCTTTTTTTACAATTATTCATCAGCAGGATAACGAAGACCCCACTGCTTCCTGATCGTATCCAGCGTCTCCATAATTGCTAGCGTCTCATCCAGCGGAATGATTGAACTTTCGAGCCTTCCCTCACGGAGCGCATTCATCGCTTCCTCAGCTTCAAATGAATAACCCTCTGCTTCACGGTCGTCCTCGATCGACTCTGCAGCACCCTGTTTCGGGTGCAAATATGCTGATTTACCGAACAAGAAGTTTGGCACATGAATATGCCCCTTCGTTCCATAAATATAAGCATCATTAACCATTTCCAGCTGTACCGCTCCATTCAGCGATGCAGTACGTCCACCTTCATATTCAAACAACAATGAAAACTGCTCGTCTACTCCCGTCTCGCCAAGACGAGCACTGCTCATAATTTTGGATGGCGCCCCTCCGAAAATTAATGATGCGAAGGAAACAGGGTAAATACCAGCATCCAGCAGTGCCCCGCCGCCCAGCGCAGGATCAAGCAGACGGCTTTCCGGCGCCCAGCCGATATCAAAGCCAAAGTCAGCTTTAAGCATTCGCACTTCTCCGATTTTACCATCCGCAATCCATTCCATGACCTTAAGGATTGGCGGTAAAAACCGTGTCCACATCGCTTCCATAAGAAATACTCGTTTTTCTCTGGCTAATGTTATGATTTCTCTTGCTTCCGCCGCATTCATTGTGAATGGCTTCTCGCAAATGACAGCTTTGCCAGCACGCAATAGGGCGAGCACATTATCTTTATGGATGGGATGCAGCGTTCCTACATAAACAATATCGATCTCGGAATCTTGCGTCAGCTCTTCAATGCTGCCATAAGCGCGTGGGATATTATACTCTTTGGCAAAACGCTCTGCCTTCTCTAGGTTTCTCCCACCAACAGCGACTAGCTCTGCACCCTCTGCAAATGCTAAATCTTTAACAAACTTTGAGGAAATCCAGCCCGGACCCAAGATGCCCCATTTAATTGTTTGTACCGACATATCCTTATTCACTCCTCTGAATAAAAAATGTACATTTGTTGGTAGCTCCCTATTATCGGTCGCTTCCACCGCACCATTTCAAAGCTTGGTTTATCGTTGCTTGATACTCTTCCATCTGCAGCACGGATAAGAGATGCCCTGGTGTAAGCACGCAAACTCTTCCTTCACCTTGCTCTCTTATCCAGCCCGCTGGCTGCGTGCCGTGCTCTGACTCCGAAGTCATCAACACTTGAATGCGATCGTCGATAACTTCCATAAAATAATGCTCGTCATGTACCGTAAAGTCCTGTGCATGCGCCTTGTCCCATGGCGTTTCGTCCTTATGAACGATCGTAACGGAACAAGCGGCCGGATGATGCTGGAATACCCCGCCTACAAGCTCAAAGAAAACAGGCTCATCACGATAGCCCACCGTTCCTGCATGCAGCACCAGCAATCCTTTGCCTTGCTCGACATAGCTTTGGAATTGCAGCTGAATCTCCTCAGTGAGCCAAGGCGTTGTATCTGTTGCCGACACTTGGTTCGACTTGGCAAGCACAACCACATCCTGCTGATCCATCCATGCGCGCGACCATTCTGATGCATGCTGGGTATAATCGAGCTGAAAACCTTGCTTGCCGAGCGGCTCCAAGCCTTCCTTGATCAGCTTGCCGGGGTGCCAATAATCGTCGCAAATAATGCCGATTTTCATCTCTATCATCCTCTCGCTTCTATATTAACATTGCTCCTATAGAAATTGTTTTAAATTGTTAAAACTAATAGCCAAGCTCTCAAACGGATCACGTCTACATACATCCTGCTCGACTACATACCACTCTACTCCAATCTCTCTGCATGCTTCAATAATCGCTTTGAAATTTAAGTTTCCTTCGCCAATTTCGGCGAATACTTGCTTATAATCAACGATTTCCAAATCTTTGAGATGAACAACACCCATACGGCCTTTAACCTGATGAATCGCATCCACCGGATTTACACCGCCAACATGTACCCAATAGGTGTCGAGCTCGAATCCAACTGCAGCCGGGTCACTTTCTTGCTGCAAAATATCCATTCCTGTTCTGCCTGCAAACTTCTGGTACTCAAACTGATGATTATGATAAATAAACTGCAAGTCATGCTCCTGCAGCTTTCTTCCAATTTCTGTCGCTTGCTTCGCAAAGGTGGAATAGCCCTCCCCGCTAGTGCGGTATTCATCCGGAATAGAGCCTAACCCAACATACTTACAGTTCCACAGCTTATGCATTTGCACGGTATTGTCAAAGTCATTGACCATAGAATCAAGACTTACATGTGTAGCACAAATACGAAGCCCTTCGGCATCTGCTAATTGCTTCACTCTTTCTGGAGCAATAGGCCCTATTCCCGATACTTGAACCGCTTCATAACCGATTTCCCTTACCTTGCGCAGCGTCTGCTCCAAATCCGCTTCATTCTGGCAATAGTCACGCAACGTGTACAACTGTACTGCAATATTTGATAAGTTCATTTCTTCGCCGCCTTTATCATAGATTTGGGTTAGCTTACATGGTTATAGATTAATTGTAGCATTATTAATGAAAGCGCTACTTTACTGAGGTTAACCAAGCATACCCCGCCAATTGATTATAATTGACCAAAAGGACGCTTTTCTCTTAAAGGTGTTGAAAAAAGCGCAACAGGAGCCCCGCACTTTCGTGCTTGGAAACCCCTATTGCGCTTCGCAAACTATCTATTCGTTAACCTTCGATCAGCTTCTTGTATGCATCCATTTGGCGCTGCAATTCTGCAAGCACCTTGTCGTAGCCAGCTGTTTTCAGCTTGCTGCGGAATTGCTCTACGGCTTGAGCCGGGTCTCCTGCTTTACCATACGTAATCGCAGGCCCCATCTCGCCCGAAACCTGTGTAATCGCCGTTAATTCAGCTTCTACCGGCGTTTTATCAAATACAAATTGGCCATAAGGGTAAGGTTTTTTGATTTTGTCATATTCCGCGTACAATGTTTCTTCGAGCTGATCCCAAGTTGTTACGCTCGGAATTTCGAATTTGTCGACACGTCCACCCCAGAAATCCGAATAAAAGGAATCCTTAGCCTCGTTATAAGCTGCTGGCTGTTGGCGTTTGCCGTCTTTCACTTCGTATTGAACGCCTTCCAAACCGTAGTTGATCAAATGATAAATTTGCTCGTCATTGCGAATTAAATCATAAGCCATTAGAGCGCGCTCAGGGTTTTTGCTGTGCGCTCCAAGCGATGTTCCTCCGTGCGTGATGGAGAGCTCCGTCAAGTTATTGCCGCCTGTACGAGCAAATGGGAACATTTGCAGCTCAGAGCCTGGTTGATCCTTATCCATATTAACGCGCAGCCCGCCAAACGTTTGTGTATGATGCTGATCTAGTCCCGACAATCCAGCGCGCAGCGCGGAGCGGTTGTCGTTTTTGTTGTTCAGCACATCCTCACGCCAGTAGCCTTTATCTGCCCATTCCTTCATTAACGTTGCGAAATTAAGGAATGTGTCTTCGAATACAGGGCTCACTACCGTATATTTCTCTTCAAATGATTTGGTCGTGTACACTGGCAAATAGCCCGTTGAAATTGGAAGCTCTAATTGATCCGTATAGGACGCTGCATATCCGCCAAATGTGCTTGTTGCTGCAACAGCATCCCAAGGAATAACGCCTTCTTTGTTATCTTTAATATATTGCAGGTATTTGCCAATGCCTTCCCAGTCTTTAATTGGATCCGTTATGCCTGCTTCCTTCGCCCAATCTCCACGGTAGAAGAAGCCATGGTTAACCCACTGTGTGTAATCATTTTCTGGAATCAAAACGATATTTCCTTTATATTTGCTCTCTGACCAGTCCTCTTCAGGAATTGAATTCCAGGTTTGCGGCGCATATTGCGGCAATAAATCATTCAAATTCATAAACGCACCACGCTGTGCATTGCCCCATGTATCAAGCCAGTCCGTACCAATCGTAATCAAATCCACCGCTTCGCCGGATGCCAGCAGCAGATTGTATTTCGTCTGCCAATCTGCCCACTCGACCCATTTCCACTCCAGCTCGGCGTTGATTTTTTCCTTCATCAGTTTATTAACCTCAGCCAGCACCTTCTCGAACTGGCCGTTTTTCGGCTTATCGCCAAGTACGACATAGCTGATTTTTACGAATTTGGAGGTATCAGCTGCTTTATTGCCATCATCCGTGTTCGTGCTCCCCTTATTGCCGTTTTCCGTGTTCGTACTCCCTTTATTGCCGCTTTCCTTTTTATCTCCGTTGCTGCCGGAACAGGCCGCAAGGCTGATGATCATCATTACAGCGATTAGCAGAGCGGAAATCTTCTTGACGTTCGACATCTCACTTCTCCCCTTTGTTTTCATGATTCGGGCTTCGCCCTTTATGTGAAGAGACCCTTGCAGGCCTGCGGCACATCAGCCTTTTACAGCACCCACTGTAATTCCCTTAATAAAATACCGTTGCACGAATGGGTAGAACAAAATGACAGGGCCGGTCGCAACCACCGCGGTAGCCATCTTCATCGATTCCAGCGGCATATCACGAAGCTGCACATTGGATGCAGCGGACGAATTGCGGATAAAGTCAGCGCTGGTTACGACATTGTACAAAAACAGCTGAAGCGGCCTGTATTTCATATCCGCCGAGAGGAACAGCATCGAGTTGTACCACTCATTCCAGTAACCAAGAGCGATAAACAGCCCGATGGTTGCTAACGCCGGCGTAGTCATTGGCAAAATCAGCTTCAGAAAAATGGTAAAGTCGCCTGCTCCATCGATCTTTGCTGATTCGGTAATGGCATGCGGGATTGAACGAACGAAGCTTTTCATCATGATGATGAGAAATGGACTAAGCAGTCCCGGAAGAAGGATAGCAAGATAATTGTCCTTCAGCGTCAAATATTGCGTCATCAGCAAGTAAAAGGGCACAAGGCCGCCGGAGAACAGCGTTGTGAAATAAATGAAAAACGAAATGCCATTTCGATAGCCGAAGTCAGGGCGCTGCAGCGCATAACCCGTCATCGCCACGAGAAAGAGACCAAAGACCGTTCCAACAATGGTGATTCCCATCGTGACAAGGTAGGAACCAATAATGAGATCAGGGTTTTCGAACACGATTTTGTAGGCAAAGGTGCTAAAATCGCGCGGCCACAAGTTGAAGCCGTACTTCTTGATCGTGCCTTCTGCTGTCAGTGAGGTGCCAAGCACGAGCAAGAAGGGTAATAAACAGCATATCGAAAAACATGTAATGAAAAGATAACCAAAACCTTTGACGATGATGCCACTTATGTCTGTCCGAATGCTGCGTGATTCATCCCTATTTTCCATATGTGACACCTCCTAAAATAACGAGTTTTCAGGCGAGGCCTTCTTCACAAGCCAGTTGGCTGTTAAGACGACTACAAAACCGAACAAGGATTGATATAAGCTTACTGCGCTGCCAAGAGAGAAGTTGAAGTTTGTCATCAGGGCACGGAATACGTAAGTCTCGATAATATCCGTTGTTGGATATAAGGCTGTGTTGTTTGCGCCTACTAAGTTGAAAAACAAACCGAAGTTGCCTTTAAGAATACCGCCGAGCGAGAACAGCATCAAGATGATGAAGGTTGGCTTTAGCCAAGGAAGCACGATGTAAATAATGCGTTGGAAGGCGTTGGCGCCGTCAATTTCGGATGCTTCGATAATTTCGTTGTCCAGCCCCATGATGGCTGCAAAATAAATGATCGAACCGTATCCAGTGGACTGCCATAGGTAGGTGAGTACGATGATAAACGGCCATATTTTCGGATCAGAATAGGTTTTGACAGGCTCCATGCCTAACGATTCCAGCAAGCTGTTCAATAAGCCGTAGTCATAGCTCAAGATGTTGTAGGCGATAAGCCCGATTAGAACGGCAGATATAAAGTGAGGTAAAAACATAAGCGTTTGCGTTATCTTCTTGAACCATTTGCGCCGAATCTCATTTAGTAGAATAGCTACAAAAATTTGCATGACATTTCCCAGCACGATGAATACCAAATTGTAAGCTACCGTATTAAATGAGAGCCGCCATAGATCACCATTCATGACGAGAAAACGAAAGTTGTCAAATGCAACAAACGGGCTTTTGAATATGCCATCGGAGTAGTTGTAGTTAATAAAAGCTAGATACAAGCCGGGCATCGGCAAGTAAGCAAATATAAGAAAGAAAGCGATGGCCGGCAAACACATGATTAATAACGTTTTGTTATTCCAAAATCGTCTAAGCTTGCCGCTGCTCATTCGCTTCTGCTTCCTTTGGGGAGCCCGCTCGACTATGGTCGTTTCCATCCTTCTTCCCCCTTGTCGTCATTGCTAGACGGATATGAATTGAATTGCTTCCAAACACCCTTGCTTCTCTTGATCAACCGCTTCCAGCAGTATCGTTAAGCTTCCTTCTCCACCCTCATACCAAGCTCCCGGCAAGTAAAAGGAATCCGGGCTTCCGCCTGACATGACAGGTCTGCTCGTTTGGCTTGGCAGCCATAGTCGCCCAACGATCCTTCCTTCCAGAAACACTGTCATTTTAAGGCTAGTGCCGGAAATCTTCGCTCTCCACCCTTTGCCTGCTTCTGAATTCACGGTAGTCGCATACAGCCATGCGGTTTCACCTGGCTCCAATGAGATGGGGAATTCAGTTGTTCCGCTTTGAGACCGCAAGCTTTCCGCATGCTCCAGAAGCGCTTCCTCCTCTGCCGCATAAACTGCAAAGTTGTCGGCCTCTTGGCCTTCATACAAGTAAACCTGCCCGGATGGTAAACCAAGCACTCTCTCAACGAATACAGTAAGCTCTACGGATTGCCCTGCCGTCACATGCTCAGAGATATTAAAGTATGGATCAAACGGATGCACCTCGCCTATTTCCTTTCCGTTTACAAAGAGCCGAGCAAGTGATTGAATGCCTTGGAAATGCAGCGTCCACGAGTCTGCCGCTTCCGATGCACGGAATGTTTTTCGGTAGTATTCGAAAGCCGGATGATCAGGAGACATCCAGCCGCCAAAGTTAACGATCGGCCACATGCTGCTATCAGGCGACTCGATCAGCTCCTTGCGCAAAATCCGATCCGCAGCCCGGTAAACACTCCAGTTACGGCTAAGGTCTCTAACCTCTGTAATGGCTGACAGTCCTTTAATTCCCTTCATCGCATGCAATCGAAGCCCGGGAAGCCTAGCATCGTCAAAGTTCGAATGTCCCCATATCTCCACTCTGGCAAGCAGCTTTCCATCTTGTAGGCCATTGCTTAAATGAAGATAAGAACTGCCTCCCCCAGCCACTGCCGTTCCCGCGTATTCTCCTCCCGCATACAGCGACACAACATCACTGCCTGAGCAAATGAGAATACCTTTTACCGCTTTGTCTTCAGCCAGTCGAACCGTCGCTTCATACCAAGCATACCCGCGGTAAATTTCATGCTGTTCTAAGTAATCTGCTTTTCTTGAAGCGGATGGGCCTCTCTTATCCTTTTTATTCATAGGTGATGCCGCATCAAAATGATTTAGGCGCCACTCAGCAGCTGCCATTTCAGTGCGATCCGAATAATGGAGCGGCTTGCCATGATTAATGGTGTCATCAGCATCGTTTAATCCCTCTGAATAAAGCGCTTTCATTCTGTCGGTAATAAATAGCTTCAACGTATGCCCATCCGAAGTAATAATCGAACAGACGCTATCTACTTTACCTTCAAAGGCGATCCTAACCTTGCCTCCCTCTATCGTTTCCACAGTTGCATTCAGAGCTTTAATATCCACCGGCGCTGCATCTAGCAGCAATACAATTTCACCATAACCTTCTGTATGAAAAGCGAGACTTGCACCTGTATCATTTGTTTCTGCCATATATAGCTCCGCTGTCGAGCTCTCTAGTGATCCTTCTACTCCCCAATGCTGTAGAGGAACTTGAGAAGGTAACGTCAGAGACCTGCCCGATTTGAGCTTAAAGCTGCTCGCAGCTTTTGTACTTGTATCATTCTCCATCACGATGGCTAGTTCTTTATCCTGATCATCTAAATTCGTAACAAATAGGAGATTTCCGCCGCCCTTTAACTGCAGGGCATATGGGCCAACGACTCTATCGCTTTGTCCAATCAGCTTCCAATCCGTGCTTAAGCCTTGGCTTGCAGCCTCAGCGAGCGGAGTGCCGTAAGCTGCAATCATCCGTCCAAGCAGCCTGCCCTCATACGCTTCCTCGCGGATATGCCCTTCTGGAGAAATCATGCCGCCAAAATCATAATCAGAAGTCATAAACGCTAACGGCTTGCCCCAATTGTTCGTCGCATTCGTGAAGCCAAAATCCGTTCCCGATACCTGCAAGTACGGACCGAGCAGCTTGGCGCCGCAGGAGAGCAATCTACGTAGGAGGTAATGTGCCCGGTTCGTCTCCGTTACGAGCAGCGGATAACCTAGTTTAGCTAAGGTTCCACTGTAGTGAAGCACCTTGTCTTCAAATTCAGCCTCCCGATTATCTGGATAGAAATTACAGGTCGGCACCACATCCTCTGCGAGTCCCGATGCTTGCAGCAAGCCGCCCTGTCCAGCACAAGCGAAAAGCGGCACGGTTATTCCGTGATCAAGCACCATATCGCGCAGTGCACTAATATATCCTTTGGGGTCATGACAATCATAGAAATCGAGCTCATTATCCAGTTGAACACCGATTACCGTTCCGCCCTCACCTGCTTGGTTCTGCTTTAGCAAAGGCAGGATGTGATCAAACCATTTGGAAACATAGCCGATGAATTCAGCATCGTTATCGCGAAGCTTCAGTCCCTTCGTAAGCAGATAAGCCGGAAGTGCTCCACCATCCCACTCCGAGCAAATGTAGGGGCCAGGTCTTGCGACGACGTATAGTCCTACTTCGGCAGCCGTTGTCAGGAATGCGGCAATGTCACGCTCTCCGCTAAAATCCCATTCTCCTTCAGCTGTTTCATGATAGTTCCATGGAAAATACACATCGATGCTGTTATAACCAAATGCCTTCAGCTGCTCCATCCTCTCCTTCCAAAGCGCGCTTGGAATACGGAAGTAAAACAGCGAGGCACATAGCAAAATATGAGGGGTTTCCTGAATCTTCACGGCATCCGCATCAAATCGCACGGCTGCTTTCGCTCCAATGTCCATGACCATGTCAAAACCTCCAACGAATTAGACTAAAATCCCGAAATGTGTAACCCGTTTCATGTAACCCGTTACATTTTTAGATAAAAATAAATACACGTCATGACCGGGATAAACAGAACGCAATTCTGTACGGTTCGCTGATGTGTATTTATGTGCTAGCTTCTGGAAAGAAGCGATCTCGCTGTAAATGTAACGGGTTACATTATTGTAGGTGACACCTTGTTATCTTTTCACATTTTGATTGTATTCAACATTGTAAGCGTTGTCAATAATTATTTGAAAACGCAATTTTAAGCATTATTTTGCTTTGAAGGTGGAGCTGTAGACTCTCTGACAACGAGCTCCGGCCTTAATTTGGTGCTCTTATTCACTTTGTTTTTCGTAATCATTTGGTGGAGCAGCTCCGCTGCGTTCCGGCCTACCTCATAACATTTTAGAGAAATCGTCGTTAATTCTGGAATGCTGTTCGAGGCATAAGGAATATCGTCAAACCCAATCAACGATAGGTCCTGCGGCACGCGAAGCCCTGCTTTGTGAGCAACTTTCATAACGCCGATAGCCACTAAATCGTTCGCGCAAAATATAGCGGTTGGACGCTCGGGCAGCTCCAGCAGTTGATACATTAGCTTCTTACCCGCTTCAACAGAAAAACCGCCATCGCGTATCCATTCCTTGCGAGTTTGGACTCCGTTTTTCTCCATCGTTTTCACAAAACCGCGAGTACGCTGAATCGTATTGGACATGTTTTTGTACCCGCCAACAAATGCAATATCCGTATGTCCTAAGTCAATCAAATGCTGTGTCGCAAGCTCTGCGCCCTCCAGCTCATCGGCATATACACGAGTCATCCCTTCACCGGGGAGATTGCCGTTAATGAGTAGCAGCGGCACGCGTTTACTAGCTTCAACCACTTCGCTTACAAGATCTTTGCTTGGCTTAGCAAGGTTAATTCGTCCGCCTATCATCACAATACCGTCAACTTGCTTCTCCATCAGAATACTCAAATATTGCGACTCTCGCACATATTGCTCTGCTGAATCTCCGTTCGTTGATACCGTATCGCATAGAAAAAAAGTGTAGCCTTTGCTGCGCGCTTCTTGATCCAATCCTGACAAAACCTCTGGAAAAAAAGGGTTCGTAATATCTGGCAAAATAACGCCTATCATTCCTGTTTCCTTCTTAAACAAGCTTCTTGCAATGGCATTCGGCTGAAACTGATGTTTCGCAATTAACTCCATAACTCGCTCTCTGGTTGACTTTTTTACCGGAGCCGTATTATTAATGACGCGCGACACAGTGGCTACTGAGACGTTCGCTTCCCTAGCAATATCATATACAGTAACCGGCTTGATAGCAGCTCACTCCTCAGTCCAAAGTTCTATTCTTCAGTAGAATAACAGAATTTTGTTTAAATAGAAACGAACATTTCCTATTATTTACAACGAAAGCCAAGAGGAACTAGAGCGCTTTCCCCTAGACTCCGCCTGGCTTGTGCTGCCTATTTATTCACTTTTCTCCGAGTTAAGCTCGGTAGGCTGTCTTCGTTTTCCCCATCTCATGTCTCCGCTTTATCCATACGCTCACGCCAGCTGCTGCCATAATCATCCCCGTGGCGACAAAGATCCAGTGGATGCCTAAGGCTAGGCCCAACAAACCTCCGATGAGCGGACCAAGCATCGCGCCGAACTGATTCGCGCTTGTCGTTAACCCAAATGATCTGCCTCTAAACTGCTCATCTGTGCTTTGGACAACCAGCGTATTGACGATAGGCGCTATGCCAGCCATAAATAAACCGAATATAAATTGCACGATAGCGAAAAGCCATAATTGTTGTACAAAAAACTGCATGCTAATGATCGATCCCGCGCAGAGCAGGCATACGACGAGAATCCGGTAGAAGCCCTTCTTCTCACCAAGCCTCCCCCAAACCGGCGATGCCAAAATGCCTGCTATTCCGATAAGCGAGAGCACAAAACCAGCTGACAGCTCCGCTCCTTGCAGCCCCCCTTGCAGCTTGGCAATATGAAGGGTAATTAGCGGCTGTATCATATTAATCGATAGCTGAACGATAACGAGCAGCAGCAGCATACTCATGAGTGCACGATTGCGAAAAGCCATCCGATAAGTGATTGGCTTTTCTTTTTTCGTTCCGGCCGCTGCCCCTTCAGATGTGTCCGCTTTTCCTTCCCTCACCCATACAATAACCGCCACTGTCGCAGCTAAAATAATAAACGCAGCGACAACAAAGGATCTGCGAAGTCCAAATGCTTCAGCCAGCAGCCCGCCGAATAATGGTCCGAGAATACCGCCAGTCATCGTACCCGCTTGCATCATGCCTAGGCTCCAGCCAAGCTTCTCCTTCGGTGCAACTGATGCTACGATCGACATGGATGCTGGAACAAATCCACCCACAAAGCCATGCAGCATTCTCACGCCGACGAGCTGCCATGGCGTTTGCACAAAAGCGATCAGCGCATAAATAATAGCTAAGCTTAGTCCTGCTCGGATGACCATTTTCCGTTTCCCATACTTGTCTGCAAGCATCCCCCATAAGGGAGCCATCACTGCTCCGACGAGGAAAGCTGAGGAATGCACAATTCCAGCCCATAGGTTGACGGAGCTTTCCGGCACCCCCAAATCGAACAGAAATAGCGGCAGGAACGGTACGGACATCGTATAGCTTGAGCTGCAAAAAAGAACGCCGAACCATAAAATCCACATGGTACGCTTCCATGGTTCCATACTCGGCAACCTCCAGTCTGCCTTGCTTTGCAATTTCCGTGTCATTTACACTATTAACCACTATACGCCTCCTTTACCATTTGTTCAAAAACCACTATAAGGTGCAAAAACAAGAAAACCCGAGACAAACCACGTCAAATGATGGTTAACGAGGTTATTTGCGCTTAGAGGGGCAGTCTGGAAAATGGCATCTTTATACCTAGAGGGCAGCCTCTCTATTATCAGCTGCCGCCATTACATCCCCAAATAACAGAAGGGGCTGTCCCAAAAGTTAGAACCTATGCGTGCTTACAGCTCCATTTCCACCTCGAACAAACGCTGTCGCAACTCTGTAAGCACATATTTGATCTTACAGACAACAAACCTAGCCTTTTCTCTCGCTGTAAGAACCTATGCGTGTTTACTGCTCCATTTCCACCTCGAACAAACGCTGCCGCAACTCTGTAAGCACCTATTTGTTCTTACAGACAACAAACCTAGCCTTTTCTCTCGCTGTAAGAACCTATGCATGCTTACTGCTCCATTTCCACCTCGAACAAACGCTGCCGTAACTCTGTAAGCACATATTTGTTCTTACAGACAACAAACCTAGCCTTTTCTCTCGTCTTAAGAACCTATGCGTGCTTACTGCTCCATTTCCACCTCGAACAAACGCTGTCGTAACTCTGTAAGCGCATATTTGTTCTTACAGACAACAAACCTATCTTTTTCTCTCGCTATAAGAACCTATGCGTGCTTACAGCTCCATTTCCACCTCGAACAAACGCTGCCTTAACACTGTAAGCGCATATTTGTTCTTACAGACAACAAACCTTGCCTTTTCTCTGGCTGTAAGAACCTATGCGTGCTTACAGCTCCATTTCCACCTCGAACAAACGCCGCAAAAACGCTGTAAGCGCATATTTGTTCTTACAGGCAACAAACCTTGCCTTTTCTCTCGCTGTAAGAACCTATGCATGCTTACTGCTCCATTTCCACCTCGAACAAACGCCGCTGCTGCTCTGTAAGCACATATTTGTTCTTATAGACAACAAACCTAGCCTTTTCTCTCGTCTTAAGAACCTATGCGTGCTTACAGCTCCATTTCCACCTCGACCAAACGCTGCCGCAACTCTGTAAGCGCATATTTGTTCTTACAGACAACAAACCTTGCCTTTTCTCTCGCTGTAAGAACCTATGCGTGCTTACAGCTCCATTTCCACCTCGAACAAACGCCGCCGTAACTCTGTAAGCACATATTTGTTCTTACAGACAACAAACCTAGCCTTTTCTCTCGCTGTAAGAACCTATGTGTGCTTACTGATCCATTTCCACCTCGAACAAACGCCGCTGCTGCTCTGTAAGCACATATTTGTTCTTACAGACAACAAACCTAGCCTTTTCTCTCGCTGTAAGAACCTATACGTGCTTACGGCTCCATTTCCACCTCGAACAAACGCTGCCGTAACGCTGTAAGCACATATTTGTTCTTACAGACAACAAACCTAGCCTTTTCTCTCGCTGTAAGAACCTATACGTGCTTACGGCTCCATTTCCCACCTCAAACAGACGCAGAAATTCGCTCGCCTACCATTTATTTAAGCAAACATAAATAGACTAAAATAGAAAAATGGCGGCACTGGAATAAGTTCCTGTGACGCCATTTTTTCAATATTTTTATGATTTTTAATTAAATCGAAATATCTCTTCAGCGAGTTTAACTCTTTTTGGACACCCTCTCTCTACTACTTAACCGACGCCGCTAAAATATCGCCATAAGCCCAGTGCTTGCTAGCAACATCCTTCCATGGGGATGATGTTACGCCGACTAGATTGCCTCTGCCCAGCATCTTGTTGAGCATGCTGACTGCTTCTGCACGCGTCAGCGCGTTATTTGGCTTAAAGCTTCCATCCGCATAGCCATTAGTGATTCCAGCGGCTTGCACATTTAGAATAGATGCCTTCGCCCAATGAGTCGAAATATCGGTAAAACCTGCTCCAGCCTTTGGTGCAGCACCGATAAGCGTGGATATAAGCTTCGCCATTTCAGCGCGTGTCATTGCTTTTTCAGCACCAAACGTTCCATCTTCATACCCTTGCATTAAGCCCATTTTTGTTACTTTCGAAATCGCATCCTTCGCCCAATTGCCTGCGAGAACATCATTATAAGAAATGTCCGCCGCAGTTGCTTCCTGCTTCACAATTCTTGAGAGAATAACCGCCATCTCAGCACGGGTAATCTTGTTTTCCGGCCTAAATGTACCATCCTCATAACCATTCATATATGCGGCACCCAAGCTAGAATCGGCTAAGCCCTCCACATGGACGAGTGAAAAAAGACTAAATTTGTCGACTGTGAATTGAAGGCCCATCTCGCCATTGTCGTTAAACGGTACGATTATGCCCTTCAGCAGCTGCTTCGTTCCGTCGCTGTGCTCGATATATACAGCCAGGTCCTTCCAGTCTGTTTCGCTCAGCTTCACATCCTTCAAAGGCAAAATGAGGGTTACATTGCCTTTTGGCATATTCGTTTCAATGCTCATCGGACGGCCTATTATAGATGCCTCTTTATTTCCTGCAACGATCCTTAACATCGCTTCTTTATTCGCTCGACCTGCAATTTCCTGCTTCTTTGCTTCCTCCGTAACCGGTGTAAAACGAATGAATAGATCCTCCAGTGATGACCGAAGCAAGACGCTAGCCACCATTATCTTAACGTTTTCTGTCGATATGCCTAAATCAATTTTTGCATCTGCGAACACTTTATTTGCTTCCTTCGGCAGAGTGACAGAAGTTAGCGTTACTTCATCCTTCGTATCAGGAATCGTGATATTAACCAATTTGTGTCCCGCTGCTGTGACGCTGTCTACAGCTTTTTGCGCTTGATCAATAGTAATCGGCACATCATCCGTTTTCTTGCCATCCGCTTGTGTCGTACGCGTGATTACAACCTTAGCGGCATTTTCAACATCAATCGTGATAAGCTCCTTAGCTGGAGCAATTGTGGTTACAGGTGCCGATATTGGTGTTGCCGACGGCGTCGGCGCTATTGTTTCTTCCGGTGTTGCTGTTGGCGTTGCTGACGGTGTTGCCGTTGGTGATGCTGTTGCCGTTGGTGTTGCCGTTGGCGCTGTTGTTGGCGTTGCCGATGGCAACGTCGCCGCATTCACCTCAAACTTCACACCATCCACCAACATATACTCGCCGGATTTTTTAACCACCTTAATCGTATGAACGCCATTTGCTAGCCCAGATATGCTGTATACCGCTTGCTGGGTCAGTCTGCTCGCATGATGCGCGCTTACCGTTTCTTTAAATACATTGTCAACGTAGATGTCTATGTCACCTTGAGAAGCTGACTTCGGCGCAATTAATGATATGCCGGTTCCAGTGAATGAATATTCAATATAATCGCCATCCGTTTCCGTCGTGTGCAGGTCATTTTGATAATCGCCTTTGTAGGAAATGGCTAAGCTCAACACTCCATCCGGCTGTGTGGCAAGATATTCTTTTTTAACTGTAATCACACTACCCGATATCGTGTAATCACTGCCCGCCGCAAGCGTTGCAGCGCCATTCGTCACACCAAGCAGATTGCTGCCATCAATACTAAGCGTTGTCGTTACATCGGCTTGTGCCGTCTTGTCAAAGCTTGCAGCATCCGGACTAATCATATCTGCAACTCTAAACTGTAATTGGTCTAACAGCATATAATATCCGGATTTCTTAACGACCTTAATTTTATGTGTTCCTTCAGACAATCCCTCAATACTATAGACCGTCTGCCTAATTTGCCGGCTAGTATTGTACGTGCTGATCGTTTGCTTAAACACGTCATCTACATAAACATCGATATCCCCTTGCGAGGAATCTTTCTCCGTTACGATCTCAATGCCTGTTCCCTCAAACCCATATTCAAAATAATCGTTGTTCGCCTCCGTGTAATGGACATCATCCTTGTAATCGCCTAATCCACGGTTTCTGCCATGCTGCCATGCACCCTTATAAGAGATTCCGCTATCATCATTATTAATAGATACATAGCGGCCTCTAGACGTATCGCTTACAGCGATAGCCAGTATTTGCGCAGCTCCACCGCTAAAAGACAACGTCAGATTGGTCATTCCATTCGGCTTGGCCGCAAGGAATTCCTTCTTAATCGTAAGCTGGTCGCCCGACAACTGATAATCGACGCCTGCCTGCAAAGCCGCCGCACCATCAGCAATACCGCTCAAGCTGTTTCCGTTAAAGGTGAGCTTCGTCCAAATATCTGCTTGTGCATTCGCTCTTTTGTCGAAGCTTAATGCGCTTGGGACCATTGTGCTGTTCTGACCTGTCGTATCACTTACGACAATCGATAGGTTCTGTACCATTCCGTGATCAAAGCTAAAACTCAAATTCGCCATGCCGAGCGGCAATGATGCCAGATACGTCTTATTAATTGTGACTGTATCGTCCAAAACGATATAATCGCTGCCTGCCGCCAACGTCGTTGTGCCATTCGAAATACCGACAAGCGTATTTCCATTCAGCGTTAACGTTGTTGCGATATCTGCTTGCATATCTGCCTTCTTATTGAAGCTAGCTGTGACTGGGTTAATTGTGCTGTTAGCAGCAGATGAATCACTTACAGCAATCACCAGCGTCTGCGTCGCTCCACCATCAAAGGTAAAGATCAAGCTAGCAGTCCCAAGTGGCTGTGCCGCCAAATATTCCTTTTTAAGCGTCACCACATTGCCATCAACCGTATAATCCGTGCCCGCTACCAAGGCTCCTGAACCATCTGCAATACTGCTTAGGCTGCTTCCATCGACTGTTGTCGAAAGAGTAAAATCAGCCTGCTGCCCATCAGCCTTATCAAACATTCCACTGCTCGCGCTAATTAAATCCGGCACACTAATTCTCAGCTTATCGAGCAGCAGGAAGTAACCAGACTTCTTCACCGCTTTAAGCGTGTGGGTTCCGTTAGTGAGTCCTGTTATGTTGAATACTGTCTGCTGTGCCAGCCTTCCGATGTTGTAGGTGCTGATCGTTCGCTGGAATACGTTGTCCACATAGATGTCTATTTCACCTTGTGAAGGATCCAGCTCGGTAATGAATTCAATGCTCGTTCCCGTAAACGTATACTCAAAATAATCGTTGTTGTTCGCCTCCGCATAATGCACATCATCCATATAATCGCCAAGCCCGCGGTTATAGCTGCGGTTCCAGCCGCCTGTATAGACAATAGACGGATGATCATCATTGATGGAAACCGACCCGCCTACAGATGTATCCCTTACGACTAAGGAAACATGCTGCTCCGCACCTGCACTGAATGAGAAGGTTAAAGCCGTCGTTCCCATAGGAAGCCCCGCTAGATACTCCTTCTTAATCGTCAGCTGGCTTCCCGATACGGTGTAGTCTGTGCCGATTGCCAAAGCGTTTCCTTCATGCGCAGCGCCCGTTAATTCATTGCCGTTTAACGAGGTCGTCAGCGTAATATCAGCTTGAGTGGACAGCTTCTTATCAAAGCTCACTGTTGCAGGAGTAACCCTGCTATCCCTTATTGTCGTGTCGGTTACGGTTATGGCAAAGGTCTGTGATGCCCCGCCGCTAAACGCAAACGTTAAATTCGTGATGCCTGCCTGTCTTGCTGCTAGGTACTCTTTTTTAATCGTAACGGTATCACCTGATACGGTGTAATCCGTACCAGACACCAGTACCGTTCCATTGTTAGTGATACTATTCAGTGTATTCCCGTTCAGCGTCATTACCGTCGCAGCATCAGCCTGCTCCGAAGCCTTCTTATTGAAGCTTGCCGCAGATGGGCTAATACTGCTGTTTTGCGCTGTGTTATCCCTTACATCAATAATGAGATTTTGCTTGTCTCCGACTAGCTCCTGCCCGCTGTTGCGAACCCAATGGCCAGAATATTTCATTCCGGTATCGTCGTCATTAGCAGCTGCTGTTCCATCCTGTACCACTACCTTGAACAACCTCGAAGCATGCGAAGCCAAATTTTCATCACTGTATCCAGTCGCAAATGAGCCCAAATCCTCATGGCTCCAAAGATCACGGACAGTGGCTGGACCGGTGATGCCAATATCACTCCAATTCACGTTAACCGTCGCAGCAGAACTGCCGAGATTAAAGAATCCAACCGTATAGCTTCCATCACCATTATTCGCATACCACACCTGCTGCTCCGTCGCTGTCGATACAGGATGCCCTGGCCTGCCAGCCTGATTGACCGCGATTACTTCTTCATTAGTCAACAGCTCGATGCCGTAATCGTCCAAATTTGTCATGTCATTGCCGATGTATAATTGTGCCGATGAAATCGCCCAGAACGACATCGCCGACTTCCGCTCGTCCTTTGTGATGCCATCCATTGTTCCATTTCCGATATTCAATGAATCAAAATCATTCCAGCCACCTGGACCTGCATGACGCCAGAACTGCTCTGCTTTCGGGAATAGTCTAGCGATATTAGGCCAAGCCGTTAAACCTCCGTTGCCGCAGTAGCATTCGATATCCCAGTCCACACGCCATCCATTTGCATACTGCTTCCAGTAATCGATGTATTTGATATCAAGCGCCCAGGAAAGCTCCAGCCAAATTTGGTGGGGGGCCAGCGCCTGCGACCAAGCCTTTACATCGTCACGCGCATCCAGCGAAAGGTCAGAAATGCCTGAGCCTGGCGTCACGCTGTCAAATTTCAAAAAGTCGATGCCCCATTCTCCATAAAGATCAGCAATTGAATTTATGTAGCTCTGCGCGCATGGCTGGTTGAAATCTATTTTGTAGCCGAGCCCCCAATAATCCGACTCCTGTATCGGCTGAGCCGCGATGTCCTTCATCGAGCAGCTGGGAGCGCCATAGATCGGCAGATCCTGATCATAAGCTTGCGGCGATAAACCGGGAATGCCATACAAGCCGATCTTTTGCCCATTCGCATGGACGTAATCGATCACCTCTTGAAAGCCATTTGGATATAAAGTTGTACTTGGGATTGGCCGCCCATACTCGTCCATTCCGCCATTCCATGCCGCATCGATATTAATATACTCGTAGCCATAAGGCTGAAGCTTCTCATGCATTGCATCCGATTGCGCTTTAATATTGTCTGCGTTAATCCACTGACCATTGCCCGTATAAACCTGCAAGCTGTAGCTGCTCCAGCCCATATATGGCTTCGCAGCTAATCCATTATTCGCCGCCTCCGCAACATTTGTTTTTGGTATCACAATTCCCAGCTGCGCTGTAATCATCACAACGATTAGCAGCCACAAACGTGATTTCTTCATTATTTGCGTCATTATTTAGCTCCTTTGTTTATGAAATAGGATCAGGCTTTTATCTCGCAATAAAGAACCTGATCCTTTGAATTCACTATTATTTAAATGATTGGTCGTACGCTTTTTGCAAAATTTCAAGATAACGATCGATTTTCAGATCCTTGAGTCCCTTCACGTAACCGTCCCAATCCTTCTCAAGCGATTTGTTTCCGGTAATGAATTGAAGCGCATTTTGCTCAATAAACGACTTAATGTTTGTTTGCAAAATGCTTGCCTCATCGATTTCCGCTGAATCAATCCAAATCGCCCACAATGGGAAAAGCTCCTTCGGCTCATGGCCTTGGTACAGTAGCGTCGCTTGATACAGTCTGCGCTCATAGTTGGCGGAATCATAAATATCCGTACCTTGAACCCAGCTGTCTCGGTATTCTCTCGGCATGTAGAAATGAGCTGTTCCGCTCCAACCTGCATTACGAGGGGCTTCTCCTTCAACCGCAGGAATCGTTGCTACCTTCGGTGTAACGCCTTCTCCAAGCGCTACTTCGCCTTCCTTCGGCTTTCTCCAGTCGATGCCTTCCATGCCGGAAGCGCCGTTCGTTTGTCCTTCTTCTGAAAACATGTAATCCACCAATTTAATAAGCGCAATTTTTTGTTCTTCAGATGCTTTATTCGTGATTACAAATTTTGCTCCCGGCGCAACGCCGCCGCCATCATGAGTCGCGAACGAGCCCTGTGGTCCTGTAAGCGGAGGTACGGGGTTGTAATCAGCTGAGTTTTTGTTGCCTACATCGATATTTACGAAGATAGCAGGATGCATGCCGGCGCCGGCGCCCAAAATTTGAGCATCGCCATTTTCGCCAATCTTTTTGAAAGCTTCCGCATTTTGTGCAAAGGCGCCCGGATCGATTAAACCTTCATCGTATAACGATTTAATATACGTTAAGCCTTCTCTCCATTCCGGCTTAAGCGCAGCCGACTCTACTTTGCCATTGGTTAGATTCAAGTAATTGCGGTCATCGTCATAGACAAAACCATTCATGAGGAATGGAATGACGCGTACGCCAAAATCCTCGATTGAACCGCTGAGCGGCACTTCATCAGCAATGCCATTGCCGTTTGGATCTTGTGTTTTGAATGCTTTCAATACAGCCTTAAACTCTTCAGGCGTTTTTGGCATTTCCAGCTGCAATTTATCCAGCCATTTCGTATTCAACCACATTTTGTTCGGATACGAGCAGTGGAAGCACTGGCTGTAAGCGACAAGTCCGTAAATATTGCCATCGGGTGCCGTGTTGAACGCTCTTAAGTCAGAGTTATTTTCCATAGCTGCTTTAATGTTTGGCGCATATTGCTCGATCAGATCGTTCAGAGGCACCAACACCCCTTGTTTTCCATACTTCACAACATCAGCCTGCGTGAATTGATCAATATAACCAGGAAGCATATACGCATCCGGGTAATCTCCGCTTGCTAATGAGATTTGACGTTTTTCCTTCGCGCCATCCGGAGGTGTCGTTTCAAATTTAAGTTTTATGTTGAATTTCTCTTCTACAAATTTGGTGAATTTATTCGTAGCCATATCGATATTTGGCTCTTGTACCGCAAATATCGTAATTTCAACCGGTGCGGTTGCTCCCGTCTCTTCCGATTGTGCCTTTGGCGTATTTGTTGCCTTATTCGTGTTGGAAGTTCCTTTATTATTCGAGCACGCGGCAAGCACCAAGCTGATCATCAGCATGATTGCGAGCAAACTTACGAGTCTCTTTTTCAAATGTATCGCTCCCTTTTTCGATTTGTGCCATACTTTTGCATTGCAATTACACTACAAATGAACCACCTCCTCTCAAGCAAACCAGCGTAGTTTCTGCCTCTTTCCGGTTAGCCTTTGACTGAGCCAACAAGCATCCCTTGTACGAAATAACGCTGTACGAAAGGATAAATAATAAGAACTGGCAGCGTAGCTACTACGATCAGTGAATACTTAAGCAGCTCTGACAGCTGCTGCCTTTCCACTTGCTTCAAGGCATCCGTTACGCTTGCGCTGTTGTTCATAATGATGATGCTCCGCAGAACGAGCTGAAGCGGAAACAGCTTCGCTGATTTGAGATAGATTAAGGCATCAAAGTAGGCATTCCATTGACCTACGCCGTACATTAGGAAAAGCACCGCAAGAATGGGCTTGGATAACGGAATAACCACGCTTCGCATAAATCTGATGTCGCTGCAGCCATCGATCTCGCTTGCTTCAAACAATTCATCTGGAATGGACGACTGGAAGAAGGAGCGTGCAATAATCACCTGCCATACCCAAACCGCATTCGGAATGAGCAGCGCCCACCGCGAATCGATCATGCCAAACTCCTTCACCACCATGTACGTTGGAATCAAACCGCCGCTGAAGAGCATGGTGAACGTAATGAGCATCATAATGACGCTGCGGCCAAAAAAGGATTTACGCGACATCGGATACGCAATCATGACCGTAAGCGCTACGCTGATCAACGTTCCTGCTGCAGTATAGAATAGCGAGTTCCCGTACCCTCTCATAATTTCCGGCGTATCGAACAGAACCTTAAAGCCCTTAAAGGAAATATCAACGGGCCACAGCCAAACACGGCCGGAAGTAACGGCTGCCGGGCTACTGATCGAGCTGCTGATAATATAAATGAGCGGATAAATAACCGCGATCAACACAACCGCCAATATGGCATAAATAATGAACAAAAAAATCTTATCGCCTGTTGAATCCTTAATCGTTTGTCTGATTGGTGCCTGCGATGCTATCTTCGTTGATGCCATAGGCGCACTCCCCTTTTACCAAATGCTTGATTTCATAAACCGTTTGGCCAAACCGTTAACCGTGAACAGCAGCAAGAGATTGATGAATGAATTAAACAAGCCTACTGCTGTAGCGAAGCTGTAATTGGCATTTAAGAGCCCAATTTTGTACACGTATGTGGCGATTATTTCGGAATTAACGATATTGAGCTGATTTTGCAGCAAATAAATTTTCTCAAAGCCAATCGCCATTACGCTGCCTACATTTAAAATGAGAATGATCGTAATGGTCGGCAAAATACCCGGCAAATCAACGTGGACGATTTTCTGAAATCGTGATGCGCCATCCACTTTGGCAGCCTCATAAAGCGTAGGATCGATGCCCGCAAGCGCCGCCAAATAAATGACCGCGGAATAACCAGCCGTCTGCCAAATATCCGACCAAACAAAGATCGATCGGAACATGCTGGCTTCGCCAAGGAAGTTGACCGATTCCATTCCGAAGTAGTTCAAAGCCACATTCACAAAGCCAAGCCGCGGCGCCAGAAACATCATAATGATCGATACCATAACGACTGTAGATATGAAATAAGGAGCGAAGGTGACCAGCTGTACAAGCCGTTTGAAACGGCCATTTCGTACTTCATTAAGCATCAATGCCAAAATAATTGGAATCGGAAACCCCGCGAGCAATAAATAACCGCTGACGTATATGGTGTTCTTGACCAGCGTCCAGAACATCGGATTTTCAAAGAAAAGCCTGAAGTTTTTGAGCCCGACCCATTCGCTGCCCCAAATGCCTTTAATGACGTTGTAATCCTTAAAGGCAAGCACCGCATTCAGCATCGGGTAATATTTAAAAATAAGAAAAAACAATACAGGCGGTATAATGATAAGGTACAGCTGCCAATGCTTCTTGAAGCTTCTGCTCGCTTCATCCGCAAGGCTGCGCTTGCTCTTTTGCTTCAACAGCTTGTTATTCAATACAATCTCTTTTTCCAGAACAATCCCCCCTAGGTAGCTAATGGCCGATGAAATGACAGCGCTTTCTATACGATGATCATAGTAGAAATCCACATTATCCAAACAGGTACATTTGCGTCTTTTAACGTACAATAACCCCTGTTTTCAGGGGGCAAATCGCCGCAGCGGCGTACAATTTTCAGGATTGCTGCTTATAAACGCCAAAAAAACCCGACTGCCCCAAGCAGTCGGGTTCTTGCTTATGCATTTCTAGTGCATAGGTTTGTTTTGGTCATATGCTTTTTGCATGATTTCAATAAAACGATCAACCTGCATATTCTCCAGTCCGCTTACGTAAGTATCCCAATCCCTATCCAAATCCAAGTTGCCGGTAATAAATTGAAGCATGCTTTGATCAATATAATTCATCAAATTTGTGCTCAGCATACCGACTTCATCAGCTTGTGCCGAATCAAGCCAAATGTTCCACACCGGAAACATTTCATCTGGCTCATGTCCCTCATACAGCAGAGTCGCTTCAATAAGCCTCCGCTCATAGCCGTCGGGCGCATATATGTCTTTGCTTGCGACCCAGCTGTCTCGATAATCTCTTGGCATATAGAAATGAGCCATCCCGCTCCAGCCGGTGTTCTTTTGCTCTGTGCTTTCGATGGGGATCAGCGTTGCAAATTTGGGCTCCAGCCCTTCACCAAGCGCCACCTCACCAGCTACCGGCTTTCGCCAGCCTACGCCTTCAAGACCTGATTGCGCTAGGGTTTGTCCTTCCGGCGTGTACATGTAGTCAACCATTCGAATTAAGGCAATTTGCGCTTCTTTGCTCGCCTTATTCGTAATGACAAATTTAGCTCCCGGTGATATGCCGCCGCTGGCAAAGGTAGCATAGGAAGCATACGGCCCCGCAAGCGGCGGCAGCGGTGCATAATCCTTCGTTCGCTCACTCACGAAGATAGCAGGATGCATGGCTGCAGCTGCGCCGAGAATATCAGCATTTGCATTGTCTCCAGCTTTTTTTAGCGCCTCAGCATTTTGAATAAAGGCTCCCGGATCAATTAAGCCCTCGTCATAAAGTGACTTAATATAGGCAATCCCTTCCTTCCATTGCGGCTTATTGGCCGCTGTATCCACCTTCCCATTATTCATATATAAATAATTGCGGTCGTCATCATAAATGAAGCCATTCATCAAATAAGGAACAATATGAACGCCAAAATCTTCCGTCGAGCCGCTCAGCGCAACTTCATCCAACAAACCATTTCCGTTCGGGTCGTTTTGCTTGAACGCTCTCAGCATCTCTTTGAATTCGTCTGTCGTTTTGGGCATATCAAGCCCTAACCGCTGAAGCCACTTCGTGTTTACCCACATTTTGTTTGGATAGGAGCAGTGGAAGCATTCGCTATAAGCAACAAGCCCATAAATATTGCCATCAGGAGCTGTATTCAAAGCTTTAAGCTTCGGATCTTTCTCCATCGCGGCTTTAATGTTCGGCGCATATTGCTCTATGAGCTCATTTAACGGCAGAAATACGCTTTGCTTGCCATACTTCAACAAATCGGATTGTGTGAACTGGTCAATGTAGGCCGTTAAAATATAAGCATCAGGAAAATCGCCGCTTGCAAGTGAAATTTGCCGTTTCTCCTTCGCGCCGTCCATCGAAATAATGTCCCAATTAAATTTGACATTAAATTTATTTTCAAGCAGCCTCGTAAAATCATTTGTTTTCAAATCGATGCTGGTATCCTGCTGGGCGAAAACATTAATCTCGACCGGCTTGTCTATGGAAGCCAGCGAGGCTGCATCCGTATGAGCTGGCTCATTGCTCTGAGAGCATGCAGCAAGAAGTAAAACTACAAGAAGTATAAGCGCAGATAGGCCTACGATTCTTTTCTTCACTCTAACCCTCTCCTTATCGGTAACTGCGCTGAACGCTTACACTTCGATCGATTGTCGATATGAGCTTGGCGCAACGCCCATGACTCGCTTAAAGGCTCTGCGGAACGAATGAGAGCTGTTGTACCCGACGCGAGCAGCAATTTCATCAACGGTATAAGCGTTCGTCCGTAATAAGGAGGAAGCCTGCTCTATACGAATCATCTCCAAATAGTCAGAGACATTAATATCCGTAACCTCTTTAAACAATTGCGAAATGTATTTCTCCGGCCGCTCCACCCGCTCTGCAATGCGGTATAAGGTCATCTCAGAGTCGCCATAAGCCTCAGCAATAAACCGCTTGATTTCCTCGACGGTTTGAATATGAGCATGATTTTTTTTGCTGTTGATGACGCTGCATAATGCTTCTACAATTTCGATGATCTCCTCCTGTATAGCCGACATTGGATTAGAAGCTTGAATGCCGATGATTTGATTTTTCAACGCATGCAGCATATCGGATTCCATGAACGTTTTCTGGTCCAGCAGCTTAAGCAGCGTACCCTTCAGCTCGCCGATCAGCTGCTGCTTCATCTCGATAGAAAGCTGCTTATTTTCCATATTAATATTCATAACCGAATGAACCATCCGCCTTGCCTCATCCGAATCTCCCGCACGAATGGTGCTAATCAAGCGCTGCTCAATGTCCATTGGATAATAATATGTCGCTGTTTCAAGCCTAGAGTCCGTAAACCATACGAAGCTCTTTTTGCTATTAAATTCAGCATACTCGATCGTTTGCTTCGCCTGCTCATAGGAATGGCTGACGTCAAGAATAGTCGTGAACGCATCTCCGAATGCTGCAGTGACCGAAATCTTATACTCCCTATAAGCGATATCGGACAGCTTCTCAAGAATATGACTCATTCGCAGCTTAGCTGCTTCGACTCCATACTCCCCTTCCATGGACGTTATAATCGTCACAATTCGATCCGAGCCAAGATCCGTCATATGCAGCTGGCTGTCCAGATCGATTAACGCCTTTTTCAAAATGAGCCTTGCTGCATACAGCTCGTTCAGTATTTCTACGTTGTCCATGCCAGAATATCCATTAATCTGCAAAATACCGACATAACCCTCATTCGTATCAAACCTCGTATCCGCCTGTACAGCCGCTGCCGTAATTTCCTCAGTGGTGTGAAACTCCCCAGCAATTAACCGTTTTAAGAAACCATCTCTAACTAAAGGAAGCTGCCGTTTTAATTCCGTCTCCAGGTGGCGATTGCTCGTAATGATGCTCGATATGTTGCCCTGCAAAAAATCATATTCGTTTCGGCCCGTGATGCCATCCTTGCCGAACTGCTCCTTCATCACCGTAAGCAGCCTATTTATTGGTGCGCTGTTTCGGTAGGACAGGAGCAGACCAGCCAGCAGGCCGAGAAGCAAAGCGATGCCTGTCACCAGCCAAGTAATATGTTTAATTTGATTTGCGTTTTCCATCAGCACCTGCTTTGAAATACCCGCTCGATAGGTCCAACCATTTTTTTCGGAGTGAATCGTAATGACAAGATCATTATTATAAAATTGACTAACTTTGTCTTGGATGAGGCGTGAATCCGAAGATAGCAGCTTGGCATTTTCCTCGCTAATTCCGCGCAGTCCAACTGTATTCCCTTGCGCATCGCTAATATGAGCCCAGCCGCCGTAACGATCCTCTACTCCCGCGAGCAGGCTAGATATGTTTTCTTCATCAATCATGACGACCACAGTGGCAGGTGATGAGCCGCTAAAGCTGTCCAAAGGGAGCGACTGCATATACGTAACGACGGAGGATTGTTTGGCATTGCTAGTAAAGGAGCTGAGAGGCATAATTTCACTTCGGTGAGTTTTGTCCAGTACTGTTTCCTTCCATTCCGCGAGCGTAAGATCGTTATAATGAAAGTTCTGATAATAATGTTCGGGACGGAAATAGGCGGAGCCCTGTGTAAAGATCACATCATAGTTATTTAAGTAGATGAAATAGTTTTGCAAAAAATCATTAGTCTGGCTAAACGGCGTTACCTGTCTCACCATGCTCCAAATGCCATAAACGTTGACGATGTCGCCTTTTTTCTGCTCATTCATTAATTTATTTAAATCAGGATTCAAAGCGAGCTGCCTTGTGAAGCCCTCAACCTCAACCATCCTTCTCTCCAAAATATCCTGGCTCCGCTGCAGCAATGTGACGCTATTCTCAATGGAAATGGATTGTGTCACCGAGATTGAAGTACGATAGGAAACGTAACCCGCTATGCTTGGAATGACCAAAATAATAAGATATGAAATGAGAAATTTCCGAAAAATGGTTGAATACTTTGGCACGGTCAACCCACCTCCCTTGATTGTTAGCGCTTTCATAACAGTGGCAGTACAGAAGCCTAGAAGCAACGAAAGAGCTTCGCTCATTTATAATAACTTACTGACGCGAAAAGACAACTACTATTAAAAACAAGTAGTTGTCTTATTCACTGACTAGGCTCATTCCGTTTAAGCTTCTTGCTGTACTAGAGCTTTCAAGTCTTTATCGAATCGATATACGCGGCCGGGCATCAAAGATACTTGCACTTCTTGCTCACCGAATCTTACGACCGTTTCCCCTGCAGAGAATGCTTGAATAGTTGCTTCAATCAGCACGCCATTTTCCCATGAGACGTCAACCTCTACATTTCCTTTGGCACGCAGTCCTTTGTATGATCCTTTGTTCCAGACAGCCGGAAGCGCTGGAAGCAAGTGAATTTCTCCCGGCTGGCTCTGAAGGAGCAGATCCGCTACCGCCGCGGTTCCGCCATAATTGCCGTCGATGACAAAAATATTCGTCTCCGCTCCGGCTACACCCGCCTTGGAATAGGTCAGCATATTATCGAAGCACAGCTCTCCAATTAAATGAGTGATATGCTTTAGCGCACGATCTCCTTCGTACAATCTGGAGAAGCCGGTGGCGAACAGTACCGCTGTAAATTCAATATCCTCCAGCTCATCGGTCTGCATCCGGCCAATCAACGTTTGCTTAGCAGCAGCACTCAGCTCTGGCGTCTTCCGCGGCGTTATTTGATTGCTCGGATATAAGCCAAATAGATGAGCAAGGTGGCGATGCTCCGGCTGCGCCTCCTCATAATCCTCGAGCCACTCCTGCAGCTGTCCTTTTTTTCCGATCATGAGAGGCGGCATCAGCAATAACGCTTGCTCCAGCTTCTCTTGGAACTCAGAATCCATTTGCAGCAGCTTCGCCGACTCTAGGCAAAAGGTGAACAAATCCCATATCAGCTGCTGGTCCATCGTCGAGCCCATCGACAGCTGCTGAGCTTCATCCTTGCTGCCGCTCGGATAAAAGCTGTTCTCAGGCGAATTGGACGGTCCGGTAACGAGCCAGCCATAAGTAGGGTGTACAGTCATATAATCGAGGAAAAAGACCGCCGATTCCTTCATTACGGGATACGCCTGCTTCATTAGGAAATCGCGGTCCAGCCCATACTCATAATGCTCCTTCAAATGCATCGCAATCCATAATCCGCCTGTTACATTCAGTCCCCAGCCCGTCTCCCAGCCCGGAGCCGAGAAACCCCAAGCATTCGAGAACACATGCGCCACCCAGCCCTCGCTTCCGTAGAAATCCTGAGCCGCTTGCCTGCCTGCGACAGATAAACGTTCAATATAATTCATCAAAGGCACATGGCATTCCGCCAAATTGCTTATTTCCGTCGGGTAATAGTTCATTTCCGTGTTGATATCCAAGTGGTAGTCGCAGCTCCAAGCCATGCTATTCGCTTCGCCATCGTTCCACACGCCTTGTAAATGCAGCGGCAGTGGCGAATCCTCGCGCGAGCCAGCAATCGTTAGATAACGGCCGTATTGGAAAAATAAAGCGACTAAATCCGGATCATCATACTGCCCGTTCCGAAGCTGCTTCATCCGCTCGTCTGTTGGCAGCTTCGCACTCGCCGTATCGCCTAAATCAAGGGTCACACGAGCGTACAAATCGCGATAATCTACAATATGATCCGCTCTTAGGCGCTCATAACCTTTGGCAATAGCATCGTTAATTTGCGCATGGCATTCCGAAGCCCAATTCTCATCTGTCCTGCCATAATCCGTATTCACCGCGAAATATATAAACGCCTCATCCGCTTGCGATACCTTGATTTCATTACCAGTGGTTTCGATAATGCCGCCCACGGCAACGACCTTAACCATACCCTCGCAAAACACACCACATTTTCCGTTGCTGTGCACATCTTCCGTCGCTTGGCCGCGGAATCCAATAGTATCGTCATCTGCAGCTGTCGTTGCAAAATCTCCGGTTCTCCCGTTAATGCTCAGCGAGAAGGATATTGCCCCTTTTAGCTCACTCTTTATGCGTGATACGACAATACCATCGGCATGCGTCGCGAACGTTTCACGTGTTATTTTGCCGCCAGAGCTTGTATAGGAAGTTTGCACGATTGCCTTTTCCAAGCTTAACTCACGTACCAGATCTTCTCCTTGCTGCTCGAAGCGCAGATTGATATCGCACACAGAAAGGTTTGTGCCAAAGTTTTGCTTCTTCGGCTGCAGCCCTTGCTTAGCAAGCCGGTCTCCCTCGCTATAATTGCCCTTGAAAAACTGCTCTCTCATCTGCTCCAGATTGGCTTTCGGGTTTCCATTTCCTTGAATGCGCTCCACTTGACCCGACCAGTAAGTAATTTCTGTCATGCTCCAGGTTTCGCTTTCTATTCCACCGTGAATGACCGCGCCTATTCTTCCATTCCCTATCGGCAGTCCTTGCTTCCAATCGGCTGCTGGCCCTGAATACCAAAGCTTTGAATGATTCATGCAGTCCCCATCCTTTAGTTATAAGATTCGTGTAACAATTGAATTGTCAATTTCCCTGCTATCTATCGAATACGGAATTCATTAAAATATTTAGGAATGATTTCAGTGGAAGCGCCCGGCAGCTCCGGCAGCACATATTGTCCATTCTTGACGGTTGCCGGTTCAACAAAGATCGTTCTGATCCAAGGGATATACTCAAGCATCATTGCCCCCGGCGTAGCCGCCACCAAATGCTGGTGAATTTGTCCCATATCGCCGACATGCGGGCAGATTGGTATGTCGTACGAAGCGGCCAGCCCCGCGACCTGCAGCCACTCCGTAATACCCGCTACCCGCGTAACATCAACCTGACAATATTCGATAGCGCCTTGATGAATATAATCACGGAACGCATATTTCGAGTACACATGCTCACCGAGTGCAATCGGAACATTTAGTGCATCAGCCAGCTTCTTGTGACCTAGAATATCATCAGGATTTAGCGGCTCCTCCAGCCAAAATAAATCAAATTCCTCCAGCTTCTTGCCCCAGGTCATCGCCGTATTAATATTCCATTGCTGATTAACGTCGATCATAAAGATCACCTGATCGCCAATCGCTTTGCGCACCGCCTTCACTCGGTCATAATCTTCATGTGGATCGGACTTGCCAACCTTAATCTTCACCCCTGTAAACCCCTGCTCGACAATGTCCGTGACATCCTTCAGCAAACGCTCCTTCGACCAGTTCAACCAGCCGCCGTTCGTGTTATAGGCTTTGATGCCTTTTGATTTATGTCCGCCAAGGTACTGCCATAACGGCTTGTTGGACGCCTTCGACATAATGTCCCATAACGCAATATCCACAGCAGCAAGCGCCATATGCGTAATGCCTGCCCGTCCGATCCAGTGCATTTTGCCATACCGCAGCGTCTCCCAAATCTCCTTTACCATAAAAGGATCCTTGCCGATCAGCTCCGGTGCGTAGTAACGTTCAATCGTGTCGACAATCATATCATCGCCATGGGCGCAGGTTCCTGTGTAGCCGTATCCGACGTAACCTTCATCTGTAAAGATCCGAACGCCTGACAGTCCCCAATGCGTCGCCACATTAATCGCATCCGTTATTGGCGGGTCGATGGGCACATGAAGTACGAATGTTTCCACTTTTGTGATTTTCATCGTTAGTACTCCCTTCCTTTTGTTTAATAGCCTAGCGAAGCTCCGCCCTCAACCGGAAGAGCTACACCCGTTACGAAAGACGCTTGCTGCGAAGCCAAATACAGTACCGACTGCGCGATCTCCTCCGAGGTTGCCGATCGGCCAAGCGGATGCATCGCATTCAGCGCATCCAGCGCTGCTGCGTGATCAGGCTGCTGTCTCAGCCAATCTTCCAATAAAGGCGTCATCACACCCGCCGGACACACGCAGTTGACTCTTACACCATCCGCTGCAAAATCGAGCGCCAATGACTTCGTCAGCGCAATAACGGCACCTTTGGAAGCAGCATAAATCGGATTATTCCGCTGCCCGATAAGACCGTTCAGCGAAGCCATATTCACAATCGCGCCTTTGGTTTGCCGCAATAGCGGAATCGCATGCTTGATCATCAAATACACGCCCTTCACATTTACCGCAAGAACATGGTCAAATGACTGCTCATCGATTTCCTCAAGCGGCTTTGGCAGAATAACCGCTGCATTGTTATACAGAACATCGAGCTTGCCGAATGTCTGAACCGTTTCTTTCATAAGCGCTTCAACCGCACTCTCATGCGATACATCCGTCTGAATTGCACGCGCACTTCTATATGGAAGCCCTTTCAAAAATCCTTGTTGTTTATTGATTTCATCAGCCACGCGCTGCCCTTCATGCTCATTCCAATCCGCTATGACGACTTGTGCGCCCTCTGCCGCGAACAACCGTGCGCTTTCCTCGCCGATACCAGAACCGCCGCCGGTTATAAGCACAACCTTATCTTTAAATCTCAAAGGCATTCCTCCATATACACGCAATCGTTAATGTAGCAAAAGAAAAGATTTATGTTGTTAATTGATCCACATCAGCTATTGCTGTTCATTCCCTAATATTTTTGTTATTGTATCATCTATACAGGAACGTGTATTTGATCAGACATCCATTAAGTTGACAATTCATCCGCTAAATTTTATATGAATATACCAAAGAAAAGGGTGTTCGCTTGAAGAAGCTGAACGAGATCACGCCTCATGTCGGAGATTCCATGTATTATCTTTATGATGGCAGCTCCAATGAGAAGCTGCGCATTTGCAGCGTTTATGCCTTTCATTTATTTACTGATGGTCCCGGAGAAATGGAGATTGACGGAAAGAAATACCCCATCAACAATCGAACGTTGATCTTTCTTAGGCCAGAGCAGCCTCATGCCTTCCATATTTCATCCGACCATCCGCTGTCCTCCTATAATCTGTATTGTGATCTTTGGAATCAGAGTGATCCCGTCTCTGCCAATCGAACGTTCATCTACGCCCCGGAGCCGTTCGAGCTGAATACCGTCGCCCCTTCCATGGCATGTGATGAACTCGACACCCTGCCATGCGTATTTTCCTTGCAGCCTTATCCAGAGTTGTACGATTCCTTCTTAATGCTCGCTAAGCTGTATAACGATTCGCAATTTTATCGAACAGAGATGATGAACAGCTTGCTCTATGCTTGGATTCTGAACTGGTATAATACGATTCATACGCACCAGCCTACCGATTATCGCATCGTCCGCTTGCTCACGCATCTAAACGCTCATCCTGAGAAACGCGAGTCCGTCGAGACATGGTGGGAATTTTGCGGGCTGAAGCGAACCTACTTTCATGCTTTGTTTTTACGAGAAACCGGACTCACGCCAAAAGCCTACCATCACAAGCTGCTCATGAGACGCGCTTCCCATCTCTTGCTCGAAAGCGAGTTGAGCGTGACCGCCATTGCCGAGAAGCTTGGTTATGCCTCTATCCATCCATTTACACGCCATTTCAGTGCCTTCTATGGCACCAGTCCAAAACATTACCGCATGCAGCCTCAGTCAGAGAAATGACCACTACCAATATGCAGCAACGAAAAAAGCTGTAAGCACGTATATGTGCTTACAGCCACAAAACAGTATATGTTGTTCGTCCGTAAGCACACATACGTGCTTATTGCGCCAATTCGACGTGTGCGCAACAATGAAAAATGGCTGTAAGCACACATTTGCGCTTACAGCCTCAAAATAGCCTATGTAGCTCGTCCGTAAGCACACATACGTGCTTATTACACCAATTCGACGTGTGCGCAACAACGAAAAATGGCTGTAAGCACTCATTTGCGCTTACAGCCTCAAAATAACCTATGTAGCTCGTCCGTAAGCACACATACGTGCTTATTACGCCAATTCGACGTGTGCGGAACAACAAAAAATGGCTGTAAGCACACATTCGCCCTTACAGCCTCAATATAGCCTATATGGCTCGTCCGTATGCACACATACGTGCTTATTACAACAATTCGACGTGTGCGGAACAATGAAAAATGGCTGCTCCTCCTCCTATTTGAAGGCGGTTAACAACGACTTCGCTTCCTCATGTTCTGGCTCCATCGCCAAAACTTGATGCGCATATTGTAATGCTTCTGGCTCTTCGCCCTCTTCATAGCAGCAAATCGCCAGCTTGTAGAGTGCATCCACAGTCGTCTTGCCAGCCTCCATCGAACGCTCCAAATATAGCCTCGCATCCGCATACAGCTCCAGCTCATAAAGCAGACTTCCGCATGCCAAAGCCAAATGGTGCTGTTCATTCATCGGATAATAGCCCGCCCACATCATTTGCATACCCTGCCGAAGATCATCGGCTTCTTCGTCGCTGCTATCTGGCAGCAGCGACTGTATGCGCTCAGCGCTTTGAATGAACAATTGCGCATCGTAGCGGCTCAGTCGCCAGAAAGCTAAAATGGCGTACATCTCTAGCGATTCCAAATGCTCGTCAAACCATAGCTTCATGCTAAAAAAATCATCCGGTCCAAAACGTTCGACAAAACGACGATAAGCTAAGCGTGTGTTCGCATAGGTCGCTGGCTTCTCCAGCATGATGATGCAGCCTACATTCAAATTTTTATAATGATGGTTAGTAAAATAGGACAATGCGCCTTTTTGTTCAAAAACATGCTGTATCGCATGATAATTGGCCGTGAGCGAAAAGCTGCCGTGATGAATCAGTTCGGGCGGCTCAGCAAATGCCCAGTTCTCCATTCGGTGATCGCCTTTATCGGCTGTAAGCAGTACAAATCCCGCTTGTGATAACCGTCCAAGCCGTTCAAGACAATCCATCCCAATCTCCGGGAAGAGGATATGCGAATCCTCAAGCTGCTGCTTATACAGCTCAATCACATTCCGATAGGGGTACGATTGCTCTTCATACTCGGCTGCTCTTCGGTAATGATACTCGGGCTCTATGCTCACCAGCATGTCCGATACATCTATGCCATCCGCCTCAGCAGCAGGTACCGCGAAGGACACTTTACATTCAAAAATATGACCTTCATCCACATAAATGAGCTCTTGCGGAATGCTGTCAAAAAAATAATTGGCAACAAGCAGCAGCGGCTGCTTCAGATCTGCCTGCTTTATCGTGACACCCGATTCCGTCAATCGAAGCTCTGTATCACGTACCGCGTCAAACTTAGCGAAATCGAGTATGCCTTGCTGGACAAATGGCTGTAAGCGTTCATGCTGCTGCCAATAGTCAATATTTTTGACTGGCAAATCACTCATGATGTAACGAAACGGCGGAAGCTCCATACCAGCAAAATCTATCAGCTCACATAATGCCGTCAGCACTTGATAGGCTAGTCGACCCGAGCCTGCTCCAAGCTCAAGGATCGTAATCGGTTCCTCCGATATGCCACCTAACCTTGCTCTATCCTGTAAAAATCCGAATATGATCTCTGCATAAGCAGACGCGATCACAGGATTGTTCGTAATGTACTGCGGCACTTCATCATTTTGCCACGCCTCGATGCCCTGCTCTTCAAAATAAGCGCGCTGCAGCTCCCAAATAGGCGCTTCACTAAATCGATAAATCGGCTGATCGCTATTATTCATTCTTTTAAACCTACTTTGCTTAATGTAATAAAAGGATTAAACAAGCCTTACCCAAATATCCTAGGTCAAATCCATCCGCTTTAAACCTAGCATCTGTATGCAGCCTTGTCTACTCTTGCCTTAATGAACCAGCGAAACGGTTTCACCTACCCTATGCAAAAAAGGAGACGAGCCTGCAGGCTCGTCTCCTCTTTCTGGCTATATTAGACGAATTAAAATACCTTCGTCGTCCATGATTCACAGTTCCATGTATCGGTTACAACATCGCGGTAAAATTCTGGTTCGTGAGAGATAAGCAAAATGCTGCCTTTGTACGCCTTAAGCGCACGTTTCAGCTCGTCCTTCGCATCGACATCCAAGTGATTGGTTGGCTCATCCAGTACTAACAGGTTTGTTTCGCTGTTGATCAGCTTGCAAAGGCGAACCTTCGCCTTCTCGCCGCCGCTAAGCACCGCAATTTTGCTTTCAATATGCTTGGTCGTCAGCCCGCATTTCGCGAGTGCCGCACGTACTTCGAATTGGGAGAGTGAAGGGAACTCCTTCCACACTTCCTCAATACACGTATTGTAGTTTGCATCCTTAATTTCCTGTTGGAAATATCCGATTTGCTGATGCTCCCCGCGCTGTACCGTACCTGATATAGCTGGAATTTCACCTAAAATACTGCGCAGCAGCGTCGTTTTACCAATACCGTTCGCCCCTACGAGAGCAATCTTCTGTCCTCGTTCCATACGAAGATCAAGCGGTCTCGACAACGGACTGTCATATCCGATAACAAGCTCCTTCGTCTCGAATATGAGCTTGCCGGAGGTTCTTCCGTCCTTGAAGTTGAACTGCGGCTTCGGCTTTTCCTTCGCAATTTCAATGACATCCATCTTATCGAGCTTCTTCTGCCTCGACATCGCCATGTTCCGCGTCGCTACGCTCGCTTTGTTGCGTGCTACGAAGTCCTTCAGATCAGCTATTTCCTGCTGCTGACGCTTATAGGCCGATTCAAGCTGCTGCTTTTTCATTTCATGAACCTGTTGGAAGTATTCATAGTCGCCAACATAGCGGTTCAGCTCTTGATTCTCCATATGATAAATGAGGTTAATTACACTGTTAAGGAACGGGATATCATGTGAAATGAGAATAAATGCATTCTCGTACTCTTGCAAGTAACGCTTCAGCCATTCGATATGCTGCTCATCGAGATAGTTCGTCGGCTCATCGAGAAGCAAAATGTCCGGCTTCTCCAGCAGCAGCTTCGCTAGAAGCACCTTCGTCCGCTGCCCTCCGCTCAAATCATTAACGTCCTTATCAAGACCAATATCCGTAAGGCCAAGACCACGAGCCGTTTCGTCAATTTTCGCGTCAATCAAATAGAAATCCTGATTCGTCAGCGTATCCTGAATCGTTCCAACATCCTCAAGCATTTGCTCGAGTTCCTCTGGCGTTACATCGCCCATTCTGCCGTACATATCGTTCATTTCTTGTTCCATATCGAGCAGGTACTGAAAAGCTCCCTTCAGCACGTCCCGCATCGTCATTCCTTTGCTGAGAACCGCATGCTGATCGAGATAACCTACGCGCATGCGCTTCGACCATTCAACCTTGCCGTCGTCAGGCTGCAGCTTGCCTGTAATAATGTTCATAAAAGTGGACTTGCCCTCGCCGTTAGCGCCGATCAGTCCAATATGCTCGCCTTTAAGCAGGCGGAAGGATACGTCGTTGAAGATCGCGCGATCTCCAAAGCCGTGGCTTAGTCGTTCTACGTTTAATATGCTCATGAATGACACCTTTTCTTTTGGAATATTATCGTTTTATTATAAACGTTATAGGCCCTACAACTCAATGTAGGATTCATTTCTAAATGATTTTCGACCAGATTCAATAATTTCCTTATCATCCGCTATTATTTTACCATATTCCAGATAAAGCATTGTCTTCATGAGTATTAGCCTGCCATTGACAATGGAAAGACAAACAGGTAAAATCGATCCATAAAACTATTCTAGTTTTTTTAGTTTTCTCTAGTCTAAAAGTTCTCTCTCAGGGGGTCTGTTCTTGATAGATCGAATTATGAAAGCATTTATCGAAGAGATTCATGATAAAGGAATCAAATTTACAATGGACGATTTGGCCTCTCGGCTAGGGATTAGCAAACGGACATTGTACGAGCATTTCCCTTCTAAAGTAAGTATTTTGGAAGCACTCATTGCGCAAACTTTAGGTGAATTCGATGAGAAAACAGCTCTGATCACGCAAGACACAAGCTTATCGATTATTGAGAAAATCAGAGGTATTGTAACCCTTCTAACAAAACATTATGAATTATATGATATACGGATATTGGAGCAAATGAAGCGCTACTATCCAGAGCAATGGAAAAAAATTGATGATGCGCTGACCGATGACTGGGATGCATTGCGCAGCGTCATTGAACAAGGCATTCACGAAGGCATTATAGTGAACAAAAATATATCAGTCATCATGAAGCTAATGATCGACGCAGCAAACTCAACACTCGATCAACGCTTTTATCAAAAAAATGATATTACGCTTTCCGAAGCTTTATCCACCATTGTCGATATTATTCTATTTGGACTAGTGCCTAGAGCTGCAAAGGGAGAATAAAAGCCAACGCTTTTATTCTTTTTTTAAACAGCTATAAAACTATAAAAACAAAAATAGTTTCACGAGTATTGAAATTTACTGCAAAAGAAAGCGAGTGAACAGGATGAGTCTTCATTTTTGTGAAGTAACAACAGAAAACTGGCGCGCTGTAGCCGCATTATCGGTGTCCAAGGAGCAGCAATCATTTATCGAAAGCAACGCCTTTTCTTTAGCCGAATGTTTATTTGAGAAAAACGCAACTTCCCTTGCATTATATGATGGCGAAACTTTAATCGGCTATGCGATGTACGGCTGGCAAAACAACGTGAACAAGAGTGTGTGGCTTGACCGCTTTATGATTGATTACCGATTCCAAGGAAACGGATATGCCAAGCGGTTTATTCCTATACTACTCGAATATTTTCAGCAATTATTTGAAAGCCGAACCATTTATTTGAGCCTCCATCAACATAATTCGCGTGCTCAACGGCTATATGAACATTTTGGATTCCGCTTAAACGGTGAGATTGATGCAGACGGTCCGGTTGTCGGAATGGTCATGGAATTAAATTTATAGAAACATAATAGGTGAAACCATATGAAAACATTATTTAGTAATCGCGTTTATTTATTAGTTACCGCTTCTGATTTATTGCAAAATATAGGTACATGGATACGGAATATTGCATTGCTCTTTTTTGTATTGGAAAAATCAAATAATGACCCGGTCGCTGTGTCGATGCTGACGGTTATCGAATATTTCCCTATCTTTGCTGTTGCCCTTGTAGGCGGGGCGCTCGTTGATCGGTGGAATCCCAAAAAAACGATGATTATAGCTGACTTATTAAGTATCGTATCTATTTTGCTCATCATTGGCGTTTTGGATCTAGGCTTCTGGCCAGCTATTTATATCGCCACTTTCGTATCCACTATTATTACACAGTTCTCTCAGCCATCATCCATTAAGCTCATTAAACGTTATGTCGAACCGCAGCATGTTGGAGCAGCTGTTGGTTTAACGCAAAGCATGAACTCGATTTTCATGATTGTTGGGCCTGTCATCGGTACCGCTATTTACGTTAATTTTGGACTTAAGGTATCCTTATACAGCTTATTGATCCTATTCGCCCTTTCTGCCTCCTTTCTTTCGTTTCTTCCTAAACAGACCCGTGAAGAGAAAAAAGAAAACAGCTCTGTTCTGAAAGAAATTAAAGAGGGTATGATCTACCTCCGTCAAAATAGAATATTGGTTGTTATAGCCGTATGGTTTGCTATAGATGGTCTGTCTTGGGGACTTATTCAACCACTTGATGTATTTATATTGACGGAAAGACTGCAATTGCCGAAAGAGAATTTGCAATGGTTCAGTATGTTATACGGAGTCGGGATGTTAGCTGGGGGATTAATAGCTGCTTCTATTGGCAATCGTTTTGAAACTCGGAAAATATTTACCGTTGTTATTATTGTAACGGCGACGGGAGTGCTCGTTCAGGCGCTTTCCACTTACGTTTGGTTGACCGCATCATTCCATCTGCTGGTCGGTTTATTTTATACCGTGCTGCAAGTACTGCTTAATATGCTATTTATCAAATCCGTACAGGATGAATACGTTGGTCGTGTTAACGGTGTGATGGTTCCTGTATTTATCGGATTTATGTTAATCGGTACATTTTGCTCAGGGTTTCTGAAAGAAGCGACCTCTTTAATTTTTGTGTACGGGACTTCCAGCTTCGTACTGCTGCTGACGCTGCCTATCATCGCTAGATTAAAGCCAAAGCATTTGAGCAAAATGAAGCACTAGCCGTGAGCTAGGGATTAAGTCAAAGAAAACACCCAACTATTCTCGCGAAAAAGCGAACTCGCAAGTTAGATGGGAGATTAGATTAAATCGCTATGATTAACCTTTTTTATGGCTTTTAATAAAAGGATTGCTCTACGTTACTCTATCTGTTTTTTGTAGTGCGACGCGAAGTTGCGGCTGTCCGTGATTTTGCGTCGTATTTTTTATTTTTTATTCTTGCTGGTTTTCTGGATAGATTGCTGACGGTTGCCTTTGGTCCAAAAAATGAACCAACTACTTTGAAAGTAGGAGGGATCTGTTGAACGAAGCCAAACAACTGCTGCATTCTTCCCATCATGGACATGATTCCATCAATACCGCCGATTCGACTAAACATAGACCCTGCTCTTTCAAAACCAGGCTCAAAAGTAGAATCAACCGGTTGACTAAAGTCATTAAATGGTTCATCTACAGTAGGAAGAATTGCGCTTATACGAGCTCTTTTTCTTCTTTCCACTTCGAATCACATTCCTTTTCTTAGTAATGTTGAAATAGGTCTACTTCAAACTATGCAAGTACACCTCTATCGGTATAGTTAGTCATCTATAAAGCTCAAATTTTACCTTATCTTTTTAAAATATAACCTTTCTGCGGGCCTTTTATATGCTTCCAGCCTACTAGCTTTACATTATCAGGATTCATCGGCGATATATCAAACGTCAATCGGTCCTCTCCGACTGAAATGTGCGGACCAACTACAGGAATGGCTGCCCCTCAACCAAAACCAGAACAAAACAGAATTAACACGAACAAAATAGATTGACAAAACTGAATAAAACCGAATAATATGGAATTGTAACTGGTTATAAAATCCAGAGGAGGCGATTCGATTTGTTTACCGATGAGCGTCGTGACAAGATTATTGAGCTGCTACAAAAAAACGGCAGAGTACTCGCCAAGGAACTAGCGGATATGTTTGAATTGTCGATTGATTCCATCCGAAGGGATCTATCGATTATGGAGGAGAAAGGGCTGCTCAAACGTACGCATGGCGGCGCAATACCAGCTGCTAAAGTCCGCAGCGCCCCGCTCCCGCCAGACCTACGTTATAAAGAGGCTTCACCGCATCAAGATGCCATATCTAAATTAGCAGCTTCTTTTATACAAGAAAAAGATACTGTATTTATAGGCAGTGCAGGCATCCATTACGGCATGTTAAAGTTTCTTCCTGAGGTACCTTTTACGGTAGTTACGAATGCAATCAGAGTGGCTGATGTGTTGAAGGATCGTGAAGAAATTGATGTTTATTTGATAGGCGGCAAAGTGAAAAGTTCTGGAAACATTTCCGATACACTCGCTAATCAGTTTCTTAGACAATTCACTTTAGATCTGTGCTTCGCTGCTGGGGGCGGAATTTCCAAAAACGGGGTAAGCACCTCTTCTCCAGAAGTAGCTTCATTAGGACGAACGGCGGTCGAAATTTCTAGAAAACGAATTTGTCTAGCTCCTCATGAGAAGCTAGGCGTCGATTTTTTTGCAAAAGAAGGCCCCATTACCGATATGGATCTATTAATTACCGATAGTGAAGCCAGCATAAATGCCATTGAGGATATTGAGAACAAAGGTGTCAAAGTGTTAATTGCTCAGATTCCAGAGGTATCTTAATCATTCTTAATCGGGGCTGCGGCTGCAGCTCCGTCTTGCTATTTATCAACATGGGACGTATCACATAGATCGCTCGCGTTTGCTTGTATCCGAGCGTTAGCGGAAAACCGCGAATGCTTGCGCCTCAACTAAGAGCTAAGACATCAATTAATCGTAATTACCACACTTTTGTTTCGTTTCCCGCTTGTCGCTCTTGACGGTAACGCTGCACCCACTGCTCTGCCACATCTTCTGCTAACTTATCAAAAGCTGGCGGAGCAACCTTCACCGACTCGGACTGAATGTTCAGAAAATCCAGCACCCTCAGCACTGTTCCTTCATAATCGAGAATAAAATCTTCGTAAACGATCGTAAGTGGAACGATCCCTTCTTCTGTAAAAAAGTCCTCCATCGCCGCTTCCCGAAGCGAGCTTTCGATGAACAAATGGTTGATTGCATCAAAATTATACTTATCGGCAATATCATGCTCTTGCGGTTTTTGGCCATGCTGCCGATGCCACTCTCCGGATACGATGGCCCGCCACCAAGATACGGCTAAACGGACTTTATTTCTTCTCGTCATATAGATATGTTTATCGCAATTCGGAAAAGCTGCACGCCAGACACTAGCTTTTGTCGCCGTATCAGGCAATTGAAAGATGTTCCGAAATGCAGTGATCCATTCGCTATTCATACTTGTTTTCAAGCCAAAAACACCATTTGACGAAGTACCTTCCCGCCACATCTGCTCCATTTTGTCCACCGTCATTGTCTTGGGATCATTGAAGAGCAGCCATTCCGCAGGATTTCCTGCTAGGCCAGTTGATGAAAGAGCTTCGTTCAGCAGGGTACTCCCTGTACGCTGTGAAAACCATATCGTATAACTTTTTTCCGGTCTCATTTATATATCACCCTCTCTATTCTAGATATTGTTCAATCGGGATTCGATGTACGCAACAAGCGCATTTATAGCATCTGCTTCGCCAAACTTCTCCGTGTCTATGATCATATTAGGTTGTATCGGCGTCTCGTAAGGGGAATCAATGCCCGTAAAATCCTTTATTTCTCCTGCTCTCGCTTTGCGATATAAGCCCTTGGGATCACGTTGTTCGCATTCCTCCAGTGAGCATTTCACATACACTTCAGCAAAATCATCCGGACCAAACCGCTGCTTGATCTGCTTTCGGTACGATTCATAAGGGGAAATCATCGGTACAAGGACAACAAAACCTTTCTCTAGAAACATATCCGCAATCTCCATTGCACGGCGCATATTTTCCAGTCGTGCCTCTTCCGTAAACCCAAGATCCCGATTCAAGCCTTGCCGTAATCGATCGCCGTCAATGATGACACATCTGACCCCCCGCCTCAGCAGCTCACTCTCCGCCCCGCAAGCAAGCGTCGTTTTTCCTGAACCGGACAACCCCGTTAACCAGAAAATAGAACCATTATGACCATTCCACTTTTCCCAACTCGTCCTTTGCATAGCCGAGGCCTCCTTTCGATATGGAGCCGAAGCCCACCATGTCATCTGTTTGTTTTTAGTATAGAGATTTGGGATGTATACGGGCAAGGTAATGATTTATTATAGCCGTTTGTGGGGGAGCAACACTTACACCAGCTACAGCTGAATTATGATTCTTTTTCCGTCTCCGCTTCCCACTTGGCAATTTCCTCTCGGACGCGTGGCGCAACCTCTGTTCCTAGCAGCTCAATGGCTCTCATCACTTGATTATGCGGCATAGTACTTAAAGGCACGTACATCATAAAACGCGTAACGCCTACATTTTTCCGAAGATGAATTATTTTTTGGGCAACGGTTTCCGGATCACCCACATAAAGTGCTCCTTCAAAGCTCCGCGCGGCATCAAAGCTGGAACGGTCATAATGCGCCCAGCCTCGCTCTTTCCCCAGTTTATTCATGCCTGCTTGCGTGGAAGGAAAAAATGTATCTGCTGCTAGATCCGTATTTTCTGCAACAAAACCTATGGATTGAGACCCCACTTTAAGGCGCGACTCATCATGGCCGGCATGCGCAGCCGCTTTCTTATAAAGCTGTACCAGTGGTTCAAATTGCATCGGGCTACCGCCAATGATCGCCAGCATCAATGGCAGGCCGAGCAGTCCAGCACGGATTGCAGAGTCCCGATTGCCTCCGCTGCCTACCCATATCGGCAACGAATTTTGAACAGGCCGAGGATATACGCCTAAATCATGAATGGCAGGCCGATGCCCGCCCTTCCAGGTTACTTTTTCGGACCCACGTATTTTTAAGAGCAATTCCAGATGTTCCTCGAACAGCTCGTCATAGTCATTCAAATCATAGCCAAACAGTGGAAAAGATTCGATAAAGGAACCCCGACCAGCCATAATCTCCGCACGTCCATTTGAAATACCATCGAGCGTTGCAAAATCCTGAAAAACACGTACCGGGTCAGATGAAGAAAGCACCGTTACTGCACTCGTTAACTGAATCCGTTTCGTTTGTGATGCAGCTGCAGCTAGCACAACTGCAGGTGAAGATGCTGCATAATCCTTCCGATGATGCTCACCTACGCCAAATACATCAAGTCCCACCTGATCGGCAAGGACAATTTCCTCGACAACCTCACGCAATCGCTGCGCATGACTTATTACTGCACCCGTTTGAATATCCGGCTTTGTTTCTACAAACGAAGTTATACCTATTTCCATGGTCAATCTCTCCTGTTCAAAATATTTATTTTCATACGGCAGGGGCAGTACGCCTCGTCATTGCCCAAAACAGAAGAGCGAGTGTACTAACCGATGCTCCAAGCAAACATACTCCGTTCCAGCCGTAATGGGCATAGGTAAGCGTCGATGAGATCGAACCAACGGCACTTCCAATGGAGTAAAAAACCATGTATCCCGCTGCAAGCCGGCTGCGAGCTTCCGCATGCAATGCGAAAATCATGCTTTGATTCGTGACATGTACCGCCTGCACAGCCAAATCAAGAAGAACAATGCCAATAACCAAGGCGAATAGCGACTGATCTGTATAGCTGATTAACAACCATGATAGGAGCAATAGAATCAAAGCTATGCCCGTCGTTCTCTGTCCATAACCTTGATCGGCAAGCTTTCCCGCCCTTGCAGCAGCTAACGCTCCAACAGCGCCAACGAGGCCAAACGCCCCAATGGCAGTGTGAGAAAGAGACCATGGCAGTGCGCTAAGGGGCAGTACTAATGAAGTCCACAATATACTGAAAGCCGTAAAAATCAGCATAGCCAGAACTGCTCGGATACGTAGGATCCTCTCTTGTACGAACAACATAAACACCGACTTAAGCAGCTGAGGATAAGACAGTGATTTCACTTCTCGCTTTGCATTTGGCAAAACTTTAAATAATGCAACAACCATAAGAAGCATCAATGCTGCAGAAAATAAATATACGGAACGCCAACCCGCTATATCTGTTAATACTCCTGCTATCGTTCGTGCAAGAAGGATGCCAATAACAATTCCACTTGTTACCACGCCAACGACACGTCCTCTTTCGGCAGGGGCAGCTATGCTCGTTGCAAATGCTACAAGCGTCTGAGCTACAACCGCAAGCAGTCCCACCAAGGCCATACCTGCGAAAAGCATCAGGCTGGAGGAGGCAAACCCAACGATAACTAGAGCGATCACGGAAAATAACATCTGACCGATAATGAGTCGGCGCTGGTTCAGTAAATCTCCAAGCGGTACCAACAGTAACAATCCCAATCCATAAAAAATTTGGGTGATCGTAATCAGAATGCCAATGGTTGAATAGTCAATTCCAAACGCCATCGACAGATGATCGAGCAGCGGTTGTGCGAAATAGATATTCGCAACAGACATCCCGCAGGCAACTGCAAACAACAGTGTGACCAAGCGAGTCATGGAGGAACCCTGAACGGAATTGCGATCGTTATTTGTTCCCTGTGATGAATTCATCTTTACATTGTTATAGACTGCTGCTTTTTCTCTAAGCTCCTCCATTTCAAACACACCTTTTCTTCATTCATTTTAAAAACTATTTTTTATGTACCGATCGGTACGTTATATTGCTCGGTAAATATAGCGCATAAAAACGATCTCTGTCAACGGAAAAATGTTTTCACATGGTTTTAGGTTAAAAACCAAGTTTATATTGTGATTAACGGATCTTTCATTTGACATTGCAAATCGCAAATTATAAAATAATACTATACCAATTGGTACGTAAATATAGACGATTGACTATTGTATTTGATTAAACACTAAAAAATAAAGAGTACCGAGAGGTTTTGACTATGGGAAGAACCCGCGAATTTGACGAAGAAAAAGCATTGGATGCAGCTATGCAGCTGTTTTGGGAGAAGGGCTATGAGGCTACCTCACTTAGCGATTTAACTTCCAGAATGGGTATTCAACGACCTAGCCTATACTCAGCTTTTGGTGACAAAAAAGAATTATTCGAAGCTGCACTGCGCAAATATACGATGTCGCGCGCTGCTCTCGTTCGAACCAAGCTTCAGAGCTATTCCTCTGTAAAGGATGCCTTTCGCCATTATTTTGAAGGGGTTGTTGCTGAGGAATACGGAGAAAATCGCAACCGTGGATGCTTTAGCATCAATACGATAGTCGAGCTTGCGCCGCATGATGAAAAATTCGAAATTCTCACAAGAGAACATCAAATGTACCTGTCCGTCATATTTCTAGAGACCATCGAACGGGGCATACAATCGGGTGAGCTCGAAATTTCAGTAAACGCGAAAGCTTTATCACAGTCGCTAATCGTATCGTTAATTGGGTTAACGGTAATATTGAAAGCACGTCCAGAACAATCATTTATTGATAATACAATAGAAATCATACTTGCACAGCTTAAAGAAGCACCCGTTCACGGTCAGTAATTCAGTAGAAGAATGAATGTTATTGCCATCTATGCACCACATAAAAATAAAGCCCACTGACCTGTTGGTCGGCGGGCTTCATCCGTTTATCTCATGCTGTAAACAATAAATTTCACCTTGCCTCAATGCTCATGAGAAAGAATGTTGATAAGCTTACCAAATGGGTCGCGTACATAGAAACGCCGAACACCCCATGGCTCCACAGCGATGCCATATTCGATTGGAAACCCAGCTTTTTTCATGCCATCAAAAGCAGCTTGGAGATCATCGACTTCGATTGACATATCAGGCACAGGCGTGTCAGATCCCCCTTGTGTGGCAAAACTAATTTGTATGCTCATCTCTTCGCTCGAACCGTAAGTTCTAATCCAACCATGATCCATTAATAACTCAAGACCGAGTACATCCTCGTAAAAGCGTTTTGCAGCGGTAATATCCTGCGCTTCAATATTCGTGACGATCCGTTTGACCCGCATCTTAATCCTCCCATCATCATTCGATAATTACTAATGCTTCTTCCCGTAATAATTCGGTTAAATGCTAGTGACAACCTTTTCAATGACAGGGATAATAAAAATAGAAAACAAAATTTCATTTTTCTAGAGGTGAGCTAATGACGGAACGTCTGCCCTGCCAAACAGAAGGCTGCATAGCAACTATTCTACCAGCTACCGCAGCCAAGACAGGCGGAATATGTATGCCCTGCCAACAAAAAAAGCTTCGATTGGAAAAGGAAGACTATATTGCCCGCAATCGTAGATTCTTCGATCCTTATAAAGATGTTACCGAATCCGTTGAAATTCTTAAAATCATGCATACACCTAAAAAACATGATCCGCTAGAGGTCCTTCTCTCCTACACAAAAAGCGAACAGGAACTTTATCATAACCTCACTCCAAAGGAAGTCGCTCAAATGGAGGCGTATGCTGTACAACTTATTGAAGAGGGGGAGCTTGATCAGGCCGAAGAGATTTTGTTATCGCTCGTTTGCTTTGCTCAGGCAACCATCCATCTTGGATTGGATGCGTTAGTACAAAAAGAATGTTTTTATCCAGGGATTCTTTTCAAAGGTGCTCTGCCTTCCATTAGAAACAAAATCATGGAACGGATTCATCACGATAAGGAGAATCGCAACCATCTACTGTCAGCCCTTGCTTGGATCGGAGATGAAGAGATCGTGCGTCAGTTTGATAGCTGGGCAAAATCAACTCCACACTGGGCTAGCGAACTTTATGTATCCCCTGAAAGCTATACTCATGAAGCCGGTTGGGAGCTGGATGATGAGGGAAACAAGATAACATTATTCCATTCGGTTCGCTATGCATTTAAGGCTGAAGATCAATTTACTGAAAATAAAGCAGTGCTTGCGCTTAAGGACAGTAATCACATCTGCCCATGGTGCGACGGCCCAATAGAGGTGCTATTTGATTGCAATCTCCTCGACCCGGTTCTGCAATTTCTGGATCTTGAAGGTGAACGGTTGCGATTGGCTGCATGTATGCGATGCGCTGCTTATTATGGTGTGCAGTTTATGGAAATTAATTATCAGGGTCATTTGCGCTGGAGTTCCTATAATCAGCAGCCGAAGCATTTTTCTCGAGAGATTTATGAGGATACAGAGCGCGTCCATTTGCTACACATGGTAGACCAGCCCAGCGGCAGTTATGAAGCTTCGTACTGGACCCTTGAAGTACCTGCCACACAAATTGGAGGGCATCCGACTTGGATTCAGGATGCTGAATACCCGTCTTGCCCTAGTTGTGAGCAAACAATGGTATTCATTGCCCAGCTGGACATGGAGCAAGTCGGAAATAGTGAAGGTATTTACTACACCTTCCTTTGCCGTGGTTGCCAGTTGTCAGCCACAAGCTTCCAGCAGACATGATTTAAAATCGGAGAAGAGACCCACTCCAAGTGGGTCTGATTATTTCAAAGAGGAGGTTTGCTCTCCGCGCTTACGATTTAACGAATGTTTTCTTAATCGCCTCTAAATACCCGTACCCGTACAAATCGTCCGGCAACAAATAACTCGTCTCCGTCCACTCATTCCAGCTGTTCACCGTGATGAGCGGAGGTTGCTCTGGATGTGTATCCGCATATTGCTTCGCTTGTTCAAACGCCTTCTGAACGTTGTCTGGCGTATTGTTTTGAACAACAAGCGGAACACGTTCCTTAAACCTCGGATTATTATCCCAGCCAACCGAGATGTGCGGATAATACGGAATGTCGTATGTTGCGTCAATGCGGGACCACTCTTGAACGACATCCACCATGATTTCGTTGTAATCACGGTCTACGTTCACGAAATGAACGTACTGATAGTGGGTCAAGCTGTCGAAGCCAAGCAGCTTCACGATCTCTTTCGCCGTTACCTTTTCCCCGCCGTCAACGCCGCTGAGATTGAAGTTCTGCTCTCCCCACAAAGTGAGCTGCAGGTGTAAGCCAGGCAAGCCTTCTTCGACGCATTTGGCTCTGAACCAAGTGAATGCATCCTTCGTTTCTTCCGCACCGCCCAAACCTCTCATCAGATTGGCAAGATCGTAAATATTAAATATTGGTTTGCCATCAATCGTGTAGTAAGACGGATGCTTAAAATATTGATTGATCACGCGATCGGCGATGATCTCGAATTCTTTGCGGTCGACCGCGCCATCCCAGATCATGGCGCCTTCCATATCATGTGACAAGCGGATATCCCACGTATTATTCACGCTATGGTTAGCCCACATCAAATAAAATTTTACTCTATCGTTGTTTCTCGCCTTCAGATAGCCGTCGTTGAGGCAATTTTCCAAAAAAGGGCGTTTGTCGTACCAGTACCAATCGTAAATGAATACATTGACGCCGTGGTCCGCCGCCGCGTTGATCTGCATCTCCATCACATAAGGGTCCGCTTCGTTACAGTAGCCCCACAGCGGCTTGCGCGGCCAATTATGTTCAGGAAACTTCTTGACGGCGTTTTTGACAGATTGCCACTCCCCCATCCCCTCCGGCCAGAACATCCTAGTTCTTGGTTCGTCCCCTGTATAAGCCGGCCATATGTATGCCGCGATGTCATACTGTTTGCTCAAGTGCATTCCTCTTTTCAACGATTTTTAGAATTGGAAGCCCATACACAATACTCATTATAACCAATAGCCCACACACGAACAGGGGTAAAAAAGACATTAGATCCGGGTAAATACGACATAAGACTCCCTAGCCGCCATCATATTACAACAAATAGAAGTTGCCAATCAGAAATCTCTAGTTAACTGAATACTACGAATAGAGTCACAACATCCCTCTTTTTACAAAATATAAAAAGGAATCTCTTTCCCCTTATATCATTGAACATAAAAAAAACGGGAAACACCTAATTTATCTAATAGGTATTTTCAGGCTTCTAATCGATAAAGAGGCTGCGGAATCCGCAGCCTCTTTATGTAATGCTTAAATGAATTTAGCTTTTTGAAGCAGCCTTTGGATAATGGCGGATGTTTCAGCCCTAGTAATATTTTTCTGAGGCTGCAGCTCCCCATTATAACCGCCGATAACACCGAATTGAATCGTTAATGCCGCGGCTTGGCGAGCCCAAGCTGCTATTTTTGTATTATCTTTAAAACCATGAAGCAGATTTTGCTGCTGTACATTGCCAAGCTCATTATACAAATCTGCCAGCTTCATTGCCCTCGATAAAATAACCATTGCTTCCTGTCTAGTAATCTTTTCATTAGGCTTGAATGAACCATCGCTGTATCCATCAACCAATCCGTACGAATACGCGATTTGAGCTGCTGAGTGATACCAATCCTTTTCTGATATATCTGTAAAGCTTACAGATTTAGCAGCAGAGCTTAAACCTAATGCCCTTATCATTATAGCTGTGAATTCTGCTCGAGTTATTTCGTTATCCGGTAAAAAACGCTGCTCGTCAGAACCATTAATGATAAGTCGTGATGCCAGATCATTGATGCTTGTTTTGGCCCAATGTGTTGCAACATCGCTAAATGATTTTTGATGATAAATGAGACCATACATGCTGTTAGTCATGCTGCTCAGGACAGCGTAATAACGTCCGTCTTCTTCTATTACCTTAGTTGGAATATGAATGAGCGATCCGTCCGAGATTAGCTTTACTCCCGTCGTAATACGCTTAGGATCTAATCCTTCAGGCAATGCAATGCGTCTCTCTACAAAAGTATCAAATTGATTCAGCTCTATTTCCTTGCCCCCAAAGTATGCTTTCACTGAAAACCTGACTGGCGGAGCGATAAGTGTAATTTGTCCGTTATCTCTATCCTTATAAACAAATTCTGAGTTAGGAGCATGAATGATTTCCATCTTGAGAGTTATATCCTTCAGTGAAACATTAGATCCGAAGTGGTTAAGCCATTCATCAATATGAACTTGATCCATCGGAAAGCTATAAGACGCTTTTTCAGACATTAGTTGAATAACAGCGTTACTGCTTTCAAAGACTGAAAGAAGCCCAGCATTTATTTCCCAATTCACGATATCAGATTGATTATGGACCGTAATCGTGATAACAGGTTTTTCGCCTGCTCCCTTCAAAAGCTCTTTAAGCTGAGCTTCCTCAAAGACCACCGTCGTTACTTTTTTACCTTCTATTGTCCTTACAGTTGCCTTAACCATTTGTACTGGCTTGTTTCCTATGCTAACTATGATATCTGAATTCGTTTCTGTATTACCACCGCCATTGCTGGAACCGCTGCTTGCTTGGAATTCAATAGATGCTGCATGTGCCACACTACTATTACCTGCCGCATCTCGGTATTGAACGTATAACTGCTTAGATCCAAAATCTCCATCCAAAATCCAATTTTTGGTGAGCAATACATTCTCCCAAGCTGACCAAGTCAACTTATCGGCAGAAAACCGCATTTCAGTAACACCACTACCATCGCCATCTGAAGAAGTTAGAGATAGTTTCACTTCCTTGCTACTCGTTACAGTAGCTCCGCTATTTATGGTAATCGTTCCTGTTGGTATCGTCTGGTCAAGTTTTATTTTATCTTGAATAACGGAATGACTTACATTGCCTGCCTTGTCTTTAAACTGTACGAATACTGATTTCTCCCCGTCGCCTGCTCCAAAGCTCCATGCCTTCGTTGCAGCGGATGGCTCCCAGCTACTCCAATCCGTCCCATTGCCAGAGAAGCGCATCTCGACAACGCCACTTCCTTTACTACTGTCATCGCTAGTAAGAGTTAGAGTTGTATCCGCAACATTCGTCCATTCCGAACCAGCTTGATCAATGGTTAATGTACCGGTTGGAGCAGTAGTATCCACTAGGAAAATAATCGTAGTAGCATTACCCGCTCCATCCGTTACGACAAGTGTATAGCTACCGTCTACAGTAATCTCCGTACCACTTGTAAAAGCTGCTCCATTCAATGTTGCCGTTCCTTCATTGAAGCTAACTGTCACTTTATCCTTGTACATGCCACCATCCGCAACGCCTGTTACGATTGGTGCTACTGTATCAATCACAAAGTTCACCGTTGTTGCATTTCCTGCTGCATCCGTTACAATGA
>NZ_JBFTPA010000023.1:0-82143 GCF_056398245.1 Paenibacillus sp. 01T47
TTAATTGGTGATCTAGTGTAACCTGATATTGAGCCATGAATAAATACTCCCCTCTGGAATGGTCTAGGCAACTTCTTCTAGATGAGTATTTACTTCATGGCTTACTTTTTATGAAGTTCTTCATTTTACACAATTATATGGACTCAACTCTTTTTGATGAATTAACAGGGGAAATTCCCGTTAGCGTAGGGATTCTCGTAACAATTGAAGGGATTTACGTGTGAAAAATGGATTTAGTAAAGGGTTTGGGTAACATTTGCGTGAATCGCGCGTAAAAAATTGAGTTAGCGTAGGGATTTCTCGTACCAATTGAGGGGAAATCCCGTGTGAAGAATCGAGTTAGTATAGGGAGTTTCGTATCATGGGAAAATTCATACGAAGAATCCAGTCAGTATAAGGATTTAGGTAATAAATTAGTGAATTCAGTGTGAAAATTTTCAGTTGGCGTAGGGAGCTTAGTAACGAGTGGCGAAGCAAGCTTGACTTTGGCAGCAGCGAAAGCGTGGCGCCAATTTGTAAAAAAGAGTCGTGGAAATTAGACGGATAAGTGTTGACGGATGGAAAACATCATGTTAAATTTAATTTATCCTATTGAATTAGTCGGAAATGAATAATGACACTTGCATCGTCATTCATGGCAATGGTTTCGCTATATTTGATTGCAAGTCGCGCTCGCTAGAAAACTGGAGGCGCATGCCAACCGAATGCCGAATCGGTTGTCGTGCGCCTTCTTTTTATTCAAAGGAAGAGGAGATGGGGATAGTGAGTCATGTTGGTTTTGGAGCTAATGCTCAGTCACTTGAGCAGCAATACAGTAAAGAGGTTGCCGATGCAAGAAGCCCTGATTATCCTGTACACCCGCTTATTCTGAATCGATGGTCGCCACGATCCTACTCGGAGCAGCTTGTGAGCGATGAAGAGCTTTATACGGTTTTGGAAGCTGCAAGGTGGGCGCCATCGTCCAGCAATTTGCAGCCATGGAGATTTTACGTGGCAAGGGAAGAAGCCGAGCATGAGCAGTTCCGCAAGTTCATCGTGCCTGGCAACCGCTTGTGGACAGACCACGCACCCGTGCTGCTGCTTCTAGCTTCTGAAGCGGTTAAGCAAGATGGCAATCCGAATGTGTCGCATGCTTTCGATACAGGAGCTGCTTGGGCAACTTTGGCGCTGCAAGCAAGGCTGCTTGGTCTATCGACTCGTGCCGTTGGAGGATTTGACCGAGCGGAAGCACGCAAGATTTTAGAAGTACCTGAACATATTGCACTGCATGCCGTCATCGCACTCGGTCATCGTGGAGGACTTGATACGCTCGATGAAAAGTTTCGCGATAAAGAAATTCCGAATGGGCGTCGTCCCTTGGCTGAGAGTCTATTGGAGATTAAGGTAGATTAAACGGCAAATGCTTTCTGGAAACCCGTGTGACCATGCATTTGGTTTGATGGCACTTATACATTTAGTTTGAAAACACTCATAAATTTGGAGAGGATGTTGAATATGTCCAGAACGGTTGAGGTTGCTGATGAATGGTTGAAGCGAATACAGGATCAATTGGCAGGCGTTCAATATGGCATCGTTCAAATTACGATTCATAATGGTCAAATTGTACAAATTGATCGGACGGAGCGCAGCCGTTACGAGGTGGAGAAGCTGCCATCTGCTGCTCGCAAGCAAAGATAACCGTTTATAAGTGGAGAGGATGCGTATGAAGAACGATAGGAGCTCCAGTTTATATGAATGGCCGGATCTTGCCTTTCATCATTACTGCTTGCAAATGTATCGGCTGAACCGTGGTGTCTACAATACCATTGATCAATGGCTGTATGACAACGGTTATGCTGGAATTAAAGGCCGGCGGAAGATGATTATTCAGTTTCTAGATCACATGATCAAGCTGCAGGCGGAAGAAGGCCGTAAGTATTTATCTTTTGGCAAAGGAAATTTGGTCGCTCAGCTTAGCCAATTTGCTGCTGAACACGAAGTTCCGGTAATAAGAGCCTTGGCCGCATACTAATAATGAATATATTCGACCGGAAAACCGGAGACATTTTGCAAATGCAAAACCTGTCTCCGGTTTTTTTTTGTACAAAATTTGAGGAGGATAACGAACATGGAATATCGTAAATTGGGAAGAACAGGACTAAAAGTATCTGAGGTGAGCTTAGGTACGATGGCGTTTGGAAGATGGATTGATGAGGAGGCATCTGCTGGAATTTTGGATGCCGCGCTGGATCATGGCATTAACCTCGTGGACACTGCTAATGTATACGGGGAAGGTGAGTCGGAACGTATACTGGGCAATTTGTTAAAAGAAAGACGTCACCAAATTGTGCTGGCAACCAAAGTTCATGGCCGCGTAGGCGAAGGGGTAAATGATTCGGGGCAAAGCCGCTATCATATTTACAAGGCTGTTGAAGACAGCTTGAAACGGTTGAAAACCGATTATTTGGATCTGTATCAGGTACATCGATTTGATCCTAATACCCCTCTTGAAGAAACGCTTCGAGCTTTAGATGATCTGGTGCGTCAAGGGAAAGTAAGATACATAGGCGCTTCTAATTTTGCTGCATGGCAGCTTGCGAAGGCTCACGGTATAAGCGCGCTGCATAGCCTGCATCGCTTCGAAAGTCTCCAACCGGAATACAGCATCATCTCGCGTGAAATTGAGAAGGAAATTATACCTTTTGTGCAATCGGAGCAAGTAGGCGTTATCGTTTATAGTCCGCTTGGCAGAGGAATACTCTCTGGCAAGTATAGGGTTGGAGAAGCGCCGCCTGAAGGATCACGGCTTGCGGCAGGCGAGCAAAGGCTGGAGGAGCTTTTGAAGAAAAATGCAATTCCAGTTGCTGAGGCGATTAGACCTTTGGCGGAAGAAAAGGGCCTTACTCAAGCGCAATACGCATTGTCTTGGGTACTGAGTCGTCCTGGCATTACTTCGGCAATTCTAGGCGCTTCAAAGCTTGAGCATATTACGGAAGCTGCAAAAAGCTGGGATGTTAAACTAAGCGCTGAGGAACTGGCGAAGGCTGATGAAGCAACCTCCAATTTGGAGTCGGCAAAAGAAGCCATTCCGAGCTAATTCTATAATGGAATACATTCTACCGTATAAATGGAGGATATCAGAGCAGTGTGTGATATCCTCATTTTTTTATCAAGTTCGGATGGGAGGCGGTAAGCATGGCGGGAGTAACGATTAATCATCTATACAAAAGATATGGCAAAGACAAACACGCGGTTGTGCAGGATTTCCAGCTGGAAATTAAAGATAAGGAATTTATCGTATTCGTCGGTCCTTCCGGCTGCGGCAAATCGACGACATTAAGAATGATTGCCGGGCTTGAAGAGATCTCCGAAGGCGAAATTTATATTGGAGAGCAGCTCGTCAATAAGCTACCTCCGAAGGACCGTGATATTTCGATGGTTTTTCAGAACTATGCCCTCTACCCCAATCTAAGTGTATATGAGAATATTGCGTTTGGACTGAGGATGCGCAAGCTTCCTAAGCATGAGATCGATTTGGCGGTAAAAAATGCTAGCCGAATTCTGGAGATTGAGCCGTATTTAAATCGCAAGCCAAAGGAGCTGTCGGGCGGTCAGCGCCAGCGGGTGGCGCTTGGCAGAGCTATCGTGCGTGACCCGAAGCTGTTTTTGATGGATGAGCCGTTGTCTAACTTAGATGCCAAGCTTAGAGTAACAATGCGTATGGAAATAACGAAGCTGCACAAAAAATTAGGCACAACCTTTATATTCGTTACCCATGATCAGGTCGAAGCGATGACGATGGCGGACCGTATTGTCGTGATGAAGGGCGGACTCATTCAACAATGTGATACGCCGGAGCTGATCTACTCCAAACCTTCGAATACGTTTGTTGCGAGCTTCATAGGTTCTCCTCAAATCAATTTCATTCATGGACGCGTGCAGGAAAATCCGCAGGGGCGATTAGAGTTTCATACGAATCGTTTTCAACTGAAGTTAAATGAAGTGATGGAGGATATTTTACGCAAAAATAACCAACTAAACAAATCGGTGATATTAGGTATAAGGCCGGAAAATGTGAAGCTGGAAGGCTTGTTCTCGGAGACGATCATTACCGGAACCTATAAGGACAATGAACTTATGGGCGCTGATCGTTTTCTTTATTTAGACATCGGACAGGAGAAGCTGCTCATTGCACGCGTCGATCCCGATAATCGTTTTGCTGAAAATGAGAAAGTGAAAGTAGAGCTTGATATATCGAAGGCTCATTTCTTTCATAAGGATACGGGTGAAAGATTTACAGAATGATCGGTATTTGCGAAGGAGGGAGGCGGCTTAACCTTTATGAATAAGAAACGGAAATGGCTTGTCTATGGTGCCAGTATTGTCATTGCAGCATGGCTGCTTAATGCTGGAGCGGCAGTAAACTCAGAATCTGGAGACAAAACCGATACGGTCCAATATGACAAGCTCGTAACTACATTTAATTATGAGGTTGATCCTTATTTTAGCGATGCGCTGGCAGCATGGCAGGAGAAGGGCCTGAGCAATGCAACAACTTCAATTCAGCTGGATGCAGCGAAGCCATCTCGTGTATCGAATGAAGAGGAGATCAAAGCAGGCGATTATGACGGTAAATCAAACATACTGATTTGGAATACAAGGAACACAGGATGGGTTGAATATCAAGTTGACGTTGCAGAGAGTGCGCTGTATGAAATCCACGTATCTTATAACCCTCTGAAGGATGGAAGAAAGGGACCGATCGGGTGGGAGGTAACGATAGATGGCCAAAGGCCGTTTAGGGAAGCCTCTTCCATATCCTTATATCGGACATGGGAGGATGTGCGCCCTATTCTGAAGAACTCAGACGGCGATGAAATTCGTCCTCGTTCGATTGATGTGTCGGGCTGGAGCGAGAAGCCGTTAACGGATTCAGGAGGGGCATATGCGCAGCCTTTGCAATGGCATTTCGAACAAGGAACGCATACCATTCGATTGCAAGGGTTTGACCCCGTTGTGCTTGAGCGAATTAAGCTTGTTCCGAGCAAGCAAATACCTGATTATGCTGAAGTTAAGGCTGCGTATTCCGATACGCCTTCTCTTGCGGGCGATGTATTGACGATTCAAGCGGAGGATTTTACGAGCAAAAATGATACGGCAATAAAGCTATTTTCGGATAAAAACTCACGCACGCTGCCGCGGTATACGGGAAGAATTATTTACAATACGGTCGGCGGTCCGCGCTGGCTTGAACAAAACCAGGAAATCTCATGGTCGTTTGAGGTGCCGGAGAGCGGCTTGTACAAAATAGGCTTTCGCGCTCTGCAAAATACGATAGCTCAGAAAACCTCCTACCGGGTCGTTCGAGTGGATGGAGAGGTACCGTTTACGCAATTTTTAGCGTATGGCTTTCCTTATTCTACTGGTTGGAACGGAATGATTTTGCAGGACGAAAAAAAGAATCCGTATTTGCTTAATCTAGAGAAGGGCAAACATACGTTGTCGCTAGCCGTCACACAATCGCCTATTAAGTCTATCGTTGTGGATGTCGAGAAGCTGATCGCTCATTTGGATGCGATTGACTGGGATTTGCGTACGATTACAGGCTCGAGCTCGAAGAAGACCATTGACCGCAATCGTACGTGGAACATGGAGCAGGACTTCCCAGGGATGACTGACAAGATGGCGCTGGCAGCGGATGTCATGGAGTCACTGTCGAAGCGGGTAGTTAAAGCAAATGGCAACAAGGATTCAATCAGTCAAGGACTCGATACATCAGCAAAGGATTTGCGAGCATTGCTTAAGAAGCCTGAAGAAATTCCTTATCAGGTCGAAGAGATTTCTTCGATGAGAGAGAAATTCGGTACTTTTATCGATACACTGCTCAAGCAATCGCTGCAGCTGGATGAGGTTTATATTATTCCCGAGAAGACGGATGCTCCGAAAATGGAAGCTGGTTTTTTTGGCCGGCTATGGGGCAGCGCTCAAAACTTTATTTACTCTTTCGATGCGAGGGACAGCCTTAACGATTTGGACGACAAGAAGCTGAACATTTGGGTTCAGCGCGGCAGGGATTATGTGGATCAGCTGCAGCAGCTTGCTGATGAGTCGTTCACGCCAGAAACAGGCATTGAGGTAAAGGTGAACCTGCTTCCAAATGCTGAGCTTTTGCTTATGTCTAATGCAGCTGGCGTGCAGCCGGATATTGCCCTTGGCTTGACGCAGGATTTGCCAGTCGATTATGCCATTCGCGGTACGCTGCAGGATTTAAGCAAGTTTGAAGATTTTGATCAGTTGTATCCGAAGTTTAGTCCGGGATCGTGGCTGCCGCTGCACTACGATGGCGGTTATTATGGCGTGCCGGAAACGCAGTCGTTTCAAGTTCTCTATTACCGCAAGGATATTTTGAAGCGTATTGGAGCTGAAATTCCCGAGACATGGGAGGACGTATATCAGCTATTGCCTACGCTGCAGCAAAACTTTATGAACTTCTACGTAAATCCGAAGGAGTTTACGCATTTCTTCTATCAAAATGGCGTCGAGTTTTATGAACCCGGCGGTGTGAAATCAGGTCTCGATGGTCCAGAGGCTTATCGTGCTTTCAAGCAATGGACGGATCTATTTAATACATACGCTGTGGAGCGGGAGGTGCCGAGCTTCTATCAGCATTTCCGCAGCGGAACGATGCCAATCGGCATATCGGATTACAACATGTATGTGCAGCTTTCGGCTGCTGCGCCTGAGCTGAATGGACGCTGGGGCATCGCGCTTATTCCCGGTACGAAGCAGGCGGACGGATCGATAAGCCGCTGGGCTGGCGGGGGGCAGCGTACGGGTGTCATTTTTGACAAGTCCAATAAAAAAGCAGAGTCATGGCAATTCCTAAAGTGGTGGTTGTCAGCTGAGGTGCAGGAGCAATATGGCTCTGATTTGGAAGCGGTCAATGGCGTCGCTTTCCGCTGGAATACGTCCAACGTGGAAGCCTTCACGCATCTGCCGTGGAAAAAGGAGGATGCTGAAATTATTTTGAACCAGTGGAAATGGTATAAGGATATTCCGAATGTGCCCGGCGGATATTTCTTGGAACGCGAGATTCATAATGCATGGAATCGATCCGTTGTTGGAACAGCGAATTATATGTCCTCCTTGGAGCAAGCCGTTCGGGACATTAACCGCGAGCTTCTAAGGAAGCAGCAGGAATTTGGCTACATCAATGAGCGAGGCGAACAGGTGAATAAGCTGGACATTCCTATTGTCGATCAGCCTTGGGAAGGGATTGATCGTTATGTGGAGTAGATTATGGTCGTATCGTATTTCGTATTTGTTTATCGCGCCGTTTCTGATATGCTTCGCTCTGTTTATCGTTATTCCGATTCTTGCCGCGGTAGGCTTAAGCTTTACCTATTACAACGGGATTGAGCCTCCTCGCTTTATTGGCTGGAGCAACTTTCAGTATTTGATCGCGCAGGATCTGCTGTTCCTAAAATATGCGCTGCCCAATACATTTAAGTTTGCTGTCATTGTTGGTCCCGGCGGTTATGCTGCCGCCTTCCTGCTCGCATGGCTTATTTCACGGCTGCGCGGCGGCGTTCGCAAGTGGGTGGCGCTTGCGATGTATACGCCATCGCTTACCGTTGGCATAGCGATGACGATTATCTGGCTTCCCTTGCTGTCGGGCGATCGCATTGGCTATTTGAACAGCTTTCTATTAAAAGCAGGCCTTATCGACGTGCCAAAGTTATGGGTGACCAGTCCAGAGTTTCTTATGAACTCGATGATCGTCGTCACATTGTGGTCGAGCATGGGTGTAGGCTTCCTAGCAATGCTGGCGGGTATTCTTAACGTGGATACGATACTTTATGAGGCAGGAAGAATCGACGGCATCAGAAACAACATACAGGAGCTATGGTATATTACGATTCCGTCCATGAAGCCGCAAATGCTGTTTGGCGCCGTAATGGCGATTGTTACGACCTTTAAGACCGGATCAATTGGTGTTGAGCTATCCGGTCAAAACCCGACGCCCGAATATGCCGGGCATTTGATCGTGAACCATATTAACGATTATGGTCTCATCCGTTTTGAAATGGGTTATGCGGCGACGGTTTCGGTGTTTCTTCTTATATTTATGTATTTCGCGAACAAGCTCAGCTGGGGATTGTTCGGTACGAAGGAGGAGTAACAGCTGAAACAATCAAGCCTTGGTATAAAAATAAGCTTTAATCTGTTCATGCTTATCATATCCGTCATCATGATCCTGCCGATCATTTATATTTTTAATCATGCCTTCAAGCCTTATCATGAATTGTTCGTCTATCCGCCGACCTTCTTTGTGAAGGAGCCGAACATTCAGAACTTTGTTGAGCTCTTTTGGGTAACGTCCAATTCAATCGTTCCGGTATCGCGCTATTTGTTCAATAGTTTGTTCATTTCGGCTGCGAGTGTTGTTGGCGTGACGACTGTGAGTGCGCTTTGCGCTTATCCGTTGTCAAAACATCCTTTTCCGGGCCGCGCATTCATCTTTGCTACGATTATTCTAATGCTGATGTTTACGCCGGAGGTTATTCAAATTCCGAGGTATTTGGTCGTCAGCCACCTTGGCATTATGAATACGTATTGGGGGCATTTGCTGCCCGTACTTGCTTTGCCGGTGGGCGTGTTCCTGCTCAAGCAATTCGTGGATCAGATTCCTGATTCACTGCTGGAGGCTGCACGAATAGACGGGGCAAACGAATTTATCGTATTTGCTCGTATCGTCATTCCGATGTGTATGCCGGCCATCGCAACCGTTGCGATACTCTCCTTTCAGAACTCTTGGGGCAACGTGGAGACATCGATGCTGTTCATGCAGGACGATGAAATGAAAAACTTTCCGTTTTTCCTATCGACATTGACCAATAACTTGGCGAACAATGTGGCACGTCAAGGCGCCGCTGCTGTAGCAGCGCTTATTATGCTCGTTCCGAATTTAATTTTCTTTGTTATTTTGCAAAGCAAGGTCATTTCGACAATGGCGCATTCCGGTATTAAATAAGGGGGAAATCGTTTGAAGAACAGGAGGCTGCGGATTCGTCCGATCATTATAATCCTGATTACGGCGATTTACATAGCTTGGCCCATCTCACCGGCCACAGCCTCGCAGTTACCGTACGAAACCTACTATAAGGATGGATTCGGACAGCTGGTGAAGACGCAAGCGGCTTACATTCCTGCTGGCATTATTGGCACGGATGTTGAGATTACGGAAGCAAACCAAGCTGCGGGAGCCGAAGGGAAAACAAAGCTGCAGCTTAATCAGCCCAAGGATCTATTTGTGGATGATAAGGATCATATTTACATCGCAGACACGGGCAATAATCGAATCGTACACTTGGATGAGCAAGGCCAATATATTCGTGAAATCAAAGTAACAGAAAGCCCCCTCAAGAAGCCAAGCGGCATTTATGTCGATGAGGCTGGAGAGATTTACGTTGCAGATACGGGCAACAACCGGGTTGTAAGGCTCGATCAAGAAGGCAAGCTGCTAAAAGCATTTGGCCGTCCGGAGTCCAGCTATTTGCCGCCGGCTTTCAAGTATGATCCGGTTAACCTCATTGTAGATAAGCGCGGCTTTATTTATGTAACGACGCTTGGCGCTTTTCAAGGCTTGGTGCAGCTTGATCCAGAGGGCAATTTCATTAGTTTTTTTGGGCCGAATCGCGTAAGCTTCTCTTTGTTTGATGCATTTAAGCGATTTGTATATACGCGGGAAATGTATCAAAGGGAGCTTAAGAAGCTGCCTGGAGCTATCGCCAACTCAACGATAGACAAAAACGGATTTATTTATACGGTGACGAAGGAAATTAGCGCGGATCAGGTGAAGAAGCTCAACATCGCGGGTCTCGACCAGCTGGTAGGCAAAGGTGAATTTGCTGCCCTGCAGCCGGTGCGTTCTTACGGAGAGGTATTTCACAGAACGAAGCAAAGTGTAAGTCCCCAGCTCAATGATATTACGGTGGATGCTGCCGGCAACTTTACTGTGATCGACTCTGTAGGCAATATGATTAGTCAATATGATTCGAATGGCAATCTGTTGTTTTTCTGGGGCGGGGATGTCATTACCGCTACGTCCAAGACAGGAATCGTCAAAGCGCCAGCAGCTATTGCGAGCAATTCCAAGGGTGAGCTGCTCGTGCTGGACAGCGTCAATAATTTCATTCAAGTGCTGCGGCTGTCTGAGTTCGGCCATCTCGTCCACGAAGCGAATCAATTAACGCAGGAAGGCAGATACGAGCAAAGCGAGCCGCTCTGGAGCGAGGTTCATCGTTTAAATGCACAATATACACCGGCACTGATCGGTTTGGCGAAGGCCGCTTACAAAAAAGAGGAGTACGCAAGATCGGAGCAGCTGTTTTATCAGGCAGGCGTAGTAGGCGGCTATTCAGAATCCTTTTGGCAAAATCGGTTGACGTGGTTCCAGAAGCACTTTGGCGTCCTCATGAATGTGGCGCTCGTGCTTGGCATCGTGTATCTTCTCTGGAATGTTTTATCCAAAAAGCTTCGCTTAAAAGGCAAACCATCAGCTAAACGCAGTGCTAGGCATCCGATACTTGAACAGCTGCAGCATATGTTCTATTTAATAAAACATCCTGTAGACGGCTTCTATGCTATTCGGTACGAAAACAAAGCAGGATGGTTAAGCAGCATACTGATACTTGTATTTGCATTAGCATCGTACGGATATATGCAGGCGGGCACAAGCTTTGTCTTTAACCCTGCTGTGCATGTCGGTATTGATTTGTTTCCCATTACGATTCAATTTATCGGAATTTGGCTCGGCTTTGTCGTCTCCAACTATTTAATCAGCTCGCTTCTTAGAGGTGAGGGACGGTTCCGAGACGTATTTTATGGCAGCTGCTATGCCTTATTTCCGATTATTCTCATCGGTATACCTGTAACTCTACTCTCGAATGTACTGACCTTAAACGAGCTGGCGATCTTTAAGTTTTTGAAGCTGTTTATCGTTTTATGGGTAGTATTCCTGTTCATATGGATGGTGCAAGGCATACACAACTATACCTTCATCGAAGCTATTTTTATTATCCTCTTATCGTTGCTTGCGCTTGCGATAATCGTCATTCTTATTTTCATCTTGATTAGCCTAAGCATAGAATTGGTCAACTTTATTAATTCCTTATATCAGGAGGTGATCATCCGATGACTGTACGCAAAATAAACATAAAGCTCGTTATGAAGCTGCTGCTCTTAGCTGTTTTGCTGACCGGTATAGGATGGTTTGCTCTTGTGGCGGTCGGGTTATGGGGTAAACCCGCCGACGTGGCCGTAGTTGCTGCAAATCCATTTGAAACGAAAGGCACTGTTCCCTATAAAGCGGGATTGCCAGTTGAAGCAAATTTTGAGCAAATCGCAGAATCAGACCAATTACTGTTGCTTGTAGATAAGGAATCAGCTCACTTCCAAGTAATCAATAAAGCAACAGGGAAGATATGGCGTTCCTATCCAGAGCCGAAGTATTGGGAGGAAGAAACGGTACCGAATACGTGGAAAAATAATTTAACTTCTCCCGTCATCATTGAATACGTAAATGCTAAAAACTACAAATCCTCTTCTGTAACTGCCGGATTAATCGAGAACCAAGGTTACTTGGAAAACTTCCAGGCTGCGGAAAATGGATTTTCGGTCACCTTCGCGCTGCCGAAGGTGCAGTTGAAAATTCCGATTGAGGTGCGTCTGCACAAGGACTATGTAGAGACGAGAATTTTGGATGAGGGAATCGTCGAAGGCGCTTTAAGCTTATTGAATATTAAGCTTTACCCTTTGTTTGGGGCTCAGCCGTCTGCTGGCCAAGAGGGTTACCTTTTGCTGCCGGACGGCTCCGGCTCGTTGATCCATTTTGAGGCAGATCGCTTGATGCAGCAGTTGACCTACAATGAGAGTGTTTATGGGCAGGATCTATCCTATTACAACGAAAATACAGGCAGACAGGGGATTACGATGCCTGTATTCGGCTTAAAGTCAGGGGATCAGGCGTTTGTTGCGATCATCTCCGAAGGGGAGTCGTTCGCGAATGTTTATGCAGCGCCGTCAGGCGCGGTGGGCCGCTCGAACTGGGTGACGACCGAATGGCAGTATCGGAAAAAGTTTTTCCAAAGTGTAAGCAAGAGCACGGGTGAAGGCTTCTATACATACAGCGGCGATAAGTTTATAACGAAAGCTCGCGCAACGCGTTATTATCCACTGCTCCCTAATAAAAGCGATTATGCTGGCATGGCGGAGGTTTATCGCAATTATTTGATTCAAGAGCAGGGTGTAAAACCGCTGGAAACAAACAAAAAAGACATTCCGCTGTTTGTAGATATTGTAGGCGCAGACATCGAGAAGGGGCTTTTTGCAGATTCATATTTAAAAGCGACTACGACAGAAGAGGCGACCGAGCTTGTTCGTTCGATTTATGACAGCGGCATTCAGCATCTGCAAATTCAATTCTCAGGGTGGCAGCAGGACGGTTACAGCACGCATGGCGGCTACTTTCCTGTAGATAAGCGCTTAGGTGGAAACAAAGGGATGAAAAGCTTTATCTCCTTCGCTCATACCTTGGATATTCCTGTTTATTTGACGGCGAATTATACGCTCAATACGAATGGCGATGATCGGTTCTGGTGGAGGCGCGACGGCTTGCGCAATTTGGCAGGAACGGTGCTGGAGGAAAGGGGAAATGAGGACCAGGATGCAGCGAAGTTTGTAAGCCCGAGGTTTTATGAGAAGGTGGTCTCGGCCGATTTGAACAGCTATAAGAGCTTGGGAGCAGACGGCATCTATTTCGAGGATGGCATTGGCAAGCAGGTCAATACGGATTTCAACAGCCGATACTTGGCGAGCAGGGCAGAGGTTGTCGATGTACAGCGCAGCATTTTGAACAAGAGCAAGGAAGCACTCGGGTCGCTTGTGGCGAATAATGTGAATTTCTATGCGCTAGCTCAAATCGACCATATCCATCGCCTAACCGCTGATTATTCGTATGATGTCTTCATCAGTGAAGCGATTCCTTTTGCCCAAATCGTTCTCCATGGCTTGCGCACATATTCGCTGGAATGGTCTAATTTGCGCGATGAGTTTGATGATGAGCTGCTCCGCAGCATTGAATATGGGGCATACCCTGCTTATGTGCTTAGCGGCGACAAGGCAGCTGATTTGAAAAATTCCTATTCCTACTGGTATTACAGCTTGAACTATAAGGATTGGATCGATCATTTAAGTGCTGAATATGCCAAAACCAATGAGGCGCTTGCAGCTGTGCAGGAGCAGTTTATTACGGGACATCGTACGCTCGCTCCAAATGTGAAGGAAACAGAGTATGGCAGCGATTATCGCATTATCGTCAATTATAATCAGACCGATTACAGCAAGAATGGCATTATCGTTCCAGCAAAAGACTTTGTCGTCATAAAAGGAGGAACGAAGCCATGAGATGGAGTCGCAAGCTGGAAAATACGACAGTTAGGAAGCTCGAAGGCTCCCTGTTTATCGCGCCTTGGGTGTTTGGCTTCCTCGTTTTTGTGGCGTTCCCGCTCGGCTATTCGCTGTACATGAGCTTTCATCAGGTGAAAATTACGGTGAGCAGCGTCAACTATACGTTTATTGGACTCAGCCATTACCGGGAAATTTTGATCGCGAACGGAAGCTTGCTCTATGAGGAGCTGTTCCCGTTTCTAAGGGAGTCTGCCATGATGATTCCGATCATTCTTGTCTTTTCCCTGTTTGTCGCCATTTTGCTTAATTTGCGTTTTCCAGGCAGAACGCTGTTTCGGGTCATCTTCTTTTTGCCTGTTATTTTCTCCTCTGGCCAGATTGTGCAGGAGTTTATTGCGCAGGGGGAAGGCTCTCTCAGCATTATGGAGACGCTGCGTATCGACTATTATTTGCGTGAATATGTTCCGGGATCATGGGCGGCTCCGATTCAAAAGGTCATGAGCTCATTTGTTCTCGTCCTTTGGTATTCAGGCGTGCAAATCCTTATTTTCCTTGCTGGACGCCAGACGCTGCCAGCATCTGTGTACGAGGCTTCCCGTATTGACGGCTCGGGACCTTGGAATACATTTTGGAAAATAACGCTGCCCGGTCTTGTCCCTTATATCTTCTTGAACTTAATGTACACGGTAGTCGATTTATTCACCTTCCCATCCAATCCGATTGTCAGCCGAGTGAATACGAGCAATTATGGCAGCTCCAGCGCTTTGGCATGGATCTATTTCTTAATCATCCTAACCTTCGTACTCTTGACCTTATTGCTATACAGCCGAGTGGATAAGTCGCTTTCAGGAAAACGATAAGTGGGAAAGAGAGGTGAGCGTTCATGAAAATTGTGAAAAAAGGAAATGAGATTGCGGCTAATCTATATAGCGATGAAAAGCTGCGAAGAAGCTTGATTGGTCTCAGGTATCGGCTGCTTGGAGCAGAAATTGATAAGGGCATTCTCTTCAAGCTGTTTGTTTATATTATTCTGATTAATGTCGCCTTCATCTATATGAAGCCGATTCTATACATGGTGACGACGATGGTTAAGGATGCGAGAAACATTCTTGACCCAACCGTTATTTGGGTGCCGCGGTCCATATTTTTGGGGCATCTGCAGCAGGCGAGTGAAATGCTGAATTACACGAAGAGTTTCCTCATCAGCGTCTCGCTGGCTTCTTCCGTAGCGGTGCTGCAGGTATTCTCCTGTGCAATTGCCGGTTATGCGTTCGCAAGGCTGGAGTTCCCCTTCAAAAAAGTATGGGGAGCTCTGCTGTTGTTTACGTTTATTATGCCGCCGCAAATTACGATTTTGCCATCGATCATGCTCTTTAAAGAGTTCGGCTGGCTGAACACGTTTTTGCCGATGGTTGTCCCCGCTCTATTTGGCCATGGATTGAAAGGAGCAATGTTCGTTATCATCTATCGATCCTTCTATTCCACACTGCCCAAAGAGCTGGATGAGGCTGCGCGTATGGACGGAGCAGGCCCTTTCCGCCTGTTCTTTCGCGTCATGTTTCCGCTGTCGAGGTCGGCTACCGTTGTGGTCGTACTATTTTCCTTCGTTTGGAACTGGAATGATTTTTACTTTCCGTCACTCTTTATGTTTACTGCGGAGAACGTACCTCTCTCCATTACGCTGGCAAGAATGGCTGGCGAGATGAAGCTGGCTGAAGGGGCAGGGGAGATTACGGTTTATGCCGAAGCGATCAAGATGGCGGCCTCTTTCCTAATTATTATGCCGCTGCTTGTCGTGTATTTGTTCGCTCAGCGGTGGTTCATTGAAGGGGTTGAACGGACAGGATTGGTAGAATAGTAAATCAAAAAAACATTGACATTACGAAGTTGAGATGATAAATTCTTAGCACTTACTATAATACTTATAAAACCAATTTGTTTAATTGGAAATAATCGACCGGATAGCCGGAGATTGCCTTAGGGCAGCTCTGGCTATTTTTTTTGGGAATTGAACAACGGTAATTAATTCGAAAATGACTTAAGGGGAGTCGTGCGATGAGTGGATCGGAGAGAAAACTAAATCTTAATGCGTTTCTGGCCGCATCAGGCCATCATGAAGCATCGTGGCGGCATGCGGATACGCAGCCGGAGCGAGGCGTTGATATTAAGCATTACTTGAAGCTGACTCAAATTGCCGAACGCGGCTTGCTCGATTCTGTATTTCTGGCGGATGGCTACTGGGCGGGATCGGGATCGCTTGAACCGTTCACCATGCTGTCAGCATTAGCAGCAGCAACCAAACATATCGGTCTAATTGCAACGGTAGAAACGACCTATAATCAACCGTTTCATATCGCAAGGAAGTTTGCATCCTTAGACCATATTAGCAAGGGTCGTGCAGGCTGGAATATCGTGACGGGAGCGGGACCTGCTGCAGAGCAGTTCAGCAGGGAACAGCATCCGGAGCATCATGATCGTTATGAATCAGCGGAGGAATTTGTAGAGATCGTCAAGCAGCTGTGGGACAGCTGGGAGGATGACGCGCTGCCAAATGACAAGATCAGCGGCATCCTGATCGACGAAGCCAAGGTTCATACGATTGATTATGCTGGGAAGTATTTCAAAGTAAAGGGACCGCTAAATATCGCGCGGCCGCCGCAAGGTTATCCTGTACTCGTCCAAGCGGGCTCATCTGAGACGGGCAAGGAATTTGCCGCTAAGCTGGCGGAGGTTATTTTCACTGCTCAACTAACCTTCGAGGAGGCAGCAGCTTTTTATAAAGACGTGAAGTTACGTTTGGCGAAGTATGGCAGGACGACGGATCAGCTGAAAATATTGCCTGGACTTAGTCCGATATTGGCGGATACAGAGGCAGAGGCGCAGGATCTGGAAAATGAGCTGTTTGCGCTTATCGATCATGAAGGGGCGATTAAGCGGTTATCGGGTCGCTTAGGCGTTGATTTGTCTAATCATTCACTTGATGACCTTGTCAATCTGGATGGCGCACAAACGACAGATCAGGTAAGCGGCATGAAGAGTCGTCACCAGCTTATTTTGGATTTAGTAGAACGCGAACAGCCGACGCTCAGGCAATTGATCAATCGCTTAGCAGGGGCAAGAGGGCATTTTACTTTTACGGGTACACCGCTGCAGCTGGCTGATGTCATTGAAAAGTGGTTCAAGAATGGGGCGGCCGATGGCTTTAATGTGATGCCACAGGTGTATCCAAGCGGGCTGGAGCGCTTTGTCGATAAAGTTATCCCTGAGCTGCAAAATCGCGGATTGTTCCGTACATCCTATGAAGAGCAAACGCTGCGCGGAAATCTAGGTTTAGCGAGACCTACAAATAGCTGGCAGGCCAAAAAAACGGAAGAAGAGGTGCATTCCTAATGAGTGAAGCGAGTCGAAAGGTTCATTTGAATGTTTTTTTGAGAGCGACAGGCCATCATGCGGGAGCTTGGCGGCATCCAGATGCGCGTCCGGATTTGGAGCTGGATATTGATTACTTAGGGCAGCTGGCTCGAATCGCTGAGCGTGGCAAGCTGGATTCCGTATTTTTAGCAGATGGATATGCAGGCGGCGGCAGCAAGCTGGAGCCGTTCACGCTGCTCGCAGCACTTGCTTCTGTAACGGAGCATATCGGCTTGATTGCGACAGTCGGGACCGTATATAACGATCCGTTCCATGTCGCAAGGCAGTTCGCCTCGCTGGATCATATAAGCAGCGGCAGGGCTGGCTGGAATATTGTGACGGGTGCGGGCTCAGCTGCCCATAACTTCAGCAGAGACGAACATCCAGAGCATGCGCAGCGCTACGAGACGGGCGAGGAGTTTGTGGAAGTGGTGAAGCAGCTATGGGACAGCTGGGAAGACGACGCCCTTATTTTCGATAAAAAAGCGGGTAAATTGCTGGATGCAAATAAGGTACACGAGATCAACTTCAAAGGCCATACCTATTCGGTGAAGGGACCGCTTAATATTCCGCGTCCGCCGCAAGGATATCCGGTGCTCGTGCAAGCAGGCTCCTCCGAGCAAGGCAAGGAGCTGGCAGCGAAAACGGCGGAGGTTATTTTTACGGCGCAGCAAACGTTCGATGCAGGCCGTGCCTTCTACTACGATGTGAAATCACGTTTAGCGAAGTATGGGAGAACCGTTGATGGGCTCGTTATTTTGCCAGGGCTCGCTCCGATTGTGGCTGATACGGAAGCGGAAGCGCGCGAGATCGAGGAGGAGCTGCATGCTTTTGTAGATACAAGGCGTGCACTTGATAGCTTATCGGAGCGATTCACGGTGAATTTGAATGATTATCCGCTCGATGCGCCGGTGCCGCTGGGTAAAGCAAAACCTGCTGAGGAGTTCAACGGCATTCGCAGCAGGCAGGAGGTTATTATCGATGCGGCGCGCAGAGAAAGCTTTACGATTCGCCAGCTTCTTTATCGCAGCAATGGAGGACATGGGCATATCACGTTTACCGGGTCTGTGCTTCAAACGGCGGATTTTATTGAAAAATGGTTTAAAAACCATGCGGCTGATGGCTTCAACGTGTTGCCGCAGCTCTTTCCTACAGGGCTTGAGACCTTTGTAGACAAGGTCATTCCAGAGCTGCAAAACCGTGGGTTATTCCGTACCGAATATGAAGGCAAGACGCTTCGTGACAGCTTAGGGCTACAGCGTCCTGCCAATACGCGCCATCTTCAGCAAATATAAATAAATAATAGAAATGAGAGGATATAGGATGAAGAAACTAGGGGTTATTATCGTCATATTTGTTCTTGCAGCATCGATCTCCGCATGCGGGGGAGACAATAACGCACCTGCAAAGCAGAATGATGCATCAGGTAAGAAGGAGGCAACGAACAGTGCGACCGAAACGGCGGATTTCAAGAAGCTTGGGGATGAGCCGCTAAAATTATCGTTTTATTCCACTGGCGCTACCTTTACGGACGTGGAATTCGAAGCGATGATTGCAGGTCCCATTCATGCGAAGTATCCGAACGTAACTATTGAACGAATTACGCCAGCCGCGACGACAACTCCGGAGGAAGTGCTGTCCACACATGTGCCGGACATTATATTTGGCAGTGTGCAGCAGCGCGTTATTCGGACGGGTGTATATCAGGATTTAAGAGAATTAATCAAAAAACATCATTTTGACGAGAGCCGTCTCAAACCGATTGGCTACGACTATATCAAGGACATAACGAAGGGCAAAGGAGATGCGGTTCTCGCGCTTCCTTTCAATATCAATCAGCATGTTTTGTATTATAACAAAGATATTTTTGATAAATTCGGCGTTCCTTATCCAACCGAGAAGCAGTTGACATGGGACGAAGCGGTCGAGCTTGGCACGAAGCTGACCAGAACAGAAAACGGCATTCAATATATCGGGCTTGTTGTAGATAATTTAACTGGTTTGGGTAAATCGCTGGGCATTCCTTACTTGAACCGCGAGACGGGGCAGGCTGCGCTCGATACGCCGGAATGGCTTCGTGTCTTCGAGCTGCAGAAGAAGATTTTTGAAATACCAGGTTATGTAGCGCAGGACGGCACATGGAACTGGACTCGTGACCATTTCATGAAGGACCAAAACATTGCCATTCGGGTTTCTTGGCTTGCCAATATGGTTGGTCCGCTTGAGGAGCTGCGCCAACAAGGTGTGGAGTTCAACTGGGATATTGCGCCGGCGCCAAACTTCAGCGATCAGCTTGGCAATACAAGAGAAGCGCAAATCCATTCTATTGCGATCAACAGCCAAAGCCCGCATCAAGATGAGGCGTTTCAAGTGATCGCGGAAATTTTATCGGATGAGGGGCAGCGGATTATTGCTAAGAACGGACGTGTTCCAGCTATTATCAATCCGGAACTGGAGAAGGATTATGGCTTAGAAATACCGGTTCTACAAGGCAAAACCGTTCAGAATGTTTTTATTGGGAAGCCCATTCAAGAGCATTTCATTCATCCTTATGAATCGAGCATTACGATACGGCTTACCGAAGCAGCTGAGGATCTTGCCATCCATGGTCTAGATGTTAACTCGGCTATACGCAAAGCAACGGATGCGATCAATAAAGATGTAGAGACTTTAAAAACGACGATCGGTCAATAAGCAGACGATGGAGAGGGGATTAAATATGGGAGAATCGGAGCGCAAATTAAATCTCAACGCCTTTTTGTTCGGGACCGGCCACCATGAAGCTTCATGGCGGCTCCCGGAGGCGGAGCCGAGCCGCAACCTTGATTTCGAGCATGTGCTGCAAATCGTTCAGACAGCTGAAAGAGGACTAATGGATTCCGTATTTCTGGCTGATGGCTATATCGGACGCTCCAATAAGCTCGAGCCATTCACGGAGCTGGCTGCGCTGGCAAGCAGGACGAAGCATATCGGTTTAATTGCTACGGTTGGCACTACGTATAATGAACCTTTTCATGTGGCGCGGAAGTTTGCCTCTCTAGACCACATAAGCAAAGGCAGAGCGGGCTGGAACATCGTTACGGGTGCTGGATCAGCCGCACATAATTTCGGGAGGGAGGATCATCCCGATCATGCGCTGCGTTACGAGGAAGCAGATGAATTCGTAGAAATCGCCAAGCAGCTGTGGGACAGCTGGGAGGATGAGGCGGTCATTAATGATAAAACGTTAGGAACTCGCGTCCATAAGGACAAAGTCCATACGATTGATTTTAAAGGAAAATATTATTCGGTGAAGGGACCTCTTAATATCGCAAGGCCGCCGCAGGGTTATCCTGTGCTGGTGCAGGCGGGTTCCTCGGAGAGCGGCAAGGAATTTGCGGCAAAGGTAGCGGAAGTTATTTTTACCGCGCATCAAAGCATTGAAAGTGCTCAGCAGTTTTATAAGGATGTAAAATCAAGACTGCCGAAGTATGGAAGAGAGGCTGACCAGCTGAAGATTTTGCCGGGTATTAGCCCGATATTGGCAGACACGGTGGAGGAAGCAAGTGAAATCGAGAGCGAATTATTCAATTATGTAAATAGAGATGGTGCAATTAAACAGCTATCGGAGCGATTAGGCATTGATTTATCCGCGTATCCGCTTGATGAGCTGCTTTCATTGGAGGGTGTGCGTGAAACGGATGAGGTTAATGGCAACAAAAGCAGGCATCAGCTCATACTGGATCTCGTTCGCCATGAGCAGTTAACGCTGAAGCAATTGATTAATCGACTAGCAGGAGCGAGAGGGCATTTTACGTTTACAGGTACACCTCTTCAGCTTGCAGATGTGATTGAAAATTGGTTTGTTAACGGCGCTGCTGATGGGTTCAATGTTATGCCACAGATTTTCCCGAGCGGCCTTACGCAATTTGTAGATAAGGTGATTCCAGAGCTGCAAAATCGCGGATTGTTTCGGACGGAATATTCGGGAACGAGCTTGCGAGAGCAGCTTGGATTGAAGCGGCCGGCGAATATTCGTTATGAGAGCAAAGCTGTACTTTAAAAGACTAGGTGAGAGCTTGTTGGCTATTAAACGACACAGCTGTACCTCATGATAGAGGAGAGAGAGTTTAATCATGAAAAAACTTACGATAGGCGTAGTTATTTTAATGTTGTTTGCTTTATTGGGGGCTTGTGCCAGTAAGGATAATACACCGGCCAATAAGGCTGGGAGCAATGCAAATAAGCAGCAAGAAACGAACGCAGCCGTAGCGGAAGAAGCGGATTTCAAAAAGCTTGGCGACGAGCCGCTCACGTTAACCCTTTTCAGCACGAGCGGTACTTTTCCAGACGTGGAATTTAATACGCTCATCGCGGACCCGATTAAGAAAAAATATCCAAATGTAACCATCGAAAGAATAACGCCTGCGGCAACAACTACAAATGAAGAAGTGCTTTCCACACATGTTCCAGACATTATTTATTCCTCCTCTTCGTCCCATCAGCGCATTATTCGAACGGGCGCCTATGAGGATTTGAGAGAGCTTATTAAACGCCATCATTTTGATGAGAGCCGGATCAAACCGATTTTGTATGACTACATCAAAGATATAACGAAAGACAAGGGAGGCGAAATCTATGCGATTCCGTTTAACTCCAATCAGCATATCCTCTACTATAATAAAGATATTTTTGATAAGTTTGGTGTTCCGTATCCTACAGAAAAACAGCTGACCTGGGATGAGGTGCTGGATATTGCTGCAAAGCTGACTCGTACGGAGAATGGCGTGCAGTATATCGGTCTATCGGTTGATAACCTAACGGGGCTAGCCAAAGGGCTGGGGCTGCCGTACGTCGATCATGACACGGGAAATGCTGCACTCGATACGCCCGATTGGCTGCGCGTGTTTGAGCTTAATAAGCGCATCTTTGAAATTCCTGGTTACGTAACGCCAGACCATACATGGAACTGGGGACGCGATCAATTTATGAAGGATCAAATAATCGGCATGCGGGTAACTTGGCTGGCGAATATGATCGGTCCACTGGAGGAGCTGCGTCAGCAGGGCGTTGAGTTTAATTGGGATTTTGCTCCGGCACCAAACTTTAGCGACCAGCTGGGCAAAACAAGGGAAGCGCAAATTCATTCGCTTTCGGTGAACAGCCAGAGCAAGCATAAGGATGAAGCTTTCCAAGTCATTGCTGAAATTTTATCGGATGAGGGCCAGAGGATTTTATCTAGAAATGGCCGGGTTCCAGCTGTTATTAATCCAGAGCTGGAGAAGGAATATGGACTGGACATTCCAGTGCTGCAGGGTAAAACGGTGCAAAATGTGTTTATTGGCGAGCCGCTGCAGGAGCATTACGTTCATCCCTACGAACTGGAAATAACGACAAGATTGACAGAGGCGGCTGAGGATTTAGCCATTAACGGGTTGGATGTGAACTCTGCAATTCGCAAAGCAACGGAGGCCATCAATAAAGACGTTGAAACACTCCGAACGACAATAGGAGATAAGTAGATTAGAAGCCAGAGCAAAGGTGCAGCGTAAAATGCGGCCCCTTTGTTTTGTGCTGTTCATTTAAGCAGATTGGAATGGGATAAGGAAGGAAAGCGAAGGAGCAAGTGAATGTTTCATTCATTTGCCCCTGCTTTTATTACGTATGCTGCTGGATATGAGGAATAATGGATCGGCATGCTTGGCGCAAGCCAGCAACGAAGCCGAAAGCGGGACCATGTGTATAGGTCGCTAGCGGGCCGGCAAAGTAAAGTCCAGGTATGCTGCTTTCAAATTGAGCGTTTAGCAGAGGGAATTTTGCATTAGAATGCGGCTCTCGCTCGATATGCTGCAATACATAAGGCGGCAGAAAAGGAACTTGGTCAAGATTAATATGATAGCCGGTAGCGGCAATAACATGATCGACGAGGCGAGTTTCATTGTTTCCAAGCTGAAGCAGCACCTTGCCATCAATCGTAGCTTCTGCATGTGCAATGGCTGCGCCGCCAGTCATCGTCACTTTCCCTTCTACGTAGGGCTTTAAGAAAGGAGCAACACTGCTTTGACGCGGTGTATTTCGCCGCTCCGCCTTGAGCTGGTCGGGCTGTAGATAGAACTGTTCAGCGGAGTCGATGAGCTTCTGGCCAGATTCGACATTATCCTCGCTTGAATACTGAACGGCGTCACGCCGGAACAAAAGCTCAACCTCGCTTCCAGCCATATGAAGCAGTGCGGCGGCTTCCCAAGCGCTTTGGCCGCTGCCGATAACAGCTACCTTCTTGTTTGCGTAGGGCTTAAAATCACGATGAGCGAAGGTGTGGGAGATGAGCTGGGGCGGCAACGAGCTTAGTACTGGAGGGATGTAGCTATAATGCTGCAAACCTGTAGCTATGACTACATGCTTGGCTTGATATTGCTCACCTTCGTGAGTGATCACGTTGAAGCCTGAGGATGAATAATGAAGCTCTGATACGTACTCCGAAGTGAAGGAGATGTCGGTTTGTTTGGCAAACCATAAGGCATAATCGACAAAATGAGGACGAGGAAAGGGGGGCTGCAGTTCTATGCCGGTTTCGCAGCTAAATCGTTCGATGGTGAATTCATCATCCTTATCGGAGAGACTGATGTAGCGGGGATGGGTGCGAATGAACATATTTTGCGGCATTTGCTCCTTCCAGAAAAACATAGGTTTGCCCAAAATAACATAGGACATTTTGCTTGCGGCTGCATGAGCAGCAAGTGAAATTCCGTAGGGGCCGGCGCCAATAATGATGAGATCAACCACAGATTTCACCTCCATTTAAGTTGTTTTGATTTTATGCCGAGTATTATACTAAGAATAATATGTTTTGCAATACACTTTTTTCTAAAAGGTACGATAGATCGTATTGTGATAAACAATGATGATTGACAAAAGATTTATTACGTGATAAATTTTCAGTACATTTTTCGCACTAAAACAGTTTGAATAATCGGAATTATAGTTCTACCGGAAAACCGGAGACAACAGTTGATCTGTGTCTTCGGTTTTTTTGTTTCAAGAGTACTTATTCATGTAGAGGAGGTATAGCAATGAACGAAGTTATTGCTTTATTAAAAAACCATCGCTCCATCCGCAAATATAAAGACTCGCCCATTCCTGAGCATCATTTGGAACAAATCATATTGGCAGGGCAAGCAGCCTCCACCTCATCCAATATCCAAGCTTACAGCGTAATTGCTGTAAAGGACTCTGGGCGGAAACGAAAGCTTGCGGAGCTTGCTGGCAATCAGCAGCAAATAGTTGAAAGTCCGGTGTTTCTCATCTGGTGTGCCGATCTAAATAAAGTCAGATTGGCAGCAAGGCTGCATGAGGATGTAGAGCTTCGTCAGAACGTGGAGCTGTTTCTGCTCGGAACGATTGACGCGACACTAGCTGCACAAAATGCGGCAATCGCTGCGGAGTCGCTTGGTTATGGGATCGTTTATATCGGTGGAATTCGCAATAATCCTCAAGAAATAACTAAATTGCTTGAACTGCCTGAGCTTGTTTATCCGGTGTTTGGCATGTGCGTAGGCGTTCCTGATCAAGAGCCTGATCTTCGTCCAAGATTGCCGCTCGCAGCTGTCTATCATCAAGAAACGTATAAGCAGAGCGGGTTGGAGGATGAAATTATTGCTTACGATTCGATCACTCGGGAGTATTATGCTACGCGCAAAGGTGGAGGCAAAGGCGGAGAGCAGGAAACAAGGTGGTCTCGTGAAATGTTAAGAAGGTTTAAGTCGGATCGGCTGCGTGATCATTTGCATGACTTCCTTGTAGGTCAAGGGTTCAAGCTGAAATGACCCCATTTAATAAAATATAATACGACCGGACCACCGGAGATTTAGCTGACGATAAGCTAAGTCTCTTTTTTATTAGTTAGGCTCATTTTATTTGGATTCTTATCTTGTTTATTAATCTAACGGGAAAAACGCCAGTTAATTTTGCGAATTAATCAGATGGGTTCCATTTAACAGGAAAAGTTCCTGTTAAATGGGCGGAAATAAGCGGTTTTATCGGAAAATGCTTAAACTAACAGGAGAAATTCCTGTTAACGCTCTTTTCTCTTCGAATTCCGCTGAATGAACAGGAGAAATTCCTGTTAAGTACTCAAGTGGCACTGAAAAGTGTGGTGAAGAAACGAAGCCTGAGAATCAACATTGAACTTAAAGTGTTTTCATAATGAACCGAAAATGAGGGATGGCAAATGAGCGAGATAAAGCGGGACAAGAAGGCGCATTTCAACGTGTTTTTGCGTGGAGCGGGTCATCATTCTGCCGCGTGGAAACACCCGGATTCGAATCCAAAGGAGGATTTGGATTTGGAGTATTATGCGAACATAGCAAAGATAGCGGAAAGAGGGCTGTTTGATTCTTTGTTTACAGCCGACAATTATTCCGGACTTGGCAGGAGACTGGAGCCATTTACGCTTCTCTCTGGGCTTGCTGCGCTGACTAAGCATGTTGGGCTTATCGCAACCGTCAGTACAACCTATAACGATCCTTACCATGTAGCGCGGAAATTCGCTTCGCTGGATCATATCAGCAAAGGGCGGGCTGCTTGGAATATTGTAACGGGGCATTCGCAAGATGATGCTGAAAACTTCAATAAGACGGAGCACCCAGACGTGCAAAAGCGCTACGAAATTGGCGATGAATTTGTTGAGGTGACGAAGCAGCTTTGGGATAGCTGGGAAGAGGATGCGCTGATCTATGACAGAGCCGCAGATGTCTCATTGGACAAAAGCAAAGTGTACGAAATTAACTTTAAGGGCAAATATCACACGGTAAAAGGACCGCTTAACATCCCTCGGCCACCGCAGGGGTATCCGGTTCTAGTGCAAGCGGGCTCCTCGGAAAACGGCAAGGAGCTGGCAGCCAAAACAGCGGATGTTATTTTTACGGCACAGCAAACATTAGGTGCTGCCCAGGCGTTTTATACGGATGTGAAGGGAAGATTGCAGAAGCATGGAAGGACGCCGGATCAGCTGCTTATTATGCCAGGGCTTAGTCCAATTGTTGCTGATACGGAAGCAGAAGCCCGCGATATCGAAGACGAGTTTAATGGATTGCTGAATACGAAGCAAGCGTTAAAGCGGCTTTCAAACTATTTTACAGTCGATTTGTCAGAATATCCGCTTGATAGTCTTGTTCCTGTCGATAAAGCAAAGCCATACGGAACGATAACGACAGGAATTACAAGCCGGCAGGAGGTAGTGGTGGATGCCGCGGTACGAGACAAAATGACGATTCGGCAGTTTCTTGCTCGAAGCGCAGCCGGTCATGGTCATGTATCGTTTACGGGTTCTGTACTGCAAACGGCTGATTTCATTGAAAGCTGGATTAGAAATAACGGCGCGGACGGCTTTAATATTTTGCCGCATATTTATTACAGCGGGTTGGAGACGTTTGTCGATAAGGTCGTTCCTGAGCTGCAAAATCGCGGACTCTTCCGAACGTCCTATGAGGGCAAAACGCTGCGCGAGAATTTAGGGCTGGAAAAGCCGGAAAACAAACATAAAGCGATATGGGCTTTAAGCAGGGAAGCAGAAAAGATAAACGGCTGATTTCCATAACGAGGCAGCAGCTCTCATTCCGCTGCCGCAGCTGAAAACTAACGTTTGTATACATTTGAGGAGGTTATTCATATGGCGATTCAATATCGAAATTTAGGCGCAAGCGGATTAAAGGTTAGTGAGATTAGTCTCGGGAGCTGGCTGACGTATGGCGGTTATGTCGAGCGTGAAAATGCCGTGAAGTCGATTCAAACGGCGTATGATCTTGGCATTAACTTTTTTGATACAGCTAATGTGTATGCGAAGGGCGAAGCCGAGAAAGTAGTCGGAGAAACGCTGCGTGCTTATCCCCGTGAATCCTATGTGCTGGCGACCAAGGTCTATGGAAAAATTGGCGATGGACCGAATGATCGCGGGCTCTCTCGCAAACATGTGATCGAATCGGCAAATGCAAGCTTGAAGAGGCTTGGGCTTGAATACGTAGATGTGTTCTACAGCCATCGCTTTGATCAAGAGACGCCGCTTGAAGAAACGCTGCGCGCCTTTGAGGATTTGGTCCGTCAAGGCAAGGTGCATTATGTCGGTGTCAGCGAATGGACGGCTGCTCAAATAACTGAAGCGTTCGCCATCGCAGACAAATATTTATTAGATCGTATTGTCGTGAATCAGCCTATCTATAATTTGTTTGAGCGCTATATCGAGAAGGAGATCATACCGCTTGGGATTAAAAAGGGCTTCGGGCAGGTCGTGTTCTCGCCGCTTGCGCAAGGGCTGCTAACAGGGAAGTACTCATCCAATCAACAAGTGCCAGAAGAGTCGCGAGCCGCCAAGCAAGAAAATTTTAAAAACCGCATAACGGAAGAAAAGCTGGCGAAGGTTGAGCTGCTGAAGGAAATCGCATCCGAATTGGAGCTGACAGTGGGTCAGCTGTCGCTCGCATGGATTTTGCGCCAGCCGAACGTATCCAGCGCTTTGATTGGTGCAAGCCGTCCCGATCAGGTCGAAGAAAACGTGAAGGCATCAGGTATTGAACTTGATCATGAGACACTAGAACGTATTTCAGCGGTTATCGATAACGGCCCAGTATCTACACGAGGTTCATTCTAATCATCTCTGGCCGAAAATGAGCAAAGTCCAGTAAAGAGCATCTCGTTACTGGACTTTGTCATGAAATCGCAAGAAGTAATTGCCAGTTAACGATATATCGTATAGTATGTAAATTAATACGATATATCGTTAACGAAGGAGATTGCACAATGACGAAAGAATGGCAGCCAGAGGAACAATTGTTTTTACATCATGCGAATGAAAGGGAGGGACACGGCTCGGGCAGACGTTTTTTTAGCCGCGGCGGAGTTAAATATGCTTTACTGGCACTGCTTGAACAGGAGGGCATGCACGGCTACCAAATGATGAAGGCGCTTGAGGAGCAATCAGGAGGCACCTATAAACCAAGTGCTGGCTCCATTTATCCCACGCTGCAGATGCTGCGGGATCAAGGATTTGTAGAGTCGTCCAAGCAAGACGGCAAAAAGGTGTTTGAGATTACTGAGGAAGGCAGAGCTTATTTGCTGGAGGAGAACGATAATGCTGCAACAGGAATGGAACGCCCTGAGCAGAGTGAATCCGAAGACGAAGGCGCTCCCTTTGAGAGAAGAAAGCCGAACCGTCGATTGACGCCTGCTGGTAAGGAGCTGCTGCATTTGCTGAAGGCTGCAGAACGAGCGGCTGTCACTGATCCGAGCAAAGCTGCGCAGCTGCGCGTCATCCTGGATGACCTTCGAGTATCGCTTCGCCAAATCACAACAGAAACCGACTGTGACAGCAAAGAAGGGGGCGCGATATGAGAGAGCAGCACAATTCAGCGCCGGCATTTCGAGGCGGGGCAGGAATGGGCGGCATGAGAAAATTCGGAACAGGTGAGAAAGTAAAGCCTGCCAGCATTTACAGCATGTTTATACGAATATATGCGCATGCGCGGACACAATTGCCCGCATTGATTGCAGCAGTTGCCTGCGTTATCGCCATATCGCTGCTTGAATTCATCGTTCCGCAGCTAACGAGACTGACGATTGACCACATCATTCCGAATAAGCTTTTTAATAAACTGCTGCTAATCGGCGGCGGCGTCATGGGAGCAGCTGTTGTGCTCGGTGCTTTGCGCTATATTAGCACTTCCCTTATGGCGTCTATTGGTCAAAGGGTGCTTTACAATTTGCGAAACGACTTGTACCGCCATATGCAAAGCCTTGATATTTCTTTCTTCGATCGCAATCGTACCGGTGATTTAATGTCTCGGGTCACGAATGACGTAAGCATCCTACAGCAAATGATTTCCTCCAGCATGATGCAGTTGTTTACCGATTTTTTCACCTTTACGGCCATTGCGGTTTATATGCTGTGGATCGATTGGAAGCTGACGCTAATGCTGCTTGCGACCTTCCCTTTTATGATTTTGACAACTAGATTTTTCAGCAAAAGAATGCGCTCCTCGTTCCGAACGGTACAGGAATCGGTGGCTGATGTTAGCGATCATCTGCAAAATACGTTAACCGGCATCCGCCTTATTAAAGCGTTTACTGCCGAGAATTACGAGTCTGAACGATTCTCCGAACGAACACAGAAAAATATGGATGCGAATATTCAGGTGACTCGCCTGCGAGCCGCTTATGAACCTATTATTGATTTTCTTAATTTTCTTGGCCTTGCAATCGTCCTTGTTTTTGGCGCATGGCTTGCAATGAAAGAACAAATGACAGTGGGTACAATCGTTGCTTTTATAGCTTATCTCAGACTGCTGCAAAACCCGATTCGTCACTTTAGCCGCATTATTAATACGATTCAGCAATCGGCCGCCGCTTATGAACGCATTATGGAGGTTATGAACACGAAGGCTGAAATTATTGAGAAGAAAGGAGCTGTGAAGCTTCCGCCAGTGAGCGGGCATATTGTTTTTGATCATATTGATTTTGCTTATTCTAAGGATTCGACTGTGTTAAAAGATTTTCAATTGGAGCTTGCGGCAGGCAAGGTGACAGCGCTTGTTGGATCTTCGGGCTCTGGCAAAACAACCATTGCACATCTCATCGCTAGATTTTATGAACCTCAGTCTGGCGACATCACGATTGATGGTTATTCCTTAAAGGATATAACGATCGCGTCTCTTAGGGAGCAAATCGGCATCGTATCTCAGGATATCGTGCTGTTCAATGGCTCTATTGAAGAGAATATTCGGTACGGCAATCTGCATGCAACAGATCAGGAAGTGTTGGCAGCGGCAAAAGCGGCAAATGCTGCCGGCTTTATAGAATCGTTCCCGCAGGGCTATGAGACGCAAATTGGCGAGCGCGGCGTGAAGCTGTCTGGCGGGCAGAAGCAGCGGCTTTCTATTGCACGGGCGATTCTAAAAAATCCGCGGATTATTATTTTGGATGAAGCTACTGCATCACTTGATACCGAATCAGAGCAGCATATTCAAGACGCGCTCGCACAATTATTGCAAGGCCGCACTTGTCTCGTCATCGCGCATCGTCTGTCTACGATTCAGAAGGCGGATCGGATTTACGTGCTGGAGCAAGGTGAAATCGTCGAGCATGGAACACATGATGAACTGCTAAATCATCAAGGCCGGTACAGTCAGCTCTATGAGCTGCAATTCCCGCAAAAGGATGCTTCAGAACAATAATTTTGAAAAATAGGAAGTGGTCGCTTCTTGAAATCAAAAAGGCTGTTGGCCGATTTTTTTCGGAGTACATGGCATATTTACCTGTTCTCTCTCTTTTTCCATTTGATTTCTAACCTGATTAACGTTTTTTTTCCAAAGGTACTGGGACAATTCACGGATAAGCTGCAAATTGGTGGATTAACAAGCAAGCTTATTGTGGATTACAGCATATTGCTGCTGCTTATTGGCGTTGGGCAGGTGCTGTTTAACGGCATCGCAATGTATTTGGTTATGTATGTAGGAAGAAAATTTGAGTTTGTTGTTCGCAGAGGGCTATTCAAGCATTTTACACAAATGGGCGAACGGTTTTATTCGAAAAATGGTGTAGGCAAGCTGCTCAGCTACTTTATGAACGATGTTACAGCTGTAAGGGAATCGATCTCGATGGGGGTCAATTCAACAGCGAATGCGTCGATGCTGCTCGTGGCTTCCATAACGATGATGCTTGTCAGCCATATTCCTTATTATTTGATTTTGGCTTCGATATTTCCGCTGCTGCTTATCCCTTTTATCGTCGTATATCTCGGGCCTATTATTAGAAAACGGTCGCTTGAGGTGCAGGAATCTCTAGGCCTCATGACAGAGACGGCAGAGGAGCAATTCGGCGGCATCCGTGTAACGAAAAAATTTGCGGTAGAAGACATTATGAATGAACGCTTCGGCAAAACGGTCGACCAGATCAGGCTGAAGCAATTGTGGCTAGTGCGCGTTTCTTCTTTTTTCCAAGCGTTGATTCCGTTTCTAGGAGCAATTTCTTTAATCGTCGCGCTTGCTTTTGGCGGTTACATGACGATCACGAAGCAAATTACGCTGGGCAACTTTGTTGCATTGACGCTTTATATTAGAATGCTGATGAATCCACTCCAGCAGATCGGCAATGTCATTAATTCCATTCAACGTTCTCGCGCTTCACTTGAGCGTCTAAACGGCTTATTGTCGCAGCAAACCGAAATTATGGAGCTTCCTAATGCGAAAGAAGTGAATTTGACAGACGCGGGCATTACGATTCGTAATCTATCCTTTTCATACGATCCATTGTCTAGTCCAGTACTGAAAAATATTAACCTGAACGTTAAGCCAGGCTCGACACTTGGTATCATCGGGCGAACAGGGAGCGGCAAGACAACATTGATGAAGCTGCTGCTTCGCACCTACGACCCGCCTCCAGAGACGGTCTGGTATGGAGAAACAGATATAAGAGGAATGACGCTTGAAAGCTTGCGAACTCAAGTTGCCTACGTACCGCAGGATGGCTTTTTGTTCAGTACCACAATTAGAGAAAATATTGCTTTCTCCAATCGAGAGCTTGAGCTTGAAGCGGTTGAGCAAGCTGCGAAGCAAGCTCAAATTTATAATAATATCGCTGAGCTGCCTGATCAGTTTGAAACGAGGCTCGGCGAACGCGGATTAACTTTATCCGGCGGTCAGCGTCAGCGCACAAGCTTAGCCCGCGGAATGATTAAGAATGCTCCGATTATGATTTTGGACGATAGTGTCAGTGCCGTAGATGCGGTGACAGAGAAGGATATTATAGAAGCGATTCAAACGGAAAGAGACAGCAAAACGACGATCATTATTGCGCACCGAATTAGTGCAATCAAGCATGCGGATGAAATCATTGTGATGGATGACGGCTTGATTGTGCAGCGGGGCACTCATATAGAGCTGCTCTCGCAGCAAGGGCTCTATGCGACGCTTCATGCGATTCAGGAGGAGGGAAGTCAACATGCGACCGGCACAAGCCATTCATAATTGGCAGGCAGATCAGAAGGCTGATCCGAATCAACCGGAGCAGAAACCGGAATATGTCTCGGCCTTCCGCACATTGTTCGGGTATGCGAGACCTCATCTATGGGCTTTTATTGGTGTGTTTTGTTGTACGTTAATCGCGATTTTATCTGATTTGTTCCAGCCTTTTTTAATGAAAATAGCGATCGATGACAATTTATTATCCGGCAAAAATGACTACAAAGGGTTGCTAACCATTTGTTTCATATATCTGGGCTTGTCCATGTCTAGTTTGCTATTTAGCTATTTGCAAAACAATCTGCTTCAAAATATTGGGCAAAGCATCGTGTCGCGCATTCGCAAGCAGCTGTTTGGTCATATTTTGAAGCAGTCTATGCGGTATTTCGATCGGATGTCGAGCGGCAGCTTAATTACGCATGTCTCAAGCGATACAGAGGCGCTGAACCAGTTTTTTAATCAGGTGCTGCTGAGCCTGTTTAGGGATGGGCTTACACTCATTTTTATCATGGTGATGATGTTTCAATTAGACACGGAGCTGGCGCTTTATTGCTTGATTTTATTGCCGATCATATGGGCGATTGCGATCGCCTTCCGCTCCTTTATGCGCACGACCTATCAGCTTGCTAGAACGAGGCTATCCCGGCTTGTAGCGTTTGTTGCCGAGAACCTATCGGGGATGAACCTTGTACAGGTGTTTCATCAGCAGAAGGAGCAAGAGAAGCAATTCAACGAGAGAAACAGCTTATATTTTAAGGCAAATCTTCGGGAAATTCGGACGAATGTTGTGTTTGGCCGAACCTTTGATATTTTGAGCAATTTATCAATTGCATTTGTGACATGGCTCGGCGGGAATGCTGTTCTTGGCCACCAGCTGGAATTCGGCGTATTGTATGCGTTTATTACGTATATCCGCCAGTTTTTTCAGCCGATTAATACGATTACGCAGCAATGGAATACGTTGCAGTCTGCTACCGTTGCCATTACGAGAATTTGGGGCGTATTCGCGAATAAGCCGGACATTACAGACCGCGAGCTTGAATCGATCGAGCTGCATAAGACGGATAGCGATGAAGAGGCGGATGAACGTCAAGCGTCTATATCCACTTTGAGCTTGGAGCAGGTGAAGGGCCAAATCGATTTTAATCGGATCTCCTTCTCCTATGAGGAAGGAATTCCGATCATAAAAGATTTGGATTTGCATATCCATTCGGGTGAGCTTATTGGCGTCGTAGGTACGACAGGAGCGGGCAAAAGCTCGTTGATCAGCTTATTATGCAGATTCTATGATGTGAAGGAAGGCAGCATAAGAATAGATGAGATCGATGTAAGGGATATCCCGCAAGCAACCTTGCATCGACTAGTCGGCTTGGTTCAGCAGGAGCCTTATCTGTATTCGGGCAGCATTATTGAGAATATAAGAATGTTCGACGATTCCATTTCTCGCGAGGAGGTTATTCGTGCCTGTGAATTTGTAGGCGCGGATACGATTATCCATAAGCTGAGGGATGGCTATGATACGATGCTGTCAGAACGCGGCAGCGGTTTATCCGCAGGTGAGCGGCAGCTGATTTCTTTTGCGAGAATTATTGTGTTCAAGCCTAAAGTGCTTATTTTGGATGAAGCGAGCGCTAACTTGGATTCTCATACGGAACAATTGATTCAAAATGCGCTTCAGGTCGTATCGCAGGATCGAACAACTATTGTAATTGCGCATCGCTTGTCGACGATCATGCAGGCGGATCGGATTATTGTGATGAGCCACGGTGAAATCGTGGAGCAAGGCAATCATCAGGAGCTGCTGGAGCATGATGGACATTACAAGGAGCTGTTTGAGCATTCGCAAGGCAATATTGCTGTATAAAACTCTTTTTGCGCCATATTTACTTTTTTCGGCACGAGCCGCCAGGCCATTCATCATATAGGAGGCAGATTAGATGAGTCATGTTGTCAATCATATTACGGATTTGATAGGAAACACGCCTTTGGTTCGTTTGAACAGGGTCGTGCCGGACGGAAGTGCAGAAATTTATTTGAAGCTGGAGTTTTTTAATCCAGGCAGCAGCGTAAAGGATCGAATTGCCATCAGCATTATTGAAGAGGCGGAGCGGAAAGGGAAGCTGAAGCCGGGCGATACGATCATTGAAGCGACGAGCGGCAATACGGGCATTGGCATTGCATTGGTAGCCGCAGCTAGAGGCTATAAAGCGGTGCTTGTTATGCCGGAGACGATGAGCTTGGAGCGCCGCAATCTGCTGCGGGCATACGGTGCGGAACTGGTGCTTACGCCCGGAGCTGAGGGAATGAAGGGAGCGATTCGCACCGCGAAGGAGCTGCAAGAGAAACATCCGGATTATTTTCCGGCGCTGCAATTCGATAATCCGGCAAATGTGAAAATTCACCGGGAAACGACTGGCCCTGAAATCGTAAGAGCGGTGGAATCGCTTGATGGCAAGCTGGACGGTTTTGTAGCAGGTGTGGGCACAGGAGGTACGATTACGGGCGCTGGCGAAGTACTGCGTGATCGTTTCCCCGATATCCATATTGTTGCTGTTGAGCCGTCCTCATCACCGGTTTTATCGGGAGGAGCGCCTGGCCTGCACAAAATTCAAGGCATAGGCGCAGGTTTTGTGCCTTCGATATTGGATGCCGATATTTATAACGAGATTATTCAAGTGAGCAATGATGATGCATTTGAGACAGCTAGAAGAGTGGCTAAGGAGGAAGGGATCTTAGGCGGCATTTCCTCAGGAGCAGCTATATATGCCGCTATACAATTGGCGCAGAAGCTGGGCACCGGCAAGCGGGTAGTTGCGGTTATCCCAAGCAACGGCGAGCGCTACTTGTCAACGGTGCTGTATCAACAGGAACAGCAGCTTTAAGGTTTGGTAATAGTAGAAGGACGGACAGCTCGAGGCTTCATAGCCTAAGGCTGTCTTTTATTTGATGCGTATGGTGGGAGAGTAAGGCAGTTACAGGCTCAGACTGTTTTGGAGTGAGGGGTTAGGTTAATAGGATTGGTTTATTGACTAAACGATTGTTTGCTTTGTTGATTGAGCGCCATATTGGGGTCTAAGTCTGGTTTCTAGACTTTGTTGCACGAATTAGGCTGGATTGGTGGGAATAGATCTAGTATATAGATCTATTTTTGCTGATTTGGTGCTTGGACGAGGATAGTGTGGCGATTTACTTACGGATAAGACTAGTTTTTAGTCTTATCTGCACGAAACAAGCTAATTTGATGGAAATAGAACTAGTTTCTAGTTCTATTTTTGCTGATTTAGTACTTTGGCGGGTATATTGGGTCGATTTATTTATGGATAAGACTAGTTTCTAGTCTTATATGCACGAAATAAGCTAATTTGATGGAAATAGAACTAGTTTCTAGTTCTATTTCTGCTGATTAGCCGATTAGATGAGGATATTGGGGCGATTTATTTATGGATAAGACTAGTTTCTAGTCTTATTCGCACGAAACAAGCTGATATGATGAAAATAGGTCTATTTTTTAGTTCTATTTTTGCTGATTGGTACTTTGGCGAGGATAGTGGGGCGATTTACTTACGGATAAGACTAGTTTTTAGTCTTATATGCACGAAACAAGCTAATTTGATGGAAATTGAACTAGTTTTTAGTTCTATTTTTGCTGATTTGGTGTTTAGATGTGTATAGTGGGGCGATTTAATTACGGATAAGACTAGTTTTTAGTCTTATATGCACGAAACAAGCTAATTTGATGGAAATAGAACTAGTTTCTAGTTCTATTTTTGCTGATTTGGTGTTTTGACGTGTATAGTGGGAAATTTACATCAGGATAAGACTAGTTTCTAGTCTTATTTGCACGAAACAAGCTAATTTGATGGAAATAGATCTAGTTTCTAGATCATTTTCAGCCGATTCGCGGCTTAGAGGGGATATGGGCTGATTCGCCGAATGGATGAGCATGTGAATCGATTTGCAGCATCGCACATCAAAGCAAGTCACATAAGTCGCAGATTCACACAAATCACAGCTAGTCACAGCAAGTCACAGCCAATCACTGAAGATCAACCGCTTAGTCACAACAGCGAGCGTCACATGAATGCTTGCCTTATCAAGCATGAACCTATTAAAATGAGGAAGCGATCTTAGTCGCAGTCACGGCGATTTCCGACACTATCATTTTTCACACTATATAATAGAAAGAAGCAGATGCAGCGATGAATATTTTCTTTCACATTTTAATGACAAACGTGCTTCCGATGGTCATCATGATTGGGCTTGGCATTATTATTCAAAGAGCGTTCAAGCTGGATATTAAAACGTTATCGAAACTGAATTTTTACTTATTTTCACCGGCTATTATGTTCGACCTCCTGTATAAAACGGACATTTCTGCCCAAGTGGTAGGGAAAATCTTATTGTTTTTTGTGCTGTTTATGGTTACACAATATATTATCGTTGAGCTGGTTATTAGAATAAGAGGGTATCAGCCAAGCATGAAAAGCGCGATGCGCAACAGCGTCTTGTTCTACAACAGCGCAAATTATGGCATACCGCTCAATCAGCTGGCTTTTGCAGGCAACGAGAAAACACTCGCTATTCAGATATTAATTATGATGATGCAATCTCTTATACCGAACACGTATGGCATATATAACGTCAACGCGCACAAAGCCGATATGCGGGCGATTTGGTGGACAATTATCTCAATGCCGATTATATATGTCATCCCGCTTGCCTTCCTGCTCAGAGGGTTCGACGTTCCCATCCCGCAGCCTATAGCTACACCGATCGGTTACTTATCAGCAGCGTTTATCGGTACAGCACTTATTACGCTGGGCGTACAGCTGGGCAATATGGAGTGGAAAATAAAGCGCTCACTCCTCATTGATGTCAGCATATCGGGCATACTCAGACTGATTGCCGGTCCTTTGCTCGCATGGTTGATCGTCTGGCTGATGGGACTCGAAAAGCTGACGGCAGCTGCCCTCATCGTTTCATCAGCTGTCCCCACTTCACTCAGCAGTGTGCTGCTCGCTGTAGAGTTCGACAACGAGCCAGAGTTTGCCTCGCAATCTGTTTTTGTTTCTACTATTTTAAGTATAGTCACGGTTACCGCAGTCATTTTTTTCTTAAAACTTGATATTTAGAAACTAGTAAACCTATCAACCTCTTAATTTTGAGTTTGTTAGGTTTTTTATTTCTTGTGCAACAAGATGGACAAGGTTAAAATGGAAAAAGATACAAGGGTAATCGATTTATTGGAAATGGAGGTCTATTACTAGATGCTGCCTATCACGCATGATATTATTCATGCAAGCGCTTTAAAAAGAACATTTGGACGTGGAAACGGTGCAGTTACCGTACTAAAAGGTGTCGATTTGTCGATACCATCCGGCAAGCTTATTGCATTTAAAGGGAGATCAGGTTCTGGAAAAACGACGCTTATTAATTTGCTAAGCGCACTGGACCGTCCGACCGAAGGGAATATTACGTTTGCTGGACGCGATTTGACGGCGATGTCGAATCATGAGAGAGATATGGTACGCCGCAAGGAAATGGGGCTTATTTTTCAATCCTTTGCACTCATTCCTCTAATGTCCGCCTATGAGAACGTGGAGTTTATATTAAGAGTTTCAGGTATGGCGGCAAACGGCCGCAAGGAAGCAGCAATTAACGCTTTAGAGCAAGTTGGCTTAAAAAGCCGCATGCATCATCGGCCATTCGAGCTATCGGGCGGGGAGCAGCAGCGAACGGCAATAGCACGGGCAATTGCTCATAAGCCGAAGCTGCTTCTGGCGGATGAGCCTACAGCTGAGCTTGATAGCCGAACAGGCTTGCAAATTATGAAAGTGTTTCGTGATTTGGTAGAAATGGCAGGAATGACAATCATCATGACGACACATGATCCTGCAATAATGGAAATTGTTGACCATGTTTATGAATTGGAGGATGGACAAATTGTCGCAAAAGCTTAAGCCGATACTCGGCTGGTCATTCGCGCTGCTTCTAAGCGCTTCACTAACAGGGTGCTCCTTGCTTCCTGCCGAGGAGGCTGCCTTGAAACCTCCTCTTGTTAAGCCGGCGCAAGAGAATTACCGCACGGTAACGGTCGAGAAGGGGACAATTACACAAGAAATTAAAGGAAGCGGAAGCCTGGAGTCGACGCAATCAGAGATTGCGCAGTTTAAAGGACAAGGCGGCCGTATTGCGAAGATGATGGTTACCTCGGGAGCGCAGGTGAAGAAAGGAGATGTCTTGGTTCAGCTTAATGTAGATGGACTGGACATTCAATTAAAGGAACAGCAGCTCGCCCATGCCAAAGCTAAGCTTTCATTTAAACAGGCCAAATTAGGCGGTGACAATGATGCGATCGATATTGCTAAGCTGCAAATGGATATTGAACAGTTAAAGCTGGATCGTTTGACGGCGACCTTTAACAGCAAACAGCTTGTTGCCGAAATGAACGGCCAAGTAACTTTCGTAGAGGATCTGAAGGAAGGCGATTTTGTTGAGGCTTATCAAACGCTTGTTGTCATATCCGATCCATCACAGCTGCGTCTAGCGCTCCGAGTTGAATCAGGTGCGGAAATTAGCAGCGTTGATGTTGGTTTCCCAGCAATGGTTACCTTCGGGTCTGAAGAAGTGAAAGGGAAAGTCGTACAGACACCATCATCGGCTCCTTCAACGCTGAACCAGCAGCTTCAAGATCGTTACTCCAAAACATTATTTATTGAAGTGCCGAAAGTGCCTGGAAACGCCACAATCGGAGCGTTTGCTGATGTCAAAATTATTTTGCAGCAGCGTGATGATGTACTCAAAATTCCACGCAGCGGCGTGCGCAGCTTCCTTGGCAGAACATTCGTAAGAACGCTTGAGGATGGCAATAAAATTCGTGAGATTGATGTCGAAACGGGCATAAAAGGCTCGACGGAAATTGAAATTACGAAGGGCTTGGAAGAAGGCGCGATTGTTGTACTTCAATAATGAGTCTGTATAGAACGATTGATAACCATCAACTAGCTTCATAGGAAGGTTATGAGCCGTTTACGCTTGGGAGGTTTTGAAGTGGCTTTGTTTATTATGATTATTCGTAAAATGGTGCAAAATAAGTGGTTGGTCGGGAGCTTGTTTATAGGCTTAGTCATGTCCGTAGCCTTGGTAAGCAGCATGCCGATTTATTCGGAAGCCATTTTATCGAGGATGCTGGTCAAGGATTTAGAGACTATGCAGAGCGAGCGGGGGATATATCCCGGCAATCAATACAATAAACTTTTTTACACGAAAGAAACACCGGAGCAAGTAAATAAGATTTATACAAAAGTAGATCGCTACATACGTGAGCAAGCACAATCCAACTTTGGCATACCGGTGCAAGAGCTTATCGTTGATTTTCAATCCAGATCAATGAAGATCAGGCCGGAGAATGATCCAGAGCCAGATACGAAAAAAAATCTCAAGACGATGTCGCTGCGCTCCTTCAGTGATCTTGAAGAGCATATTACGCTGACGGACGGCAGAATGCCGGCTGAGCAGCAGCCAGTTGATGGCGTTTATGAGGTGCTTGTTACAGAACGAAGTCTGGTTCAGTTCAAAACAGTACTGGATTCAAAGTTTTATGTGAACGACGATAAAATTGCCGGGGAAATAGCATTTAAGCCGGTAGGCGTGTTCAAAAAAAAGCAGGATGACGACCCCTATTTTAGAGATACGGATCTAAGTGAGCTAAGCTCAAGCTTTGTCATTAGTGATAAACTCGCTAAGCAGCAGCTCATGCAGGAAAGCCGGATTCCGGTAGCGTCCGTTGGTTGGTTTTTTGTATTGGATTATTCTAAGCTTGAGCTTAGCTTGGTAGATGGCTTCATACAGACAACGAATAAAATTCGCAACGTTATGCTTAATAATGTAACGATGTATCAAGCCGTCTCGGAAACACCGGCTCTGGATACGATTTCGAAATACATGGTACGGGCAGAACAGCTGAAGACGCTCATGTGGTCGCTTAATGTTCCTGTTTTGATTATGCTCGGGTTCTACATGTTCATGGTATCCAATCTAATTGCGGATCGGCAAAAAAATGAGATTGCTGTTCTGCGAAGCAGAGGAGCTGCACGTTGGCAGGTTATTAGCTCTTATGCAGTGGAAGGCATTATTTTATGCGGCATCGCCTTTGGTGTGGGTCCCTTGCTTGGCGTCATCCTAACCGAGATGCTTGGTGCATCCAATGGTTTCCTTGAATTTGTACAGCGCGTTCGGCTGCCTGTCAAACTTACGGACGAGTCTTTCCGTTATGGAGCGATTGCCTCCGGCGTTTGTTTTGTCATTATGATGATTCCTATCATTATGGCTACTCGCGTTTCTATTGTTGGTCATAAGCAGCAGCTGGCTAGACTTTTGAAATCACCGTTATGGCACAAAATGTTCCTTGATGTGATTGCATTAGCGTTAGCTATTTATGGCTTATATACATTCCGGAAAAGGCTTGCTGATTTGCAGAGCTTAGGTTTAAATGCAGATGATTTGAACATCGATCCGCTGCAATTTGTTGTTCCTGCTTTGTTTATTATGGGTGCGGGTTTGCTCTTGCTTCGTTTGTACCCTTGGGTTCTTAGACTCATCTATTGGATCGGCAAGAAATGGTGGCCGCCATCCGTATATGCAACATTAATTCAGGTTGGACGCTCCAGTTCGCAATATCAGTTTTTAATGATTTTTCTTATTATGACGATTGCTACCGGCGTATTTAGCGCTTCAGCCGCAAGAACGATCAACAATAACACAGAGGATCGAATCAGGTATGGCAATGGCGCAGAGGTCGTATTGACTACACAATGGATGAATGATGCTCCGCCGCCTCCACCTCCGGGTGCGCCATCAACGCCAGCGCAGGATTTAGCTATGCTCGCGCCTGTCCACTACTTGGAGCCGGCATTCGAGCCCTTTAAAGCACTCAAAGGTGTAGAGCATGCAGCTAAAGTATTCAAGAAAGAAGTAGCCTTTAGCGTAAATGAAAGCAATGGCCCTGCAACATTAATTGGTATTGATTCCGATGAGTTTGGTGAAACAACGTGGTTCCGTGACAGCTTGCTTGACTATCCGCTTAATGATTATTTGAACCTGCTTGCAGCAGATCCGCAGGCTGTTCTCATATCGCGGACGTTAGCCGATCAGAACAAAGTGAAGCCTGGCGACACGATTTGGGTAGGCTGGAGCGATGTACCGCAGCAGCCGTTCAAGGTGTATGGCATCATTAATTATTTCCCAACCTTTAATCCGAACCCTGCTGTAGGCAGCGTAAATGTTAGTGAAGATAAAGATACATCGGGTGGCCGAGCTCCGATGCTGATCGTCGGCCATTTGCCGCGTATTCAAGTTCAGCTTGCACTTGAACCTTACGACGTATGGCTTAAGCTAAAGCCGGAGGTGAGCACTTCCGAGTTTTATGAGGGGCTTAAGGAATCGAAGCTTCCGATTACGAATATTGTCAATACAAGAGAGAAGCTGGTCACTGCCAAAAACGATCCGTTCCTCATGGCACTAAACGGTATTTTGACTTTAGGTTTTGTCTTGTCGATTCTTGTTAGCTTTATCGGGTTTCTATTATATTGGGTACTATCACTCCGAGGCCGGACCTTGCAAAATGGTATTTTGCGCGCGATTGGCCTATCGCTGAGACAGCTCATCGGCATGCTTGGGGTTGAGCAGCTGTTAACATCGGGCGTTGCCGTTCTTATTGGAATAGGTGTCGGAAACATCGCGAGTCGATTGTATGTGCCTAACTTCCAAATTGCGTTCAATCCAAGCAGCCTTGTACCGCCATTCAAGGTCATGTTCGATGCAACGGATTTAATACGGATCTATGTTCTTGTCGGCTTTATGTTGGTCATCGGACTTGGCATATTAGCTTATATGCTATCGAAGCTGCGTATTCATCAAGCGATCAAGCTAGGGGAGGATTGACGGATGATTCATTGCGAAGGGCTTGTCAAAATATACAAAACAGCCGACCTAGAGGTATTCGCCCTGCAAGGCCTCGATCTTCAAATTGAAAGCGGCGAGCTGATGGCCATCATAGGCAACAGCGGCAGCGGCAAATCAACGCTGCTGAATATGCTTGGCGGGCTTGACCGTCCGACGGCGGGGAAGCTGACCGTTGACGGAAGAGATATGCTGAAGTTTAAGGAACGCGACTTCGTTCGGTACAAGCGAGAGAGCGTAGGTTTCGTCTGGCAAAATAATGCGAGAAACTTGATTCCTTATTTAACCGCGCTTGAAAATGTAGAGCTGCCTATTTTGCTAACAGGCAGCCGCAAGCGCTGGAGAGCAAAGGAGCTGCTTGACGCCGTTGGCTTAAGCCACCGTGCTTCAAATAAGCTATATGAGTTATCAGGGGGAGAACAGCAGCGGGTCGCAATCGCCATTGCGCTCGCCAATCATCCTAAGCTGCTGCTTGCGGATGAGCCTACGGGGTCGGTAGACTCGCGAATGGCTAATCAGATTTTGGACTTATTCCGTGAACTGAATCGTACGATTGGCATTACCGTTGTTATCGTTACGCATGATCCAGAGCTTGCGAAGAAGGTAGATCGTGTAGCGGCCATCCGAGACGGCAAGATTTCATCCGAAATGCTGCGCAAACGTTCATATGCGGAAGAGCTGGCGGAGCTTGAGCAGGAGGATGAGGAAGGCACGCATGTAGAATATGCGGTGCTTGATAAAGCGGGCCGATTGCAGGTGCCTTCCAACTATTTGGAATCCATCGGTGTGAAAAACTCGAATAAGCTGCGCGTAGAGCTTGGAGAAGGCAAGATTATCCTGCTGCCTCCTGAGGAGAAAGAAAAAGCCGAGTAAATATTCAATGGCAAAAAGAGCTGTGCATGGTCTGCGATGACCGTTGCACAGCTCTTTTTATTGCAAGCCTACAAGTTAGATAAGCTAGAGAATGAGGCGTTCGATTGGCTCACTTCGGTAAACTCGTCGTTGCCCCATTCATCCCAAGAGCCTTCATAGGGGCGAATATGAGGATAGCCCATTAGTCGTAAAGTAAAATAAGTATGCGCTCCGCGTTGATTTGTCTGGCAATAAGGCACGATTGTTTTTGCAGGGTCAATGCCAAGAGCATCAAATTGCTGCTTTAAATCTCGATAAGCTTTGAAACGCACGACGCCATCTTGATCTGCCCCTTCAAGGGAATCGTTCCACTCTTTATGAACTGCGCCAGAAATATGCCCGCCCTTACGATTCGAGCGTTGATCAGCTCCGGTGTATTCTAAAGCGGAACGTGTATCGACAAGAAGGCAATTATCAAGCCCAGCTTGGATAGATGCTTTCGTGGCAACCAGCTCTGAATGAGCAGATAACGTCAGTGCTCCTTTAGAGGGCAGCGGCAAATCTATTGTTGTCTCATAGCCTGCCGCTGTCCATGCTGCGAAACCGCCATTCAATAGCTTCACTTGATCCTTCAGACCATAATACTCCAGCACATAAAAGACGCGCGACGCTAACACTCCGCCTCCATCGTCATAGATGATAATTGTTGAATCATTGCTGACGCCAACATTTTCAAGCAAATAAGCAATAGCATCCGCGGCAGCAAAAGTGCAGCGTGAGCTATCCTTTAATGCTTTGGCGTCCAGCCAGTACGCCCCTGGAATGTGACCTGATTCATATCCGCGGGCTCTGACATCTAATAAAACGATGTTCGGCTCTTGGTAATAGTTTTTAAGCCAATGCACCTCTGCCAGCAGATGTTCATTAGGGTAATGTAAATGGCTCGTATTCGTTATGTGAGCAGCCTCCTCATCTTAATAAGTTACAACGGACTGAAGCCGAGGTTTTCACGCAAATGTTGTCCAGCATACTCGCTAGGAAATAATCCTCGCCTTTGCAGCTCAGGAACGACTAGTTCCAGAAAGGCGTCAATACCGCCAAATGCCAACTGAGGCATAACGCTAAAGCCATCAGCAGCACCATTCACGAACCAATGCTCCATAATATCAGCTACTTGGTTAGGTGTTCCAGCAATGCTTAGCTGACCGTTGCCTACCCAATATTTCTCGAGCAGCTCCCGGAGTGTCAGCTGTTCATTATCAACAATCTTTTTGACCATCTGATAGAAGGTTTGATACGCATTAACTTGGCCCATATCAGGCAGCTTCGGAAAAGGATCATCCAGTGCATATCCCGAAAAATCGATGCCAAGCAAATTGGAAAGAGACATGACGGAACGTTCTATTGAACCGAGCTGCTGCAGTTCTCTCGCAATGTCACGAGCTTCAGCCTCCGTTTCACCAACAATAACATGAATGCCCGGCAATACTTTAATATCATGCGGGGAACGTCCGGCTTTGACAGTTCTTTCTTTGATGTCTTGATAAAACAGCTGCGCGTCTTCCAATGAGTTTTGGACGGTGAATATAAGCTCGGCATATTGAGCAGCTAAATTTCTGCCATCCTCTGAGGCTCCGGCCTGGATAAGCAGAGGTCTTCCCTGTGGAGGACGCATCATATTAAGCGCACCGCGTACGGAATAAAAATCTCCCTGATGCTGTATATCATGAACCTTGTTGACGTCGGCATACACTCCTGATGTTTTGTCTTGAACGAGCGCATCGGCTTCCCAGCTGCTCCACAATTTGAGCACGACCTCTGTGAATTCCCGCGCTCGCTCGTAACGTTCGGCATGAGCTGGCAATTGCTCCAGCCCAAAGTTGAAGGCTGTACGTTCTACGCCAGTAGTTACAATGTTCCAACCAGCTCGCCCGCCGCTTATATGATCAAGCGAGGCGAATATTCTAGCTGTGTTATAGGGCTCGGTGAAGCTTGTAGAAACGGTAGCAATAAGGCCGATTCGCTCCGTTACGGTCGCAATTGCAGATAACAATGTCAGTGGTTCGAAGCCGAAGATCGGACCATGCTGGACTGCTTTTGCCTCAATCGACAGACCGTCCGCGATAAATAGGGAGTCTATCCGGGCGGCTTCCGCTTTTTTGGCGATCCGCAAGAAATGATTGACGTCATGAATTTCATCCAGCTTCGTGCTTGCATGACGCCAAGCTCCTTTGTGAGCGCCCGCATTGTGTAGAAACAAATTTAAAATCATTCTGCGATTAGGCTCGCTCATCTGGATCACCTCCTGTTTATTTCATGCCGCTAAGCGCAATTCCACGAATGATTTGCTTCTGGAAAATAAGAAAAATAACAATAAGCGGAGCGATTGAAATCGTTGTTCCTGCCATAATTAAGATCCAATTGCTCGTATCCTTCAGCTCACTGGAAAAATAAACAATCCCGACGGGCAGTGTGAATTTCTCCTCCGTTTGCAGCACGATGAGCGGCCAGATGAACTGGTTCCAGTTCCCGATAAAGGTAAGAATAATCAAAGTGATAATAGCTGGCTTCACTAGTGGGATGGCGATATGCAGCAGAATACGCCATTCATTAAGTCCATCAATGCGAGCCGCATCCAGCAAATCGGAAGGAATGGAGTCCATAAACTGCCTCATAAGAAAGATGCCGAAGGCTGTAATAATGCCGGGAAAAAGCACGCCCCAATAAGTATCGGACCAGCCTAATTCATTCGCAATTAAATACCACGGGATGATGAGCATCTCTGTTGGAACCATTAAGGTGCTGATTATGAGCAGAAAAATGAGCTGTTTGCCGACGAATGAAAATTTGGCGAGTACATACCCCGCCGCTGTATCGAAGATTAGAACAGTAGAGGTTGCAATCAGAGAGATGAAGAGCGTATTTTTGATCCATTGTGCGAAAGGAGCCTTCTTGAATATGGCAGCGTAATTGTCGAAGGTTATCGTCTCAGGAATTAAGCGTAGATTATAAACGTCCTGAGGAAGCTTGAAAGAGGTAGCGACCATCCATAAGAACGGAAACAACATGATGCCGACGCCGAGCGTTAGCAGCAAATAAATGACAAGCGTGCGCAGCCTCTCTGCGGGGGACTTTGCGTTTTTCTGTGTTTTGTAAACGCTTTGTGTGCTCACTGATTCGTCCTCCCATCAATATTCTACTTTTTTGTTCAACACTTTTAATTGAAGCAGCGTAAGCACCAAAATGACGACGAACAAAATAACCGTAGCAGCTGCGGCGCTGCCCATCTTAAACTGCTGGAACGCTAAATTGTAAATATGGAGCACCATCGTCGTTGTCGCGTTCAGCGGTCCTCCATTTGTCATGCTCAGCACCTGTCCGAATGATTGCAAATAAGAGATGACGCCAATGACAGCCGAAAAAACGATGACAGGATTAAGCAGCGGAAGCGTAATATGACGAAATTTCCGCCATGCGCTTGCGCCATCGATAGCTGCCGCTTCATAATACATGCGCGGTATCGCTTCAAGCCCGGTCATAAAGATAAGCATTTGAAAGCCGGTGCTTTGCCATATCATCGTTAATGTAATGAGAATAAGCGCCTGACGCGGCGATTGTAGAAACAATTGAGGTTCGAGACCGAGATTTAATAACATCTCGTTTAACCAGCCGTTGCGCATGAGAATCCACCGGAATACCCAGCTTACTGCGACGATGCTTGTGACGTATGGGATGAAGTACACAGTACGGAACAAGCCGCGCAGCCGCTTAATATTGTGAAGCAGCAGTGCGACAAATAGCCCAACAATCAGCTGTCCGGGAACACCAATAACAACAAATTTGAACGTATTGGCGATCGACTTGAGGAAGATTTCATCTGTGAACAGCGCCTTGAAATTCGCGAGTCCAACATAAGGTTTGCTCGGGGACAATAAATCCCATTCACGAACGCTCACATTGAAGGCATACAGGATGGGGAGCAACCGCGTGCTGAGGAAATAAAGCAGAGGAATTCCGAGCGTAATATAAATAAACAAATAACGCTGCGTGCGGTAGGATAAACGTGTGAGGAACAGTTCTCGGCTTTTGCGTACGGTTAGCTTTAAGGCATGTGCAATCATAATGAAACTCACCTCCATTTCATCAAAAGAAAGGCGCTCGCTCTAGGCCGAGCGCCTTTTAGATTACTTTTTGTCTGCAGCAGCCCAATAGTCGTCATAGAGCTTTTGCGTTTTGGCTACAAGGTCTTGGAAGGCCTTCTCGACCGGAACTTTATTAAGCAGCACTTCATTTGTCGCATCAACAAACAATGTTTTTTCTTGGGTTTCGTCGATGAAGAAATGCGCGCGGCTATCGTCCAATTGGGAAATAAATGGCCCTAGCTTCTCGTCGTTTACGTATTTATCCTGCGTCGCAACAGCTTTCTGTGCTGGAAGCTCTCCGATTTGCTCTACCCATTTCTCCTGAACCTCTTTGCTCGTTAGAAATTCCAAAAATTCAGAAGCAGCCTTCAACTTGTCGCCTTCAACATTTTTGGGAATGGCGTTCGCCCAGAAGGAGGAAGGAGCTGATTTGGTTTTGTAGGACGGTAGAGGTGCAACGCCATAATTTAAATCTGGAAAGTCCTTCTTAATGGAGCCAAGTCGGAAGGAACCGTCGATATTAATAGCTGCATGACCGGTCATAAAGGCATTGCTGTCATTCTCATAAAATCCGTTAATCCCAACCTTATGCTTCACGGCAAAATCGATTAAATATTGAAATGCCTCCAAACCTGCAGGTGTTTCTGCCCATAATATTTTGCGACGATCATCACTTAAGTCTTGACCGCCTGCTTGATGAAGCAGACCATCTCGATACCAGTGATGCAGCTGCGCGCCGGGCTCCCATGCGAAACCTTCAGTGACAAACTGTCCTTTGGCATCTGTTTCTGTCAGTTTCTTGGATACGTCTACCAGCTGCTCCCATGTTGTAGGAAGCTCAGTAATATTGGCTTTGGACAATAGATCCTTATTGTAGAACAAGGCGAGTGTGCGTACGGCAGTAGGAATAGCGTAATAGGAGCCATTAATTTTTGCGGCGCTCACTAATGGGTAAAAATTGCTTTCAATTTCCGCAGTTGGAAAATGATCCTCAGGCAGCGGCTGCAAATAACCGGATGAGACGTATTTCGGCAGCCAGCCATAGTAGAGGTTAATAACATCTGGGCCTTTGCCGGCTGGCACCAGCGTAGCAACCTTCTGATTGTATTGATCATAAGGAAAGTTGGTTTGTTTTACGGTTATGTTCGGATGTAAGGTTTGGAATTCTTTTATGAGTTCATTGATCAGTTCAACCTTGGCTGGAAATTCATATTGCCAATATTCAATCGTCACTTTTTTATCTGGTTCTTTGTCTGTTTCTTTGTTTGTTGCTTTATCGGTTGGTTTTTCCGTTGCTTTATTTTGTTCTGTGCTGTTTGCTTGATTGTTGCTGCCGCAGCCTGCTAGAGCAAGTGCGATGATAAGTGATCCTGTAACGATAGAAACTAAGCTTTTGTTCTTCAATGGTATCCACTCCTTTTTTTATAAAAAAACGATGCTTATGCTTGGCTTGCGATGTCGGATTTCTTGGAAATCGTGTTAGGCGGCAGCTCAAGACCGAGCAGGCGCCTAGCGTTATTGCCGAATATGTTCTCGATATCTTCCTCTCCGAATCGCAGTTCGCGGCAGGCGCGAACTTGATCCTGCAGGTAACGATAAGGGTAACCTCGAGGAAATCCGCTGGCGTCCGTTCCAAAAATAATACGTTCAGGCCCGATCAGCTCATAGGTTTTGCGAAGCGCGAATTCCAAGGTGAGCTCATAGGGCATCCAGCGCATCCATTGATTGGAGCCGGAAGTATCGACATATACATTCGGGCAGCTCCAGCACAGATGAAGCAGCTCTTGGAAATAACCTGCGCCAAAGTGAGGAATGATGAACGGAATGTCCGGAAATTCTCTTGCCGTGTTGAAAATTGCTAGAGGACTTATATTCGGATGATGGGCAATTCCTCCCGCATGGCCGAGTAAACCGAAGTGGATCAACACAGGAAGCTTCTTCTCTGCGAGAAAGGTCCATACGGGCGTGAGGGACGGATCATCAAAAGGAATGGAAGTCAGCGGGCCGAACAGCTTATAACCTTTAAGCCCTAACTCATTAACTGCCCTTCGAAGTTCTTCCTCTGCGCCAGCATCCTCGATGGCGTGATGGGCAAAGCCGGTAAAACGATCAGGATGACTGGCCAGATGATCGGCCAAATTGTCATTATCAAGCGCGGTGAGGAAGTTGAGTCCTCCGATCCCGTACTTATCAAGCTCCTTCACCCATCGGTCAATTAACGGCGTGTTTTCATTTTCACTATCGTTGTCTGCAATCGTTGCATCTGGAAAATCCCAAGTGAGCCGCATTCGCTCGCTTCTCTCTGCACCATAGCGTGCGACGGATTCATGTCGTTTGTTATTTCCTAGCACTAATCGGTAAGGAAGATGTCCATGTACATCAAATACTTTAAATTGGCTGCGAAACATAGCTTCACTCCATTCATAATTCCTTGATGATCCAATCAGTCAAAATCAAATCAATATCGGCAGCGCCAGCTGCCAATCGTGATTCTCGTTCCTCCAGCCATAGCGCAAGCTCGGATAATCTATCTTGCTGAACAGTAAGTGCCCGGTTCATCTCTGCGGGGCTAGGACCGCCCCGCAGCCTGCGTATATTTACAAAATGCGCAGGCTCCAACGCTTGCTTTAATTGCTCCTCAGTCAGCCCAAGCGGGAAGCCAATGGTTTGGATCGCAGCTTCATTTAATGCTTCAAGGTTCAAGTCAGTTATCTTGTTGCCATGCTGAACGGCATGCGTGACGAGCTTGCTTACGATTGAATGTGCTTTATGAAAAGATAATCCTTCATCTCTGACGATCGTATCAGCAAGTTCGGTAACAGTAGCGAAGCTTGCAGCAGTGCGCTGCCTCAGAACATCCTCGTTTAGCTGCAAGGTAGAGATGACCTTGGACAACAATCGATACACAACTTCAAGCGTCTCTAGGCTGCGCCAAGCATAGGGCTGCATATCGTCTTCGGTATCCACAATATCTCCAAAAGGCGTATTGTGAATCATCGTAAGGACGGTCTGAGCATTGCCTGCAATGCTGGATAAGAGTGAACGGATATGCTCAACAGAAACGGGATTTCTTTTTTGCGGCATAATGGAGCTGATTTGGACGTATGGGGCGGCTATTTGAATGACTCCAAATTCCTGTGTGCACCACAGCAGCAGCTCCTGCGTAAATCGTCCAAGATTAATCGCTGCGAGCGAGATTCCAGCGGCGATTTCACCTACATAATCTGCTCCGCTTACAGCGTCATATGAGTTTTCAATTAACCCGTCAAAAGCAAGCAGCTCGGCAACGCGTTCCCGGCTAATGGCAAAGCCCGACGTTGTCAGAGCGGCAGCTCCCATGCTGCTTAAATTACAATTTGCGTAGGCCGCTTGCAATCTGCGTATATCCCTTGCGAGCGAGTCGGTTACCGCTGCAATGTAGTGGGCGATTGTCGTCGGCTGTGCTTGCTGGGTATGCGTATGAGCGATAAAGATCGTTTCTGTATGCTTCTGGGCGAAAGCAAGCAGTTCAGTGTGCAGCTTCAGGGCAGACGAGATCGTTTTAAGCAGTTTTTCTCGTAAAGTGATTCGGTATATGGCGATACCCATGTCATTGCGGCTTCGAGCCAAATGAAGGCTGCCGGAGGCTTCATCCGATAATTTAAGCAGCTGGTGTTCCACTTCAAAAAACAAATCCTCAAATTGGCCGGTATAGGTACCGCTGTTTAACTGCGCCAAATCAACAGAAAATAATGATTTGGCGATTTTATGGCCTTCTTCCTTGCTGAGCAGCCCTTGCTCAAGGAGCATGATGAGATGCGCTTTATGCACGGAGATCATTGGAAGCAGAAGCTCCTTCTTGGCTTGGTCATAGGCAGGCGCAAGTACCGCTTCAGCATAGGTTCTGCCAGGGAACGAGCTGCCTTCCGCTGTGTCGCTCCGTCTAATCGTCATCGTGTACGCCCTCCTTCGTAAAATAACTTTTTATTTGGCAGATGTTGAGATTGCATGAGAATATAAAAACAGCCGGAGCTATCGCATAAAGCGATTTCTCCGGCTGTCCGGTCGTTTTCCATATTATTCCTAGTGGAATTGTATGATTAGAATAGTATCACGGTTTTATTTGGAGCGCAACTCTTTTTATCTTCCGTTAGATCTTCGACATTTCATCGCTTGGTACAGGCAGGAGCTCGCTCGAGTCAAGAGGTGTATACGAAAGTAAAGACTAGTATATGGATCAACATTGCTCACCTTTCTATACTAGAACTAAGAAGGAAAGCTGCATAAAAGCAGCCGCATTATTATTATGAAGACCATGTGGAGGGGTAGTATGAAGAAGAAAAGGAAGGCGCTTTTGAGTATCGCATTGGTTCTTAGCTTGGCCGTAGCTGGATGTGGCAAAAACACGAATGAACCGGAAAAATCGACTAACACGCCTGTTGAAAAAGGAAATGAAGTAATTGAAGTATCGACGGTTTCGCCAAGCGATCAATATTTGAAGTTTGATGAGGGCGAGAGTTTCGAGAAAAATTCCGTATACGATGCCTATGAGAAAGACATTGGCGTCAAGATTACGAACAAGTGGGTAGCCGATACGAGCCAATTCAAGGAAAAGGTAAAGATTACGATCGCATCCGATGATCTTCCCGATTTCCTCCTAGTTAATGCAACGCAATTGAAAGAGCTGACTGAAGCGGATATGATTATGGATTTGACCAAAGTGTATGACGAGAATGCCACAGAGGAAACGAAAAAGTTTTTGACGATGGATGGCGGCATGCAGATGAAAACAGCGATGTTTGACAACAAGCTGATGGGTATTCCGAGCTCATACAATCCGTACCAATATCAGTTTTTGTATGTGCGTACAGACTGGCTGAAGGAGCTGAATTTGCCTGAGCCGAAGACGATGGCAGATTTCATGGCGATTGCTGAAGCTTTCAAAGCCAAAGATCCAGGCGGCACAGGCACATCATACGGGCTTGCCGTAAGTAAAAATCCATTCAGTATGGATACAGGAGTAACGGGACTACGTGCATTCCTCAATGGTTATCATGCCTATGAAAATATTTGGATTGAAGATGGCAAAGGCGGCTTGGTTAACAGCGACATTCAGCCGCAAGTAAAGGATGCGCTTGCTGCACTGCAGGATATGTTCAAAAAAGGGCTGATTGATCCTGAGTTCGCTGTAAAAGATGTGGAGAAAGCGGCAGAACTCGTTTACAACAATAGCATTGGCATGGTTTACGGTGCATCTTGGACACCAGCTCAGCTTGTGAAAGGTGCTGTGAAGGACGAAAAAGTGGTTCAGGAGTGGGGAGCATTCCCGATTCCAACAGTAGACAGCAGCCCTGCATTATCCCAAATCGGGCTGGGTGTTGATGAATATTATGTCATCTCCAAGAAGGCGAAGCATCCAGAAGGCGTTATTAAGCTGTTGAACCAGTGGATTGCCGTCGATAATCATCCAACCGATGAGCAAAAGGTATATGAATTCGGTAAAGACTTGAAAGAGAAGGGCAACAACTACTGGCTGCTTAGTCCGCTGCGCGTAGGTAAACAACTGGATAACAACGGCGAAATACTGCCAAAAGCGATTGCCAATAAAGACACTAGCATTTTGGTAACGAAGGATCATAAAACGCGGTATGAGCGGGCAATGAAGTATGTTGACGGTGATACGAGCATGTGGTGGGAGTATTTGATCTCAGGCCCAGGCGGCGCGTTCTCTCATGTACCGGAAATCCAGAAGAATAAGCAATATTTGCAAAATAAATTTTACGGCGCGCCAACTCCAACTATGGTAGACCGACAAGAAATTTTGCTCAAAAAGCGGGATGAAGTTTTCTTCAAAATCATCATGAATCAAGTATCAGTGGATGAATTCGATAAATTCGTCGTGGAATGGAAAAAGCTTGGCGGCGATGAAATTACAAAAGAAGTAAACGAGTTTTACGCTGCTCTGAAATAATTGCAAAACGAATGAGTAGAGGGATTGGTTGAAGCAATCCCTCTTTTTATTAACCTTAAACAACGAGGTGAATGGCTTGAATGTACTGACACGGATGTGGAAGAGGGAATGGCCTCTTCATCTGATGCTGCTTCCGGGAATCGTTTTGGTTTTGATTTTTAGCTATGTCCCGATGGTCGGCATCATTATGGCTTTTCAGAAATATGTACCAAACAAAGGGTTATTCGGGTCTCCTTTCATTGGACTGAAAAACTTTCAGCTATTGATTGATTACCCTGATATCGGACGTATTTTCTTTAATACGGTCTATATAGCCGTGATGAAAATCATAGTAGGTCTCATTGTACCAATCACGATTGCGATATTGCTTAATGAGCTGCGGAGAGAATGGATAAAACGGACGTTTCAGACGCTTGTATACTTGCCACATTTTCTATCATGGGTACTGCTAAGCGGAATTATCGTTGATGTTTTTTCTCCATCCTCAGGCGTTTTTAATCAAATATTAGGCTTGTTTGGGATAAAGCCTATTTTTTTCTTAGGGAGCAATGATTGGTTTCCATATGTTATGGTCGCCTCGGATGTATGGAAGGAGTTTGGATTTGGTACAATTGTGTATTTGGCTGCGCTGACGGGCATCAATCCCTCGCTTTATGAAGCAGCCGAAATTGACGGTGCAGGGCGTATCAAACAGACCTTTCATGTGACACTGCCTGGAATGATGCCGATTATCGTGCTTATGTTTACGCTTAATATCGGGAATGTACTCAACGCGGGCTTCGAACAAATCTTTAATTTGTATAGTCCGCCTGTCTATGAAAGCGCAGATATTATTGACACCTTTGTCTATCGAATGGGTGTGCAGCAAGCGCAATTTGGTTTCGCCACGGCAGTAGGCTTATTGAAATCTATCGTCTCTTTTATATTCATTTCTCTATCTTATCTGTTAGCTTATCGTGTAGCGAATTACCGCATTTTCTAACGATGCGTTCGTAATTCAGAAGGGAGACATTACGTGGTTACAAACCGATCATTTAGCAGACGACTATTTGTAGCGTGCAACTTTACTTTTCTCATGCTGACATCCTTCTTATGCCTCATGCCTATCATTCATATTTTGGCGATCTCATTCAGCTCTGGAGCTGCCGCGGCTGCTGGGAAGGTTATTTTATGGCCGGTTGAATTCACCACTGCGGCTTATGATAATGTATTTGGAAAACCGGAATATTTGCGTGCGTTCTGGGTATCGATTCAGCGCGTTGTTCTAGGAACCTCCATTAGTATGGTTTTGATGATTATAACCGCTTATCCATTATCCAAAGATCCCCGTCAATTTCGGCTTAGAACCTTATATGCTTGGTTATTCGTGTTTACGATTTTGTTCAGCGGCGGTCTGATTCCTTCTTATTTGACTGTAAAATCGCTAGGTTTAATCGATACGATGTGGGCGCTAGTCCTGCCAACGGCTATTCCGGTGTTTAATGTTATTTTATTGCTTAACTTCTATCGTAATTTGCCTAAAGAACTAGAGGAATCCTCGCGTATAGATGGTGCAGGTCATTTCACTACATTATGGAAAATATATGTACCGCTATCGTTACCAGCTTTGGCAACGACGGGACTTCTTACGATGGTGGGGCATTGGAATAGTTGGTTTGACGGCATGCTTTATATGAATCATACTGAGAATTATCCGCTTCAGACGTTTCTGCAGACGGTCATTATTAAGATGGATTTCCGCTTTATTAAAGCGGAAAATGCCGAATTAATGCTCAAGCTGTCTGATCGCACAAGCCGAGCGGCACAAATTTTTGTCGCAGCATTTCCGATTCTGATTGTGTATCCTTTTTTACAGAGGTTTTTCATCAAAGGAATCGTAATGGGGAGCGTAAAAGAATAGTGCCGGAATGGTCCACTACTACTAGCAGGAGTTAAAACGATGAAAAACCTATTCTTTTTGCATGATTCCTCCATATTCAAAAAAATTATGGCTGCCTTTTTGGCGGCCTTGCTGCCGCTGATGGCCATTACTTGGATGATAATAGAGAAGGGCTCGGAAAATATTCGCAGCGAGATCTCAGAATCGATACTGAATACGACTAGATTTTATATGGACTCTCTCGACAAGGAAGCGGATCGAATTAGCCGTTACTTGCCGAACTATGTGATGGACAAAGATTTGATGGAAATTGCTACAACGGGCAATGACATGAGCTCATATGAGCGTTCGCGCAAAATATTGGATATCCAGCGAAGGCTTGAGCTTATGAAAAATTCAAGTCCGTTTATTAAAGAAGCTAAGGCGTATATTCCATTAATCAAGCGCACGATTCTGAGCAATGATTTTGAGACCTCTTTGAATGAATCGGAGTATACCGCCATGCAGGCTAATGTGAAATTGTATGAAGAGCCGTTCATTTTTTGGGAGAACCGATTGTTTATAACGATGCAATATCCTATTATTACAGTTAAAAATCCGTTGTATATTGTAGGGGTTGAGCTCTCAACGAGCAAAATAAAGGACACGTTATCGCAAATTGGCGGAACGCGAGACGGACACAGTGTGCTTCTTAATTTGGAACGCGGCTGGGAAATTGAAAGCGGGGTAGACTCGGCTTTACTGGGGCAAATGAAAGCTTTGGCTGTTAAAAAGCAGCAATCAAAGTCCAATGAAGGTTACGAAACGGTTATCTACAATGGTAAGCGCTTTCTTACAGTATATAAATATTCTACGCTTTGGAATTCCTATTCGATTACCTGTATTCCCGAAGAGAAGGTTCTTGGATCATTGCAAATGTACAGAACATTATTTTTATGGGCTTGTGCTCTTTCGGTAGGTATCGTCTTATTTTTCACCTATTTCCTATTGCGCTTTATTTACCGGCCTCTTATGAAGCTGGTGCAAGCCTTTCGCCGTGTTCAGCAGAATAGGCTGGAGCCGATTGTGATTGACCGTGGAGGAGATGAATTCGGATATTTGTACAAAGCCTTTAATGACACGGTACGATCGCTCAATACGTTAATTAAGGAAAATTACGAGCAGCAAATTCGGAATCAGCGCTCGGAGCTGAAACGACTGCAATCGCAAATTAATCCTCATTTTTTATATAACTGTTTTTTTGTTCTGTGCCGATTAATTAAATTGGACAGTCAGAAGGAGAAGGCCTATCAATTTTGTTTATACATTGGGCAATACTTTCAGTTTATTACTCGCGATGATGAGGATGAGATCCCTCTCGAGCTTGAGGTAGAGCATTCGCGTACTTATGTTGACATGCAATCGATCTGTTACGGGGAACGGATACAGGTTTCTTTTGCAGGAGATGTCCCAGCTATTCACGTACCAAGGCTGATTTTGCAGCCTATTATTGAGAATGCCTATAAGCATGCTTTAGGCAATATGGTACAGCGCGGCGAATTGAAGGTACACAGTGACCAAACGGAAAATAAATTCACGATTTATGTGGAAGATAATGGCCAGAGCATTACGGATAAAGAGATTGAACAGCTTCAGAAGAAGCTGCTGCATTCTACAAATCATATCGAGGAAACAACAGGAATTATAAATGTTCATCGTAGAATTCAACTGCGTTATGGAGAGGATTACGGCATTGCGCTGTCACGATCTGATTTAGGCGGATTGATGGTCACAATCAAACTGAGTGCAAGCTAGAGGAGGAAACAACATGTACAGACTGCTCATTGTAGATGACCTGCCCATTATTGTTGATGGTTTAGTAGAGCTGTTCGAGCAGACAGAGCATTTGCAGCTCGAAGTGATGAAAGCTTATTCAGGGGAAGAAGCATTGGAGGTATTATCCCAGCATCGCATGGATATCGTCGTATCCGACATTAAAATGCCGGGAATTGAAGGAATCGAGCTGTTGCAGGAAATAAAGGCACAGTGGCCTGCCTGCAAAGTTATTTTTCTAACGGGATATAACGATTTTCAATATGCAAGAAACGCCATTACTTACGGTGGTTTTGATTATATTCTAAAAATAGAAAGCGACGAGAAAATCATCCAGTCTGTCGAACGAGCCATCGAGAAAATAGAAGAGGAACAGGATCAAGTACAGATGATTACGAGAGCGCAAACCAGTATGAGACTGGCATTGCCCTCACTGCAAAAAGAGTATATATGGGGGCTTCTGCAGGGTAAGCATGCAGCGGAGAATCAGTTAAAGCAGGCCTTCAATGAATTAAATATTCCGCTCGATGCTGCCCTGCCGGTTTATGTACTCATTGCCAGAATCGATGTATGGAAGGAAATGTTCACTGCGCCGGATAAAGCATTATTAACCTATGCGCTGCAAAATATTGGCGACGAATATTTGTCTGCACAGGTAAGAAGCTATTCCGTTGTATTTGAGCTGTCAAAGATCGTCTGGCTGATTCAACCGAAAAGCTGTGATGAGTTATCTGCTGATACCAGTTCCAGCAATTTGGATTTTGTTAGAGCCTATCGCTATACGAGCGGCATATTGGAAACGATTCAAGGCACATGCAAGAGGCTGCTCGGAACGACCGTTTCTTTTCTCCTTGGCAGCGAAGTGACGGAATGGAATGATCTATCGGATCGTTTTCATGCGAACAAATATGGTTTGGTGCAAGGGCATGGATTGTTTAATGAGGTTATTATGACCGATAAAGACATTCAGAATCAAGAGACAGACGATAAAGCCGGCAGCATTCATGATAGCTTTTACCATGCTCGGGTTCAATTGCTGATGAGCTGTCTAGAAAATAACAATCGGGAGCAGTTCAATAAATTGTATATGGAGCTTACTGCAATTTGGAATGTCCCAGGAACGCCTAATGAGCGCAAAATAGAAATGTATCATTCCCTATCGGCAGTGTTTCTTTACTATATACACAAAAACCGGGACATTCGGGATTACATGAATACACAGCTCGACTTGGAGAAGTTATACCGATATGGGGACTCCACCTCATGGACGGAATTGATTCAGTATTATAGGCAAATGGCGGACTGTTTTTTTGAATGGAATACGCTGCGCGGATCGCAATTGCCGACTGAGGTTGTAAATAAAGTACATCGCTATATCGAAGAGAATTTGTCTACCGATATTTCCTTAACTGCTTTAGCGGATTACGTAAGCCTAAATCCTTCTTATTTGTCCAGGCTTTATAAGCAAATAACGGGCATAGGCTTATCGAAATACGTGAACGACTATCGGAATTTGGTTGCCAAAGACATGCTTCTGAACACATCTATGAAAGTTAATGAAATTGCGGCTGCGCTCGGGTACAATTCCGCGCTTGCCTTTATTCGGTTTTTCAAGAAGCAGAACGAGACGACACCGCAGGATTTCCGCATGGCAAGGTGCCAGTCGCAAATGAAAGGTCAACAATAGTATATGGATTGTAAACAACGATCTCTGTCTCCTCCTGAACGCTCCCCTTACAATTGAGGTATAGAAAGCGCACAAGAGGAGGAGAAATTTTGAGAACATTAACAGCCGTATTACTAGGCGCAGGCAGCAGAGGGAGATACATTTACGGGCCGTATGCGGAGAAATTTCCGAATGAATTAAAAATGGTTGCTGTAGCTGAACCAAATGAAGAACGCAGAAATCGGTTTGCAGAAATCCATCAAATCGACCAAGAGCATGTGTATGACAGCTGGGAAAAAGTATTTGAGCAAGGGCGTATAGCAGATGTCATGATCATCTGCACACTCGATCGGATGCATTATATTCCGGCGATGAAGGCCATGGAGCTCGGTTATCACGTTCTGCTTGAGAAGCCGATGTCGCCTTCACTTACGGAATGCATTCAGCTTGAGCAGGCATCACTGCGGCATAAAAGGCTGCTTGTTGTTACGCATGTGCTTCGGTATTCACCATTTTGGTCTGGGATTAAAAAATGTATCGAGGACGGAGAGCTTGGCACGGTGGGTACGATTCAATTAACGGAGAATGTCGGTTATCAGCATATGACGCATAGTTATGTGCGCGGCAATTGGCGGAATTCAGAGGAGACAAGTCCAATGATTTTGGCCAAATCGTGCCACGATTTGGATATTATCTCCTGGCTTATGGATCAGCCTTGTACAAGCGTTAGCTCGTACGGCTCTTTACTGCATTTTAGATCGGAGAATGCTCCGGATGGTTCAGCGGAACGCTGCATTGATGGCTGCGCTGTCGAGAAGGAATGTGCTTTCTCAGCGATAAAGATGTATATGCAGGCGCCGGATCACGCTTGGGCGAGATATATGACGAATGATTTGTCACAAGAGGGTATTCTGAAAGCGCTGAAGGAAGGACCGTTTGGACGTTGTGTATACCGCTGCGATAACAATGTCGTTGACCATCAGGTTGTGAATATGCAATTCGAGAATGGAGCGAATGCATCGTTCATTATGTCAGGATTGACGCAAAGCGGAACACGCCGTGTTCAAATGATGGGCACAAAGGGTGAAATTATTGGCGATATGGAGAAAGGTTCTTTTACGCTGTATCGTTATGCAACGGGAGAACAGCTTGAAATTCGCTGCAGCGTCCAAGGGGATGGCCACGGAGGCGGAGATGATCGGATGGTAAGCTCGTTCCTGAGAAACGTTTGCCAATTTGACAGCAATCCTTCACATGGCTTGACCTCTGCAACGGCGTCGCTGCAAAGCCATCTGATAGCATTTGCGTCGGAGCATTCGAGGCTGCATGAGGGGCTTGCGATCAAACTGTCGGATATGCTTGAGAAGCAAGAGCTGCCTGCATAAGGTAAACAGACAGGTTGAGATAAGGTGTCTCCATAGTGGTCAGCTCGCTGGAGCTGTAAGTACCCTTTTGTGTTTAATCATTGTGCAGCCGTCAGCGGCGCACAACATGCTAAGAGCACTCCCCTAACGAACTGTATTAAGCTTATTGTACAGAAAATTACCTGTTTTAAGTTTTAACGAATCTTAATGTCGTTATTTCATGCTTTATAAGATGTTATGCCTCATTTTTCTCGATATAACGATTCTGGAGTTCGTTAGAATTTCAAAACGATACGAATAGTCTAAATAAGAGCTGCTAGGTTCGTTAGCGATATATGCTTTAACGATGGCCGCTAGCAACAGAGCATTTTGAGCGTCAATAGTTGAGGCGGATTGTGTGAATACGCATAAATGCGAAAGTAGAATGCGTTGCAAAATTAAATCTATCGCTTCCATGCAAGGCACGAATAAAAAAGGGTGTGTCTCAAAAGAGATAAACTCTCTGGAGAGATAGCTCGATTTTATTAATAATCATGCAGCTGATGAAAAATGGCGTCACAGAAATTTATTTCTGTGACGCCATTCCCTATTTGGGTCTATTTATTTTGAGATAGGCCCATTTATTTGTCCATGACAAGGGCAATCTGGGCGGTGAAATGAGACAAGTAAACAAATGTATATCAAAGTCATAAGTTATCTCTTTGAAAGTCGGGTCAAGTTTCTTAAAGTAACAGTAAGAACATGGCTGCAAGCTTCTACATCGGTTGCGATGGAATCTTAGGAAGGAGGATTGAGTGCTGCAAAAGACTTAAAGCAGGCTTGAAATGAAACCTATTGTATTGCATGTTTAGTAGACTTTTTATTTGAGAATAGAAAGGGAGCTGTCATTAATGAAAAGAAGTAAAAGCTGGATAGCTATCGCATTGATAAGTGCCCTGTTGTTGACACTGGTTCCGGCAGTACAAGCGGAAGATGGACAAGATCAAGGACAGGATCAGGGACAGTCTGCATTCCGTAATCTTGCTGCGGGGCTTGGATATGAATGGTCCGAAGCGCCGGAGGCTATGTACCCGGATGATCATAATAAGCTGACGGATGGCATTTATGGCAAGTTGGATATGTCGGACCCGGCTTGGGTAGGACATGTGAAGAAGATGACACGCGAGGTTGTGTTTGATTTAGGGGAGAAGAAATCTATCTCGAGCATTAAAGCGCGATTTTTGCAGGATTGGCCTGACAACACTATGCTTGTGCCGTTGACGGTCTCAATGTACGTATCCGACGACAAAGAAAATTGGGGAACGCTTTCACACAATTCAACCAAGCTGCTTTGGGGGGATGGGCCGCCAAGAGAAGAGGTATATGACTGGAATGGAAGCAGAGATGGCATCAAAAGCGGGAATTCTGATGCGGAGATGGCTTATGCCCGTTATGTGAAAGTAACCTTCTCGATGCATACGAGAGCTTGGACCTTCATTGATGAAATCGAAATATGGGGCGCAGATGGAAAAGTGGAAGGAGCGGAAGAAGTTGCCGCTGAGCAGCCGAGCTACTTAGAGCCGGGAGAAGCAACGGCTGGCATTCGTAATCTTGGATTGCTCTATAACGGACAATATGCGAATGATAAGGGTACTTGGACGAAGGATCGGATTATTCCTAATATCAGTTACGTAGATCGGGCCGGGGAACCAGTGGATTGGCTTTTTGACGGCGTTCTTTATCTTGGACTTACATCGCCGGCCGGAAATGCGTTTGGCGGAGGAGCTACGCTGGAGGACTGGAAATGGTACCTGAACAAAACATTTGCAGAAACAGGCGATATGCAGCAGCTAAACGAAGCGGCGATGGAAGTTGGAAGCAAGCTGAATCAGCCTGATCATAAGGTAAAGGTTGTTTTAATGATTCCAGACCCAGGTGAGTATGTGAACGATTTCGGAGATATTGACGGAGATGGTATATCTGAAAGCTTCAATGCTTCTGAAGTTGGAGAAATGAAAGCGTATGCAAATAGAGAGAAAGCGATACAGTGGTGGTTAAATGAAGCGGAACAAAAATGGGCATCAAACCATTACTCTCATCTTGAGCTTGCCGGCATGTACTGGCTGGAGGAACAAATCAGTACAAGCGCGACAGGGCCGAATTTAATTCGTTCGACGAGTAATAAAGTGCATGCTCAGAACTTGAAGCTTTTCTGGATACCGCACTTCTTAGCTTACAAAAGCCATATGTGGAAGGATGTCGGGATAGATGCAGTAGCCTTCCAGCCAAACTACTTTTTCGAGCCATTGGATGAGGATCGTCTGAAAGACGCCACGAACATAGCGAAGCAGTATGGGATGGGCGTTGAGCTTGAGTTTGATGATCGTATGGTGACTGATGGCGTGTTTAGGGAGCGGTATGTTGATTATTTAAACAGCGGCGTCCAAACCGGCTTTATGCAATCAGCCTTTAAAGCCTACTACCAAGGTAATAATGCTGTATTTGATACGGCGGTAAGTGCTGATCCTGCAACACGCATTTTGTACGATTGGCTCTATCAATTTATAAATGGAACATATCAAGCGAACAACGCCGCCCCTCCAAAGGCAGAAGTACAAATGAATGGCCAAGTGCTTCAAAGCGGAGTGGCTATTTCGGAAAGAGAACCCATTTCGTTTACATGGAAATTAATCAATGATGATGGAAGTGGATTGAATAAAGTAACAGCTACCTTTAATGGCAAGCCTTACACAGAAGGAACGGTTATAAATTTGGCAGGCAAGCCAGGAAAACATGAGCTTGTCATTACCGTAGCAGCAGGCAAATCGGAGAAAACATTTTATGTGATTGAAGCGAGTACCAGCGCATCCGATTTGAAAACATTAATTGAAAGCTACAAGGAAACCAAACAAATCACGAATGACGAAGCAGCTCGCTCGCTGAACAATTATTTGGAGATGATGAGCCGGTTCGAAGGAAACGACAAGTCGAAGTTTACCAAGTACTTAAAAGGCTTTAATGCGAAGCTGGAGCTTCTGAAAAAAGAGCATATGATTACAGACGGGGCGTACAGCACGCTGAAGGAAGACGTCTATTACCTGCTTGGAAATTTGGCACAGAATAAGGCCGCGGAAGCATCTACAGTAGAAGCCGATAATCCAAATTATGCTCCGGGGAAAGCAGTTGATGGATTCCCTTCAACAAGATGGGCAAGTGAACTGCTGAACAACACATGGTTCCAGGTCGATCTCGGTGAAGTGACGGAGATGGACACTGTAACGATTGATTGGGAATACGCTCGCGCAAAAACCTATAAATTACTCGTCTCCGATGATAAGCAAAATTGGAAGAGTGTGATCAAGGAAAATGACGGCGTAATTATGGCGAAGGACGGCAAAGAAACGGTTCATTTTGACCCGATCAAAGCTAGATACATTAAATTTGAAGGGATCGAAAGAGCAACATTTTACGGATATTCGTTCTATGAATTTGGCGTTTATCACATATCGGGAGCAGAGGAAGCCAAGCCTATTGAAGGCATTAAAACTACGGTAGATGCGGCATCCAAAAAAGTAACTTTAGACGGTCTGGTAATGAATGGCGATCTTGCAAACGTAAGTTTGAAAGTCGTCGATCCACAAGGCAAAGTTCACTATGAAGCGAAGAAGATGAGTGAAGCTGCTGGAAACTTTCAATTCGACTTTACACTTACAGGTGAACTAGAGGGAACCTATGAGGCCTATCTAGCAACAGATGATATGAGTGAACCGGAGAAGATTACTTTTGAATACAAGAAAGAGATTGAGCTTATTAAGACGATAGAAGGCGTTAAAGCAGGATTAGATGCTGCAGCAAAAAAAGTAACAATTGATGGGATAGTGGTGAATGGCGATCATACAAAAGTAAGCTTGAAGGTGCTTGATCCACAAGGCAAGGTAAATTACACAGCCGAGACGACGAGTACAGAAACTGGAAACTTTCAATTCGCATTTACATTGACAGGTGATGTAGAGGGGATCTATGAGGCGTATCTAGCATTAGATGATATGAGCGAGCCTAAACGGGTTACTTTTGAGTACAAGAAAGCATCGACTGGCGGAGGAGGCGGGGACTCGGTCATTTCCACTCCTGACTTGTTCCAGCTGCAATCAGATGGTTCTGTCAAAGCGGAAATGAGCACTAAGCTTGATCCAAGTGGAACGATGGCTGTCGGTGTGGTCAGTGAACAAGAACTGCAGAAGGCGATAGCTCGGGCGAAAGCAGATAAAGACGGAAAGCTGAAAGCAATGATTATGCTTAAGAAAAACGGCGAGGCAGCGAAGTATGCTTTGGATCTTCCTGTATCCTTCTTGTCTGAGCATCCTAACTTGCTTATTGAAGTAACGACGCCTAAAGCAACGATCTTGCTTTCTGGACAGATGCTGGTGAAGTCAGCAGAGCTTGGCAAGGAGCTGCGGCTTATCGTTGGCGAGCGGGACCTTAAAACGTTGAAGCAGGATGTACAGATCCAGATAGGTGAAAGAGCAGTCGTTGAGCTTTCGGCGCTATTGGATGGAAAGGCTTATACATGGACCAATGCAAAGGCACCGATTACCGTTACGGTCCCGTATTTGTTAACAGGCAGCGAGACAGCGTCAAGCATCGGTATATTGTCCATTAATGAACAAGGAACAGCATCAGCAATTGCGGCAGCAGCCTATTCCGACTCAGATAAACATATCAGGTTCCAAATAGACCGCATGGGCATCTATGCAGTATTTTATAAACAGCCCGCAGCAGCCTTTACAGATCTCGGCAAATACTCTTGGGCGCAGGAAGCGGTTGAGAAGTTGGCTGCCTTAGGTATTGTAAAAGGAACATCGGCTACAACCTTCAGCCCGGCTGTACAGGTAAGCCGAGCAGACTTTATTCTAATGCTTGTAAGAGCGTTAGGCTTGAAGGCGGAGGCAAGCGATGCATTCACAGATGTTCAGCCACAGGATTATTTTTATGATGCAGTGGCTATTGCCAAGAAGTTAGGTATCGTTACCGGCATGGAGGGTGGACGATTTGAGCCGAAGGCAAAGATAACAAGGCAAGATATGATGGTTATGGCAGCGCGGGCATTAAAGGTAGCGGAAGCGTTAGAGCTACCTAGCGATATTGCATCGCTCAGCAGCTTCAAGGATGCAGATAAGGTGCCAGATTATGCAGCCAGCAGCATAGCAGGCATGATTGAGCTAGGTCTCATTCAAGGAGATGGCGGCATGATCAAGCCAAGCAATCATACTACCCGTGCTGAAACTGCAGTGTTTCTTTACCGAATCTTGAATTTGCTATCAGCGAAAGAATAGATTAACGAGGCACTATGACAGGAAGCAGCTTAATCAAGCTAAAGAAGAGGAGCCCCATGCGGGGCCCCTCTTCTTTTCTTCGTATATAGCAGATTAGACGGTTGTCCGATCCTCTTGCGCCAGCTTCGTATAGTACAGCTTGAAAATGAGATCCTGATTATAGTTTCCGAAACCAGAGCCGAATAAAGTAAAGCCGCCAATATGCTCAGCATCCTCCAAAATCGCAATACGGAACGTCCAGTGACTGTTGCTAATATCAATCTGGTCGAGACTTACATCCGAGAGCCTAAGGCCGTCCATGTAAGTGCCATCCTTCTTAATAATCAACCGCTTCAATAAACCGAACTGGTTGACATCATCAAACCACCAAGGTGGATTAAGCTTGCCTTTTCCGCCATAATCGGCAGGGCTCGTCCACATGCCAACATTTACACCATTAAAGAAAAACGTAAGATCCGAAGGCCAGTTCATATTGGTGAGAGGCGCTTCAGACGAAATTTCCATCGAAATTTCGAGCTCGTCTGGACTCTCGCTCGTTAATAGGAAGTTAGGAATTTTGTATTCGATATAACCTTGCGAGAACCATAATATTTTGGCGTTCACGCGATCGGGATCAAGAAAGTAGCGGGGGTCGTCGAAAATTCCGATAACCTTTTCCGTCGTGCAAATGCCGCAAGTAGGAACGATGTTGAGATCGGTATAGTGTCCGATGGAAACCTCGGTTCTGCGTGACTCGCGCTGTACGACGTCCTTGCGGGGGAATGCTATTTCAAGTCCATCCATGCTAAGCGAGCACACCTTCTGAGCGGCACCGCCTTTGCCGGGGGTCATTTCGGATTTGATAATTCCGGCCTTCTCCAGCTTTTTTACGTGCATTGTCATGATTGCACTGCTTAAGCCTAAAGCCTCTGCCAGCTCGCGAATGTTCATTGATTTTTTGGAGAGCAGGTGAATCATTTGAATGCGTACATTACTCGATATAGCCTCAAATATAGGCAGGCTTTGCTCTGATAGCTCGATTTTCAAGGGTTACCTCCGAATAAGAGTTATTATTAATACATATGTGAATGTTTAGAGTAGGCTATAGTTTGTAATATACATGAAAATAGTCGAAATCACAAGGAATATTGCTTGAAATAGCCGCTGCAAGCCATGAAGAAGATAACCATATTGTAAATTAATTCGCCGTATCGTTTACTTGTGTGTACAAATTCATTTTTTTTGGATAAGCTTTATAAAATGAATATTTTTTGGTAGCATAATTATTAGTAAATGATCTAACAAATCTGTTTCCATAAAGAAAGGTGACCTTATTCATGCACATTGATCTTTCTAATAAAACAGCTTTAATCACAGGAGCTACTGGCGATTTAGGACGGGTTATGGCACGTACACTGGCAAGCTGCGGCGCTAACATCGTTCTGCACTACAATAATAACGAAGCAAAGGCCAAAGAATTGCAGACGGAAATTACAGCTATGGGCAGAAAAGCGATGATCGTACAGGCAGACGTAACAAATGAGCAGCATATTAATGAAATGAAAGCTAAAGTAACAGAGGAACTCGGCCATGTAGACATCGTTGTCGCTAACGCGGTCATTCAGTACCAATGGACAAGCATACTAGAACAGCCTGTTGCTGATTATGTTAGCCAATTCGAATCCTGCGTATTGCAAAGCGTCTTTTTAGCGAAAGCTTTTGTGCCGGCGATGATCGAGCGGGGCGGCGGTAGAGTCATTGGCATCAACACCGAATGCGCGATGCAAAATTTTGCGGGACAATCAGCCTATACAGCTGGGAAACGCGGGATGGATGGCGTCTATCGTGTGTTAGCGAAAGAAGCTGGGGAGCATCATATTACGGTTAATCAGGTTGCGCCAGGGTGGACCATCAGTGATCGCGATCGTGCTACTGGTACGGAGGAGAACCTTGCTTATTCACAAAACGTTCCGCTTAAACGCAGAGGAACGGACCAAGAGATTGCCAATACGGTCGCTTTTCTAGCATCGGATCTAGCAAGCTTTATAACTGGCGCTTACATTCCTGTAAACGGCGGAAACGTTATGCCTGCCATCTAGAATAAGGGAGAGTTAAGAGGATGAGCCCCAGAAAACGATTGTGGCGCATATGGGCAGCTTTAGGCAGCATGAGAATGGAGGGGAAGCTATTTATCGTTTTCCTGCTTCTAATCACGCTGCCGTTATCGTTTATAGGCTACATCTCATATAGCAATTACTCGCGTTCGATTGAGGAGAAAACGATTGTCTATTCGACCAAAATGCTTGAGAACATGATGGTTCGTGTTGACGATTATATCGAGGATATGATTCGTATTTCCTCCATTCCTGCGTACCAGAACGATATCAAACAAAATCTGATTCTCTCGAACAGCTATTACGAGAAAAGGCAGCAAACGTCGATCGATAATAGCAATCAGGTGCCTGACGATTTTGACCTTCTGCTCTTGATCCAGCGAGGCATAGAGGGGAATATTTCGTTCATCAATACGATAAAACGCGGCGCCAACTCGGTTTATATATTTGATCAGTTCGGCAACGGCTATTATTCTACAGCTGGGGGCGGCATTCGGCTGAACGTGAAGGAGAGCTATGAGAAATGGCGAGAGCTCATTAATACTTCCGGCGGTGAAGCGAGACTGTTCAGCACGCAAAAATATACGAGCAATTTGCAGAGCGTCAAATATGCGTTTACCGTCGTTCGCAAGGTAATTGATAAATCGCTTAAGCCTATCGGCATGATTGCGGTGGATGCGAATATTAGCGTCATTGAGGATCAAATGAGTGAGCTCGATAAGGTGACAAATGGAAAATCGGTCATTATCGATGAGCTTGGCAATGTCGTTTATGACAGCGACAAGCAGCGAATGGCCACAAACATTATGAGTGATCCTACGGTAGCCCAAGCAAAGGGCACGAAGGGGAGCTTTTATTTTGAGCGTGACGGTGTTAATCGTTTATACATTTATACGACCTCGCCCAATACGAAATGGAAGGTAATGACCTCCATTCCGGACAGTGAGCTGACGAAAGATGCCGTTGTCATTCGCAACGTAACCTGGATCGCTACAATTATTACGATTATCGTCGCGCTTTTTATTTCTGTTGTGTTTTCCTTTGCACTAACGAATCCGCTCCGCAAAATGATGCGATTGATGAAGAACGTGCAGGAGGGTGACTTTAACGTTCAGTTTCAAGTGAAATATCGGGACGAGGTAGGCCAGCTAGGCAATCAGTTCAACCGAATGATTGTCCGAATTGATCACCTCATTCAGGATATTTATTTGATGGAGACAAAGAAGAAGGAAGCTGAACTGCACGCGCTGCAAAGCCAGATCAATCCGCATTTCATGTATAATACGCTCGAATCGATCCGAATGGCGGCTGAGCTGAACGACGATCAGATCGCAGCCGACATGATTGCCATACTCGGAAAGCTGCTGCGATACAGCATAAGCGATTTGCATGAGGAAGTAACGCTGGAGAATGAGGTTCTGCATATGCGCAACTATGTGGAAATGCTTAATTATCGTTATCCGAACCGCTTCCATTTAGAAACGCATATAACCGATGACATGCTGAAGTATCCTATGATTAAGCTTGTGCTGCAGCCCATTGTCGAGAATGCAATTTATCACGGCATGGATGACAATAAGGCCTCGATGAGAATTGTGATGAGCAGCGAGCGTACGCCGCTTGGTGTACTGCTTCGCATAAAAGATGATGGGCTTGGCATGGATGAGGATACATTAGATCGCTTAAACCGTTCACTTGCAGGATCGGAGGAAGCGGTCGTCAAGCGCAAATCAGGCGGAATCGGCTTGAAAAATGTAAACGAGCGTATCAAGCTCCACTACGGAAACGTGTATGGCTTGAAGGTGACCAGTGAATGGGGTAAAGGCACCGAGGTTATTTTACAGTTTCCACTATAATGAGGGAGAGACGCTGCATGAACAAATACATTTGTATGCTGCTGCTTATTGTTCTTTTGTCCAGCATAGGCTTGACGGGATGCCAGAAGGCACAAGGCAACAGCGAAAAGGAAAAGGAGCCCGTTAGCAAAGAGGAACAAGTTGGTCAAAATGTGACGATTAACGTAATGACCAATCGTGTTGATCTGATGGAGAATGGCGTGTTTCAAAAATATGCCGATCAATTTGCACAGCTGAATCCTGGCGTAACGGTCAAGTTTGAGGGCATAACCAATTATGCCAGCGATATTATGCTGCGCTTATCCACTCGCAGCTTAGGCGATGTGCTGCTGCTTCCGAACAATATTAAAAATGAAGACTTGCCTGATTATTTTGAGCCGCTAAGCGATAGCTTGTTCGAGCATATTCATTTTGCAGACTTTAAAGCCTATGCTGGACAACGCTTTGGCATTGCTACCGGCGCTTCCACGACAGGGATCGTATATAATAAGCAAGCTTTCAAAAAGGCAGGCATTACACAAATCCCAACGACGTTGGAGCAGTTTTATGCAGCATGCGAGAAGCTGAAGAAAGCCGGCATTGTGCCTGTCTATCTGAACTATGGCGCTCAGTGGCCGCTTATGACTTGGGGCGAGGATCTAGTCAGCTATATGACTGGTAATGCCGACTATTTAAATAATATGGTCAACACGGACGAGCCGTGGACTATTGATAATGCATGGGGACAGTCAATTTCCATCGTCAAGACATTAATATCAAAAGGTTATGTGGAAAACCAATTACTCACGAATCAATGGGAAACATCCAAAAAAGAGCTTGCTGACGGTAGAGCTGCCATGTATTTAATGGGTAACTGGGTCATCAATCAAGTTATTGCAGCGGGTGCGAAATCGGAAGATATCGGCTTCTTCCCATTCCCTTACGACAATAGCGAGAAGCGCTTCTCGCCGCTAAGCCCGGATTGGTTTGTGGGTGTAAGCAAGTTTAGCGAGAACAAGGAGCTTGCCGAGGCGTGGGTCAAATTTTTTGTAAACGAATCTGGTTATGTTGATGATTCTGGCTTCTTGCCTGTGATTGAGGATAAGCAGCCTTCCTTGCCGCAATTTCAACAGTTTCTATCGTTCAACATCGAATTTCTGGAGCGAAGAGTGCCAGACGACCTCTTACTTGAAATTGCGAATACAGCTCAAATTGCATTTTGGTCCGGCGATTATATTCAAGAGTGGATTGCCTCTCCAGATTTGCAGAAGGTGTTTACCGAATACAATAGGCGCTGGAAAGAAGCGCGAACCATTACTGAAAGCTAAGGTGGACTACCGATGTCAAACAAGGTTACCATGCAGCAAATTGCTGATTATTTAAGCGTATCAAAGTTTGTTGTCTCGAAGGCGCTCTCTGGCAAAGGCGGCGTCAGTGAGGCAACACAGGAGCGGGTTATTCAAGCGGCATCGCAGCTGGGTTATTTTACGCAAAAGAATGCTTATGTGAAAACAATGAAGCTTGAGCAGCTTCCCAAAACGCCTGCCGCCCACAAACAATCGGTGCTTGTGCTTATGCCTAATATTCGCTTTCAAACGAAGGAGTCGCTGTATTGGGGAAGAATCCTCGATGGGATTGCTTCGCGATTGGAGGAAGATGGTTATGGCATGGTCATTGTGTCAGAGCAAAGCGTTGATCATTTCCTTCATTTCTTGAACCCGAATGGCATATTGGGGCTTATCGGCGTGGGAGAAATTTCAACTCCGCTGCTGTTAGAGGTGCATCGCATCGGCTTGCCAATGGTGCTCGTGGATCATGAGGATATGTTGATTCCTAGCGATACGGTGTTTACGAACAATTATGATTCTATGTATCGCTTGACGAAACATTTGATTGGTAAAGGACATACGCAGCTGTGCTTTATTGGGGATATGAATTATTCGCGGAGCTTTAAGGACCGGTTTCTTGGGTTCCGAAGTGTACTGGAGGAGCAAGCTCTGGTCGAGCCTAGGTTTCAAATGAGCAATGACTGTTATCTTCCCGTTGAAGGTTTTGAGCATGAGCAGTTTCAAGAGCCAATAAAACAGTGGGCAATCAAAAGGCTCAAGGCAAAAACGATGCCAACGGCGCTTCTATGTGCAAATGACATGATCGGTATCGGTGCGATTGATGCCATGAAGGAGCTAGGTATTGCGGTTCCGGAAGAGGTGTCCATTACAGGCTATGACAACATTGACGATTCCTATCGCATGACACCTTCTTTGTCGACGGTGCATGTGCCTAAGGAAGCGCTTGGCAAGCGTGCGGTAGAGAGGCTGATTAGCAGAATAACGAACAAGCAGGAGCCGATGGAGAAGCTGCTTGTAGCTGGAGAGATCTTGTACCGAGAGTCAACGGCGCAGGTGAAAGCATGACTTATGACATAGGTTGATGTATGAACAATGAAGTTTAAATGGATGAATTGCTTATGATTTGTCATATTGATAACGATTTCGAATATAATTATAAATATATATTGTATATATTATATATACAAAATTCGCGATATTCGACAAGGAAAGTGGTTAAGAACGCTCGATTTATAGGAAAAAAGCTATAAATTAGCGTCTTCCTTAGTTCTAAAGAAGGGTAATTTACTTCATTCGACAAAGATGTGGGTATTGCCTAAAAAGAGGCTAACCTATATTATATATTACAAATATTAATATGGAGCTTGGTGATAGCAAATGAATTCAACAGTCCGTACGCCGCTTTACCAGAAAATCCAGGATTATATCCGCGAGTTGATTGCTACGGAAGGCTTGAAGGCGGGGGACCGCATTCCGACCGAAAAAGATCTAATGAAGTTGTTTAACGTCAGTAAAATAACTGTAGTGAATGCGATGGTCGGACTTGCGAACGATGGAATCATTTCCCGAGTACCGGGAAAGGGCAGCTTCGTCAGCAATGATGGGCCGGTAGAAGTTGATGAGACAGTGTCGGCTACGCAGACAGTTGGTTTAGAAAGAGCGGCAACCCAGAATAAAACGCGTATGATTGGTCTCGTTATGCCATCTATTTATGATTATTTTGCCATCCGTTTAGTTGAGGGAGTGCAGAGGGCGCTAAGAGAAAAGGGCTACCGAAGCATGATTTTGCTGTCTGAGGGCGATGTGGATAAAGAGAAAGAAGCGTTTAAGACGCTAAAGGAATTCGGTACGGACGGTTTGCTTGTATTTCCCGTAGATGAAGAGAATTATAACGAAGAAATATTAAATATGAAGTTCAATGGCTACCCCTTTGTACTTATCGATCGTTTCCTGCCTGGCGTAGAAACCAATTATATCGCTGCGGATGGAAGGCTTGGAACAAGCCTTGCAGTCGAATATATGTGGGAGCTTGGGCACCGGGAAATTGCGATTTGCTCAGATTCTCCGCTGCAAACGGTTACGGTACAGGAGCGGATTGAAGGTTATATGGACGCTTTGAAAAACAAAGGCGCACTCATTAATCCGGCTCATATTATTACCGATTTTAATGTTGGCAGTCTTAAGGATGCGGAGAAGCACCCGTTATACCGCTATATTCGCAACCGAATGGCTACAGCGTATATTACGCTTAACGGAAGGCTGGCTGTTCGAATTTATCAAATGGCTAGGCAAGCGGGGCTTCGCGTGCCTGAGGATTTGTCTATTATCAGCTTCGATGACCCGACATCTATCGTAGATGAGTTCAGCTTGTTTACACATATTAATCAATTTGAGCATGATATGGGTTACCGTGCAGCAAGCACACTGATCAACATTATTGAGAATGGGGTAGACCCAAACAATAGATATAGCAAAACGCTGCTTAATCCTGAGCTGGTTATCCGCCAAACGACTGGACCAAGACCAGTTCAATAATTGAATAAGCGATAAAATTGAGAATCTTTTCCGCAAAGGAAAAGATTTTTTTATTTATATATTGAATATATTGAATCTATATATTATATTATGAATAAGACGAATGTTTATAAAGCTTGGTTGTAAAATTCATATAGCGAAGTTTTGAATAGTTTCGCGAGTACGATCTGAAAACGCTAACATTTTGAAGTCGATAGGCATGTATGGGAAAAAGCCTGTATGAAATATAGAACTGGATGATAAAGGAGACCTACAAATGCCATACGAAAAAGTGAGAACGGAGCAGTTGAAGTCGCTGTTGGACCGGTTGAAGGAACAAATCTACAAGCCGCTTACGGATTTGAAAGTAACTGCTTGGGTTACTGAGGAGCCGGTTTCTTACGAGGATAGGGAGTCAGGCCGGAAGATTGAACTCGCTGCGGGAGACCGCTGGGGAAATCTTTGGGACTGCGCTTGGTTTCACTTTAGTGGAAAAGTACCGCAAGAGGCGAAGGGCTCCAAAATTGTGCTTCTTATCGATGTGAATGGTGAGCTTTGTTTAGTAGATGAAGAGGGAACACCTACTCAGGGCTTAACGAATATAAATTCTGAGTTTGATTATAGCCTTGGCCTTCCTGGCAAACGTGTTGTACACATTAGTGAAAGCGCGCAGGGAGATGAAGAAATTGATTTGTGGGGCGACGCAGGCTGCAACGACCTGTTCGGTCGCTTCCGCAGCGGCACTTTGAAGGAAGCCCAAATCGCAATCTGCCACGAGAATGTCCATCAGCTTTATTATGACGCTGAGGTACTTCTGGAGACGGCAGATCGTTTGCCTGAAGGGTCAGCACGCAGAGCACGCATTTTGCAGTCTTTGTATGAAGCCTCTCATATCCTTACATCTTTGAGTGAAGAAAGAGTAGCTAAGGCATCGAGACTACTGCGTGAGCAGCTTGATAAACGCGGCGGAGATCCAGTGCTTACTATTAGTGCCGTCGGCCACGCGCATATGGATCTGGCTTGGTTATGGCCTATCCGTGAAACCATCCGTAAGGGAGCACGCACATTTTCAACAGTGCTGCGGATGATGGAACGTTACCCTGACTACATCTTTGGAGCAAGCCAGCCACAGCTTTATGATTGGATGAAAATCCATTATCCGAAGCTGTATGCAAGCATCAAAGAGCGTGTGCAAGAAGGGCGCTGGGAGCTGCAAGGCGCAATGTGGGTTGAATCGGATACTAACGTACCTAGCGGGGAAGCGTTGATTCGTCAAATCCTTTACGGGAAACGGTATTTCCAAGCAGAGTTTGGTCAAGAGATGAAGTCGCTTTGGATGCCGGACGTATTTGGATACACAGCGAGCTTGCCTCAAATTTTGAAAAAATCAGGCGTTGATTACATGATGACGCAGAAGCTGTCATGGAGCATTTACAACCGTCATCCCCACCATACGTTCCACTGGGAAGGAATCGACGGCTCGCGTGTCCTGACTCATATGCCGCCTGAGGATACGTATAACAGCCCGGCTGCACCTCGTTCTATTGTGAAGGCAGAGAATGAATATATGGACAAAAACGTATCGGAAAATTGTCTCATGTTGTTCGGAATCGGCGATGGAGGAGGCGGCCCTGGCGAGGAGCATCTCGAGAGATTGCAGCGGGAGAAAAATCTACTTGGCCTTAGCCCAGTTGTTCAAGAGCATTCTTCACAATTTTTTGAGAAGCTTGCAGTTGGCTCTGATCGTTATCAAGTGTGGTCCGGGGAGCTTTATCTGGAGCGCCATCAAGGAACGCTGACGAGCCAAGCGCGCAATAAACGGTATAACCGTAAGCTTGAGAAAGCTTTGCGCGAGCTTGAATATGCAGCTGTCTTGGCTGAAAGAACAAAGGGCAAACCTTATCCTGCGCAGGAGCTGGAAACGATATGGAAAGAAGTGCTGCTCTATCAATTCCATGATATATTGCCAGGCTCCTCTATTAAACGCGTATATGATGAATCGTTGGAGAGATACGCAATACTGCTGGACCGTGTCGAGCAGTTAATTTCCGAAGCGTACGAAGCGGTGGCACAATCCGTACCTGCTGAGAAAGGCTCTGAGGTAATCTTTAACTCCCTGTCATGGGATCGGGAAGAATGGTTTGAAAACAATGGCACATGGCAGCGGGTTCGTATTCCTGCTATGGGATATGCCGTTGCAACTGGTTCACTAGCGCTTGCTGAGACGGCAGCAGCTGAAGCAGAAATTGCAGCTGCCCGGACGCAAGAGAAAACAGCGGCAAATAACCTCTTTCCTGATATGAGGGCATCGGCTATCGATCGGATAATGGAAAATGATTTGTTATCGGTTACGTTCGCTGAAGACTTCACGATTATATCCATCATTGATAAAGAGCTTGGCCGGGAAATCATCCCGCATGGCCAGAAGGCGAATGAACTCAGCCTGTATCATGATGAGGGCGATGCATGGGATATTAAACAAGATTATCGCCTCTCGGGAGGAGTACCGCTTGAGCCATCTGAATCATCAGCTTTCCAAGATGGACCAACGGTAGGCTTGCTGCTTGTATATCGGTTTGGTCAATCAACAATGACGCAGAAGGTCATCCTGACTCAAGGCAGCCGCCGTATCGATTTCGTTACGGACGTTGATTGGAAGGAATCAGCGAAGATGCTGCGTACATCCTTCCCTGTCAATATTCGTTCGGACAGCGCAAGCTGTGAAATTCAGTTCGGCTACTTGAAACGCCCTACACATCGCAATACGCTGTGGGATTATGCGAAGGATGAAATTTGCGCTCATCAATGGATCGATCTTTCGGAGTCGGATTATGGCGTCGCACTTCTCAATGATTGCAAATACGGACATCGTGCTTGGCAGAATGTGCTGGATTTGAATCTTTTGCGCAGTACATCGTATCCAGATCCAGAAGCCGATCAAGCAGAGCATCAGTTTACGTATTCCTTGTACCCGCATAAAGGGGATCATGTTCAGGCAGAGGTTTATAAGCGTGGATATGAGCTTAACGTACCACTGCGTTCGGTAAGCATGACAGCAAGCGACGAGGCACAGCATTTGCCAGCAGCAAAATCATTTTTCAGCGTTGACCATTCCAATGTAATGGTTGAAACGGTGAAGCAGGCAGAGGACGGAGATGATCTAATCATCCGTTTATATGAAACCGCAGGAACACATCTTAAGGCAAAACTCATTGCAGCTATGAACGAAGCGGATGCTTGGCTTACTGATTTGATGGAAACACCCATCGATAGAATCCATGCGGAGGAAGGGGCTTACCACCTGGCCTTTACTCCATTTGAAATAAAAACGATCCGTTTGGCAAGGAGGTAAAGCATATGACAGAGTCAGTATTGTGGAAACGGATTTGGCGGCACAAACTATTTTATTTGTTTATGCTGCCCGGCATCATCTGGTTTTTCCTCTTTTCCTACGTCCCACTTTTTGGCGTACAAGTGGCATTTCGTGATTTCATGTTCTCTGGGGGCTTCACTGGAAGCCCCTGGGCAGGACTGAAATACTTCCAGCAGTTTTTCTCCTATTATCAGTCATTCGAGTTGATCCGCAACACGATTATCATCAGTCTCATGAAGCTTCTTATCGGATTTGCAATGCCTATATGTCTTGCAATTCTATTGAACGAGGTTCGCAACATTAAATTTAAGAAAACCGTGCAAACGCTTTCTTATTTACCGTATTTCGTTTCATGGATTGTCGTTGTTACGCTGATGCAGCGTCTTCTTACTCCATCTGGAGGTCCAATCAATGAATTGCTTGGTGTGTTTGGTGTAGAACCGATTCAGTTCTTGAACAATACAACATGGTTTTATCAAATCGTTGTAGGCTCAGATATTTGGAAAAACATCGGGTGGAACTCGATCATCTATATGGCAGCAATCGCCGGCATTGACCAGCAGCTTTACGAGGCGGCTAAGATCGACGGCGCTGGGCGCACTCGCCAGATGTGGCATGTAACGCTTCCTGGTATTCGCAACATTGCCGTTATTTTGTTCATACTCTCGGCCGGCAGCTTAATGAGCGCTGGTTATGAGCAGCTGCTCCTGCTGAACGGTCCGGCTACCGCCGCAATCGGCAGCGTACTCGATGTGCATGTTATCAGCTCCGGTATAGGTGAAGGCCGATTAAGTTATGCGGCTGCTGTAGGATTATTCCAGAGTGTCATTGCACTCATTCTTATCGTGACTGTCAACCGAATTGCTCGCAAGGTTAGCGACGTATCCCTGTTTTAAGGAGTGGTTTGATATGGCGAAAAGCCGATTTTCTATATTTAGCATTTGTAATTATATTTTCTTAACGTTGTTCGGATTGTCGATGATCTACCCGTTTATTTACATTCTGGTCTACTCGCTCAACGATGGAAAAGATTCGATGATGGGTGCGCTTTATTTCTTCCCTCGTAAATTTACACTGGACAATTACGTAGAGGTTTTTGATAATGCCCGCATTTGGCAGGCCTACAAAATCACGCTGCTTCGAACGGTGCTCGGCACATTCCTGCACGTAGGTCTTTGTACGCTGATGGCTTATGCGCTTTCCAAAAAAACGCTGCCAGGAAGAACATTTTTTACGTATTACATCTTTTTGCCAACGATATTCAGCGCTGGATTCATTCCGTATTTCATCACTTTGCAGAAGCTGCATCTGATCAACAGTTTTTGGGTATATGTCATTCCGATGCTGTTCAATTTCATGCATATTGTCATTCTTCGAACGTTCCTGCAAGGCATACCGGAGGAGCTTGAAGAATCGGCACGAATTGACGGCTACGGTGACTTTCAAATATTCCTTAAAATCATACTACCGTTATCGGGTCCAGTTCTTGCGACTATCGCTTTGTTTATCGGGGTTTCGCATTGGAACGACTGGTTTACAGGCGCCTATTATGTGTCGGATAAAAATCTGATACCAGTTCAAACGCTGCTGCAAGAATTGCTGACCGAAGCGGAAGCGCTATCATCCTCCATGCAGAGAGCGGCGCAGCAAGGCGGTCAGACCGTCAGCGTCAATGTGGCTGGGGCAACACCGGAATCGCTTCGAATGGCTTTGCTCGTTATCACGGTGTTTCCGATCTTGTGTATTTACCCGTTTTTGCAGCGTTACTTCGTCAAGGGCGTTATGATTGGCTCGGTCAAAGGATAATCGTCCGCATTCGGGACTTTATCATATTTCATTACAGTTCACGGGAGGGTTTTTATGAAGAACAAAAGAGCAAAAAGCACTTCGTTGTTACTCGCAGTAACTCTGATGGCGGTTACGCTGTTTGGCTGCAGCAACAACAACGGTGGCGCCGTCAATAAGCCTTCGGACAACGCGGGCACAACTAACAGCGGTACAGAGCAAAAAGAGGTGAAACTCAAAGTTCTTCACAACTGGAACGGCTCCAGCGGCAGCGACACAGACACGACGGCGATCGAGAAGGTTATTAAAGAAAAAACGGGGATTACGATCGAGTGGGAATATACAAAGGGCAGTGAAGTTGAGAAAGTGAACACCATTTTTGCAACTCAAGATATGCCTGATATTTACACAGGTCCAGCTTGGGGCGGAGAGCTAGATGGAATTATAAAAGCAGCGAAGGAAGACCAATTGGTCGATCTTTCGGATAAGCTGGACAAATATCCAAATCTAGCAAAAGCGATTCAGAAAGACAATGTTCCGCCAGCGCTTTATGAGAAAGCTTTTGATGTGTATGACGGCAAGCAGTTCTTGCTTTACCAGAACCACCCTGCAACACCTGAGGATGCAATGGATTGGCTTTATGGCTTCTACGTCCGCAAGGATATTGCTGAGAAGGTTGGAGTAGACCCGCAATCCGTACGTACAAAGGAAGAGCTTTACAGCTTCCTGAAAAAAATCAAGGACGCTGACCTGAAGGAAAATGGCATGTCTGTTATTCCTCTCGGAGGCTTCCATAACGGCTGGGCTGTCGGTATCGGCAATACGATGTTCTATGGCTCTGGTTATGTAGATAAAGGTGATGGAACGCTGGAAAACAGCTTCTTCTCGAAACAATACGAGGATTATACGCTGTATTACCGCAAGCTGATCTCCGAAGGTCTGCTTGATCTTGAAGCGTTTACGCAAACCGATCCAATCGCGAATGAGAAAATCAAGCAAGGCCGTATTGCAGTGCTGGCTGCCCACTATCCAGCGATTCTCGATGCTTCCAAGGACTATGTGAAAGCGCATCCAGGCAGCGATTATATTCCTGTTGGCCCGCTTGAGCGTGCTGGCGCTGCTGCAGACCGTCCTGCTGACCTATCTATTCAAGGAAACAACGTTACCGTTATTCCGAAAAAATCGAAAAACGTAGATGCAGCGCTTCGCTTGCTGGACTATCTTGCTTCTGATGAAGGTTTCCTTCTCGTACGTTACGGCATTCAAGGCGAACATTGGGATATGGAAAACGGCAAGCCTGTAGCCAAAAAAGAATGGTTTGATAAATTCTCAGCGGATACAACTGGCAAGATGAAGAAAAACGAAGGCATGGGCATTGGCCTTGAGAGCATGTCTGGCCAAGACCGCATCAACTCCGTTGGCGCTGGAGACATCTGGTCTGATCAGGATCGTCTGGCAGCAATGGATAATGCGCGTAAAATTTTACGTCCTAACGGTATTAGTGTTATTTCGGCATACAATCCTGGCGACGTTATGATTAAGTCTCCACAGTGGGAAATGCTGAAGCCATCCATGGACAAAATAGGCGACGTCTGGAAAGAAGCGATTTATGCGAAATCGGATGAAGCGGCACTGAAAATCATTAATGATCTTCGCGGACAGATGAATAAAACAGGCTATAAAGAAGCAATGCAGTTTACTAATGACAACTTGAAAGGCAAGGAAGTTGCTTTGTTTGGAATGGCAAACTAAAGGAGGCTTCTCGCTTTGACGAAGGGTTTGGGACAACGAGCAGAGTGGACCGGTTTTCAGGAATCAAGGCCGTATGGCCCGAAGTATGATTTGCGGACCGATTTTGTCATGGTATACGGAATATCTGATGATTTGCCTGAGCGGATCGAAGGCTGGAGAAATGCCGGCTATAAGATTCATTTGATGACAGGTGTATCTTGGGGGGAGTATCAGGACTACTTGTACGGTCGATTCGACGGACGGGAGCACTGGGATGAAGCTCAAATGGACCGCAGCGGAAATCATCTGCTTCATGGCAAGGATGTTCCTTATATGGTTCCGACCATTGCCTTCGCTGAATATTTGGCTTCTCATATTAAACGGGCAATCGACTCTGGCGCAGAAGCGATTCATTTGGAAGAGCCGGAATTTTGGGCGGCATCTGGTTATTCCGATGCGTTCAAGCGGGAGTGGCTGAATTATTACGGGGAGGATTGGATTCCTCCCCACTCCTCGCCAGACGCTCAGTACAGAGCATCCAAGCTGAAGGCGGCAATGTACTATCGTGCGCTTGACCGGCTTTGCAGTCAAATGAAGGAATATTCCTTAGTAACCTACGGTAGAACGGTGCGTTTCTATGTCCCAACTCACAGCTTGATCAATTACACGCAGTGGCGAATTATAAGTCCTGAGGCGCTGCTCGTGTCGATGCCTGGCTGTGACGGTTTCATTGCTCAGATCTGGACGGGAACGGCTCGTACTCCGAACGTTTATAAGGGGCTGCGCAGAGAGCGAACCTTCGAGACGGCATATTTGGAATATGGAATTATGCAGGAGCTCACTCGTGGGACGGGGCGTGAAATGTGGTTCCTTCACGATCCGATAGAGGATAACCCTAGATACAGCTGGAGCGACTATCGTAAAAACTATCGTTCTACTGTTGTTGCTTCCCTGCTGCATCCTGAGGTGAAGCAATACGAGGTATGCCCATGGCCGCGCCGTGTATTCGAGGGCAGCTACCCGACTGAGGACGGGAAAGGAAAAGAAATGATCCCGGGTGACTATGCGACCGTGCTTCTGACGGTCATGAATGTGCTGCGCGACATGCATAACCATGATGAGGTTGCTGGAGACGACGCCTATACAGCTGGCATTGGCCTTTGCTTATCCAACTCTGCAATGTATCAACGCGGGGACGTTATCCGTGAAGGCGAGCAGGAAGGCGAAGCCGCCAAATATGACGGAACGAGTTCAGCTGAAGAGCTGAGTGAAGAGCAGAAGGAGCTTCTTGACTGGTCGTCCTTTTACGGACTCGCGCTTCCGCTCGTGAAGGTAGGCATTCCGCTAAGACCGGTACAGCTGGACAATATTTTGACCTTCCCAGGGTATTTGGATCATTACCGGGTGCTGCTGCTCAGCTACGAATTTATGAAGCCGGAGCATCCGGGCATTCATCAAGCTATCGGACAATGGGTGAGGGAGGGCGGCATACTCATCTATGTCGGTGACGGCTCGGACCCCTATCATGAAGTACGGGAATGGTGGAACCGTGAGAACAGCCGCCGCTCTTACATGCGTCCGGAAGAACATTTATTCGAGTCGCTTGGCTTAGGTAGAAACCCGGAGCAAGGAGAGTTTACGGTAGGCAGCGGTGCTGTTTTATTTTACCGTGAGAATCCAGCGGAGTTGTCCCGTTCTGAAGCGGGTGCAGCTCTTATACGGAGTGCTGTAAAAAGGTCGCTCGAGATCCGCGGAGAAATGGTTGATTATAAGGAAAGCACCTCGCTGCATATTAGACGGGGGCCTTATGTCATTACTCATGTGCTGGATGAGAGGGAAGCGGATGATTCAATCATTCTGGAAGGATTGTTCGTTGATTTGTTCGAAGCGAGCATGCCTGTGAAACATTCCGTGGAAATCAAATCGGGCGAGGACAGCTTGTTGTTTGATTTGAACTACTCGGATAAACAGCTGGGAGAAACAAGTATTCTTGTTAGTTCGTCACGCATTCGTGAGGAGCTGTTGGCTGAAAACGGAATTTCCTTTGTTTCAGAGTCACCGCTGGACATCACGGTTAGTACGCGCCTGCGTGTTCCAAGTGAGCCTAGCAGCGTCACAGCTGGTGATCAAGCGGCATCATACGAGTATGATGGAGAGTCAGGAACGGTGCTTCTTCGCTATCCAGGCATTCCGGAAGGAATTGCAGTAAGCGTGGAATGGTAATGCGATAACAAACAAACGATTGAAGGGGCTGTCCCAAAGTGATGAACTCACTGGAGAGATAGCTGGATATGAATATTGAAAAAATGGCGTCACAGAGATTTAATCCTGTGACGCCATTTTTCTATTTTGGTCTATTGATGTTTGCTTAAGCAAATGGTGGACAAGCGAATTTTGGCGTATGATCGAGGTGGGAAATGGAGCAATAAGCACATATATGTTCTTACAGCGAGAGAAAAAGCTAGGTTTGTTGTCTGTAAGCACATATATGCGCTTATAGAGTAGCTGCGGCGTATGATCGAGGTAGGAAATGGAGCAATAAGCACGTATATGTTCTTACAGCGAGAGAAAGGGCTAGGTTTGTTGTCTGTAAGCACATATATGCGCTTATAGAGTAGCTGCGGCGTATGATCGAGGTAGGAAATGGACAAATAAGCACGTATATGTTCTTACAGCGAGAGA
>NZ_JBFTPA010000024.1:0-75420 GCF_056398245.1 Paenibacillus sp. 01T47
GCCGGAAGCCCCTAACCTTCTTGTCGTCCACATTATCGCATGTGATTCGGGGTCATGCCCCAACTAGCCTAATCATGGTTTAACAAGTAGGGGGGATGAACGGAATAGCTCTCGAGATCCAAGTCTCACGGGCAGAAACGTTCGATCCCCGGCTACCGCTATCTTACGACCACACAAAAATGAGGTCGACCAGTAATTTCTGGTGACCTCATAATACGAACGGGCAGGATAGCGTAGTGATATCCGAAGGACTTAAACTGAAAATCGAAAGACCAGAGAATTCTAGATCATCAATGTAGCTGGGCACATCAATTTGCAAGCGAAAATTCTATGAACACGAAGAGACGGCAGCCGGTGAAGGCTGCCGTTTTCTCGTGTTCAAAATAGGTTCCATGAATGTTTGAACTATCCAAGGGTATTCTGTAGGTTTATTATTTAAACAGAATAAGGAACGATTGATAAATGTTAAGAGATACCCCGAGGAATATTATCTGGTTCATCAGGAGGCATTTATGATAACAAAGAAAATACTTGTTGGACTAATATCTTCGTTTGTTATAACAGCTTTATTTTCAATACTAGCCTCTTCTCCAAAAAGCTTAATTCTTTCAAATATTCCATGGTTGTTTATGTATATAGCGCCATGTGTCCTGCTGTATGGTATACCAGCGTCTATTGTATCTGATAATCTAGGAAAGAAAACTAAATATCCAATATTAGCTTCACTATTGCTTCATGTTTTGTCAGCTTCGTTTTTCATTGTCTTTAGTGTTTCTTTCACGTTAATATCCATTGGCTCCTCGATATTATTTTTTTCGATCGATGTAACTTGGGATTTTTTAAGAAAGAAAACCCTTATGCTATAAGTTTGGATTACTAGAGCCCCTTTTTTAAAAGATAAACAGGATGCACTTCACGCTCTTCACAGTATCAATTAATTATAATTATTAATGGTGAACCGTATCATTTGTCATTACGCTAAACATTCCTGTTAAGGCTAAGAAATAGCCTTTGTCAAAAAAGGAGCGCCTCGGTATGATGGGTTTGTCGACAACACATCAAGGAGGCGCTCTTACTATGAAGTTTAAGCAATCAGACGCACAAAATCAACGGATTGAACAAATTACCACCTCGCATCTCGTCGTAGGAATTGACATGGCCAAAGAAACTCACGTGGCACAGTCCACAAATTTCCGAGGAATCGTCATTTCAAAACGACATCTCTCGTTTTCGAATTCTATCGAAGGTTTTGAAAAATTAAGCCGCTGGATGACGGAGTTACAGCAGAAACATCGATTAAAGAGGCTCATCATCGGCATGGAGCCAACCGGTCATTACTGGTTTAACCTAGCAAACTGGTTATCAGATAAGGGATTACACGTGGTTATGGTTAACCCTGCTACGACGAAGCGAAATAAAGAAAATCGAGATAACAGTCCATCAAAGAACGACCCCAAAGATGCACTTGTCATCGCAGATTCAGTAAGTCGGGGCTTTTACTATGAGTACACGCGTCAATCGCTTGTGTTTCAACGCTTACGGACCATAATGAGTGATCGCGAATTCTGGGTGTCGAACAGTGTACGCCTGCAGAATCGAATCATACGCTGGCTGGACATTCGCTTTCCTGAGTATCCATCCGTATTCAAAGATTGGACCTGTAAGCGATCATTGGCGACTCTCAAGACATTCCCTTGCCCACAGGATTTGGAGACGTATACTGTACAGGACATCATCAATGCTTGGCGAGTCCATATGCAGCGCGCTGGGGGTTCTACGGGGATTGAGAAGGCTGCACAGCTCATCGCTCACGCTAAATGCAGTGTCGGAGATCGAACCGCTGTAGAAGAATCGAAGGCAGATTTAAAAAGGCTCATTGAAGAATATGAACGAGTTAGCACCATGCTTGAACAGATTGAAAAGGACATCGAATCCCTTCTTTCTGAGATTCCAATGGCACAGCAACTTCGCACCATAAAAGGTCTCGGTAAGATCTTCACCGCGGCCATACTAGCAGGCACAGGAGATTTAAGCCAGTATGCGCATGGACGTCAGGTATTACGAAAGGCTGGCCTGAATTTGGCTGAAAGTACGTCAGGAAAGCGAAAAGGACGAATTGTTCTTTCGAAACGAGGAGACTCAGCCCTGCGAAAATATCTATATCTCGCGACGGTTCAGCTCGTTTGGAACAACCCCGTATTCCGCCATCTGCATGAGCATAATGTGAAAGAAAAGAAAATGAAAAAGCAACAATCCATATTTAAGTTAATAGGAAAGCTGGCACGAATTCTAGTTGGTATTGTTCAACGGGGAGAAAAGTTCACGCCAGAGAAAACCGTTCTGAGTTGGACAGAAGCAGCTTAAGCTAAGCAGCATCACGTATATTGACTCATTCGCAGGATTTCACAAAGAAAGCACGGAGGACCGAGTTCGTTCCCCAAAAGGGCTCTGACCCATCCGCTAAACGCTATCGGTCTCCACACCTTGGACAGGTATAACGAAGGAATGTAAGGGCATTGACCCGTTGAGTTGTGGGAGGGTGAACCTCCAGGGATCATGTGGAGTATGCGTGCAGTAGAGTTAGCCTGGGGAATATTTCCTGAGTATTCCTCTATTTCCGCATGCCCAGCCCACCACCTCAACCGGCATCAACTGCGTTGCTTCCTGAGATGGACTCGATCCAAGGTGACGAAATCCTGCGAATGAGTGAGTATATGTGAGATAAACCCTTAAAACCGAGGGACGGGGAACTATAGCTTAACATTTACTATGACGAGGCTGCCGGTATGAATCGGCATCCTCGTTGAGCTAACGGGCAGTTTAGTTTAATGATCGAAATTAATAAGCTGGAAATAACATCGTAACTCCGAATTGTTAAAGTATTAAAATATTAGGAGTAAACCAAATTTCACATATTACTATAATATGACTTATCTTTGTTATCATGAACTATGACAAGATGTTAATTGTTTGGAAGGAATTAGTAATTCTTGATAGAATAAATATGAAGATGAACAGGTAATAAGTTTGTACGCATAAGGAGATAAAACTAGATTATGGATATCTGGGTTCCATATGAAAAAGTCAGAAATCATCCTCCTGATTTTAGAGTAAGGTATCGGCTTTATTCCGAAAAAGAGGGTGGCAGAATAAATCCCGTTTTTCAAGGTTTGCGTTGTGATTTTTCATATGACGGAGATAACATTAAAGAGTCGGGTATATTTGCGATTCATCCTGAATTTGAAGATTATTTCGGAAACGTTATTCTCGACAATTGCCTTCATGTGCCTAATCAAGGTACTGCAAGAATGTGGATACTTTTCCACGAGATGAGACGCGAAGTACATGTACATCGAATTAATATAGGAGTCATCGGCTATTTCATGACAGGGTCAAGAAGGCTAGGGCAAGTCGAAGTGATTGAGATTCTTGAATTGGAAATGAACTCTGAGATGTTAAGCTAATGGGTAACGATAGTGGAATAACACACATGATGAGTAGGTGCTGCGATGCCGGCTCTTTTTATTGAACTATCGGGCAGGTTTGAGCAATGACAAAGCTGCTTGGATACTGGGGTTATGAGTGATTGTACAGAATAATTGCTACTGGGTCAATTTAGTGTAAGTTATCCATTTTCAAGAAAAGCCTTGGTTGTTCCTCCCATTACGTAAGCCTGAAGCCAGATTCAAGTTATATGAGAGGGCCGATACCGGAGATACCTTCCTTGTACAATCGCCAAGAACTAAGTGAGAAATTACGGATTCGCAATTAATAATAAATGAATAGCAGCAAGAATTCCCATCGGATAGATAATGAAACGAGAGAATGTATTTTTAAATTCGTTCCGAAAGTGCTTTTCGAAAAATAAGTGCAGAATCGCATGGATCATGAGAAAGATGTCTAGCACCCAAAACGTAATCGTCTGATATTGGCTAAAAAGTAAAGCGAGTATGATTGTGTACAGGGGGAGATGGATAAAGGTGAACACTTTATAGGCTTTTGCATCATCCATATCTTGTAGAAAGAAAAATAGTTTCCATTCCGAACGACGAATTGCATCCATTTCATGCAGGAGAAATAAGGATAAGTTAAACAAGAATAGCAACAACAACAAATCTGGCATATCAAACCTCCAAAAATTTTATATCAAACGTTTACTATAGCGTAATAAACAAACACATTTAAATATTTCCCTTGGTTAATACGTAAAGCTGTTCGAAATGTAACAAGTAAAGCTATATCTGTCAGAGTAATGTGGAAAATTTAAATGAACATGAAAAAAAGCATTCAAAATGATAGTGAAAAATTGATCAACACGATAAAAACGACGCTTGAATTTGATGCCATTTTTTAATTAAATGTATAATAATGGTGAAACAATTTCTTGTGTTAGCGTTTCATTGAACGAACAGGATTATTTAGTTCGCGTAACGAATACCATAAATATGGAAATTTCGTGAAGTTCGTAAATAAGACGATCTAGGAAGTTCACTTAAAAACTTTTGTTATGGAGGTGTCTCATGGAGGATGAATTAAATCTCATAGAGGATGAAATAAAGCGAATTAAGAATAATCAATCGAAAATAATATTCTATTTCATGCTTTCGATTGCAATAATTGGATCAATGATAATATTGCTTCTGAATATCTATCGCTTTACTTTAGCTGATATCCTCACTTCTTTTTTTTCGCCATTTATTGAGATACTGGGTTATATTATTTTCTTTATTTGCTCATTGATTGTTTTTGTGTATTTTGTCGTAAGTAAATCCTTCAATAGGGCAAGAAGAGGAATACCTTTTTTGTTGAATCTATTTATTTTTATTTTGGTGTTAATTGTTCCTTTTACCTCAATAGTTTTAGATTTAGATTATCGCTTCAATAAGGAAGAAAGAGAAGATGTAGTTCGAATGGTATTGGATGGCACACTGAAACCGAATGTATCTGATAATGAAATATTGATTCGTTTGCCAGAGGAATATAAGAAACTTTCCAAAGGCGGTGGTGAGATCGTGGTTCAAGGATACGGACAGAGTGCTCAAATTCTTTTTTATGCCTATCGTGGAATATTAGGTAATATGGCTGGATTTATTTATACCGCTAATGATAGCGCCCCTGATGAAATGCTTTTTGGCGGAGACTTTATGGAAGTGAAAAAACTGAATAAGAATTGGTATTCGGTTAGAGCTACGTAAAATGGATTTCATATATGTTCACGCAAAAGATCGTTTTCACCGATCCTCAGTCAGCAGAGGCATTTCGAGTTAACGGATTCATGAGGACACTTACGAGAGTAATTCGTCGGATGGCAGTAAATCATTACGTTAACGGGACGTGATAGATCAATAAAACACGACGGCAGCTGCAGAAACAAAAGCGCATGTACGACTGAAACAATCGTACTCGATATAACGTTCTTAAATGTGAGGTGATAATCCATGATTAAATGGGTGTTAACATTAGCGGCAGTATTAGTGCTGCTATCGGGCTGCAGTGAGAAGTCGGGCAGACCTAGTGACAATATGACTAATCCTACTACTGCTCCTGCACCGGGGGAGACGTTTACGCCGTTAGCGAAGCCGGAAGCGTTTCCCGCTGTGTCTAACCCTTATGATGCCGACCAAGCAGCGGAGAACGGCGATATCGTGAACGTTCACGGGAAAATGTACAATCTCGACAAGTGGAAGCTGTTTCTTGCGAATCTAGATGTTGGCGTGCCGGATCAAGTGCGTATTACGCAGTATACGATTGAAGGTGACCCGATCTTCTATGAGCTAGTCTATGACGGGGCTGAAGTGATTACGTATACGTACGACAACTCGCGTGACGGGTTCGGCAGCAATGCAGGTCGTCCGAGCACGTTGTGCCGAGGCATTGAGCTCGAGGAGGACAAGGAGTTAGGCTCCCATTACAAGCTAACCGGATGCGATTCTGAAACCAGTAATACGTTCTGGTTTACGAACGTAGAGTCGGAAGCTGAGCAGGGCAGCCAATAAGAACAATATACTCTAGAGTAGCTCGTTCGTTTTATAGAAATCCTAATGGTAACGATAGATCAATAAAGACAAAGAGGCAGCCGATCACAACGATCGGTTGCCTCTTCTAAGTTAACGGGCAGTTTAGTATTATGGTTTCTCATAAAAGCGAGTTATGCTAATATAAGAGTGTTTTAAAATAATAAAATGTGGGAGATTCAAACCATGATCATCAAGTTCATTCGTTTAAGGTAGTGAAAGGTGCAGCTCACATAACCCGGCTTTTTTATACAAAATGGCTAGGGTTTATTTGACTGTACCTTTTTTCATTCACCTAAAACGAATGGAAGGGTGCTTTTTTGTGTTCGAAAAAAGTAAAAAGTTGATGAGCGCTGAGAAAATTGAAAACTCTCAGGAGATATTTATATGCCCATTATGTAAAAAACAGATGCGAATGATCCATTTACAAAGTTTAGTTTGTTGCAATCAGCACTGTTTTGATATAGCCAAGCAAGGATATATAAACCTATTGTCTGGAACCAGTAATACTAAGTATGATAAAAAAATCTTCGAGTATAGAAGGGTAATAAGCAAAAGTGGTTTATTTAATCCCTTACATGCAGCGGTAAGTGAAATTATAATGAGTCAACTCCCGAGCGATGAACCTTTAAGCATACTGGATGCAGGTTGTGGAGAAGGTTCTCACTTAAATAACATACAAATAGAAATAAATAAGAAAAAACTCAACCCTCTTTTGGCTGTAGGGATTGATATTTCAAAAGAGGGAATTAGTTTTGCTGCAGCTGAATATTCAAATGTTATTTGGTGTGTCGCGGACATTGCAAACTGTCCGTTTGCAAATCAGCAATTTAAATTTATTTTAAACATTCTTTCACCGGCAAATTACTCAGAATTTCAGAGATTGATTGGTGATAATGGTTTGGTAATTAAAATCGTCCCTGAACAGGATTATCTAAAAGAATTAAGAGAAATCTTTTATGAGGGATCAGATAAACGGGTTTATTCAAATTCACTTACAATTAACCACTTCAACGAACAGTTCAAGTTACTAGATGTTGAAAGTATTCGATATCAAGTAAACCTGAGTGAACATTTAATCGAACCATTGCTCGGTATGACACCATTATCCTGGGGAACTTCCAAGGAACGCATAGAAAAAGTGTTACAGATGAATCTGAAAAGAGTCACTATGGACTTTAAAATGTTGATTGGTAAGAAATATTAGTTGAATAACGCATAGATGAGCAGGCACTGCGGTGGCCTGCTCATTTTATTAAGCTAACGGGCAGGTCAGTTTAATGAAATTCTCGAATACGTAATATATGGAACGTTCTCGAAGTTCGTAAATATGACGTTAGCTGAATTTAAATAAATTATAGTAGGGTGACCCAATGACAAAAACATTTCAGTTTGAAACAAAAACAATACAGGGAAATGAAGAACATATTATTGATGTACAACCAATAATTAATGAATGTAACAAATTTCTGATTCTTACTACAACCATGAAAATTATCGAGTTGGATACAAATGAGAATGTGTTTAAAGAGCTATTTATTTTTGATAATGAAGAAATATCATTTGAAGAGAAAGTCTCTCTACTTGTCTCGCCAAATGCTGAGTTAATTGCTGTATTTAATACTTTTGGTAGAGAGGGAATTGTAATAGATATTACTTCAATGAAGACCATAATGCGATTTAATCGTGATGATTATTATAATGAACAAACCATTTTTCCGGTTGCATTTGTCAATTATAATGCTCAACTTTTATTAATTCATGGTACAAAATGGAATCGACTGGATATTACAAATCCAATCGATTATCAAGTACTAACTGATAGAAATGATCCGGAATATGAATTAACTGAAAGCAAATCAAGTAATTCAGAACATTATTTAGATTATTTTCATGGCCAACTCGTAGTTTCACCTGATAATAAATGGATTGTTGATAATGGATGGGTGTGGCACCCTGCGGGGTGTGTGACAGGTTGGAGCATTCTTGAATGGATAGAAAATCGATGGGAATCGGAAGATGGAACGAGCAAAAAAAATCTCTGGAGTGGAAAAGAGGATTGGAACGATCCATTATGCTGGGTAAGTGATAACGAGATTGGATTAGTAGGTAGAAGAAATTATGATTTCATTGATGAGGATGAGCGACATGGGTGGATTTTCAGAGTGATTAATCTGGAGACAGGAAATGTAGTTAAGGAGTTTCCAATATCGTCAGGTAATATTTTTATGGATACATATTTGTTCTCTTGTTTAAAGGAAACAGGAATGAAAATATATGATATAAATAGTGGACGTTTACTGTTCGAAGACGAGAAAATAAATCCATACAACTATCATCATAAATCAAAAGAGTTTATTGGTTTTGATAATGAAAAAATAATGATCTATAAGTTAATCGAAGAAGAATGTAAAGCAGCTAACAGACAGATCTGCGAGGCTTAGTTCGTCGGATGGCAGTAAATTAAGAGGCAGCCGATGACAACGATCGGCTGCTTCTTGATCGTAGACCTAACAGTGCTAAAAGTAAATAAGATGAATAATTATAAAAATTTAGAAGTTAGGTGCTAGTATTAAAAGCTCTATCATTCATTTGAAAAATGATAATTTCGAGGATGTTGATCTAAATGGCGATTTAATACTGGATAATTCATAACTGGAATTGTCCGAATGATTAGCTCAATCCAATTCTGCGCGAGTGAATAGATCGTAAATAAGCACCTCATCCTCACAAGCGAATTTGAACGCCCATGCGAACTGTTCTAATGCGACTCCATTACTCGAGTAGGCACAGAACATATCTGCTTCCGGGTCAAAATGAATCGTTTCCGCGAGTTCCGGCATCCGCTCATTCAAGAACACCGCCGCCAATGAAGCCCAATCGTAACCGTTGCCTTCGAACCCCTCGTCTGCCCGGGTGTCGAATAGTTCGGCCAAATAGCTACCGACCGTCAGAATGACAGATTTGCCGCCATTATTTTGTTTCACGATGGTAAAGGGGGCCACATCCTTCGTTTCTCCTGCAGCTGACAATGACTTTGCAGCTTCTGCTTCCGCGGAAAGCTTTACTATAACCGCACTGCGTGCCTCGTCCGTGAAGCGGAGAACCCTGTTCTCCTCAACGATAAGGCCTTCCGCGATCCGCCCATCCAGCCAATCGCTGATGAAGCCAGGAGCGTACCCTCCTTGGCCGAATTCACCGCCGAAAGCGATCATTTGCTCATAGGTATCCAGATATTGCTGACGGCTGGTAGTCGGGTAAGCGTTGGTATATAGCCAGAACTGGACATCGTACATGAGATGAGACCGCTCATCCGCATGAAATGAGAAATGGTTCTTCTCCTGGACGATCCGGGTACAGACACTGCGTATTTTGGACTCCAGCCCGTCAACCTCAGAGGCCTGACCGCAGAGTTCCGTGAGCAGTGGAGAGAATTTTCCTTCAGCCACTTTGCGCAGGTCGTTCTTTTTATCTTCTTCAGTAGTGTCGTAATCCTCATCATTCACCAGACCGCGGATAAACGACTCGAAGTTGGGTGCCAGAAATGTGATCTCGTAATCATCTTCCTGATCGACATGAATGACTTCAGGTTCGCCGTCCTTCCCACAGCGACGGTAGTCCAGCATCACAACATCGTGCCCTGCCGAAGGGCAATCACAGATTACCACGCCGATATCCGGATAACCCCATTCTTCAATCATGAATGGACTGCCGAGATCACCGCAGATAGAGTAGCTTTTGTCGCGTCCGATCCCCATAATTCCTGTTATAGCAATATGATCCTCAGCCCAAGAGGTAGCTTCATCTGTCGGAAAGGATGTATTATGGGGAATGCCACCGTTCTGATGCTTCATAAGAGCGATGTAGGCTGCCGGTAGCTTATAGCCGAGTTCTTCTTCTACAGAAGAAATCAGCTCATCTGTAGGCGGATCTGAGACATATTGTTCTCTAGCATAGTTACTGTCTTCCCAGAAGCTGTCGAGATCCATACCTTCAAAAGGGATCGCTCCCTGGTCTTTCTTTTGTTTGCTGAGCGTGCGCAGGGATTCAGTCTTTTGTTGTTTTTGCCATTTGCTTTGGCTCCAGTCTAGAAATCTGGCTGAATGCCGATCGTCAGGATCCAGCTCTAGCGCGGTGCTTAGCACACCGACTGCTTCCTCATACCGCTTCATGTAATAGTAGGAATAGCCTACTCGAAAATACCACAACGGATCATTTTTTCCCTGCTCAGCTATGATAGCAAACTGTTCCAGTGCTTTTTTATACAAACTCAGATTGTTATAAGCCCGACCCATGCTGCTGATCATATCGTAATCTCTGTCCGCTGGAGGAATCTTCATCAGAGTGTCTACGATCTGCTGGTGTTCGTCATCCTCGTGCCACTGCAATATCTGTGCGCTTAGCTCTTGTTCCATCGTTGCCGCCTGCCTCCTAAGTAAAATATGATTTTCTCTATTTTACCAGAGAGAAAGCTATGAATGGAAATGTTTAGCGTCAATACGCAGTCTGCGTCGGTCTGCCCCAAAAGGGCAGTATACAGCTATAGGAAATTAGTGGTAATCTAGTTTTGTTAATTTTAAAAGGGGAGGACGATATAGTGGCTCCAAAACATATAGTTTCTGCGGCAACAATTGTAGTTAATGAGCGTAACGAAATATTATTGATAAAAGGACCTAAACGAGGATGGGAAATGCCAGGAGGGCAGGTTGAAGAAGGTGAATCATTGAAAGATGCAGCGATAAGGGAAACAAAGGAAGAGAGCGGTATAGATATAGAAGTGACAAAGTTTTGTGGTATTTTTCAAAATGTAAGTAGTAGTATTTGTAACACTTTATTTTTAGGCAGACCGGTCGGAGGAGAATTAACAACTACCGCTGAGTCTTTGGAAGTAGGATTTTTTCCAATCGAAACAGCATTAGAGATGGTAAGTTGGGGGAATTTCAAGCAAAGAATTGAGCTTTGCTTGAATGAAGAACTTCATCCTTTTTATGTTGAATTTTCCATTCCGCTTAAGGATTGCTAGAGCGCTATAAGTTTATTCCTTCGGAACTAACGGGTAAGTATGATTTATTGGTCGTTGAAAGAACGATCTTAGTATGACACGGTGTTACAAAGGACTTAAAGTTGGTAATCAAATAGCAAAAAGCCATCGTTTTGATCTAACTAAACGATGGCTTTTTTTCTTTTCATCAGGTCCGGTTTAAGTGGATATAAAGGATCATTGCGAGTTATAAAGTAGAAATGTCAATAACGAACCGATACCGCACATCACTTTTGAGAACACGTTCATACGATTCTTCGACTTGGTCTGCACTTATCACTTCAATCATAGGGGAAATACCGTGTTCAGCTGCGAAATCAAGCATTTCCTGTGTTTCACGAATTCCACCAACAAGTGAACCTGAAATGCTGCGACGACCCATAATTAAGGAAAATACATGATACTTATCGGGTTCGGCTGGTGCACCAACATTTACAAGTGTCCCATCAACGCGCAGTAGTGATAAATACGCATCAACATCCAGATTTGCAGACACGGTGTTTAAGATCAAATCAAAACGACCCGCTAATTCTTTAAATGTAGCAGGTTCACTTGTAGCAAAGTAATGATCTGCGCCAAATTTCAATGCTTCTTCTTTCTTATCAATAGAGCGACTCAATACTGATACTTCAGCACCCATGGCATGAGCAAATTGAACTGCTACGTGGCCAAGACCTCCCATTCCGACAATGGCAACCTTCTTACCTGGGCCAGTATTCCAGTGTTTTAAAGGAGAGAATGTCGTAATGCCGGCACATAATAGTGGACTTGCCACATCCATATCCAGACCGTCTGGGATACGGACAACGAACCCTTCCTTTACAACGATTTTTTGGCTATATCCTCCGTATGTTGGATTACCATCATAGTCTAGACCGTTATATGTGTTGACTACACCCTTCGTACAATATTGCTCTTCTCCAATGAGACAATATTCGCATTCTCCGCAGGAATCAACAAAGCAGCCAACGCCAACACGGTCTCCAACAACAAACTTGGTGACTTCTGTCCCTACTGCTTTTACGACTCCGGCAATTTCATGACCAGGAACCATGGGGAATATTCCGCCACCCCATTCACCGAATGCACTGTGAATATCAGAGTGGCAAATGCCACTAAATTTAATATCTATTAAGATATCGTTTGGCCGTAAATCTCTTCGCTCAATAATGATCTTTTCAAATGGTGCTCTTGCACTTGGGACACTTAGAACACGTGTTGTAGAAATGTTTTTATGATTATTACACATAATAGATAATACAATCCTTTCTTTGGTAAAATAATAAGTTGATTGAAGAAGTAACTCGGATCAACTTATTTTAATAGCAAGATTAGCTTAATCCTTAATGTGGACTTTAAGGCAAGGGCTTTTTGAAAATTATTAAAAAAGCTCTTATTTAAGATTTTCTTTGTAGTACTTCTTTTCTAATACATCGTAGTATTCTATTTTCAAATCAATTTTTATAAAAGCGTTATCCAAGTCTCGTTGTTTCTCCATCATTTTTTCTTTATGCTTTTCAAATATCTGTTTGCGTTGCGAGGCAGTGCTATCTCCTACTTTTGTTAACTCCACGATTGCACGTAACTCTGAAAGAGGGATGTCAGTTTTCCGTAAACATACAATAAGCTCTAACCATAATAAATCTGCTTCGTTAAAAATACGATTTCCATTTTCATCCCTTTTTATAAAAGGTAAAAGACCTTCTTGTTCATAATAACGGAGTGTATGTGCAGGCAAACCTATCTTATCTGCTGCTTCTTTGATATGAATTTCCATTTGAATCCTCCATATATACTTATAATTATTTTGCTCTTATTAATGTGATCATCAGTTAGGTTTTATTATAGACCTTAAAGTGCACTTTAATGCAACAGCGCTTTCTCATCTTGTTCTAGTGATTTTAGATTATCGCTTGACTTAAAGTCGACTTTAAGAGTTATTGTTGCTTTGTTTAGAAAATAGTAAAGATACAAGGAAGGCTGGAGATGCTTTTTATGGATAAACGAAGTAATTTGCTTATATTTATATTGGCGGTAGGAGTTTTCGGTATTTTGAATACTGAAATGGGTGTTATTGGTATATTGCCTTTGATTGCTGATTATTATGATGTCAGTGTATCAAAAGCTGGATTGTTTGTGAGTCTCTTTGCACTTGTGGTTGCAATTTCTGCTCCAAGTATGCCGCTATTGTTTTCAGGAATAAATCGCAAAAAGGCAATGTTACTTGTACTTGGTGTGTTTGTTTTGGGTAACTTAGTCTCGATAATTGCATCTAACTTTACAATTGCATTAATTGCTCGTGTGATTCCAGCTATTTTTCATCCCATTTATTGTTCAATGGCATTGACAGTAGCTGCTAACTCAGTAAGCAAAGAAAAAGCTCCAAAAGCTGTTTCCAAAATAATGTTGGGAGTATCTGCAGGTATGGTACTTGGTGTGCCAATTACTAGTTTTATAGCTAGTGAAACTTCGTTTGAAATGGCCATGTTATTCTTTGCTATCATTAATGCTTTAACATTCCTTGCTACATTGCTATTCGTACCATCTATGCCTGTTAAGGAAAGACTTACTTACGGATCACAGTTAAGCGTATTGAAAAATTCCATTACTTGGATTTCCATTGCCGCAGTTGTTTTTATAAATTCAGCAATATTTGGGGTTTACAGTTACCTAGCTGAGTATCTTGAAACCATTACTAATATTTCAGGGAAAACGATTAGTTTAATGTTAGTAGTATACGGTGGGGCAAATGTTATTGGAAACATTGTGGCTGGGAAGTTACTTACTAAAAATGCCATCAAGACAGTAGCAATTTTTCCTTTCACATTAGGAGCAGTTTACATCTTGTTATTCTCATTTGGACAGTTCACTGTACCTATGGCTATCATTACTTTGGTTTGGGGAATATTAGCTGGTGTTGGAGGTAATATCGCTCAATATTGGATCACGTCCGCAGCTCCCAAAGCTCCTGATTTCGCTAATGGATTATTTTTATCATCTGCTAATATAGGAACAACAATTGGTACAGCTGTAGGTGGATTATTTATATCAATAATCGGTACACAATACATTGTAGTAGGGGGATTACTATCATTGATATTGGGTGCGGTGTGTATTTTGCTAAGAAACAACATATTTAGTCCTAGAAAACAAGTTTCTATAGAAGAAATTTAATCCTGATTTTCAAAAATATATAAACAGACGATTTCTTTTTTTTAAAATACCATTCGAAAGCTGATTTCTTTTTTTACATCTATGGCTTACTAGGAGAAATAATCAACATGAGCATATGTGGAGATTCAAAGGTTCAACCATACTTTACCGAATTAACTATTTTTTACGGAAGGTGGTCTAAGTAGAGACTTTTGGTGCTTTTACCAGCCCTATAATTTTCTTCATTCACAACTTCGTTCCATCTAGATGCTATTTGAGAAGAAGAATACTTGGTCAAAATCTAAGAAAACGTGAGCATTTAAGAGAAAAGCGATTCTCCATATAGGGAGGTTAGCATGGAAATGATCAAATCAAAAACATGAAATTAGAAAACCGCAAGTTACACTTTTTGGATAAAAGTAAATGAAATATAATGCCCTAGGAACGACTTAAGAGAAGTGACACAAGAGTTTAATAATTAAAAAATACACTTCACTAAATGAAAGTAAGAAATACTAGGAGAGTGACGTGAGATGAACAGTAAAGAAAGCTTTTCGAACCGGGTTGATTCATATTTGAAGTATCGCCCGAGCTATCCGAAAGAGGCTGTTGATTATTTGTACTACTACGTCGGTTTGCGTTCGAACAGTAAAATAGCTGACATCGGTTCCGGTACAGGCATCTTTTCAAAACTACTTCTGGAACGCGGAAGCTATGTGATTGCGGTCGAGCCGAATCAGGCAATGCGGGTAGCCGCCGAGCAAATGTTAGAAAGCAATCCGAACTTTCAGAGTATATCAGGTTCTGCAGAATCTACTGGATTACCTGATCAGTCGGTTGAGTTTATTGTCTGCTCACAAGCGTTTCACTGGTTTGATCGCTTAGCAGCGCAAACCGAGTTTCGTAGAATTCTACAGCCGGGCGGGAGAGTAATACTAATCTGGAATTCCCGTCTTACAAGCGGTACTACATTTCGTGAAGAGTACGATCAACTGCTCCATACATACGGAACCGACTACGTAAAAGTTAATCATAAAAACATTTCTCAGTCGATGCTTCACTCTTTTTTCAAGGAAGGTACGATGCATGAGGTGCGATTCAGAATGAGCCAGGAGTTTGATTTCGAGGGCTTGAGAGGCCGGTTGCTATCATCTTCCTACAGCCCTGTACCTGGGCATCCCAATTACAAACCGATGATGACGGATCTGCGAAATCTATTTGATAGGAATAATCAGGATGGTTTTGTTCTATTCGATTATGAAACTGAAATATTTTGGGGAGAAGTATAGATCAAACTTCGATTTAAGAGAATCATTGTGCTAATGGGGAACGCAAATTATATTAAAACTTCTCATTAAAAGCAACTCTAGAATTATTAGGTCTAATGGGAAGTTTTATTATGAATTTTGGTGAATTAAGGAAACTGTATGTAGTCGAAAAGCAGATTAAGGGATTTAGTCCAAACACACTAAAAGCATACACCTTATAGCTACAGATGCTGGTTTCTAAATTTGGCTATCCCGACTATCAGGTGGTCATTATAGCGGCTTTTTGACCAATTAATTAAAGGCACTTTTTTTAGAATATTAGCCGCTGTTACTCAAATAAAGGGCAGTACAACTTAATATTGAACTTTAAAAAAAAGGAACCTTTTATTATCGATGTGCGTCTATATTTACGGGAACAATGATCTCTAGTACAGGGAGTTAATTCTTGTTTTAACGGTCTTTTTGGAAAGGAGTGCTCGAATAAAAAAATGTTGGATTCTTGTTTTACTGACGGAGAACGATAGTTGAATCATACTTAATGTTGAGCAGGTGAGTGTTAGCCTGTTCATTTTTATTAAACTAAGAGTGATGCAATTGTTGATAAAAATTAAAGGCCAAATGCAAATCATTTGGGTGGTGGGTAAACTGTTTCCTATAAAATTAATTCTAACAATGATAGTTGTTGCTACCCTCATTATTGGATGTATATCACAACCAGTAAGACCAGATGATAAAGTTATTGAGGCCTTTATTAGTGACAATAACATTAACGTAATTGAGTTGGTGAAGTACAAGGAGTACACAGCAATTGCATATAAGAACGATACAGAGGTAGGTTTCTACTTGGATCAATCAGGTAATGGAACATTTTCGAAACATTGGGAGAATGTAGAGGGGACAAAGATTCCACAGCGATTCATTGGAGGTTTTTCTGACAAATACTTAGTTGAATTTATCATCGATGAGAGTATTTTAAATAAAATAAACACTTATACAACCAGAATAGGAACCTTTACAAAAGAACCAAATCAGAAGTGCTTTATATTTCCTACAGGAACTGGCGGTATTCAGTATTTTGACAAAAACAATAAACCGATTGAATTTTAGGAATTAAAATGGGTTGTACTAATGGAGAACGATTGTTCAATTTTAGAAGAGATACTACATGGCGACCCTTATCCATACTAACGGCAGAATATTTCCAATATGTAAATTATGTATTTGTTTATCCACCATCTCTACTTCTAGTTTGAGTTCAATAACTAAAAGGAGTCTAAGAATGACAAAAACGCAACTGCTATTGGTTGTTCAACTGCTGGTTTTCGTTCTTGCTGGTTGTTCTGATAACCAGGAAGATATCGCCTCAAAGAATAACCATACCAACTTATCTGTTTCTCCTACCCAGAATATCGAAAACACCATTGATTCTGGGGAACATTCGAAATCAAGCCAACCAAATTCAATGATCGAAAACGGCATCTCCAATTTGGAATTGACCCTGCCGAAGGGATGGAGCCTGAATACGGAAGACCACTTTGGCGCATCCCTCACCGACGAGAATGGAATCAATCTCGGAAGTGTTGTCACGTACCCGTATACTGTCGATTTCAGCTTTAACATGTATAAGCCGAACCATAGTGAAATTACAGATGAAGAAGTAATTGATACTTCCATCGGAAGCGGCAAGCTCTATACGCTCGACACGGATAACGGTACGGCCGCCTCTGGCCTGACCGGCACACATGACGTCTATTTCGCAGTCATACCTATTCAAGAAAAAATAATATATGTATTGGAATTCTCGAAGCATGATAAAGAGGCATCGACGAAAAAACAATTCATCAGTCTACTGAATGGGTTGCAGTTAAGAAAGTGATTGTCAGCCAAGCTGGACCTTTTGGAAATAGACGTAATCCTTTTTATAATTAGTGGACTGTAGATCTTAACAAGCAACCAATATTTCATTAAACTAACGGGCAGAAGAGTGTGGTGGGCAATTTATTATCGCTCTTTCTTATGCCAGAGTAACACATTCGCTTCACCTACAATATGATGAGTCTAGAAATCTAAAGAGGTGAGTCAATGGCAGTCGTAAAAGCAAGGCAACAGGATATTAACATGTTGGCAAGGTTGCTTCGAGCTGAAGCTGAGACCGAAGGCGAAATGGGAATGCTGCTTGTTGGAAATGTTGGCATTAACCGAATAAGAGGGAATTGCTCCGATTTTAAAGATATCCGGACAATTCCTCAAATGATCAACCAGGAGCATGCGTTCGAAGCGTTGCAACATAGTTTGTACTATCAAAATGCAAGAGACAGGGAACGCCGTCTGGCGCAACGGGCAGTGAATGGGGAGCGGAATTGGCCAGCCAAATTCTCCTTATGGTATTTCCGTCCAGGATCGTTCGAAAATCCCGGTCCATGTCCGCCAACTTGGTATAATCAGCCGCTCGCAGGACGATGGAAGAAGCACTGCTTTTATGAACCGACCGGAGAAGAATGTGAAAATATCTATAATACGTTTTAATTTTATAAATGCAAAGAGCTCATTAGTATCTCATAACCTGACTTGTCACAGCCATGTGTCGGTTGACAACAACTTTATCTCATTAAGTGCCGCGTAAATCGCGGCTTTTTTGTGTTTAGTGGAATAAAGTTGTTGTCACGGTTATTATTCGGAGACCATACCTACGTGGCGGGGCGTTCGATGTTGGATGACAAGAAAATTAGACAAAAGAATGAGGTTAGCTTTTAGTATCTGCTGGAGCGTGAGATTATGCATTCGCTGCGGCTCCTGGAAGTCGTGAAATACTTAAGGATAAGCGAGATGAGAAGATATTTTATGAGAGGGGACCTCTCTGCAGGGTACTGCGGGGAGTTTTTTTTGTTTGTTTATATTCTTAAGCATTCTAGTTCTAGCTAATATCCTTTCCATTCTAAAAATAAATGGATAAATCATAATGTTGTATTTGAAAAAAATGATGGCATTAACCAACAACCCTCAGGAAGAATGCTTGATCTTCCCTAAGATGCCTTAATTACTACTCAGTTTTTTGCAGCACGTGATCAGGCAAATGCAGTATTGAGTTGTTTTAACCCTCGTTTTGCAGCTTTTTATGTTTTCGCAATGTTAAAACAGCATAAAAAAGCATTGAATTGTTAAAAGTACGTAAAATAAAGCAAATTATATTGCGGCTTTTTGAATTATTCTCTATAATCAGAGTTGTTCGACGAAGTTAATGAAATGAGGAGACGTAATGGACAACAATAACGAGCGCATTAAAGGGGTTATTTTCGATTGGGCAGGAACGGTCATTGATTATGGTTGCTTTGCCCCAATGCACGCATTTTTGGAATCATTCGATAAAGCGGGAGTGCCCATCACAAATCGGGAAGCAAGAGAACCTATGGGCATGTTGAAGTGGGATCATATTCAAGCGATATTGCAGATGGATAGGGTACGGGGACAATGGATTGACAAGTACGGTACTGAACCTGTTAAAGAAGATATCGATCGATTATATTCCGATTTTGAATCGACCTTGATGGAGTCGTTAAAAGCGTATACGGATCCGATACCAGGAGCGTTGGAGACGATTAGTCTTCTCCGTGAAGCGGGGATCGTTATTGGCTCGACTACGGGCTACACCAAAGGAATGATGGATGTTATCGAGCCTGAGGCAAGGCGCAAAGGATATTCGCCTGACTTTATGATTGCTTCAGATGAGGTGAAAGCGGGACGCCCTTATCCGTATATGATATTCCGTAATATGACAGAACTCGGGATATTTCCTCCCGCTTCAGTGATGAAGGTCGGGGACACGGTATCTGACATTTATGAAGGAAAGAACGCAGGCGTATGGACAGTGGCTATCATCTCGGGCAGCAGCGAGCTTGGACTGACACAATCAGAGGTAGAGATGATGGACGCAGGCGCGCTGAAAGCGCGAATGGACGAGACGAGAAAATCGTTCGAAAAAGCGGGAGCTGATTTCATTATTAATTCAATATCCCAGCTTCCAGCCGTGATAAAAGAACTTGAACTAAGCGGTCTAGCGAGGGAGCTCAGATGAATCATTACTTTAATCCGGTATCTATTTATTTCGGCGAAGCATCTCTTGGCGCGCTCTGCGATAAGTTAAAGCACGAGTATGCTAGGGTACGGCGCGTATTGCTTTTAACTAGAGGGTTTGAAGTCGAGAAATCCGAATGTTTGAAGCCTGTTCAGGACATTTTAGCCGATAAAGACGTTTTTATTCATGGAGTCACATTGAACAATCCCGACATTAAGGATATCTATCAACTTATTCAGCAGGTTAACTCATTCGATTATGAATTGATTGTCGCGATTGGCGGCGGAAGTGTAATGGACGCAGCAAAAACTTTAGCGGCACTGCAGCGCTTAAATCTGGACAGCCCAGAGGATGTTAGGAAGGCAATCACAGGCGAGCAATATAATAAACAAACAGGATTCGCGCCATGGATCGGCATTCCGACTACCTCCGGAACGGGGTCTGAGGTAACGAGCTGGGCAACGATATGGGATGAGGAGCTCGGCTGCAAGTATTCGGTATCCGATCAACGTTTGTTTGCAAGCGCGGCTTTGATTCTTCCTGAGCTAACCTTGACCATGCCGCTCCGCTTGAGCGTTTCAACGGCTCTGGATGCGTTATGCCATGCCACTGAAGCCTATTGGTCCGTTCATACTAACGAAATCTCCCGTTTGTATGCTCTGGAAGCGATTGAACGAATTCGGAATGCGCTGCCATTGCTGAAAGAAAGTCCTGAGCAGCTTGGTTGCAGAGAGCAATTGTCACTAGGCAGCGTGCTTGCAGGTCTGGCCTTCAGCAATACGAGAACGACCGCTTGCCATTCCATTTCTTATCCGTTGACATTATCCTACGGCATTGATCATGGTATTGCTGCCAGCGTGACGTTAGCCACTGTTCTAAAGCATAACTATTCTACGTTAGTAGAGCCGAGGAAGCTTCTTCATGCGTTCGGAGCGGAGGATGTTCAAGGCGTGCAACGGTTTGTTCAATCCATTTATGAACTATACGGCTTGTCGGGCAATCTGAACGATTACGGCGTTACTGAAGAAGGAATTGAAGCCATTATCGCCCAAGCATACACAAAAGGAAGAATGGACAACAACCCCGCTCCTATTTCGCCTGAAGAACTGAAGCATATGCTCGTTTCACTGCTTTAAATTCTCAGCGTCATGTTTGGCTTGTACTTCCATTACGCAAAGAACAGCCGGCTACGCTTGATATAAGCATTCGATATACAAAAAACAAAGGAGTGTTAGATGATGAAAAAGGCATTATCGATCGTTCTTACTTTTGTACTAATTACTGTTCTTGCGGCATGCGGAAGCAATAACTCAGCGGAGAATGGCAGCAGCAGTTCGAAACCGGCGAAATCGAAAGACACCATTACGATGGTCTGGTATCCGAATGAATCGGGAGCCGAGTTGAAAGACGCACGCGACGAGTTTTCGAAAATTATTGAAGAAGCAACAGGCAAAAAAGTAGAACACCAAACGACGACCGACTATATTATCGCGATTGAAGCCATCGCAAACGGCAACGCGGATATTGGTTACATGGGAGCGCAAGGCTACATTGATGCTAACGCAAAGAACGATCAGGTTCAGTCTTTGTTTGTGCAAAGCGGTGAGTCCGGAACGCTCGATGATGCTGTTTATTACAGCTGGCTCGCAGTTAACAAAGGCGAAGAATCTGAATACATGAATGGCAGCGATTTCGCTCTCGATAAAATGGAAGGCAAGAAATTTTCATTCGTATCGAATTCCTCTACATCCGGATTCAAGGTTCCATCGGCAGGCATTATCAGCTACTTCAGCAAAATGGACAAGTACAAGACGTTGACGACTGAAGATCTTCTGCAAGGCGGAGACGACAAATTGTTCAGTGAGGTTTTATTTGGCGGATCGCACCAAGGAGCGGCAGTCAACCTCTTGTCCGGCAAAGCCGACATTGCAGCATTCTGCGATACTTGCGTGGAGAACTATGTAGAGCTTGTATCCGGCGATGCGAATAAACCAGGTGCAGTATACAAAGTGAAAGAAGGTGCGGAAGAACCGTTCAATACACTAGCGAACAAAGAGTTCACTTTAATCTCTGTTACGCCTGTTCTAAACCAGCCTTTTGCAGTTAACAAAAACACACTTAGTGAAGAGGACCAACAGAAATTATTGGAAATATTCACATCTGACGCTGTAACGAATAACGAGAAAATTTTCCTTCCGAAAGATGGCGAAGGAACAAGCATCTTTAAGAAAAAATCGGGTAAAGAGAAATTTGTACCGGTGGACGACGCTTTCTTCAACCCGGTTCGCGAAATGGCTAAATAAGAAATTTTATTCGGCATCGCGTCATACGGCCATTTTTAAAACAACTGGGAAAGAGAAAAGGAGTTACTCATGACAACGTTATTGGAATTCAAGCATGTATCGAAACAATACGGCTCGGATACAAAGGCGTTATCGAATGTTAACTTCGCTGTGAATGAAGGGGAGTTCGTTTCTGTCATCGGACCATCAGGGGCGGGCAAATCGACTCTCCTTCGCTGCATTAATCGAATGATTGAAGCAAGCAGCGGGGAGATCCTATTCGATAACAAGAATGTGTTAGCAATAAATAAGAAAGAGCTGAAGAGGCTAAGGACTCGAATCGGAATGATTTTTCAGCATTACAATCTGGTTAACCGGTTGAGTGTGTTCGAGAATGTTCTACATGGAAGGCTTGGGTATAAGTCTACCTTGGCTGGCGTGCTCGGTATTTATACTGAGGAGGAGAAGGTGAAGGCGTACGGTGTTCTGCAGATCCTGGGCTTGGAGGAGCAAGTCTATAAACGCTGTGATCAGTTAAGCGGCGGCCAGAAGCAACGCGTAGGCATTGCGCGGGCACTGATACAGGATCCGAAGATGCTCTTATGCGATGAGCCGATCGCATCATTGGATCCGAATGCTTCCAAAGTCATTATGGAGCATCTTCGCAATATTTGCTCCACTATGGGAATTACGGTCGTCGTCAATTTGCACCAAGTCGATGTAGCACTGAAATATTCGGATCGCATCATTGGAGTCAACAAAGGAACGGTCGTATACGATGGTACTCCAGAGGGATTGACGAAGGAGCGTCTTCATCACATATATGGCTCGGAGCTGGATGAGTTGCTTGATTCGAACGGTGGCCTTAATGCGGGATAACTTTTTTCTGCGAAAAAGACTGAACACCCTGTTGTTCTGCGCACTGATGCTTGCAGCTACGATGCTGGCGATAATAATTACGGAGTATGATGTGATAAAGGGATTTACTTCGATTCCTAAAGCGGTACAATGGGCGGTCAGCAACTTTTATCCGGATGAGAAATCGATGATGAAACTGCCGGATATACTGGAAAAGCTCATAGAGACGCTATTGGTTTCCATCGCGGCAACGACCACGGCATCGGTATTTGCACTGGCTTTCGCAGTCCTAGGCTCGCAGACGACAGGTATAAACGGGGTATTCAGCCTGGCAAGCCGCTGGATTGCGACAATATTCCGTAATATCGACGTAGCAGCTTGGTCGATGATATTGCTGTTCTCCTTCGGGATGAACGTGCTGACGGGTTATTTGGCTTTGTTTTTCGGCTCATTCGGTTTTCTTACACGGGCTTTCATGGAGTCTATTGATGAAGTCAGCAACAGCTCCGTAGAAGCGTTAAGGGCTACAGGTGCGAGTTATCTGGCTATCATTGCACAGTCTGTCATTCCATCGAGTATTCCTCAGTTGCTGAGCTGGATCTTGTTCACGATCGAAACGAATATTAGACAAGCGACTTTAATTGGTATTCTAACTGGGACAGGCATTGGATTTTTATTCAATCTGTATTACAAAAGCTTGAACTACGGTGCCGCCTCCTTAGTCGTAGTCGTCATCGTCATTGCCATCATGATTATCGAGTCTGTATCAAGCTATGTGAGGAGAGTGATTATGTAACATGAATCGCATAGTTAAGCCCTTTAATAAAGCTTCATTCGTAATTCGACTAACTTTAATGACGCTAGCAGCGCTTTCGTTATTCGGGTTTTTCACGTTTGACTACAAGGATCTAAATCTCTTGGAGGCAGTGAAAGGCACGGGCGATACGCTCGGCACCATGTTCCTAGAAGCAAGGGCAAAGCATTTCACTTTAGCCGAGGCGCTGAAGCAAGTGGTCATCACGCTAGGGCTTGCTTTTTTAACGACGCTGTTTGGCGGGGTAATTGCTCTATTTCTTGGCTTACTTGCTGCGCGTAATCTATCGAGTCCGGCAGTATCGCTGCTCATCAGAAGCATCGTTGCCTTCATAAGAGCGGTTCCCACGGTATTATGGGTACTTATTTTTGCTGTAGCGGCAGGGCTTGGGAGTGTGGCCGCTGTTATAGGCATGACGTTCCACTCCGTGAGTTACTTGGTTAAAGCGTATTCCGAGTCTTTCGAAGAAATGGAGGATGGTGTTATTGAAGCGATGAAAGCCAGCGGAGCTAATTGGTGGCAGATTGTGTTTCAGGCTGTCCTTCCCTCTTCAATCTCGTATCTGATCTCTTGGACGTTTATGCGCTTCGAGATCAACTTCGCAGTTGCGTTAGCGATGGGCGCTGCGGCAGGCGCTGGAGGCATCGGCTATGATATGTTTATGGCCAGCAATTATTATTTCGATGTACGGGAAATCGGACTCATTACGTACATGATTTTGGCATTCGCTATTATTCTGGAAATTGTGGCGAGAATAATCAAGAAGAAATTGAAGATGAATGTGTAACGATTCGGCTTTTTTTATTTATCACGCAAAATAAAGCAAAAAATAGGATTGTCAAAGAACCAACCACTTGAGAACTGGCATTATCAAATGTATACTATTGATGTTGCAATTGATTGTACAATTGTCAGATTGTCGGAAGCGGGTGGATTCATGCTCCAAGAAGAGCGCTACAAAAAAATACAAGAAATATTAAAGCAAAACGATTCTGTTAAAGTAACCGATCTAGTCCATGTTCTCAATGTTTCGATTGATACAGTCAGACGGGATTTGGAAAATATGGAATCGAAGAAGCTGCTTAAGCGCGTCCATGGAGGCGCTATTCCAGCTGACGATCACGGAGACCAGAGTGTATTTTTTTATAGAGAGAATAGAAACAAAGAGAAAAAGATAGAGCTCGCTCAGTTGGTATGCGAATATGTATCCGAAGGCCAAGCCATTGCTTTAAATGCGGGGACGACAACTTTGGAGATCGCCAAGAAGCTCTCCGAAAATTTCGAAAGGCTGACGATTATATCGAACGGATTGCGTATTATCGAACAATTCTCCAACAAGGCGAGCTTCACTGTCATTGTGCCAGGCGGCATTTTGGACCAACAAGAATACGCGTTATATGGGAAGAAGTGTGAAGAGGATATCGCCGGATACAATATTGACCAGGTATTTATTTCGATTAATGCGATTTCGGTTAACAAAGGTTTAACTGATTTCCGTATTCATGAAATCGATATTATTAAGGCGATGATAGGAAGTGCCAGGCAGATTAATGTTGCGGCCGATTCCAGCAAATTCGAGAAGGTTTCTTATTTGAATGTTTGTCCGCTGGATCAGATTGATATGATTATTACGGACTCTTCAATTAATGAAGATATTGTGAAAAAGTATAAACATTCAGGAATGAAAGTCGTTTACAAACAGAGTTAACCGGTAATGGACGGACAGAACAGGAATCGCCAAGGCAGCCTTTCCCGCTTTAACAGCGGGAAGGGCTTTTTTTTATATAATTTGCATTTTTAAAATTAATATACTGCACAAAGTATTAAGTTACTGTTAAAAACGGCAAAATATATTGCTTTAAAATGCATTATTTCTATATACTTTAAAAAGCATGAACCATAGGTGCTTAACTTTACCTTGCTGTAGTTCAACAGCATGCTTCGATTCGGGCGATGGGGAATGACAAACTGATTTGAGAGGGTGAGTTACGTATAAGGCAATGGTCAATACGATAAAGCAAGCAGACGATAACCTTACCTCAGGATGCGGATCGGTATTAATTTTATCTTTTTTAATCAAATGGCAGAAAGGGCGATAATTGTGAAAAAAAGAAAGTTATTCATTACATTGACGTTAGCCGTCATGATGGTTATGCAAGGCTTCATGACTCCGGCACAAGCTGAGGAGTCTGGCGACCCTTACGGATTGGTCTTTAATGCGGCGAAAAGCAACGCTGTAGAGCTTAATGAGAAGCTGAGTAATGTACCGTCCACCTTTGAGATGCGCGCTAAATTTGCAGTTAACCCCAATCAGCGTCAGGTTTTGTTCGGGAATTACAACGCGAATGCAGGCACTCAATTTAACCTTGAACTCAAAGCCGACAACCAATTCCGTTATTATGAACTATCCAATTCAAAGCTGATCGATAAATCGACCCAAGGCGCAAATATTGCGACGGGGAAATGGACGCATCTGGCGGTGACCAGAGACGTTGTGAATAAGAGAGTAACCGTAATCCAAGATGGAGCTGTTATTGCCACCTTTGAAAATCTGGATTTGGCTGCACAGGTCACTCCTCAGTACGTACACAGCATCGGAAAGGACACCAGGAATTCCATGCACATTAGAGCGGAGGTCGCAGAGGTTAGATTGTGGAGTGATGTCCGTACGTTGGATGAGATTAAAGATAATGTCAATATAGAAATCAAGGGCAGTGAAGAAGGTTTAATGCATGCTTGGTCACTGGACAGCTCTGTCCCTCTTACGAATATGGTAGTCGATAAAGCCGGTAAAATTAACGGTACAGCGCTTGGCTTCAAAAAAGCTTATGAGATCGAAACGCCTTACATAAGCGAATTTGAAGGAGCGGGCACCGATTTTACCAACGGACAATTGGAATTAATGACTGAGGAACGTCTATCGGGTGCCCCTCGTACGGTTGAAGCTTGGGTAAATGTGCCGGCCAATACACCAAAGGATCAACCAGTTGGAGTAGTTTTGGGGAATTACGAAGATCAATATTATAGTGATGTTTCCCGGTTTAACTTTGAGATTGGCAGCAACGGCAATCCGAAATTGTACTGGAGAGCCGATAAAAGCAGTGAAATCAATTACTATTCGGATATTAACGTAAATGTCGGCGATTGGGTTCATGTCGCTATGGTATTGGATGACAAAAACAATACAGCGAGTACTTATATCAATGGAGAAAAACTAGAAGAGGAGGTTTTGAAGGCGAAGATTCCGAACGACAGGACCGCACGCGAGCTGAAGATCGGTTCGGATTTTAGAGGATATGGCACAGACGGCAAGCCGCTGATGACATTCAAGGGTCAAATCGCCGATGTTCGTGTATGGTCCACTAGCCGAACGGACGAAGAGATAAAAACGAATTATAAGGTTTCATTGCAAGGAGATGAAGCGGGATTGATGGGGAACTGGAAGCTCAATCAAGCCGCTAATGGCGTGTATCCGGATGTCTCCGCCAATAAGAACGATGGGATCATCTACGATAATGAAACGACTAATTGGCTCGAGCCCGAATTTGCAGAAGGTGATTATACGATCGCTGTTATTCCTGACACCCAGTATATGACGAGATTGCATCCTGAAGAGATGAAGAAATATATGAAATGGATTAAGGATCATGCTGACGATATGAATATCAAGCTAGCGATAGGCGTGGGCGATATCGTAGATACGGCATCGAGCACAGCAGAATGGGCGGTCGCATCTGAAGCGTATTCGTATTTGGATGGCATAGTACCTTATGTGGCGCCACCAGGCAATCATGACGTGATTTTGAATAAAACGAATTTGACCCGCAATTACACGAATTACAACAACTACTTTCCGTACAGCAAATATTCCAAGTTATCCACCTTCGGAGGTGCTTTTCAAGAAGGCAAAATGGAGAATACGTACCATTACTTCGATATAGGCGGCGTGGAGTATATGGTCATTGCGATGGAGTTTGCTCCAAACGATGACGTATTGGCATGGGCGAATCAAATCGCGACTGAAAACCCAGATAAACGAATTATCGTCGAAACTCATAATTATGTGTATCACAACGGAGAGCTTATTAGCACCCGCCATATCGATTACCCGACCGCTTATATCAATGACGCAAATAACGGCGATGATATGTGGAATGAATTCGTAAGCAAACACGAAAACATTGTGCTGGTACTTTCGGGGCATATTGGCTATCCGGATCTTGTTGTGAGAGAGGATATCGGCGAACATGGCAATTCAGTCCAGCAAATGCTGGTGGATGCCCAATTCATGCAGCCGCGAGACTTAGGCATGCTTATGCTGATGACGTTCAAGGAAGGCAGCAACAATGTGAATGTGAATTGGTATTCCGTCAAAAATGACAAACTGTTCCGCGACAAAAACCAATTCGCTATGGATCTTAATTTGTATCCGGACGATGAACCGAATCCCGGCGAGAATGGGATGCAACTGAGTGCCGTGGATCAATCCGTTACGAAGGGTAGTATTTTCAAGGTACCTGTTAACGTAGAGCAGGCATCTGATCTCGTTGGTCTTGAAGGCGTCATTCGTTATGATGAAGAACTGCTGACACTAGAATCATTTGAGTTAACGAAGTTTAAGGAAACAAACGCTACCAATACAGCAACACCTGGTACAGTCAGCTTCGCAAGTGTATCTGATGCTGCACTTGGTACGGACGAGCCAACGGTGGTTGCCAACCTGGTATTCCGCGCCAAAGCGGATATTGCAAAGGATGAAACGACAGCGATTTCGTTCGAGCTTTTGCAGGCGATAACGATGAACGCCACAGGAGAGACGGCATATGCGCGGATCGGATCGAAGAATGCAGCGATTACCATTACAAATATGATGCTTGGCGACGTTAATGGAGACAACAAAATTGATGTAATGGATGCGACGGGAATTCTTAAACTAATTGTTATTGGTCCAAGTAAAGAGAATGCAGCTCAATATGCGGCTGCGGATGTGAATGGCGATAAGGAGGTTGATACGCTCGATGTTCTAGCACTATTGCAGATCATTGCGGACAAGCTAGCCGGACCGAATATTAAATAATAAACTATCGAGCGGGGAAGGCGACAGAACGCCTTCCCCCTTAATCAAGAAAGGACGATTCCTATGAAAATAAGGCATTTGTGGAAAGTGATAGGCTGTTTGCTCATCCTCTCGTTCTTGCTTAATAATGTTAGTTATGCCATTTCGTCGCCAACAGTTAATCCGGAGTTGGAAGTGAAGTCCGCACAAGCCTCGCCCGGAAAAAGCGCGACCGTGGACATCGTAATTCACCGATCGAAAGGGCTAAAGACGTTTGAATTTCAATTGAATTACGATCACACAGCCCTTGAATTGTCGGGAGGAGTGGTTAAGAAAGGGAAGGATGTTGCCGATTGGCTATACGAGTACCATGTGGATTCCGCAAGAGGAACGGTAAAAGTGGCTGCCGTCAACTCCGACGGATTTAAGACAAATGATACGGTGGTCGTGATGAGTTTGACGTTCAAGGCTATTGGAGAAGCAGGGGTTTCGGAGTTTGCCGTAATTGATTTAAAGGCGTATAAGGATTTGAATACATCGGCAGTTATGACAAGCAAGACGGGAGGCTTTGAGATCGTTTCTCCGCTGCAACCGACACCGAAGCCGGAATCGAGTCCATCCGCGAGTCCAAGTCCAACCCCAACTCAAGAATCGAATGGGCATGTAAGTGTACGGGTAGAGGACGAGTTTGTGAGGGGTAATATAAGAGACGGTCAATCTAAGAACGTAACGTTCACCATCGCTGCACCTAAGACTGCAAAAAGCGTCGAAGCCATTATTAGCGGTGAATCCGCAAAGCTTATCGCCCAAAGCGGTAAGAAGTTAGTCATTCAAACGTCTATCGGCGATCTAGAAATAAACGGCGAAACCATTGCGGAATTAGGTGGTGAAAACATCACAATCAGAATCGAGCATGAAGCACCAGTTGATGGAAAGCCGGCAAGAACGGTTGTAATTATCGTTGACGGTAAGAAAGTAACGAATTTTAGCAGCAATATTAAAGTAAGTGTTCCTTATGAGGTGAAAATGAATGAATCTAATGAGCGAATCATCGTCTATCGAATGAATGAGGGACAAAAAGTGATTGTTGCTCAAGCTATGGCGAATGACGGTAAGGTTGTATTTTTGACTCGGCAGGCTTCCACATTTGTTATTGCATACAACTCGAAGGTTTTTGCAGATATGAGGAAGCATTGGGCAACATACAGCGTGGATTTTGTGGCAGCGAGGGAGCTTTTTCAAGGGGTCTCGAGTAGTGTTTTTGCACCAAACGGCACAATGACCAGAGGCATGCTGGCAACAGTGCTAGGCAGGCTTAGTGGCGTGGCTATGGCTGCCTCTAAGACAACTTTCGATGATGTGGATGCTGACAAGTATTATGCTCCTTTTATTGCTTTTGCAAGTGATAATAGGATTGTAAACGGAATAGGAAATGGCAAGTTCGCTCCGGATAAAGATGTTACAAGAGAAGAAATGGCCCAAATGATCGCAAATTTCATGAACTATGCAGCCATATCGGTTACTGAAGCAGATGCAGTACTTCCTTTTGCAGATGAACAATTCATCTCAGGATGGGCTTTGCCTGCCATTCAACAATTGCAGCGTTATGGAATCATTAGTGGCAGACCAGGCAATCAATTTGATGCTAAAGGCAAGTTGACTAGAGCAGAAATAGCAAAAGTGATTTCGGTGCTGATCGAGCGGATTGTTCAATAAGAAATAAACCAGTGGCTATATGGGACCCTAGTTAAATCTAGGATATTTATAACATTCAGACTTTATATCCGACTCTAGATTCTCTTTCTGAGATACGGTGAAAGAGAAGGCTAGGGTCGTGAACAATACTGCTAAATTCATAAAAATATTTCTTTTCCTATATGATCTCATTCTACATGTAACTTTAAAGCTCATTAATTTCAGTACGATTATACATGTAACTCATATGAATATACATGGATGAGTACAATTATTTTCTCTACAATTAGACAATAGGTCATATAGAATGACTCAATTATAAAAAGCAGCTGTGGGTTAGAACCGCTTTGTGAGTTTTGGTGATAGACGGTATTTTCACATTCATATATAGTGTAAGTTATGATATTTTCGAAGAATGTAAGCGTATACGAGTAACCAATGAGGATATTTGCTTTCTTATTAGGTTATTTTCAGCTCAGAAGGAATTGCCAAGGGGAGATAAAATTGCTTAGAAAGTCTTTTTTTACAAAACTACTTATCGCTTATCTTATTATTGTATTCGCTTACACTATGATTGCGGTCTGCCTGTCTTTCTTTAAGGACAGCCAAAGAGTGCGATCGGAATTGAGTCAAAACCAGCAAAATTTCCTCATGCAATCTCGCGACAATATTGACACCAAACTCGGCGTTTCTTTCAACTTAATCGCGCAATTGAGATTAAATGAGCATGTTGTTAAATTCGCTGAAAAAGATCGTAATTACTATGAGATCACACAAACTTCTTATGCACTGCAAAATCATATAGACGCATTCTCTGAATTCGGCTATAGCATCGATCTAATGAAGACTAACGACGATTTGGTCATTACGCCACAAATTTCATCGGATAGAAGACGCTATATGGAAGATATGGGAATGACGAATGAGGATCTTGCACACTTAGGAACAGACAGCACGAGTCCAACCATAACACTATCGAGCAGCAAAAATATAATTTCGAAGAGCGATGAAAACGCATCGATAATAATCGTTAATCCGGAACGGGTAGGAATAGGAAATTCATTATTTTTTGTTGTCTCATTTTTTGAACAATTACTGCTACCGTCCCTATCACCTGATATGCAAGAAGCTTTTGCCATTATTGAGAATGGTCGATACGTTACGCTCAAATCAAGCTTTGACGATAAACGGGGGAAGCAATTGCTTGCCTATCCACTGCGAGAACTTGATGAACAGGCAACCGGGGATTATACGAAGCTATCCAATGATGAATTTGATTTTCATTTGATTCGCTCAAAAACGATGCCACAATGGACGTATATGTATGTTACACAGAACTACTCGTTGGTAGATTCCTTTTCACCGAATTTGAAAGGGGCTGTGCTTTTATTAGCCATTCTTATCTTTGTGGGACTAGCATTCGCCTATATGGTTTCCAAGCGCATGTACCGACCTGTCGGTCATCTCGTCGGATTGTTCAAAAGCTACGGGGAACCTACGGGAGCAGACGAATTCGCCTTCCTGAATGAGACGGTGACGAGTATAAGTAAGGCTAATGAACAGATGAAAACCGCGTTGCATGAGCACAGGCTTTCAATGAGAGACAAGTTCCTGCGGGATTTGCTCTATGGACTCGTTCCTCCTGACAAGGTGGATGATCTGCTAAATACACATCAACTGCAAAGCCTATCTACCGCTTTAAGTGTTTGCGTAGTTTCATTCTCGAACGATAAAGAATTGGAGGAGCAATATTCGAAAGACGCAATTCTTACGATAAAATCAAAGACTTCCTTGATCATTCATGAACAAATGAAAGTCCATTTCCCTTGCGAGCTGCTTGATCACGATTTCACCAAATTTGTCTTCATAATCAAGGATTCAGATACGGAATCCATTCAGAAGAAGCTCATGAAAGCGATGGCTCAAATCGAGGACGCACATGCGTACGGATTGACTGCAGCTGTTGGTAGGCCCGTAGCCTCTGCTGGCGAAATTGACCGCTCCTTTATCCAGGCGCTTGATACCCTGAAGAGGAAATCGGCAGTTGATAAGACTTCCGTCATTACTTATAAACAGCTCAGTCAAGTTCAGATGGTCAGCTATTATTATCCTATCGATACGGAGCGAGAGCTGATCAGCTATGTGATTCGGGGCAAGCGGGCAAATGCATTACATACACTAAACCTCCTTCTATCGGAAAATTTGGAGCAAAGACAGTTAACGCCGCAGCAGCTCGACCAGTTCTGTTTGCTTGTATTAGCTACTCTGAGTCGAATTATCCAGCAACTGAACATGTCCTTCGAAGAGTTTGTTCGAGCACACAAAGAATCTTTGGACATCGTTCAGAACGGCGAATCGAAGGAACGAATGGTTTCGGCCATCACGACCCTGTTTAGCGCCATGATTGATACGATTGATCAGCAGAATGAGATGATGGATAATAGCACGGTCCAACGTATGATCGAATATATACATGACAACTACAACAAGGATTTATCGCTTAGCATGATAGCGGAGGAGTTTAACTTCTCTCCTGGTTACGTCAGCATCGCGTTCAAAAATCATTCCGGCGAAAATTTTAAAGATTATTTAAATTTTTATCGCGTGCAGCAAGCGAAAGAAATGATGCGCCAGCAGAAAGATATTAAGATTGGCGATTTGGCACTGATGGTCGGTTGCAACAATACGAACACGTTTATTCGAATGTTCCGCAAGTATGAAGGTTTAGCTCCCGGCCAGTACGCAAAGAAGCTTAGCGAGAAGTAGTAAGGCTTCATACAATGAGAATCGTTGATTCATAAAAAGCCGCCTAGCCTAAGTGCCAGGCGGCTTTTGTATGTTCGACTGACACTTTCCTCAATGAAGGGAAATTGTTGATACATGAAATAATGCACATTATGGACTACGACATAAAAAGTTGATGCTAGATGAAATAATGGCGATAGACAGCGCTTTCATTCGTATCTATAGTTTGAATTGCAACGCTGACCTTTCAAATGGGAGCGCTCCTAAGGAAATCAGCTAAACATCATTGCGAGAGGAGAAGAGGATGCGTGCTGCTTAACTTTAAACAAATAAAAGCCAACCTGATCAGGGACCGTTATCTTTATCTGCTCCTGATACCGTTCCTGGCTTGGTATATCATTTTTGCGTATAAGCCGATGTATGGCTTGCAAATCGCCTTTAAGGATTTCAGTGTATATAAAGGAATCGAAGCGAGTCCTTGGGTTGGGTTTGAACATTTCGAGACGTTTTTTAAAAGTCCGTATTTTTGGCGGCTATTAAAAAACACCGTGTTGCTCAGTTTTTATCAATTGCTGTTCGCATTTCCTGTACCGATTATCCTCGCTTTGTTACTAAACGAATTGAAGAGCGGGATTTTCAAAGCAACGGTGCAGACTTTTACGTATTTGCCCCATTTTATTTCGGTCGTTGTCGTAGCTGGGATTGTTACCAACTTTTTGGCTCCTAGCAACGGTATTATCAATATCCTCATTGAGATGGTAGGGGGCGAAAAGCAATACTTTCTGACCAATCCCGATTATTTCCGTACGATTTTTATCGGGTCCATGGATATTTGGAAGGAAGCGGGATTTGGTACTATCATCTATTTAGCCGCTTTGTCTGGTGTCAATCCTGCCTTGTACGAAGCAGCGGTTATCGATGGAGCTAATAGATGGAAGCAAACATGGCATATCACGCTTCCCGCAATCATTCCGACGATCGCAATCATGCTTGTCATGAAGGTGGGTTCCATGCTGGAAGTTGGATATGAAGCGATCATTCTTCTATATCAGCCGGCCACCTATGAGGCGGCCGACGTTATTAACACCTACGTGTACCGGTCTGGTCTTCAGGATGCACGTTACGACCTGGCGACAGCGGTGGGACTGTTCAATGCCGTCGTTGGATTTATTCTCGTCGTATTTGCCAACAAGATGAGCAAGAAGTTAACGGAGACTGGATTATGGTAGGTGATGGAAGATGAAAAAAACCAGAGGCGAAAAGCTGTTTTATATTTTTAATTGTGTATTTCTTGGAATTATCGCTTTGCTTGCGTTGTACCCGTTTGTCTATGTCTTATCTGCATCCTTAAGCTCCTCCCAATCGGTCGTTACAGGCAAGGTGATCTTGCTGCCGCACGATATTAACTTTGACTCCTATGCAAAGGTACTATCGGAAAAGGGAATTTGGATTGCCTATTTAAACACGTTTTATTACACCATATTCGGTGTAATCGTCAATTTAATTCTCACCATTTGTGGTGCCTATGCCTTATCCAAGAAACGGGTTATGGGGCGTACGGCCATCAGCTTCTTTATCGCGCTGACGATGTGGTTCCAACCCGGCATGATTCCGACCTATCTTAATTTTCGAGATTTGAACATGCTCGACAGTAGATTTACGATTATTATCGGTTTCGCGATTACGACTTTCTATGTCTTCCTCATGAGAACGTTCTTCCAGACCATTCCGGAGGAACTCGAGGAGGCGGCTAAGGTTGATGGTGCAAATGATCTTACGATCTTATGGAAAGTGTATTTGCCGCTGTCCAAAGCTTCGCTTGTGACGATCGGATTGTTCTATGCGGTGCACCGTTGGAACGGTTATTTCTGGACGATGATCCTGCTGAGAGACGAGAACAAGGTACCGCTGCAAGTCCTGCTAAAGAAACTCATCGTAGAGATGAACGTGAGCGACGAGATGGGCAATATGGCGGTATATTCAAAGGAAACAATTATTTATGCAACGATCATCGTCTCCATTATTCCGATTGTTGCAGCCTATCCCTTCATTCAGAAATATTTTGTCAAAGGCACCATGATCGGCTCCGTCAAAGGCTAGTGGCTGCTTCAATCTTTTATTATGAAATCAAGAAACCAATATTGGGAGGTCATAAATATGGGTAACAAAAAAAGGATAAAAGCATCTGCATTAATCATGGTAACAGTCGGTATGCTGCTAGCGGGCTGTAGCAACAATAATGTGCCGCAAAATAGTGGAAGTCCTGCGAATAATTCAAAAGAAACGGATACAAAGCAGTTAACCGGGCAACTGATCGCAAAAGACCCGCTTGAGCTGACGATCCATATGCACTACTCAGATAAGTTTATTTTCGACGATAACTGGCCCATCTTCAAAGAAGCGGCAGCGATGACCAATATTAAGTTGAAAGGAACGGCATCTAAAGCTTCGACGAACAGTAAAGAACTGTTCAATACAATGATGGCTTCCGGGAAAATTCCTGATTTGGTTCATCATCAAATTAAGGAGCAGTACGACAGCCTTGGGGTTGAAGGAGCCTTTCTTGAGCTAGATGGACTGATTGAAGAACATGCCCCGAACATTAAAAAGTTCTTTTCCGAACATCCTGATGCAGCCAAATATATGAAAGCCAATAACGGCAAAACGTATTTCCTTAACTTTACTCCGGATGGACCGGCTGCCAGGGGTTGGTTTGTACGCCAGGATTGGCTGGAAAAACTGGGACTTGAGCAACCGAAAACGGTAGATGAGCTGTATGCACTATTGAAAGCATTCAAAGAAAAGGATCCGAACGGCAACGGAGCAAAGGATGAAATTCCATATTTCAGCAGGTCGAAGCTGGATGGAATTTACGACCTGCTGATCCAGTGGGGTGTGCAGGGCGGGGCCGATGCAGCCAAACGTGGTTTTTACGCGGACAACGGTGTCGTCAAGTACGGCATGTATGAGCCAAGATATAAGACGGCAATCGAGAATATTGCGAAGTGGTACAAGGAAGGCTTAATCGATAAAGAAATTTTCACCCGCGGAGCGAAAGCGCGTGACATTTTGCTCGGAGACAATGTCGGCGGCATGACGCACGATTGGTTCGCCAGCACGGCTAATTTCAATGATATTCTTGCGTCTAAGATTCCTAGCTTCTCCTTTGTTCCGATGACGCCACCAGTGAATACTGAGGGCAAAGTTGTCGAAGAGAGTTCCCGTAAAGGGACGCATGCGAGCGGATGGGGAATCTCAGCGAGTACCAAGCATCCCGTCGAAGCGATCAAATATATGGATTTCTGGTTCTCCGAGGAGGGTCGGAGACTGATGAACTTTGGCATCGAAGGAAAGGACTATGACCTCGTGGACGGCGAGCCGAAGTTTAAAGACTCCGTATTGAAAAATAAAGAAAAGACAGTTATTCAACAGCTTCAGGAAGAGGGAGCTCAGATCGAGCTGGCCTTCCATCAAGACTATGCTTACGAAGAACAATGGACAAACGCGACTGCGTTGAAAGGTATCAAGGAATACATTGACAATGGTTATATTATGCAGGCCTACCCGCCGATCTCTTATACGGATGAGGAACGGACCAAATTTGAGGACCTAAACGCGGGCGTATTGACCTACGTCGAGGAAAAGCTGCAGAGATGGGTGCTCGGCGTAGAACCGATCAACGATGAGACATTCAGCAAGTATATTAAGGAGTTGGAAGACTTAGGCATCAAGCAATTGCTTGAACTGGAACAAGGTGCATATGACCGTTACATGAAATAGTTGGAACCCCTCCCTCCGGAGTTGTGATCATTTCGGAGGGAGTATTCCTTCTGAATTGTACACGTTATCGAAAATGTGATCGAGAACATCGTAACGAAACAAAAATTATATGATGGAGATGAAGAAATGAATCTGCAATCATTGTTGATTGAGCCGATAAGTACAACAGAGCTGCTAGCTAACTTGCGTTCGCGGCTAGAGCCGATGGAAGATAAAGCCGCCTATATAGCAGCCCATATGCCTGATCATGTGCGCGAGACGATCGCGAATGCAGAACTCGCTTATCGAGGTATGATCATGCTTCCCGGTACGGGGGGAGTCAGGGAGTTTGTAGGGCACCCGCCTAACTGGCTGGAGCGCAGACATAATGATAATGAATATTTATGGCAGCTGAATCGCATGACACATTGGCAGGACTTGCTGGAAGCCTATTCTCTCACTAAGGATGTAAAGTACGGTGTTAAGGTCATCGACGAAATGATGGACTGGATCGAGTTCGTCACTATTCCCGAGGACTTACTCGATAAGCCGCTTGACTATTTTACGGAATGCCATCCGCTCAGGGTTTTGGAGATTGGTATTCGAGCCTACAAAATTTGGCCGCTTATCCTGGAGCATCTAGGTCATTCAGAGCTGTTTACGGAGGCAGTGTTGGAGCAGTATTTAACGGTCATTTACAAGCAAATAAAAGCTCTGCGCAACGTGTCGCCTCAGCTGTGGCCTAAAGCGGATCATAATCATTATTTAATGGAGTGTTTGGGTCTTCTGACGACGGCTCTTTATTTTCCCGAGCTGAAAGAAGCGGAAGAATGGAAGGCTTTTGCGATCGATGGCATCGAGAAGTGCAGCATAGCGCAGCTGACGGAGGACGGCGGTCAAATCGAGGGTTGCCCATCTTATCATAATGGCTGCATGTTCTGGTTCGGGCTGGCTGTGGTTCTGGCTAAACGTTTCCATTTTCAGTTCTCACCAGCGTACATGGAGCGGTTTAGAAAAAATTTGGATTACTCGATCTACTCGTTAAGACCAACCGGGAAATGTGTACCTGTCGGCGATTCCTATGCGAATCCCCTTGCTGTAATGTCCGGCGTCTATGGGTATTTTGCTTTGGAGGATGTATCCTGGCTCGGACTTGCAACGAATTTGATCGATGTGAACGAGGTGGTACGGGAAGCAAGCAAGCATGTATGGAGGGCGCTCGATGTCAGCAAATTCGTGGAAGAGCTGTATTCCCTGCAGGGCAGACAGTTTGTATTGGATAAACCGACGACGTTTTGGAATCGAACGTTGCATCAAGCGATTATCCGCAGTGGCTGGGATTCAAAGGCTCTCAGTTTTTTGTTTACATGTAAAAGCCCTGTTCAAAATGCCCATGCCCACATTGATTTGATGAGCTTTGATTTTACTGCGCTCGGAAAAGACATGATTTGTGATCCCGGATTTTTTTGTTATCGAGATGATGAGGACCGCAAACAGTTCAAGAGTTCAAATTATCACTCTACGCTGCTAATCGATGAGCGAGATCATTTTGAGTATATTCGCCCCTTTCAATACGGACCGCAAAAACCCGGCGGAATCTACAATGTGGAGGATAGAGGTTTCTACCGGCTCGCCAGCGCCTGCCATACAAACTACGAACCGGTGATTCATCACAGGCATATTTCACTAGTCGATAATCGGTTCGTTCTTATTGCGGACCTTGTAGAAGGGCTGAATAACCATAGCGTTCAGCGCTATTTCCATCTGGATTTTGTCGAGGTGAAGGAGAAACTGGGCGGCGTGATTGCGACGAGCGAAATTGCGAATCTGGTGATTGCAACAAGCCATATAGGGGAATTGGATTTTCTACAAGGAAGGTTGTCTGATGAGACCGATCTCTCAAGGCCTTCGACAAGGGTACGCTTCCAAGATAGATTCAGCGGTACAGTTACTTTCTTGACGGTGCTTATTCCTTTCCAAGGGGGGCAGCAGTCTGCTGTTCAGATTGTTGAAACAGCGGATGGTGTATTTAACTTCGAGCTTGGAGAGCGATACTTTGTTTCGATACACGAAAGAGATATGCACATATCCAAATAGGCTTGAAAAGGCGAAACCCTTAGAAAGATATGAATAGGAGTGAAAAGATGTTGAACCTACAGACTGACGATCAAATTTGGGTTGAAAATGTTATTTCCAAAATAACAGCCAAAATGGGCGCAGTAAGTGAAAGATCAAGCAGCAAAATTCCATATACCACAAGTAACGGTGAGCACGATAACCAGATCAAGAAAGATATCAACTGGTGGACGAATGGGTTCTGGGGCGGCATGATGTGGCTTATGTACCATGAAACCGGGGCTCAGAAGTACAAGGAAATCGCCAATTTCACGGAAGATGCTTTGGATGCTAGTCTCCATCAATTCTACGGTCTGCATCATGATGTCGGTTTTATGTGGCTGCCTACGAGTGTGGCCAATTATAAAGTTACCGGTAATCTGGAATCCCGCAAGAGGGCGCTGCATGCCGCCAACTTGCTTGCCGGACGATTAAACTTGGTGGGCGGGTTTATCCGCGCTTGGAACGATGATACAACCAGCGAAGATACGAGAGGGTGGGCGATCGTGGATTGCATGATGAATCTTCCTCTTCTGTATTGGGCGAGCGAAGAGACCAAAGATCCGCGATATGCGCAAATCGCGATGAAGCATGCGGACACCGCTCTCGATGCTTTTATTAGGCCGGACGGTTCCGTGAATCATATCGTGGAGTTCGACCCATTCAAGGGAAGCGTTGTCCGAACTTATGGCGGTCAAGGATTCGAGGAAGGCTCGTCGTGGACGCGTGGGCAGACGTGGGCTTTGTACGGCTTTATGATCAGTTATAAGCATACAGGGAAGCAGGAGTATTTGCAGGCAGCCAAACGCGTGGCGCATTATTTTATGGCGAATATTCCGGATAACGGCATTATTCCGATCGATTTCCGTCAACCGAACGAGCCCGCTTACGAAGATTCCACGGCAGCGGCGATCGCGGCTTGCGGACTGATCGAAATCGCCAAAGCGGTTGGCGAGTATGAGAAGGAAGTCTATCTGAATGCCGCACTGAAGCTGTTGAAAACGCTGGACGTTTCTCGCTGCGACTGGACGACGGATTCCGATCATCTGTTGATCAATGGTTCAGCAGCGTATCATCATCAAGACATTCATATTTCAATCATTTATGGCGACTATTATTTCATGGAAGCTGTTTTCAAGCTAAAAGGGAACGAGTTGTTCTTGTGGTAGTAAAACGATGAGTACCAACGAGCATATCATAGCGGTGGAGATACTTAAGGGTAAGTGCAATTAGAAGATATTTTATTTGGGAGAACCTCTCTGCAGGGTGCTGCGGGGAGGTTTTTTCTTTTGCCTGCTGAAGTTGTTAAACTAATGGGCAGTTTAGCGTGGAAATGACCAAGTCGAAAACATGAAATAGAACACCTGAAAGTTACACTTTTTGGATAAAAGTAAATGAAATATAATGTCCTAGCAGCCTTCTAAATGAAGTAAATGCAGAAATAAGGAGACAGGTGCTTTAACGGTGTTTTTAAAATATTTATGGAGAGCGTTTTTGATGGCAATCTTCTTTGGAGATGTTTTGCTTGTGTACTCCTTTTTCAGCATACGAAGATAAACAATATCTTAATGACGGTGGGATGGTGCATTAAATGGTAGATAGAAAAGAAGAACGAAAAAGAACTTTTCGTGCTTTGGCTATAGTCCTGTGTATCATAACCATACCAATTGCTATTTTGTACTACGGTTATTTCCAATTTGTTTATGCAGAAAAATTAATTCTCACTCAAAACTCCCCTAACAAAAAAAACCAAGTTGAAATTAGGGTTCGAGGACAGAATGCTTTTTTTTCGAATGCACCGATACGAATTTACTATGGAAAAATTGGACATCTACGAACTTTTATCGAAGAAAGAATTAATAATGATGGCAAGACACTTTTGGCCGAAAATTTCGAGTTTACATGGATAAAAGAAGGCGTCGTTGCAATTATTCTTAAAGGAGAAGAGCAAGATGATAAAACATTAGAAATTACTTTTCCTAATTGACTTATTTGTGATGAGAAATTCAACATTTTTTCAAAATACTCAGAATATCGCTTGAGCTAACGGCCCGGATACTTGAATTTGAATCATTTGGCGAATAATATTAGAATTAAAATTACTTAGATACTGGAGAATGTAACAATGCAAATTCGTGCAATTGAAGAAAAGGACAATCAAACAATAGAGCGAATTATTAGACGCTCATTGGAATCATTTAACCTAAACATTCCTGGAACAGCATATTTTGACCCTCAACTCAGCAATCTGGCACAATATTACAAGGAACAACCAAATTCAAAGTACTGGGTTGTAGTGAATGAACAAAACGAAGTGGTAGGCGGTGTGGGGATTGCACCTTTTGGGCAGAAACCGGGAATTTGTGAGTTGCAAAAGCTATACATTACACCGGAAGCTCAGGGTATGGGTCTGTCAAGTGATCTTATGAAAGTAGCACTCGACTTCGCCAAGGAATACTATACACATTGTTATTTAGAAACATTGAAGAAACTTCAAGCAGCAAATCTCCTCTACATCAAATTAGGTTTCCAACAACTTGAAAAACCATTAGATGGTTCAGAGCATAATGCTACAGACGCTTGGTTTATAAAAGAGTTATCGATTTTGGATTAGTGCATTATCCCGAAGGTGATGTTAGCACATGGCTGGAGATTTTTGGGACGATAGTTCAATTAACTTTCAGATTTAATTAATTTAAAATAAAAAAAGTGATTCAGCTATTGGAACACGTTAGCGTGAAAACAATGAGTAGTCTGCCGCAGCAGCTGCTCATTGTTTTTTCTGTTACTCTACGGTTGTTTTTCATGTAGTCAATCCTATGGATTTGCCTTCTAATTTCAACGAGACAACAAAGGAGCACGGGGCCTTCCTACTAGACTTGTCTTCTGTTCACTGAGCTGAGAAAGAACCTACAGTATTGTGCAGTAAATGTCGGGAAGGGAATTACCTTCTCTGCTATGCTTTGAGTAACGAGGGGAGGCGATATTATGGATGTGCTGGCGAAACTGAACAAAGCTTTAAGCTATATTGAGGAGAATCTTACTGATCATGTGGACTATCAGGAGGCAGCGAAAATTGCCTGCTGTTCAGAATATCATTTTACACGAATGTTCTCATTCCTTGCAGGCATTACACTGTCGGAATACATCCGCCGAAGACGCCTAACTTTGGCAGCACTCGAGCTAAGCCACAGTGACATCAAGATCATCGATGCTGCGATAAAATACGGATATACCTCGCCGGATTCCTTTGCTAGGGCTTTCCAAAGCATGCATGGGATTAATCCCTCGGAAGCCCGAATCCATGGACAGTCCCTCAAAGCCTTCCCTCGGATGACGTTTCAACTGACTATCAAAGGAGGAAGTGAAATGAACTACCGAATTGAAGACAAAGAGGCTTTTCGCATCGTGGGAATCAAAAAAAGAGTGCCAATCGTATTTCAAGGGGTGAACCCGGAGATTGCATCGATGTTTGAAGGACTCACTCCAGAAATGATTGATAAGATTAAGAGTTATTCGAATGTTCAACCTTCAGGACTAATCAGTGCTTCCACGAATTTTAGTGAAGAGCGGTTTGAGGAGAAAGGAGAGCTCGATCATTACATTGGGGCGGCCACAACGAAAGATGGGGATGGCTTCGCCCAGTTGGAGGTGCAAGCCTCTACATGGGCTGTATTCACAGCCGTCGGCCCTTTTCCAAGTACGCTTCAAGAGATCTGGGGGCGCATTTATTCCGAATGGTTTCCATCCGCGGAATATGAGCTAAACAATGGGCCGGAAATGCTCTGGAATGAGCATAAAGATGTAGCATCACCGCAATTTAAAAGCGAAATATGGATACCCATCATAAAGAAGTAAGCGGCGGGAGCGTTTAATGAAGCAACAGAGAACTATAGTTAAATGATAGACAGTGATGGGCAGGTACTTCGGTAGCCTGCTCATTTCATTATTCTAACGGGAAAGATAGTGGAATTATTCCTTGGGGCAAACGTAAGATATGAATATCAATTTTGTGAAAAAAAGGGGTGATTTGGTGGTTATATTAGGAATTTTTGCAATTGTATTTTCGATTTTCTTCATATTTTTATTAATTTTTGGACTTATACAGTGCAGGAAAAATAACTTCATTGCAGGCTTTTACTTCTTTCTTATTATTTTAATATTGAAGATCTATGATTTTATTGCACCTTTTACAATAAGTCGACTCATTAATTCTTATGATGCGAACCGTACTACATTACCGCTTGGAATGACATTTGGAGAGATGATCACAATACTGAATATCATCCCTAGAATCATAGAAGTTGTTGCTTTTATCTTTCTAGTTGTCGGACTGTATCGAGTGTGGAGATCTAAGACACTAAAGCTATGAAACTGAGATAAGTGATTGTGCTAACGGGGAGGATCGTTTATTGAATGTGCGGAATACTTATAATGTTAGGTGTTTATGCAGTTCGCAAGAAGCATGATCTGATCAAAAAATAAGTTTTGTTTCAAGGAGGAAAAACATGGATTACACTTCACCATTTGAAGCGGCGTTAAAGGTGAAACGATGGCCTAAAGCTACAATAGCGACGGGTCGTCGACATACCGTTGGTCTCAAATCGGACGGAACGGTGACGGCAGAGGGTGATAATAAATATGGCCAATGTGAGGTGAGCGGCTGGAGCGATATTGTGGCGATTGCGGCAGGTAATGTTCATATGGCGACGAACACGGGTAATTCTCATACAATCGGGCTTAAATCTGATGGCACGGTGGTTGCTGTGGGTTGGAATAAGCATGACCAATGCAATGTAGATGACTGGAGCGATATTGTAGCGGTTGCGGCGGGATGGCGTCGTAGCGTGGGGCTTAAATCTGATGGCACGGTGGTGGCTGTGGGCCGAAATAATGAAGGCCAATGCAATGTAAGCGGCTGGAGTGATATGGTGGGAGTATCAGCTGGTGACTGGCATACCGTCGGGCTTAAATCGGACGGCTCGGTGATGATTGTGGGTAATAATCAGTATGGCCAATGTAATGTAAGCGACTGGCACGACATAGTGGCGGCAGCGGCAGGTTACCTTCATACCGTCGGGCTTAAATCTGACGGAACGGTGATGGCTGTGGGTTTGAATAAGCATGACCAATGCAATGTAAGCAGCTGGAGCAGTATTGTGGCGATAGCAGCGGGAAGTAATCATACAATCGGGCTTAAATCTAACGGCACGGTGGTCGCTCTGGGTAGGAATGAACATGGCCAATGCAATGTAAGTGGCTGGCGCGATATAGTGGCGGTAGCGGCGGGCTGCGCTCATACGCTCGGTCTTAAATCGGACGGCACGGTGGTTGCTGCAGGTGATAATGAATTTGCCCAATGCGATGTAAGCAGCTGGCGTGGCATTCAACTGCCGGGCAATTAGTTTCAATTTTGATAATACATATAAAGTTTTAAGTCGGTGGGACGTCTGCGTGGAATGTTTCATGCACCCTTGTGTGATAAAATTAGGGTATGATTATGGAGAAATATGAGAGAATGCAGGTGAGAGATTGAAATATATTTTCATTAAACGATTTGGAATATTAGTAGCAAGTCTTTGCATCTGGTTTATCATTCACACTACTTTCGTGATAATAGATGGGTTGAATGATAAATTGAAACCAGTTGAGGCAGCTGTAGTATTAGGAAATAAAGTAGAAGTTAATGGACAGCCTTCTGAGCGGTTAAAAGCAAGATTAGATAAGTCCGTAGAGCTTTATAAAGGGGGCTACTTTACTTTTATTATTGTAAGTGGCGGTATTGGTAAGGAAGGTTTCGATGAAGCAAAGGTTATGAAATCATACTTAATAGATAAAGGATTACCGGAAGATAAAATTATAGAGGATAATAATGGGTACAACTCATATATGACCGCCCAAAATACCAGCAAGATAATGGATGAATTAGATTTAGAGTCTGTGATGGTTATTACTCAATACTTTCATATATCTAGAACAAAATTAGCGTTTAGAAAAATGGATATTAAAGAAGTGTACTCAGCTCATGCCAAAGTCTTTGAGTTTAGAGATATTTACTCCTTAATACGAGAATTCCCAGCATATTATAAGTATCTCTTAAAATAATGAAATAAATAAAATGATAACCTTACCTGCATACAAGTAGGACGGAATCAGCTTCACATCTCGATAACTAACGGGCAGATTAACGCTATAAGCCTCTTAGGATTAGTAAGCTTAAATAAAAGAAGTATTCTCATGAATTCTCTAAAGTAAATAAATACAAATTCCACATCAGTTAATCCATTTTCTATACATCTTTTTAATAGTATATTGAGGTAAATAAAGTGATTATTCACTTTGATAAATCCGAAATTGTTTTGTCGTTATCATTTTATGGCTTCGTAAGGATTGCAAAACCATCGAAATATGGGAGTTTAAAACAGATGTTGTGGCGTAGTTAGTTTTATGAAAGGAAGGTATAGGGGTGAGTATTTATTACGCTTCAAGCAAAGAGGATATCACTAAGGATGCACTCCAAGAGTTATTTCTTTCGGTAGAATGGGAGTCTGGCAAGTATCCAAACGAGCTTTTACAAGCAATCGGAGGGTCTCATTCAATTGTTACCGCTTGGGAAGAAGGAAAGCTTGTCGGTTTAATAAATGCTTTGTCAGATGGTGTTTTAACGGTATATTTTCATTATATGCTTATTCATCCGAGTTATCAGAGTATAGGTATAGGTAAGGAAATGATGAATATAATGCTTGATAGATATAAAGGGTGTAAAACAAAAGTATTAATTTCTTATCCTCATGCAGTGGATTTCTATAATAAATTTGGCTTTAATACAGAGGATGGAGCTACACCAATGTTTATCTCAGAGTTGATATGATTGAACTAACGGTGAACAATAGTTCAATAATTAAAGGGCTGCCGTGAGGTAGCCCTTTAATTAACTAACGGACAGAATAGTTTAATTACTTCACTAATACTTTAAATATGGAGAATATGCGTAGTTTGTACAAGAGACGTTACATGAAAGGAATGTAATACTTAAACTAAGGAGCGAATAGGTGTGATCATTCAATCTATCACAATCTTATGGGATAAAAAGGTCAGAGGAGCTCCACACTCTACTTTGAGGAATAGATTTAGCAAGTCGTTCTCAATTCCAGATATGCTGATAAATTACATTGGAAGCACTACGATTCCTTTTCAGGAAATACTAATTACTCAAAATGAAAATGGATTTGAAATTGAAAGTAATAAAGTCGAGTATCTTGACTCACATCGAAATGCTTGGAAGATAGCTAGTACTGAAATACAAAACAAGGATGACGAACTACAAGTATATTTTAAGTATTCTAATTCTTGTGGCAAGCCTGTTCGTTATGATTCAAGATATCATTATTTATCTGAAAATGCGTTTATACTTCAAAGTAGTGAATATGGAAGGATTACCTATAACGGTAGATTAGTACACAATGATACAGGAGATTGGATTTATCAGTTAAAGATATTGAATATTTATAATGGTCATAGTGATGACAATGAGATTTTAACAAAGAAATCACCTTCGAAAGATTATAAACAAATAGAAGTGCTTTTTTAGTATTTCACGAAGGCATTCCTATCATATAACACCATATTCATGCTTCGAGCCATTCGGCTCACGGTCCGGCAGAATTTAGAAGTTGATTCGAAGATGACATTGGCAGCAGCAGGGAATTGGAATCAGACGAACATACCCTCACCGCATCACGATCGAACCATTGAGCTAACGGGACACGTAAATTCAATAAAATAGCGACAGTCTAGGACTCTTTGTTTTCTCGTCCTTGGCTGTCGCTATTTCAATTTCTAAGTTCAGTCCAAAACTTATTTTATGGAGTCTAACGGTATGACAACTCGAAAAATCGGGTGGAATAAAGACATCCAGTCTAATACTATTTATTCTTTTTTCATATCGAATCATGACTGCTGCTTTTTCTTACCATGGAATTGAAAATTTATGACGTGTGCTTTTCCAATTCAACGTACCGGTCACGACTAGAGCAGCGAAATAAAGAAACAAGGAACAGAAGATTGAAATGATTACGCACCATAACTGCGGCATACCGTGGCTGACTAGCTGGTTATAGGTCAAGTGTCCGCAGATTGCCATTAGCATCATGCAGATCCCAACCTTGATATAAGGACGAATGCTCCCATAAAATCCGATCGAACTCGAGATGGAAAAAAAGTTCAATAGCGTTTGTATTAATATGCCAATACCGATGCCGAACGCAACACCAACGATTCCTAATTGACTGCCTAACACGAAGACCGAGACACCCTTAAATACAGTAGCTATTACGTAATTCCATAGAGCTGCTTTCGCGCGACCGAGGCCAAGTAGAATCGCATGAAGTGGAGCATCGAAATAATGTAGAAAAAACATAGGCGCCAGTATTTTTAGAAGTAATCCTGCTTCAGGCGCATTATAGACTTGTGTCGTTAGTGGAGTTGCCCATTCGTACAGGATAACGGTTGCTGGCGCACCGATCAGAAGTCCCAATATCATAGCCTGATTCATCCGCTCATGTATGAGCAAACTATTCTTGTTCACCGTGGCCTCACCAATCGCGGGAATAAGAGCGGTGGATAAGGATTGCGTGATAAAGCTTGGCATGAATAATAGCGGAAACACATAGCCGGCCAGCAGACCGAATTGCTTCGTGGCTAAAGCTGTTCCGATGCCGTACAGGGCCAGGCTGGTTGTAATAAGAAGCGGCTGGAAGGCGTTGTATAACGAATGAATAACACCATGACCAGTCGTCGGAAGTCCGATTTGCAGCAGCTCGCCGAGTGTGCTTCTTCCTTGTTTCAGATGGCTCGCCCAAGTCTCGCCCGATACCTTCGATTCACCATATAGCTTGTAGCTTGTCATCAGAAATAAGAGGCTTATCGCTTCGCTGACGACAGAGGCAGCCATTGCACCTGCAGCTGCATAAGCAATTCCGTAAGGCAGCAATAGGTGTACCAACGCTAGCACACAAGCGATTTGAACCGTATGCTCCAGCACATCGGAAGCTGCAATGGTCTTCATCTGCTGCATGCCCCGAAAATAACCCTTTAATACGGCGGAGACTGCGATAATCGGTGCGATCGGTGTAATCGCTAGCATGGCGTAATAAGCCCGCTGGTCGCTTAACAGAATAGACGCGATCCACTCTGATCCAAGTAACGATATGGTCGTGAGCGCTACGCTCAAAACGCCCGTAACAGCGAGTGAGACATACAGAATGCGCCTCACTTTCATCCGTTCGCCGCGAGCTTGGGCCTCTGCGACCAACTTGGAAATTGCCACCGGTAATCCAAGCTCCGTAATCGTAATGACGAGCGGAACAAGCGGATGCGCCATCATCAAGATGCCGATTCCCTCTGCGCCCAGTACGCGAGCTATATACATGCCGCTGATAAAACCGAGAATACGATTGATGAAAGCAGCAACAGACAAAACCAGAGTACCTCTCATAAACGATTGCCCGAGTTGTGACATGACTTGTGTCCTCCTGTTAATCGAATACATAAATGTATTCAAAAAATTGAAAAGCATGCGAACAAGCTCAAGACGCTAGCCAGGCGCCAGCGGTGTCATAAGAAAATAAAGTCTTAGGCAGACGATGCTTTATTAAGCTAACAGGTAAATAATCATCAGGACGAGGCTGCCGAAATAAATCGGCAGCCTCGTTGAGCTAACGGTCAGTTTATCAGGGTGGACAAGAAAAGTGGGTCGCAAGATCAGTCTCAGGAATGGTTACCATGGCTACCACTTCATGGTTACGTGCTAAATAAGCGTCTTACAAAATTGTAAGGTAGATGTAAGGCAAAGCGATAGCTTAGGCCAGTTTGGCAGGATAATATTGGAATAAAGAAACATAGAAATTTTTAAAAGGAGAATCGAGATGAGGCTGTTTGAACTGTTGCTTTTTTTGTCAAACATCGGCTTGTTTGCATTAACAGTCCTATTAAAAAAAGGACGGCGTAAAATTTCAGTATTCGTTGCAAGCGGGATCGCCACACTTTTACTGGTCATTCATTCGACGGTGGAAGGATACAGAGTTCAGCTATTTTTCCTATATTGCATAACGATCATTTTTTTAGCCATTTCAGGTTATAGCTATTTTAAAAAAAACGTCCAAAAAAAAATCCCGCGATTCATGTTGGGTTCAGCTAATACCGCTATAGCGCTAATGCTGGTCGTTACAGCGGGTCTCATGTATGCTTTTCCTGTATTTAAGCTGCCTGAACCGACAGGCGAATTTAAGGTAGGAACGCAAACTTATCATTTTGTGGATACAGAGAGGGAAGAGATTTTCGACGAAGCCAGAGATGGTAAGAGAGAATTGATGGTTCAGGTATGGTATCCGGCTCAAGCTGGCACCGGTAAATACGCTCCCTTTATTTCTAATCCCCAGATTTTACGTTATATGGCCGGGAATTATGGCCTTCCCGGGTTTACTCTTCAACACCTGAAGTACGTATCCAGTCATGCTTATTCGGGGGCCGAAGTCTCTTCGGCACAGACTTCATACCCGCTGATCCTTGCTAATCCCGGGTTCGGCTCTTCCAGGTTCCTCCATACGTCACAAGCCGAAAATCTTGCGAGTCACGGATATATCGTGGCAGTGATCGACCACACCTACAATACATTTGCAACCGAGTTTCCGGATGGTCGAATCACGACGAGCACAACCAACGACTTATTCTCGCCCGATCATGATTACCGGACGGAAAGCGGAAATCGCGACAAGTTGGGAAAAGTTTTAACCGACGATGTGGCGTTTACCCTGGACCAATTCGAGCTCATCCAATCGGGGCAGATTCCAAGTCATCTAAAAGGGAGGATTGATCTCGGACATGTCGGGGTGTTCGGTCATTCCATCGGAGGAGCGACGGCTTATGACGCTACTTACGATCCACGAATAACGGTTGGAATAGACTTGGATGGAGCGCTTTATCGACTGCGTGAGAGAGAGGGTCTGCGTAAGCCGTTTTTGTTCATGAACTCGCAAAGCGAATTCGAAAGATTAAAAATGGTGAAGGATAACCACGCCTATACGGAGGCAGAGCTTAAACGTATGGGCAACACAAGAGAGTGGATGGATCAAGTAACGGAAGATAAAAAGGTAGAGCTTGAACGGATGCGCGAAACGGTTGACGTAGGGGGACAATTCCTCTATATCGACAATACGGAGCATTTGAATTTTACCGACGTACAGTTCATTTCTCCGATTTTCAAAATTCTGGGAGTTACAGGAAAGATTGCGCCAGAAAGAGTGAACTCCGTTATCAATGCCTATATGCTGGATTTCTTCGATATCTATCTAAAAAATCAAGGCGGAATCTTAATGAAAGGACCGGATAGCCGCTTTCCGGAGGTGAAGTTCGTAACCTCGCTGCTGTAATTCCGATATCAGGTCTCATATTAAGCATTAAGGGCTGCCTCATGGCAGCCCTGCGCTACGTTAATGGGCAGTAAGGACCAATAAATAGGAAAATATAAATGATCATTTTTCTCTTTTTTTGAATTATAAATTCAGAGTATCATTGACTAGATAAATGGTCAGTTCCTTACTTATATCAAAAAAAATCTTCGGAGGTGCAAATAGGACACGTTCATTTAATAACACAGCGGCAGTTTGACTTTGATTCCTCTCAAAAGACTGCCTTTTTTTGGATAAGTATCATACCGCGTCAAAGGGAATTTAGCATTCGCCGCTTCCAAAACTGCTTTCTTAAAATTTTGAAATCGGGCATTCAACGATGATGTCTACCTTATTGTGATTGCGGTGGCGAAACGCGACGCGCCCGATGTCGACGAAACGACAAGCGCGCCTGCCGCACAAGTCTTGTCCAATATCGACCGGAAGGAGCATCAAGAAAATGCTACTGTTGTTCACTCCATTTCTTCTCCTAGCGTTCACCGCCCTCATTCGGGCGGTGTTTACGTTCGCGCGAAAAGCTGGGGAAAGCGAACAAGGCGAAGGATTGACGTTAACACGGCTCGTAGACGGCATTCTACTTTCGATCGCCTCGTTTCTCCTGATCGTTGGCTTCATATTTGATGCGAAAGGGGTACCAGGAGGAGCGCCGTTGAAAATGTACTCAGAAACCGGAGAGCCATTATATGCATACGCATCTCTGTCCCACAAGCATAGTGCCGTACTTTGCGTAGACTGGTTGCTCGGCTTCTTTTCCTATTGGGCGCTGAGAATCTATCATAGGAAGCTTTCTCCAATTGTATATACTTGCTGCAACGTCTTTTTGGTTCTTTGCATCTCGCTGACCGCAGTCTATTTCATTCATACCGGCTTTTCCAATTACGATTTTAATGAGATCTTCTCCGTGTTGCTTCTTCAAACTGGGAGCTTAACGTCTTGCCTTCTGTACCTGGCGCAGCTCAAGCGCTCATTGGACGTATGGAAGGCGTTCGGAAGGGGGGAAGATGCGGAGACGATGCCCGCCTGGCAGCGGCCTCTGCATCGCTTCATCATCATGCGTCACCGGGCAATTCCGGCGCTATGGATCGCACTGCTATTCCCCGTTCAGCTTGTTGTTCAATTGCTTCTAGTCTTGTTCGGGCAGCGGCCGGATGGCGTAGTGCGGGCGTTTCTAGATACGAGCGGCTTCTACTTGTCGAGGCTGCCGGCGCCACCGCCGGAAATGGTGTCGGGGGATGGCCATTATTTGTGCACCGTCGCCGCTCTGGGGCATCGATCCCTAGTCAAGCCGCTTAGGCCGGGAATCCGGCACGGCATGTCTATTACCGTGAATCGCCAGCTGATGATCGCTAACGCGTTCGAAAACGTGCTGGAACAGTACATGCCCGCTTGCCACCGGACGATTCGCCGACTATACGACAAATACGGATATCCGGTTAGTCGGCAGATTCGTACGAAGACAGCAGCGGATGTGATCTATGTGGCGATGAAGCCGCTGGAATGGTTCTTTCTGCTCGTTCTGTATACTGTCGACATTCGCCCGGAAGACCGGATTCAAGTGCAATACAGTGGGTTCGGTAAAAAGAGTAGTCGACCGGACGCCGAATTGACAGGGAAACGCAGAAAATAAAGTGTCGGAATAGAAAATAATATTATTTACTCAGCAATGAATCATGAGGCATTAATTTATTCAAGTGGATTTAAGCTAACGGATAACGTTGGTTCAATTAAGAACAAAGGCAATCGACCAAAATGATCGGTTGTCTTTTCTACACTAACGGTCGTAACCAGATATAATTTTGCAAAAGAATGATGATACTCTAAGTTTTTATCCACGTCCAAAATTAAAAGATCGGATATAGATCGTTTAACTAACGGGACAGGTTAGTTGGATTAAAACAAAAGAACCTCGGACACAGCTTATTGCAAGCAGTGCCCGAGGTTCTTAGTATTGGAATTGCCCTTAAGCGGCGACGTCGCGTCTCGTAAACAGTAACCAAGCTAAGAATTGGAATACGATGTAGTAGGCGACAAGCATTATAATCGAGAACGTCAACGTCATTTCCGGTCTTAGCGGCGTCGCACCTTGCATATATTGCGTCAGGTCGATGTTAGAGAAGAGCAAATACTTGACCCAGCTATAGCCGCTGAGAAGCGCCGATAGCGTATTGCCGACCAGCATGAACAGAAGCGAGAAGGCTATGGCCATCGAGGAGCTGCGGAACGCGGACGATATCATGAAAGCCATCGTTACGTACATGAGCATGGATACGATCGAGAAAGCATATTTCTCCAACGAATTCAACAAATAGGAACTTTCTTGGATAACTCCGCCATCGGTAATCGATATTCTCGCTTGGCTTGTTCCTTCGAAGCCTTCGAGAATACCTCCGGCTGCGTAAGCAGACGCAAATGTCAATATGAGCAGCAGAAGCGCGAACCCAAGCGTGGCGATATATTTGCTGATCATAATCTTCGTGCGCGAAGCCGGACCGACAAGCAGCAGCTTGATCGTGCCCCAAGTGAATTCGGCCGCAATCATATCGGCAGCGATAATGACGGTTAGAATCGTCGCTAAAATAATTAAGTATGATGATGTATCTACATAATTCCACAATGACAATTCGTTAGGATTTGTATTTTGTTCCAAATAATATTCATTGAGCTTGATTTCGTTAGTGAAGTATGTTTTGTCCTCTTCCGAGAGTTCTTTGTTTTCTTGAAGCTCTTGCTGCATGTTGCTATTCCGTTCGGTCAGGTTGTTTTGCCAGTCGATCGTATTATTTTTGCTTGATTCCCACTTCATGATGCCGCTCATTAATGCGATTGTTAAAACGAGGAAGGCGATCATAAGCCATGTACGTGGACGACGATATATTTTCATATTTTCGTTTCGAATTAGATTAGACAGACTAGACAACCATCTCACCTCCGGTAATTTCCAAGAACTGTTCTTCAAGTGACTTCTGCGCCGCTTGAATGCCGAGCACGTCAATCTCCGAGCTTACAAGCAGCCTTGTAATATCGGGGATGGCAGCTTTGTCAGCCGCAATTTCGAGCTGATTGCCTTTCACCGTAATGCGGGTTGCATCGAAGATGGCGGATAGCAGCTGCTGAGCGGCAAGTAAATCGCCGACTTCGATAACGATCTTCGACTGTATCGAATCGCGAGTTTCCTGCAACGAGCGAATATCGATGAGCTTGCCGGCTTGTATTATCGCTACCCGGTCGCACATAAGCTCCATTTCGGACAGAAGATGGGAAGAGACGATGACGGAGATGCCTTCTTCTCTCGTCAGCTTGCGCAAATAATCGCGCAGTTCTCGAATGCCTGCAGGGTCGAGCCCGTTTGTCGGCTCATCAAGGATGAGCAACGATGGACGATGCAGAATCGCTTGGGCAACGCCAAGCCGCTGCCTCATGCCGAGAGAGTAACGCTTAACCTTCTCGTGAATACGGTTCTGAAGTCCGAGAAGCTTAACGACCTCATTGATCCGTTCCTTCGTAATGCCTTTATGCCGACGGGCAAAATGAACAAGGTTTTGATAACCGGTCAAAAATTTATACATTTCCGGGTTTTCGACGATCGCTCCTACATGCGTCATAGCAAGCTCGAAGTGCTCGCGAACGGATACGCCTTTAATTAGGGCCTCGCCCTTCGACATCGATATCAAGCCAACAATCATCCTTATTGTTGTCGTCTTGCCGGCACCGTTCGGTCCGAGAAATCCGAATACTTCGCCTGCTGGTATATCGAAACTAAGATTGTCGACGATCTTGCGTCCGCCAATCGATTTGGTCACGTTGCGAAGCTTCAAAACGGCTTCTGTCATGCGTTAAAACCTCCTAGTATTAACTTACATATGGAACTATACTGGAAGTCGCTTTGTCATAAAATAGACCTTTGATCAGGATTTCCCCCCTGCTTAGGTCGAGTATGAACGTTTTTCAAAGCATTTTTTAAACAAGTACTTAAAAATATGCTTGATAAAATAACTATGGATTATTTACAACATAATGAGGTATCTCTCGAATTTGAACTGGTGGGTATAGGTGCACTTTCTGATCATTACCCTGACTAGACAAAACCCGAAAGATGATCACTCTTTCTAAAGTGTCTATCTTTCGGGTTGCAGTTTAGCCACGGCAGCTGTTAATCTAACGGGCAGGTTACGCTAATGAGTATTCGTTCTATAACCGTGATCCGATATCTTGCCAAAATTGCATTAGAAGGAATCCCTGTTGTCAATAGAGAAGTCATTTAAATCAAATATGCTCGTTGCAGGGAGCTAGAATAGGAATGAAAAAGATCTTCATTATTGGAGTTGTAGCTAGTGGTAAGACGACATTGGCTAAACGCTTATCGCAGAAAGTTAGTGTACCTTGTTATGAACTTGACTCCATAGTCCATCATCAAACACCCATGGGACGATATAAACGTTCAGCAGAAGAACAAATTGAGGTTATAAAGGAAATAGATATACACGGTACATGGATATTTGAAGGAACAGATAGAGAGTCCTATCAATGTTTGTATGAAATGGCCGATACAATCATATTTCTTGATACTCCATTGTGGACGCGAAGGATAAGAATCCTAAAGAGATTTCTTAAGCAAAATCTTGGTATTGAAAAGTGTCATTATAAGCCAGACATCCTGATGTTGAAGATGATGTATAAATGGACAAAGGATTTTGAACAAAATAGAAGCGGTTTCGAAGCCAAGTTAAAAAAATACAAAGAGAAAGTGATTAGGTTAAGAAATAATAACAACCTGGACTTTACCTGAACGAATATGACTAAGGGATGGGGGACGTTAGTTGAACACCGAAGGGGCTGCCGCGTGGTAGCTCATCGTTAACAAGATACTGTTGTAAAATGAATACATTAATTGATCTAAAACAGTTGGTGTTTGTGATCTTTATAAGGAGTTTTATGAGAAAACTAAGAAAACACCTGTTGAATCTAGCTTTTGGTGAGTTAGTAGCGGCTATTTCTTTTTTTGTTGTATTTAAACTGTATCTAGATTTAGGATTCGCAAGCTTGCTTGCGTTTTCATTTCTTGTGTTGCAATTAATTCAAGGTGTGCTGTATTGGGTATTTAGATCTCAATCATTAGGTAAAGAGAAATCATTGTTAATGCGGAAAATCCTAATCATGCTTAGAAGAATTAATTTTCTTTTGGCTGTGATAATTGTTATTTTGTTGTTAATGCTTGCACAGAATAAAAGAGACTTATTTTTTGGTATGTTGATTTATGTTTTTTCCGTGATAGAATACATAAATTACTATTGGTATCGTTTAAGCTATGGGAAGTCGGGTTTCAATATTAAATTGCTTATTCAAGCTGGTTTAAAGCCTTCGAGTATTCATAAATTAATAAAAAGAAAATAATTCTCTAAACTATCGGATAATAAGAATTCATTCACAAAGGGCTACCGCTATAAGCGATAGCCTTTTCAGCTAAATGTCCGGATAGCGGTTGTTATCGACATGTTCCAGTTCAATCGATGTATTAGTATATAATGATAATTGAATAGGAGGGCGTTATCTAAATGGTATATATAGAAACAGGAATAAAACTATTTGTGTTTATAATAGTTATTTCTTTATTCTTTAGTTTGGTACGGTTCCTTGTCCAAAAATATCTAAGTGATTTCTTTCAAGGTTTCTCTGAAAAAACAATAAAAGTATTTAGGTTACTTAAAGGAAAGATTCAAAAAACAGGCTGACCATATGATTAGCGTTTTGAGAAACCGATCTATTTTAAGCATATGCCCAATAATGCTGAGCGTAGAAAAAACGTCAAATTGTTGGCGCTGCGCTATTTATCTGGCAGGGTATGTAAATCAATTTGCGAAAATTTCAAAAAACATAAGGGAAGAGGCAACATAGCTTTTTGAAACTAGGATAAAGGTTAACACAAAGGAAACCGCCTAGTATTTGACATATGACTTTGCCATATGTTAGCATAAATTTAACTTATACGAACGGAGGGGTTACGTGTGTTGATCTAATTCTTCGATACTTTTTGCACAATGAATTGGTTTGTGGTTTAAGACTATTTTGTGTGCATCGTAATCGAAGATTAGTTTGCCTTCACGGTAACCTAGTTTAGTTTTATATCATTGGGGAGAGGGGGAACCCTACCTTTATGCCATATAAACTAGATACAAAGGAAATGGATTGAACCTTTTATGATCTACCCGATGATTGGACTGATAGTCTTCCATAGGGTAATCATAATACTGTGTTCATTCTCAAATTCTTTTTCGATTACAGTATGCGCACAGGCCTATGGCCTGTGTTTTTTTATTTTGTAAGAAATATTGGAGGGTTCCATATGAACGAACAACTAATAAAAGTAGATGGGATTAATATATGTGCAGACAGTTTCGGAAATCCAGATCATTCGGCCATCTTGCTAATTATGGGGGCTCAATCCTCCTTGATTTGGTGGGAAGAAGAATTTTGTCAGCGTTTGGCAGATGCAGGACGTTTTATCATTCGTTATGATAACCGAGATGTTGGACGTTCAACAACTTATGAGCCTGGTCAACCGGGTTATACTTTTGAAGATATGGCAGATGATGCAATAAGAGTATTGGATGCTTATAAGATTGAGCAAGCTCATATCATAGGCATGTCCATGGGCGGTATGTTGACTCAAATGATCGCTCTGCGGCATCCGGAGAGGGTTAAAACCATTACCCTCGTTTCAACGTCCAATTTTGCTCCGCATCTCCCTCCGATGGAGGAAAGGGTTATGGAGTTTTTCTCGAATATGGGGGCTGTAGATTGGACGAACAAACAATCGGTAGTCGAATTTGCCATTAATAGATCAAAGATTCTGGTCGGTTCAAAGCATGTTTTTGATGAGAAGAGCATTGGCGCATTGGCGGAAAAAGAATTTGTTAGAAGCAACAATATCGCCAGTATGGGTAATCACGCCTTATTGGCAGGTGGGGAATCCTATCTGGTTAGGACGAGTGAAATCATTGCACCTACTCTGATTGTACACGGTACTGAAGATCCCATTATCCCTTATAAACATGGAGAAAATCTTGCTAATGAAATTCCGGATGCGGTTTTGCTGACATTGGAGGGTACTGGACATGAACTTCATTATGATGACTGGGATAAAATAATTACTTCTATTTCCAAGCACACATCAATATCAAATTAATACAAGCCGATTTATCGTATGGTTAAAGGCTTAGTTCACGTTTTCTCTATGCGAATCTTCTCCATTTGAAGTTATGTTATACTTGTTAGGAAAAGGGGGTGCTTACTGATGGAAAATCTCTTAAGATTATCTGGTACTTCTTCCACTCATGCAAAGCCTGTTATTGGAAAAGCGTTACTTTGCGTGGGGCGAAACATTTTATAGCGCTGAATAAGCTTTTCTAATATTTTGGCTTTGTACCTTATTTTTAATTGTCAAAATAAGGAGCGGGCGAAGTTGAAATATATTAATGCAACAAAGATATTGCCAGAAGAGCTAATTATGGAAATTCAAAAGTATGTTCAAGGAGAGGCTCTTTACATTCCTAAGCAAGAAAAGGAATATAAAAACTGGGGAAGCTTGAGCGGTGGTAGACAATTACTGGATCAGCGAAATGCCGCTATTAGAAATGCTTTTATGAGTAAGAGTAGTATCGAGCAGCTTTCGAAGGAATATTTCCTCTCCATAGATACGATTAAGAGAATTGTGTATTCACATAATGAATAAAGAATAACGGGCACTGGTGAGAATTTCTCATCAGTGCCTTTTTTGTGTTAACAATGAATCTAAGCCATTGTTGACATATGAATAGCTGTCTACATTATTTAAAATAGGTTTAGCATGTGAGAGTGTACATGATAGTTGGAAATTAGCTGACGAAAGAAAGTTAGAAAGGGCTCTGATTTGTGCATAAAACGATGAGCAGCACATCATAATGAATGATGTGTATAAATAGAAAGCGAGGAAATTAAAAATCATGAGTGAGCAAAAAAACAGAAGCAGACATTTAGTTGATCAAGAAATTATCAGCGCTGTTGATTTATTTCCAACAACTGATCTTTCTGAATCAATGTTAATAGAATCGCGCACAAATCAAGCAAAAATGCTGCCGCAAATAGATGTTACGCAGTTGTTCCCAGTTACTTTTGAAGAAAAAACAGTACCAAGTTATTTTGGAGGCCCAGATATTCGCATAGAGATCATTAAACCAATCCAGCCAAAGCACAAGAAGTTGCCATTATTTTATTCTATTCACGGCGGCGGTATGGTTATGGGAAGTCCGATTGGTGATCGTACAGCTAATGCTTCGCTTGCTTCCCAGCATGGTTTTTGCTGTGTATCTGTCTATTATCGCTTGGCACCAGAGCATGCTCAGCCTAGTCAGCTACAGGATTGTTATTCGGGCCTTAAATGGTGTATTGAGCATGCTAAGGAATTAGCGATCGATTCTCAAAAAGTGGCCATATCCGGCAGCAGCGCAGGTGGAGGATTAGCAGCGGGTCTAGCCATTTACATTCGTGACCAAAAGGAATTTGATATTCATCATCTAAGGCTGCGTAATCCAATGCTTGATGACCGTACAAGTTTTGCGCCAGAACATCCCTATGCGGGTGAGTTTGTTTGGACAAAAGGAAGCAATTATTTTGGCTGGAAATCTGTTTTAGGGCATGAACCCGGTCATGAAGAGGTTAGTGAGTATTACGTGCCTGCGCGTGCAAAATCACTAGCCGGTTTGCCACCCACTTATATAAGTATAGGCAGCATTGATTTATTCATCGATGAAGCCTTATTATTTGCAAAACAACTGGTCTTTGATGGTGTGTTAGTGGAATTACATGTATACCCTGGGTACCATCATTTGTCCCCGATGTTTCCAGATGCTCATTTTTCAATAGAAGGCTTCAAATCCAGTGAATGGGCTTTGCTGAAGGCGCTGAATTTACTTTAAAGCGGAACGAATTTATGGCGAAGCCAATAGGGAACCAAAAAAGTCGAAATTTTGACCCAATCAAACTGAAAATAAACCTCTCTGCAGGATGCTGCGGGGAGGTTTTTTTGCTCATTCTTGTTATTAAGCTAACGAGCAGGATAGTTCAGTATATCTAACGAATTTTTAAATTACTAATTGTTATCGAGATTCTTTAGATGGAAAGATGGCACTTCAACCCTCATATGCCTAAGAACGGCGAACGATTGATTAAATATGCAATTGCAAATGGGTGGGATTATTATTTAGATAAGAAGCCGCTGATAGTCGAACAAGGTCATGGCAAACAAGAACGCATTAGAATACAACAATAGGGCTGGCATAGTATAACCATGAGGGGTGAGTAAAATACATGTATATAATCTCGGCTGTATTGTATTTCCTGACGCATCACCCGTTCTGGTCATTGTTGATAATCTTATTTTTCAGCTTTGCCATGGGGATCTTCTTATCGATATGGCGTAATCATGGAAAATGGTTTTTCATACTGCCGTCTTTGGGGCTTCTGGCAGCAATTCTCAACATTTTTATCACGCATTATCTAAACTCATTATTTCTTAACGCAGTTGGAACGGAAAGTACTGCAATCATTGTTTACGCAGAGGAAACTAACTCCCTTTACAATGATCAATATGTTTGGAAGTACGAAGCGGTCCTCAAAACCTCCGAGGGGCAAGATATGGAGGCGAGTTTCACTACCATGTCCGCCAGTATTTATCCGCTGCGTAATGCCATTCTTATTCCGCCTAAGGATGAAGTTTTCGTCGCCAAGTATGTTCCAGGTTTCGAACGTAATCTCCTCATCATGAGCGATAAGTCAGAATACGGGAAGAAATGGATAATCAATAAGGATTTGAAACCGATTATAAAAGCTGAAGCCAAGCTTGCAACAAACTCCGGCAACTCAAAATTCATTTCGCAATACCGCCAAGCGCTTCAAGCGTTCATCGAAAAACACCGCAATGGGCCAGATTCAGCCCTAATTCGTCAGTATGAGCAAAAACTCGAAGTACTTGAGGCGATGGAACGTGAGAGACAATCTGAATAGTATTGAAGGGTTCTAATTATTTTTATAACAAGGCTGGCTACGGATATATTGGTTGTTGAGATAACGGGATACAATAGTTGAAATATAAAAAATGTGAGCAGACACTGTGGTGGCCTGCTCATTTTATTAAAAGGGACTTGACTATAACACTAGTGTCATACTTTATGATGAACTAAGAATACAAAGAAAGGAGGTTGAGCTATGAAAATGAAAATAAGTCAAATAGCGAAACAGACCGGCACTAGTATTCGATCCTTAAGACATTACGAGAAAAAAGGGTTGATAACCGCTTCTCGTCTCGACAATAATTATCGCGAATTTGATGATTCTATTGTCGAAGTCATTCATACGATTCAACTCTATCTTAATTTAGGACTTACAACGGATCAGATAAAAGATATTATGTATTGCCAATATCCCGATAACGACGAATTCGGCGAAAAAGATGAGTATTGTGATGAATTACTTCAAATCTATGAAACAAAACTGGATGAAGTTATTCGACAACAGAATGTTTTAGCAGATGCGGAATTAAGCTTGAAAAAGCAAATCAATTTAATGAAAAACCACCAAGATAAAAGAAATCAAGGAGGCTGAGCCATGACGGTTTTAGTAACAGGAGCAACCGGAAATGTGGGTCGCTATATCGTTGAAGAACTCGTCCGAACAGGTCATAATGTGCGTGCGTTGACGCGTAACCCGGCAAAAGCAAATTTCCCCAAAGAGGTTGAGGTCGTATATGGCGATCTTGCTTCTCCAGAGTCTCTTGTGCCCGTGCTGAAGGGCGTTACAAGCATGCACTTAATCACTTTTAACAGTGAAGGTTTTGGCCCGCTGCAGACTGGACCCGAAATTGTTGAACTGGCCAAGAAAGCTGGAGTAGAACGAGTCACAGTATTGTGGAGCGGTGTGAACGGACCCGTGGAGCAGGCCGTGGAAGCGAGCGGCTTGGAGTGGACCTTTCTCCAGCCGCCTCCAGAGTTTATGTCCAATACACTTATCTGGGCAGAGTCCATTCGCTCGGAAGGCATTGTGAAGGAGCCGTTTGCTGATTCTTTGGATGCGATGATTCACCCGGCCGACATCGCTAGTGTCGCTGCAACCGCACTGACCAATACCGGTCATGCAGGTAAAATCTATACGTTGACTGGACCTGAAGTGTTAACGATACCAGAAAAGGTTCGCACGATCAGTACTGCAATCGGGAAGGATATCCAATTCGTCGTGCTCACCGAAGAGCAAGCGCGCGAACGCATGCGGAATATGGGAGCTCAAGAGGATGTTATTAACTTTGTAATAGGCTGGCATGCCAACCCTCCTAAATCTGCGTATACAGTGGTTCCTACCGTCGAACAGGTCACTGGCCGCCCAGCACGCACCTTTGCCCAGTGGGTGTCTGAGCATGTGCAATATTTTAAAAATCAATAATTTGAGATGTTACAAAGCAGCAACTATAACGGAATGAGAAGATATTTTATTAGAGAGAACTTCTCTGCAGGGTACTGCGGGGAAGTTTTTTTGCTTATTCTTGTTTTTTACTGTCGGGCAGTATGGTTCCAATATGTGTTAAAATTGGGTAACAAAAAAATAAAACTAACAATTTTTCCTGAGGTGATTCAGTACAATGAGCTTAAACCCTTATGAGGTAAAAACAAAAGAGGATATGCTTCATTTTGTAGCTTCTTTAATGAGCGATTTGGATACAAATAAAAATGATTGGGAAAATCCGAATTTGGAATCATTTTTAGAAGGGATGAAGGCGTGGCTTGAAGATTCAGGGACTAATCTTGAGCCAGATTGGCGTACTTTCGCAATTATTCTCTCTGCCGGAAAATCCTACGAGTGATGATTATTTATTAGTCCAATTTTGATAGATTAATTTACTTTGAGAGCACCTTAATGCAATGATCACAAACTTTTTAAATAAGACGTTATAATGGAAGGAAATTTAATACGTATCACTATACTCCCACATCGGCAGCTAGTTCCTTGATCCATATGATGGATCAGTCTGTTATGCATGAACAAAATCATATATTGTAAAATAAGGTAAAGATATATTTGGAGGAAAACAATTTGACTTTTGAACTGGTTATGATTATTGTTTTATTTCTTTTAAATATTCCAATATATAAATTTCTGTTCCGTATTTTCTTTGTGGATGAAAATGATTATAACGAATCTATTCGGCATACGTTCACTCCTAACATAATCTCATTTTTTAGAGGGGAATACTGGAAGGATAGAATTAACACAGCGAGACTTCAGTTTTTTATACTTTTTTGCATAGGAATAGTTGTGTTGGAATACATCGTTTTGAATAAGCTAATCGATGTTTTTCGTTAGCTTGATTGAACGATCAACAATTGTAAATTGTTCACTTTCCATATTTGGAGGCGATTACTGTGGCTATCGGAGATTATCAGTTTATTCTATTTCCATTTGGAAATGAACCAACCGTTACTGAAGATGGGATGGAGTTTGTTGGGCAGAATAATTTCGACTTTGTTCAAACAGTAGAATTACTCAAAAACTCAGCTTATATAAAGAATGAACCAACTTTGAAATCTTGGAATTCATTTAATGATGCGTGTTATTTTCTCTATGATGATGGGATATACAAAGTTGAGATCGAACTAAATACAGGAACCGAATCAGAAAAGGCTGAAGAGATATCTGTCAGAACTAATGTTTATAATGGAGAGGGTAGTGTAACAGAAGCATTACGAATATGTAGGTTGTTATGCGCTTCCTTGAATTTGAATTGCTGGAGCATGAAACTTCGTAAACTAGTTGATTTGAATAATGAAGATGATATGAAATCTACAATAAATCATTTTAATAAGCTAAGAAATAAGGACTAGCTCCCTAAAATTTGTTTAACTAACAGGAAACATTAGTTAAATAACATAAATGGATGATCAGGCGCTTCAATGGCCTGCTAATTTTATTAATCTAATGGGTAGATCAAAAAATTAATGGTAACTGAATCTATGATCGAAAAATAATGAAAGCATATTTAATGAGGTGGGTTATGCTCGAGTTGAGTAGGAACGAATTTACTAAAGTATTACCGATGTTTTCAAAAATCCAAAACAAAGCAGTCTTTGCCTTTTCTGTAATTGAACATGTGCAAAATGGAAGGATATTTGTAAACAGTAGATTATATCCGTCTGCTGCTTTTCTTACAAGTTGCGGTGGATTTTATTGTTTAGTTGGTAATGCCTCAGATTGCAGATTTAATGATGCTGTAGCGAACTTTCTAAATCATAAGGACAACCACATTGGGTTCTATGCACTGGCGATGTTCACAGACGAATGGGAAAGAGCTTTCCAGAAATATCAACTAGAACATGCAAATAAAATAAAACGTACTTATTTCCGATTTAATGATCAAAAGTTTATTGAAAATAGTAAAGACATACATATAAACATCGATGAAGGACTGCAATATGAAGCGCTAAACGATGATATCTCGAATAGATATCGCGAGGATTTCTACACATACTATAAGCTAGTGTGGGATTCCAACGAGCATTTTAATGAGCGCGGCATCGGACATTTTATTACAAAAGAGAATAAAATCATAAGCGTTTGTTCATCTCCTTACGTTGGCAGAGGTTTTGCTGAGATTGATATTATTACAATTGAGGAACATAAATGTAGAGGGCTCGCGACAAAAGTTGGTATCGAGTTTATCAATGAATGTCGGAGTAAAAGACTACTACCAAACTGGAGTTGTCATTCAGATAATCAAGCATCGATATCTCTTGCCAATAAACTTGGATTTGATCAAATCGCAGAGCATCCGATGTATTGGTATAGCATGTAGCGTGGCGAGAACCCATTGACGTACGGAGCGCTTTGAAAGCGAGGACATCTCAGATATTTAAAGGTTGGCAGCATGATCAATATAGGGAAAAGAAATTGTAGAATATTTTGAGATTAGTCTCCATAGTATAGAAAGGAAATTTTATATTCTACAAACTTGCTTCGTTAAACTTGTTATTGGACGGTGACGAGATATGAAAAAAAGGTATTTATTAATAATGGTACTAATGACTTTTACTGTTCTTTCATTAACGGGTTGTGTACCTGGAGATGGCGTGAATAATGCTCAAAATCCTGCAGGTTTTTTCTGGGGGATATGGCATGGCTGGGTTGCTCCTATTTCAATTATTATTGGCATTTTCAATCACGATATTAGAGTATATGAAATTTACAACTCTGGCTGGTGGTATGATATAGGTTTTTACATTGCTGTCATCAGTGGCTTTGGGGGAATATCACTTTCTCGACGAAAAAAAGTAAAACGAGAAGAATAGCTGTTTGTATAATTAGGTCGTTAATCTAACAGATATGGTGATTGAATAGCATAGAAGAATGAGCAGGCACTGCGGTGGCCTGTTTTTTTTTATTAAGCTAACGGGCAAAATAGTTATAACCGAAAATTACTAACTACGCATTGAATTTACTAGTTATAATTATAACAATTAATCATTATGTGGAGGTGTATCTGTGCAAGAAATAGACTACAGCACTTACTTTTGGCAAGACGAAGCTATACGATTGCGGGGAATTTCACTAGAAGATTGGGAAAGCTGTTATGTAAGTGGATATGACACTCCTGCGCGTCGATTGTTAGAATGTACAATAGAATTGCCGCCTACAATTTCTGAAGCAAAAAGATTTGTTGAGGAAAATACGGACTTTTCATCAACGAACAGTAGAATTATGTTTACCATTGAAGACCTGAATGGTGTAAGTGTAGGCGGTATTAATTTAAATAGCATTGACGAGAGGAATGGAACATTCAGCATAGGCATCGTGATTGATAAACCCTACCGAGGTAAAGGATATGGAACCAGGGCAGTACACATGCTCCTAAGATATGCTTTCTTCGAGCGTAGACTAAATAAATTCAATGATTATGTTCTTGAAGGAAATGAGCCATCGGCTAGTATGCTTAGAAAAGTAGGGTGTGTTCAAGAAGGAATCAGGCGTCAAGTGTTTTACATAAACGGAAAATATCATGATTCCATCTTGTTCGGTTTAACGAAGGATGAGTATGTAAATTTTCTTCACAAGGACCATCAAAATACATAGCCTGGTTAAGCTAACGGAAGAATAGAGATTGATAAACATGTTAGTGCGCTTATTTAAAAATAAAATTTAAACTCCTAAAAAATTTGAAATGTTAGAGAGGTAATTAATGAAAAATATAAATGTTGATGTTGTTGTAAAATTAATAAATGAACAATTCCCAGAATGGTCTGAGTTAGAAATCAGACCTGTAAAATTTAGTGGGAATGATAATAGAACTTTTCATTTAGGTGAACATATGAGTATAAGATTGCCAAGTGCAGTATCCTATGCACCTCAAGTGGAGAAAGAGCAAAAGTGGCTGCCATTGTTATCAAAAAAACTTTCTTTACCCATTTCCATGCCAATAGCTAAGGGGAATCCTAGTGAAGAATATCCTTGGCCATGGTCAATCAACAAATGGTTGGAAGGAGAGACATTGTCTCAGGAAAATTTAAATGATCTTAACCAATTGGCAATAGACTTGGGTTCTTTTTTAATTGAATTACAATCCATTGATGCTAGTGAAGGTCCGTTAGCTGGGGAGCATAATTTCTATAGAGGCGGATCTATAGCTGTATACGATGGAGAGTCAAGATATGCAATTGAGAATAATAAAGATGTTTTTAATGAACAGGTATTAAAAGAAATTTGGGAATCGGCCCTTGATTCTAAATGGGAAATGGAGCCGGTTTGGGTCCATGGTGATATTGCACCAGGAAATATACTCATTCAAGACGGAAAACTTTATGCAGTCATTGATTTCGGTATATTGGGAGTTGGTGATCCCGCTTGTGATGCTGCAATGGCTTGGACATTTTTTGATGAAGAGAGTAGAAAGATATTCAAAAGTGTATTAAATATGGATGAAGGAACTTGGAACCGAGCAAGAGGATGGGCGTTATGGAAGGCGTTAATAACCTACAATGGTAATAAAAATACTAACAAAGCTATTGCAGACGAATCATATAAAATTATTAATATAATCGTAGACGACTTCGAATCAGAGAAAATTAAAAAATAACTTTAACTGCCGTTTAACAGAGACTTTGTTTTTCGTCCTAGATTTTCTTTTAAATGATTTGTACATGAGTAAGAATTACAATGAGCAGGCGCTGCGGTGGCCCGCTCATTTTATTTAATTAACAGGCAAGCTAGTTCAATTGAGCAGCGTTATGAGTTATAAGGACCGACGTCAAAACAGTACAAGCTATAGGTCTCAAATGGATAATCGAATTTCTTCTCCTACTTCTGATTTTGTTCGCCATAACAAGACTAATGATAAAATCACAATCACCAGACAAATCCAATACACCGATCGAAATCCTGTAAACTGGGCAATGATACCACTGCCGAGCGTTCCTGCCAGCCTACCAATAGTGGAGGCGTTGGTATATAGCGTTGTAGCTACTCCCGGTGAATCAGGCATCATATTCGTGAAATAGCTAAGTCCATTGCCCATCACGATTGCCACAAACGTTGCCTGCATAAGCTGCGCTATAATCAGTTGAATCGGATCGTTCGAAACACCTAAGGTGACGAAATAGAAAATAGCAATAATGCTGCCAAACATTAAAAGAGTATGATTTGATATCTTTCTACCATACGCACCTAAGATCAGCATAATGGGAATTTCAAGGCCGGCACAAATACCGACCACTAATCCAACATCCGTATGCGTGCCTTGAAGCTCGTTCACAATAAAGAGCGGCGTATTGATTAAATTCATCGCGTTAACCGTGAACAGAAAAATAAAAGCGATAAACGGCAGCCTGATCTGCCTGTTAATGAGCAAAGAGGTACCTACTGTGTTGCTCAACCCATTTTTTTTGGATTTGCTTTCCGGCTTGAAAGAAACAGGAATATAAGAGATGCTGTCGTAAGATAGATGGCGGATGTCACCAGAAAGAGACCGCTATACCCAATCGCCGCCAAAAGGAGAGTCCCTGCCAATGGTCCGATTAGAAAGCCTAGAGAGATCAGAGAACGTAATGCAGACATCGCTAACGTTTTGTCGTCGGATTTGCTTTCATTGGCAGATTCCTGTGCATAAGCATAAATTTGCGGTATGGAGGCAGCACCAAATCCACTCAATATACTGACCAAAATCAGCAGAATAAAGAAGTTATCGAATGTCAAATACGCAGCATACACCAAAGCAGACGAAAGCATTGCTGCAATCAATATCCATTTTCGGTCTAGACCGCATCGGACGTTTGGCAATGAGCGTGTTCACCAAGATACCGCTTAACGAACTTACTGCCATGAACACGCCGAATGCCCCGGTAGTCATCCCTAAATCTTCTGTGAAATACAGAGCTAGATAAGGAGTTGTAATCGATATTCCGATTCCGATCATCAGCATGCAGATGACTAATAAACGGTATCCTTTAATTTCGAACAATTTCTTTAATCGTGCGTGCAATCTTTAATCCTCCTTCTTCCCACCCAGGATAGCTAGATATCAAGTTTCCTGGTGCCGATCCATTTCACCATTTCAGGATCCCGATGTGAAAAGAACTGGCTCTGTTTCGTATCTAATGCAGCAATTGACTTCATATCTTTAGGGTCCAATTCGAAATCAAAGATATTGAAGTTTTCGACAATTCTTTCTTTACGAGCCGACTTTGGAATGACAACGACTTCTCTTTGTGTTAGCCAACGCAAAACAACCTGAGCAACGGATTTATTATGCTTTTTGGCTATAGCTACCAATAATTCATTTTGAAACAAGTTATTTTTCCCTTCAGCAAATGGCGCCCAAGACTCGATCTGAACATTGTTCTCTTTCATGAAGGCTGCATTTTCGATTTGCTGGTTGAAAGGGTGTGTTTCCACTTGGTTTACGGCAGGAACAACTTCATTATGAATAATCAAATCTATTAGCCGATCCTCATGAAAGTTACTTACGCCAATTGCACGGACCTTTCCTTCACGATAGAGCTCCTCCATAGCGCGCCAAGAGCCATGCACATCGCCAAAGGGCTGATGAATTAAATACAAATCCAGATAATCAAGCTGCAATCTTGTTAGTGATCGTTCAAATGCCCTCTTTGTGCGCTCATAACCTGTATCCTGTACCCAAAGCTTTGTAGTGATAAATAACTCTTCTCTTGTTATGCCACTCCGTTTTATTGCTCTACCCACCGCTTCCTCATTTAAATAAGAGGCAGCCGTATCAATCAGGCGATAACCTGCTTTAATAGCTTCATGAACGCTTTCTTCACATTCATTTGCATCTGGAATCTGAAAAACACCAAAACCGAGAGTAGGCATTTCAACACCATTGTTTAGAATTACTTTTTGCACGGTAAGACCTCCATTATTTAGTGTGTAAGTGCAGGGAGCTAAAAATTAGCAAATTCCTTATCAAATGATTCGTTGTATATTTACCGATTACAACCTTATTATGCACTGGATTAAAAAGAGACAGTTATCCCATTCGTATCAAATGTTTGCCTAATCCTCTCACTACCGCTTATGTAACAAATGCATATGGTCTATAATTGAACTATAAAAATAACGTCGTTGGAGGGGCCAATGTCTGAGATAATTATGAAACAGCAGAATGAACTCGCCGAAATCATTAAGCGTTATTCTGGAAAAGACGGTGTGCATCCTACCGCTATTCCATCCTTATTTTTCATCCATATCTCAAATGTTAATGTACCCAGGCATGGAGTATACAAACCTTCCTTATGTATAGTTGTCCAAGGTGCGAAGGAAGTATGGCTGGCGGAGGAGTGCTATAGATACAGTCCTGCTGAGTATCTTGTTGCAACTGTTCACTTGCCGGTCACAGCCCAAGTTACTGAAGCGTCTCCCGACGCGCCGTATCTGGGTTTTAAACTTGAATTTACACCAAGCCAAATCTTAGAGGTTCTACATGAGTCTGAAAATCAAGTGAACTCGAAAGTTGATCCAAAGCGGGCAATGTTTGTCAGCCAGATGGAATCGACTTTGTTGGATGCGGTCCTCAGGTTAGCTCGTATGTTAGATAATCCTAAAGATATTCCGGTTCTTGCTCCATTAATTACGAAGGAGATTCTGTATAGGGTGCTGGAAGGTGAGAATGGAAATGTTTTAAAACAAATTGTAATGGAGGGCAGCTCAATCCACCAAATTAGAGAGGTTATTGAGCAGATCATGAATCATTATGATCGCAGTTTCCGGATTGAAGAGCTTGCCGAAATAGCGAATATGAGTGTCTCCTCGTTTCATAGGCATTTTAAAGAAGTAACGGCTATGAGCCCAATTCAGTTCCAAAAACAGCTGAGACTGCAGGAAGCTCGTCGCCTGCTTTTAAACGAGTTAACAGATGCCACTGATGTCGCATTTCGAGTAGGCTATGAAAGCCCCTCGCAATTCAGTCGAGAGTATTCGCGAATGTTTGGCTTTCCTCCAAGACAGGATATAAAGCGGCAGAAAGCTTAAAAGGTTAGAAATAAATCCGAAACCAGATAGGTAAGGAAATACTTAGAAAGTAGACATAAGCCAACTTTTTTCTTTTTTTGGTATTTTATTGATTAGTAACCGCTGTGGCYATTAAACTAACTGAAGGATCAAATGAAAAATAAAATGTTAATAAAAAAGAGAATATTGTTGGTGAAGTTAAAAAATATATTTTAGGAGTGTCGCTAATTGATAGGTCCAGATATAAAAAGTGTTTTCCCAATGAAGGATATCAGAAGCTTATGTTTTCTTAAAAATATAGTGGTTAATCCAAATATTGAAGTTGGAGATTACACCTATTATGACGATAATAATGATCCGTTAGGCTTTGAGAAAAACGTTCTTTATCATTTTGATTTTATCGGTGATAAGCTGAAAATCGGAAAATTTTGCGCTATAGCATCAAACGTCAAATTTATTATGAATGGTGGGAATCATAATACAAACTCGTTTACAACCTTTCCTTTTGGGGCATTTGGAGGAGAGTGGGAAGCCGGCCTAAAGAATCTAAGTGGTGGTTTCAAAGGGGATACAGTTATAGGGAACGATGTTTGGATAGGCTATAATGCTACAATTATGCCGGGGATTCATATTGGTGATGGTGCGATAATCGCAACTAACGCAGTTGTAACTAAAGATGTTCTGTCTTATTCCATTGTTGGAGGTAACCCAGCAAAATTAATCCGTTATAGATTTGACGAGGAGACTATTGATATTCTCAATACTTTGAAGTGGTGGAACTGGGATGTTGAAAAAATAACTGAATATATTCCAATTTTGACAAGCAATAAGACGGATGATTTAAAAGAACTACTGAAGTCATTATAAAAAAGGTATTATGCTAACAAGGTAAGATAGTTGGACAAATAAGGAGCAGTTTGCTATGGCGACTGCTTCCTTTTTCATTAAGTAAGCTGGAAGTTAACGCAATTGTCAGGAAAGAATCGTGGACCGTTTCACGTATTTTAAATGTATATATTTTGAAGAAACAGAGGTCTGTTCATAATGATAACCGCAAAAACGGAAAAAGATATTAAAATTGACCCTGATTACTTACAGTCACTATTACGGCGAGTTGTAGCTTCTCAAAATTTACAGTTATTATCGTGGAATTGCAATCCTCTTGGAAAAAACAAGGAAGAAAGTTCGGTTTATAGGATATCTTGTATAGCTCTGGACAATGATAGAAAGCAAAATTATACAATGATACTCAAGATATTAAAACCTGATCCTATGCGTAATCAAGTCAATCACTACTACTACTGGAAACGCGAAGCTCTGGTTTATCGTTCAGTGATTCTGAATCAATTGCCACTTGGTATAAGGGCTCCCTTATGCTATACAGTAGAAGAGCATCCGGATGAAAATGTCTCGATATGGCTCGAGGATATAGCTATTGAAAATGTCCAAAGCGAATGGTCATTCAAGCACATGTGTAAAATATCCTACTTACTTGGAAAATACAATGGCGCATACATAACAGGGACACCTCTCCCAACTGAATCTTTTTTATGCCACAATTGGATGTGTTCTTGGGTGGAGGTGTGTGCTGCTTATGCTAAACCCATTGAGGAGCAAAAAGTTATTTGGGATTCTTACTTGATTGATTTTAATGGTAAGAGCTCTATGTGGGAGCTTTATCGTATCAATAGAGACCGAGTAAACAGCTTGCTGGAGACATTAGAATTACTGCCTCGTGTATTTGCCCATCAAGACGTACACTGGGATAACATTTTTATAGAGCAACTGAATGGAAATGATTCATTAATAGCGATTGATTGGCAGTTTGCAAGTATTTCAGGTGTAGGGGAAGAGCTTGGTCGAATGTTTGGATATGCGTTATTAAAAAAGAAAGTTCCAGTTAACAAGGTAGCAGAGTATAAGGAAGAATTATTTCTAAACTATATGCAAGGACTCAGGGATGAGGGATGGGACGGGGATTTCACGCTTGCCCGTTTCGGTTTTACTGCGAGCGCATCGCTTAGGTTTATCATGGTTATTGATAAGATGCTTAGTAACTTAGAAGTAGACGATAAAACAAAGCAAAAAGAAAAATCAAGTCATCTGTTGTTAGTCACTCAGGCACTGCTTGATTTGGCAGAAGAGTCTTGGAACCTAAGAAGTCAAATACTATAGTTCTTTTCGTGGAAAGGGGGAGAATGAGTGACAGCATTACTTGATCGTTTTCTCAATGATAAGTTTCTAGGACTCAAATTGGAATCCCCTCTATTTTATAACGCGGATGTAGGCATTCGATTTGAGATCGGTGACCCGGATCCTTTGGTTTCTGATGAAAAATACAGAGAACAAGTTCTCTATCGTACTACTCAACTATTTAAAGAAACGCACAGTGAAAGTGATGAAATATTTATTGTTTTATTTCTTAGCTTTAGAAGGAAGAGTAAGCCTTACAAGATAAAATTTTTAAAAAAAGGCGTTAAAAGCAAGGAAACTTTAAAAAAACTTATTTGTAACAGCTTTACGGTATCTGATGAAGAGGATGATGAATGGATATCGTTCCGTTATGTGCTGAGTTGCAAAACATCAGATATTAAACCTGCAATGTTTCTCTTCGCGTATCATAGAATATTTTTCGTGAATACAACTCGTAATACGATTTTTTATTTATATGACAGCAGAGGTTTAGATATAGTTTCAAACACAACGGCACCTCTCCAGGAACTTTACTTAAACTATAATCACTGGATATTAGATTACGTTAGAGAGAGTATCGACTCCATCTTCAAATCGTAAGTCATGTTAGGAGGATAATTGATGTTAGAACCTATAACAGATTATGACTTTAGGATATATTCTGACGACAAAAAATCATACATTAATTTTACACTTGAAGAGTATATACATAACCGCCTCCCTAGTCTATCCTGTACCATTGATGTGATTGATAACAAATTTTCAGGTTATAATGCAGAAGTATGGTTTTCAATAGACGAGCTGATGCAATTTATTAATCAAGTTGAGAGTGGGAGAGTTTCAAAAAAATGCAGTTTACAATCAATGTCTCCGAATGAATTTACAATGTCATTTGAGCGAATCAATCACAAAGGAGACTTTTTGGTTTCATATTCATTATCAACTTCAAGATACGATTCCAGTGGGCATATAAATTCGACTCTAGCGGGAGAGTTTCATTTTAACCAAGAATTTATCGATTTAACTATTCAGAACCTAAAACGGTTTTCTTCAGTGACGAAGCTTCAAACGGATACCGATTTCAGATTTGCCACATAGAACCATAGCGAAATAAACGTTAGTTCTGCAATAATATACTATAGGAATTTCATTTTAAGATGTAGGCTATGAGAAGAGCTTGAAAGGAGTATTCTCATGGATTTTACATCTTTTTTGATTTACTGTACGATTGCTACGTTTACACCTGGACCTACCAATATCGTCATATTATCCACTGTGCATAATTTCGGTGTAAAAAAGGCAATGAAATATTCGTTTGGAGCAACAATTGGTTTTGCCTCCTTACTTGTAATTTCTGCTTTGCTGAACACGATTCTTATAACGATTATACCGAAAATAATCATTGTGATGCAGATCATTGGAAGTGGTTATATGTTTTATCTTGTTTATCAAATTTACAAAATGGATGCATCAAACGGAGCATTAAACCAAACGGCTACTTTCTTGTCAGGATTTCTTATGCAGTTTTTAAATCCAAAGGTAGTATTATTTACATTGACTGTGATTCCAACCTTCATTATGCCTAGCTATAGCACAAGTTCTGCAGTCACATTAAGTATTTTAGCTATCACGTTAATTGGTTTTTTGGCATTTATGACATGGGTTCTCTTTGGTTCGATCTTCAAAGCGCTTTTACAAAAGTATAATAAAACATTTAATGTATTGATGGCGTTATCTCTCGCTTACGCTGCAATCATGATCTGGATGTAGGCAAGTGATGAAGAGGTGAATGGAATGAACAAATTTATTTATCGAAAATCAGCGGGTATTACGGTGCTGTCAGCGAATATGACTGATTTTACGTATAAAAAGCACGCCCACCAAGAGTATGCCATGGGTGTAACTTTACGTGGAATCCAAAAATATAATTTGGATGGCACTTTACAATTATCCCACCAGAATGGTGTTATGTTTTTTAATCCGGAACAGGCTCATGATGGAATGGCGCAGGATAAGACAGGTCTGGATTATGTTATGATCTATATTGATCCGCAATTGTTTTTGGAGGTTATTGAGAAAAAGGATATCGTACGTTTTCCTAAACCTGTTGTGTATGATGATCGACTAAAACAAGGGATATTAAACCTTTCCTATGCAATATTAAGCGGAAAAGACGAGGCCGTTTGTAGTGAATTATTCGTATCCCTCACCGATAGTCTCGTCCAAACGAAGTTTTCGACGGATAACAAAAAGGATACCGCACTAATTCACAAAGCAAAGGATATGCTTCATGCCAATCTGGAACAGGTATTGAAACTTGATGAGATTTGTAACGAACTTCATTTATCAAAGTTTAAGTTTATTCGCTTTTTCAAGGAGAATACTGGAATTTCACCGTATCAATACTTTCTTAACTGCAAAATCGAACTTGCTAAACAGTTGATCGAAAAAAATAGAGATATTTACTCTGCAGTGGCTGCATGCGGTTTTGTGGATTTAACCCATTTAAATAAACATTTTAAAAGTGTATATGGCACAACTGCTTTCGAATATATGTCATATTTGAATTGAAGAGGGACGACTCTCAAAACCGACTGATGTATGTCGTCTTTATTTGTGGATTTCTTAAGGTAGTGACAGGTTTGTTAGCTTTGACGTCAAAATGAGGTGTTTTATTATGTTGCTTCGCGATGGAATTTCTGGATTTAATAACACTGATATCGTTAAATCATTGGTAGACATTAGCCAGTTTAAAAATCTATGCTACGCTTTAGCAAATCAGGTTGGTGGAAAGCTAGTCACTGTTTCCGATCTGCAGGAAACCAATTTTTACTGTGCGGATTTACAATTTAACGGAGAAGAAATTTATATTTTATTAAATAATAATTACCCTTTAATAGCTATCGCTTCAAGAGTTGAATATATGAATGTTATATTTATAGAGAATCAAACTCTCATCAATGGAATTCAAGCTTATAGTAAAGAATATCGCTTTTTACACTTAAGAGAACTTAGTGAAGAAGTGCTGCTAGATGGGCATAAGAATAAGCTGAAAAATGAGAACACACTAAATGAACTTGAACTAAAACAAATTTTTTATTGGATGCCTAAGACAGTAGGTGAGATAATCTTTAACTATTGGGATTAGAACTGTTTTCTCAATCAAATATAACTTAATAAACATTAAAACGAGGCTGCCGGTATTTGAACTGCACCCCGTCAAGTAGACATTACAAATAATAAAACCTGTTAAACGGCCTTAGTCCTAAACTCCATTGGACTGAGGCCGTTTAGTTTCGCCTGTAATCGTTCGTAATTGTAAAAGTGAATGTAGGCTTCAATGTCCCGTTCAAG
>NZ_JBFTPA010000025.1:0-68375 GCF_056398245.1 Paenibacillus sp. 01T47
TTGAAGACGACGAGGTTGATAGGTTCGGGGTGGAAGCACAGCAATGTGTGTAGCTGACGAATACTAATCGGTCGAGGGCTTATCCTAAACACGTTTACTGTGACCCATACATCCAGTAGACAGCAGCATAAAGGCTTCAGCAAGCCTAAACTTTCGTATCCAGTTTTCAGGGCGTAAACACCTTGAAGGACTTTGGTTGGATCTTTTCTGAGGAGACTCAGGACTGCATTTCAACGAAAAATCCAGTTTGGTGGCGATGGCGGAGGTGAACCACGCGTTCCCATACCGAACACGACCGTTAAGCCCTTCAGCGCCGATGGTACTTAGACCGCAGGGTCTTGGGAGAGTAGGACGTCGCCAAGCACGAGAGACCTATCGCATAATATGCGATAGGTTTTTTGTTGTTTTTGTATGCAGAAAATGAGCATTAATCATATAAATGAATCCGGCTATGTATAAACAGCATGCAAGCGTACCAAGCTAATGGAAAATCAATTTTACCGAGCACTTGACCTTTTGCTGAAATTGCATATAATAAAATCAAGGTCAAAGAAAGTCAAAGTCAGTTGTCCGAATATTCGGTGTATATTCTGATTTGATTGCAAGACCTCATTAATACCTATGTTTCAACTTTAGTTTTATTGGTTATTTCTCAGGGAGGTTGGTGGTTTGCGTAACATTTCCGATCTCATCGAACAGTACTTGAAGCTTATGCTTCAAGAAAGTCCAGAGGGCGCAGTAGAAATTCAACGCAATGACCTGGCTGACAAATTTTCTTGTGTACCGTCGCAAATCAACTATGTAATTAGTACTCGATTTACCATGGAGAAAGGATACATGGTTGAAAGTAAGCGCGGCGGCGGAGGCTATATCCGAATACAACGGATTGAGCTTCCTGCATTAAAGGCGATTCAATTCCATATCGAAGAAACGGTTGGAGAATGTGTCGATCAAGGTGCAGCGGAAGGGCTTATTTATCAGCTTGAGGAAGCAAGACTTATCTCTAAGCGCGAGGGAAATCTACTCCGTGCGGCTGTGCATCGCGATACCATTGCACTGAAGCTGCCGCTAAGGGATGAAATTCGGGCAAGGTTGTTAAGGTCCATGCTTATCTCATTGCTGGTTAAGTAATGACAAACCGTTTATACCGGGAGGAGGGATCAGGCTTGTTTTGCCAAGATTGCGGTAAAAAACCGGCTACGCTTCATTTCACAAAAATTATTAATGGCGAGAAGACCGAATTTCATATTTGTGAAAGCTGTGCTCGTGAGAAAGGCGAAGGCATTCCAGGCGCGCCAAATAGCTTTTCTATTCATAGCTTACTATCTGGGCTTCTTGATTTCGAACAGCTTGGCGGGTCGACGATAACCGGCATCAAGCAGCCAGCGCTGCGCTGCGAGGAATGTGGACTGACCTATACACAGTTTAGCAAAATCGGTCGATTCGGCTGCAGCTCTTGCTATCAGTCGTTCGAAGGTAAGCTTGATCCACTTCTCAAACGTATTCACAGCAGCACCGTACACAGCGGTAAAATCCCTAAGCGCTCAGGCGGGCAAATCCAGTGCAAGCGCGAGATTGAACAGCTGAGGCGGGATCTACAGGAGAAGATTGATCAAGAGGAATTTGAAAGCGCGGCTGAGCTGCGTGATCGAATACGTGAATTAGAGCGCAAAATGGCAGACCTGTAGGCTGGCATAGAAGGAGTGAAGGAACCTCTTGACTAAGCATCGATTCTCACAGCATGCGCTCAGCGAATGGATGAAGGACGCAGGTCCTGAATCTGAAATTGTCATTAGCAGCAGAGTGCGAGTAGCCCGAAATTTACGTCATCAGCCTTTTCCATTACTTGCAACAAATCAGCAATCTAAGGATGTCATGGATCAGCTGACTGAAGTTAGCCAAAGCGGCAAGCTGCAGTCAATTGGATCATTTGAGACCATTGTATTGTCAGATTTAAGCGAGCTTGATAAAAGGGTGCTTGTTGAAAAGCATTTAATCAGTCCCAATTTAGCGAACGAATCGCGATGCGGGGCCGTTATTTTAAGCGATAATGAATCTGTTAGCATAATGATTAACGAAGAAGATCATTTGCGCATTCAATGTCTGTATCCAGGTTTCCAAATCCAGGAGGCATGGGCATTGGCCAGCGGAATTGACGATATTTTTGAAGAGTCGGCTGATTATGCATTTGATGAGAAACGCGGTTATTTGACGACATGTCCAACGAATGTGGGCACAGGCATCAGGGCATCCGTCATGATGCATTTGCCGGCACTCGTTTTAACGTCTCAAATCAATCGGATATTGTCAGCTGTTACACAGGTAGGCTTGGCAGTAAGAGGCTTGTACGGCGAAGGCAGTGAAGCGCTTGGGAATTTATTTCAGGTGTCTAACCAAATTACGCTCGGGCAATCCGAGAATGAGATTATTGAAAATCTTTATGGTGTTGCAAGACAAATCATCGAGCATGAGAAAGCGGCACGCAAACGTCTTATGCATGAGTCGCGGCTGAGGACAGAGGATCGCGTGAAGCGCTCATACGGTATTTTAGCATATGCTTCAATTATGGATTCCAAGGAAGCTGCGCAGCGGTTGTCAGATGTGCGGCTTGGTGCAGACCTTGGCATTTTATCAGATGTAACGCCACAAGTGTTGAATGAACTTTTGGTCATGACTCAGCCTGGATTTTTACAACAAACCTTCGACGAGAAGATGAGTCCAGAGCAGAGAGATTTCAGGAGAGCAGAACTCATACGCAAGCAATTGCGTGGTGAAAAAGGCCATGGGGGTGCGTAAATATGATGTTTGGAAGATTCACGGAGCGAGCACAGAAGGTGCTTGCATTGGCGCAAGAAGAAGCGGTTCGTCTCGGACATAACAATATTGGTACGGAGCATATTTTGCTAGGCCTTATTCGCGAAGGGGAAGGAATAGCGGCTAAAGCATTGATTGGACTAGGACTTGGGCTTGAGAAGATTCAAGATGAAGTTGAGGCACTGATCGGTCGCGGTCAAGAGCAGCCTAACAACATTGCCTATACGCCACGTGCGAAAAAAGTAATTGAGCTTTCGATGGATGAAGCAAGAAAGCTTGGACATACGTACGTTGGCACAGAGCATATTTTGCTTGGTCTTATCCGTGAAGGAGAAGGCGTTGCAGCACGTGTGCTCAACAATCTTGGCATTAGCCTAAATAAGGCTCGTCAACAAGTCCTTCAGCTTCTTGGCAGCAGTGAAGCAGTCTCAAGCAATCACGGTTCACCAGCAAATGTTAGCACGCCTACACTAGATGGACTTGCAAGAGATTTAACTGCTTATGCGAAGGAAGGAAATCTGGATCCTGTGATCGGCCGGAGCAAAGAAATTGAGCGTGTAATTCAAGTGCTTAGCCGCCGTACGAAGAACAATCCAGTACTAATCGGGGAACCAGGCGTCGGTAAAACAGCAATTGCCGAAGGTCTCGCGCAGAAGATTATCGAGAATGAAATTCCCGAAACTTTGCGTGATAAGCGTGTCATGACACTGGATATGGGCTCCGTAGTAGCAGGTACAAAGTACCGTGGTGAGTTTGAAGATCGACTTAAGAAAATTATGGATGAGATTCGCCAAGCGGGCAATATTATTCTATTCATCGATGAGCTTCATACGTTGATTGGTGCAGGCGGAGCAGAGGGTGCAATCGATGCATCTAATATTTTGAAACCTGCATTAGCACGCGGTGAACTGCAATGTATCGGTGCAACTACCCTTGATGAATACCGCAAATATATTGAAAAAGATGCAGCGCTTGAGCGTCGTTTCCAACCTATAACGGTAGATCAGCCATCTCCAGAAGAAGCGATTCAAATTTTATACGGCTTACGCGATCGTTATGAAGCTCATCACCGTGTGAAAATTACGGATGAAGCTATCGTGCAAGCAGTTAAATTATCGGATCGTTACATTCCGGATCGGTTCTTGCCAGATAAAGCAATTGACCTTATTGATGAAGCCGGTTCAAAGGTACGCTTGCATTCTTACACTGTACCGCCAAACTTGAAGCAGCTTGAAAACCGTTTGGAAGATATCCGCAAGGAGAAGGATGCAGCGGTTCAAAGCCAAGAATTCGAGAAAGCGGCAGCACTTCGCGATACGGAGCAAAAAATTCGCGAAGAGCTTGATATTACTAAGAACCAGTGGAAAGAAAAACAAGGCCGTACTGATTCTGAAGTGACACCAGAGGATATTGCTCAGGTTGTAGCTAGCTGGACGGGGATTCCTGTTAGCAAGCTGGCTGAAGAAGAGACGGAACGACTTCTGAAAATGGAAGATATTCTTCATGATCGCATCATTGGTCAAGATGATGCCGTGAAGTCGGTATCCAGAGCGATTCGCCGTGCGCGTGCCGGCTTGAAAGATCCGAAGCGTCCAATCGGCTCATTCATTTTCTTAGGTCCAACGGGTGTAGGTAAAACGGAGCTCGCCAGAGCACTTGCAGAAGCGATGTTCGGAGATGAAAATGCGGTTATCCGTATCGACATGTCGGAATATATGGAGAAACATTCGACATCCCGTCTAGTCGGAGCGCCTCCTGGTTATGTAGGTTATGAAGAAGGCGGACAGTTAACTGAGAAAGTTCGCCGCAAGCCATATTCCGTTGTTTTGCTAGATGAAATTGAGAAAGCTCACCCTGAGGTATTTAATATATTGCTTCAGGTGCTGGAGGATGGTCGCTTGACTGATTCCAAAGGCCGCGTTGTCGATTTCCGCAACACGCTAATTATTATGACTTCTAACGTTGGAGCGGATCAAATCAAGCGTAATTCCTCGCTCGGCTTCACTGCCGTACAGGATGCGGGACGCGACTTCCAGCAAATGAAGGATAAAGTGCTTAGCGAGCTTAAGAAAAGCTTCCGTCCGGAGTTCTTGAACCGTATCGATGAAAGCATCGTGTTCCATTCGCTTGGCGAGGAGCATATTGCTCAAATCGTAACACTCATGTCGGATGAGCTTCGCAAGCGTCTGCGTGAGCAGGAAGTTGACTTCATCTTGACGGATGCAGCAAAAAGCTTCCTTGCGAAGGAAGGCTACGATCCGCAATATGGAGCTCGTCCGCTTCGCCGGGCAATCCAAAAACATATCGAAGACCGTTTGTCCGAAGATTTGTTGATGGGTAAAATCCAAAAAGGCGATACGTTCACAATCGATGAGAAGGATGGCGGTCTAACCGTTACCAAATCGATTTCCGAACAAGAGCCAGAAGAATCCACTACAAAATAAGCATAATATTAAACTGTCCCGCAATCAGAATAGCTGCTTGCGGGACAGTTTTTATTAACACAATAAATTGACAATGATAATCATTATCGTATAATAAGATTATAGCGTTACATAGAATGGAGGAACAACGATGATAGTTGTCACCAATACGATAAAAGTAAAAAAAGGCCACGGGGAGACGGTGGCGAGTAGATTTCAAAACTCCAAAGGCATAGATTTATCGCCTGGTTTTGTGCGCATGGAAGTGTTGTTAACGGAAGGCTTAGAAGAATATGATGAGCTTAAAGTAAGCACGACTTGGGAAACCAAAGTTTCCTTTGAGGGCTGGGTGAACAGTGATTCTTTTCGGCAAGCACATGCTCATAGAGGCGGGGGACAACAGGGCGAGGCAGGCCAGCAAACGGAAAGTGTGATGCTCGGCTCACAATTGACAACGCATCGCGTGTTAGTTGCTCGGCAAGCTGGAATCGAGCTTAAGCAGCATTAATTCTATTTATTTATCATTTGGAGCTCTAATAAATATGCTGCGTAGTGACTAATCTTTCGCTCTCTTATCCACTGTGGATAACGAGGGCGTTTTTTATGTTGTATTTTTAGAAAAAGGCTTTGGGGATATGTTGATGAGTTGTGGATAATGTTGATAACTTGTTCGTAATTCTGTGGATAACAATGAAAAGTCGTGAAATGGATAAGCTTAGCTGTGGGAAACGAATAATAAGTAGGTTATCTCCTTTTTTTCATTAACAATGTGGGTTTATACATGGAGGATAAAATGGTAAACTTTATGTAGTGTGATTTTAAGCACAATCGCTAGGGCTGGCATCATTCATTTACGCTGGTTCATAACGTTTAAGGAGTACAGAATGGCCAAAATTAAATCAAAATTTGTTTGCACGGAATGTGGAACAGAATCGCCAAAATGGCTGGGGAAATGTCCCGGTTGCCACGCTTGGAATTCGATGGTGGAAGAGAAAGAAACCGTTGTGAAAACGAAGGGCGTCGGATTGTCGTCGTTTCATGCGAAAGAAAAGCCTCAGTCCATCATACATATAGAAAGTGGGCAAGAGCCTCGTATAGAAACAAGGATGCTTGAGCTTAATCGAGTGCTCGGCGGAGGTGTTGTTCCAGGCTCGCTAATTCTTGTCGGCGGAGATCCCGGAATCGGAAAATCAACGCTGTTGCTGCAAACGTCTCATGCGCTTGCGGTGAAGGGATTGAAAGTGCTTTATATTTCTGGGGAGGAGTCCGTGCGGCAAACAAGGCTAAGGGCAGATCGACTTGGTGCGCTGACGGAATCGCTTTATGTACTATGCGAAACCAATATGGAGCAAATTAACGATGCCATAGAATCAGTCCAGCCGGATTTTCTCGTTATTGACTCCATTCAAACCGTCTACGATCCAAATGTTCAATCGGCTCCCGGGAGTGTATCGCAGGTACGAGAATGCACGGCACACTTTATGCGAGTGGCCAAAATTAAAGGAATTGCGACGGTGCTCGTCGGCCATGTTACGAAGGAAGGCGCGATTGCGGGGCCAAGGCTTTTAGAGCATATGGTGGATTGTGTTCTTTATTTTGAAGGGGAGCGCCATCATACGTACAGAATTTTAAGGGCAGTCAAAAACCGCTTTGGCTCGACGAACGAGATTGGCATTTTCGAGATGGGCGAGGATGGACTGCGAGAGGTTTCGAATCCTTCTGAGCTGTTTTTATCTGAGCGGCCGCTTGGTGTATCAGGGTCAACCGTAGTTGCAAGCATGGAAGGCACCAGGCCTGTGCTTGTTGAGCTTCAGGCGCTTGTGGCCACAACTAATTTTCCATCTCCGCGCAGAATGTCAACGGGTATCGACCATAACCGAATGGCGCTCATTATCGCAGTGTTGGAGAAGCGGAACGGCATGTTTCTACAAACACAGGATGCTTACTTGAACGTAGCTGGCGGAGTTAAGCTTGATGAGCCGGCAGTCGATCTAGCAGCGGCGGTCAGCATAGCCTCCAGTTTTCGCGATGCGCCAACGAAGCCGTATGACGTTATATTTGGTGAGGTAGGATTGACGGGAGAAGTGCGTGCGGTATCGCGTGCTGAGCAAAGGGTGAAGGAAGCAGAGAAACTAGGTTTTAAACGTGTCATAATGCCAGAGAAAAGTTTAAAAGGGTGGAAACCACCCGCAGGCATAGAAATTATTGGCGTATCTACAGTGTCGGAAGCACTTAAGGCAGCGCTTGGATAGGGGGGCAGATGATGAAGGAACCTACACAGCTTGAAATTATGAATCAATTATTGCAATTAGTCGCACCAGGCACCCCTTTTCGGGATGGGCTTGAAAATGTGCTTCGGGCGAAAACGGGGGCGTTGCTGGTTGTTGGCTACAGCCCGGAAGTAATGGAAGTCGTAGACGGAGGTTTCTCCATTAATTGCGATTTCTCGCCTAACTATTTGTATGAGCTTGCAAAAATGGACGGAGCTATTATTTTGAGTGAGGATATGCGCCGAATTTTGTATGCGAATACGCAGCTTATACCGAATAGCTCCATTCCGTCGATCGAAACGGGAATTCGGCACCGTACAGCTGAGCGGGTTGCAAAGCAGACAGGCAAGCTTGTTGTATCCATCTCGCAGCGCCGTAATATTATTACTTTGTATCAAGGCAATCTGCGTTATTCGCTGAAGGACATGGGTGTTATTTTGACGAAGGCCAATCAAGCGATTCAAACGCTCGAGAAATATAAAGCGGTGCTAAGCCAATCCTTTACGAATCTTTCAGCGCTTGAATTCGAAGAGCTCGTTACACTTCAGGAAGTAGCGCATGTTATTCAACGTGTTGAAATGGTGCTGCGCATCAAGATGGAGATCAAGCGTTATGTAAATGAGCTTGGAACGGAAGGACGGCTCATCAGCATGCAAATGGATGAGCTCGTTGGCGGAGTTGAAGAGGATGCATGGTACTTACTTAAGGATTATGCCAAAGAAAATTCGGATGAGAAAATACGAGAAATTCGGGCAGGCCTGAAGAAGCTGAGCTCGGATGAGCTGCTGGATGCGCCGCCAATCATCCGTTTGATCGGTTATCCACATACGAGCAACATGAACGATGAATCCGTGTCACCGCGCGGTTATCGACTGCTGAATAAAATTCCAAGATTGCCGCTCATTATTATGAACAATCTGATTGAAAACTTCGGTCGATTGCCTCATATTCTGATGGCGACAATTGAAGAATTGGATGAGGTTGAAGGTATTGGCGAGGTGCGGGCACGTGCGATTAAGGAAGGTCTAAAGCGGATACAAGAGCAGATGTTCATTGACAGGCAAATTTAAATCCCATACAATGGATTGAATGTGGTCCTGTAACGTGGAGATACATTCGTTAAGGGTTTTGGGGCATAGTAGAGAAGAGGTGGAAAAGATGATCACAAAATCGATACCGAGCCTTCTCACGGTGGGGAACTTATTCCTAGGAGTAATCGCCATCATTCTTGTATTCAATGAAAAACCAGATACTGCGGCTATGATGGTGTTAATCGCCATGCTGCTTGATGGTGTTGACGGACGCGTTGCTCGGGCGCTGAACGTTCAAAGTGAATTCGGTAAGGAGCTGGACTCATTATCCGATGTGATTTCGTTTGGCGTAGCTCCAGCATTTATTATGTATGTAGTTGCTTTTCAAGATCTTAATCCAGCCTTGGCTTGGATCGTAACGGCATTGTTCCCGATTTGCGGGGCACTGCGGCTTGCTCGTTTCAATGTAATATCAAGTGCGCCAGGTTATTTTATCGGTCTTCCGATACCGGCGGCTGGCGGAGTGTTAGCGACATTAGCTTTATTTCAAAATGACATTTATGTATCCGTGTTGCTTGCAAGCACAGTAGTGCTTTCCATTCTTATGGTTAGTACGATTAAATATCCGAATTTCAAAAAGGTCGGTATTCCTAAGAGCGCAGTATGGGTTGTCCCTATTGTTATTGTTGTATCTGTCGTATTAGGTCTATTGTTCAAAAATGACTTATCCAAAATTTTGTTTGTACCGCTGCTTCTATATGCGCTGTACGGCCTAAAAAAAAACGTTGATCGCCGTTTGCCCAAGCGAAACCGCAAGCGGAAGAAACGTGATGAAAACGCGGAAGACCCTGTTCAAACAGAGAAGCCGGCTTGATCAAAGCGGCAATATTGAATGTAAAATAGCGTTTCAAGCACAGATTTTTGTGCTTGGGCGCTATTTTTTTTCTTGCTTACAGCCCCCTTTTAGCAATCTATTATGGGATAATTTTGAAACTAATCATCTTCCAAATTCGTATTTAATAGGCGGTCAAAAACGAATTCGAATGGAGAAGATGCTGGTTTGAAACGACTATTTAGTATTAGAAAGCCTTCTTTATGGACCAAAACGATTGTTACTGCTGCTTTATCAGTCAGCCTGCTGGCTCCAGCCGTCTATGCGGCTCCCGTGGAACCGAGTGCTGCGCTTGCTCCAAAAGCGTTAAATGCTGAAAATGCGACAACTTTTTTAAACGATTTTTTTGCAAAGGAACAAATCAAATCGCAATATGTAGGAGCTTCTGTTGTTATTGTGAAGGATGGGAAAACGGTAGCGCAGCGAGGATATGGCTTTGCAGACCTGGAAACAAAAAAGCTGATTGACCCTGCTTCAAGCGTGTTTCGCATCGCGTCAGTGTCCAAGACCTTTACGGCAGCCGCGGTTATGCAGCTTGTAGAGCAGGGGAAGATTTCTCTTCAAGACGATTTCACCAAGTATGTGAAGGATTTGAAGTTCGATAACCCGTTCGGCAAGCCGGTTACGATTGAGCATTTACTTACACATACGACGGGTTTTGAAATACGTGATCCGCAGCCAGAGGATATACATACCGACTTCGGGAAAGTAGTTGAAATTGAAGACTATGTTCGGGGGCATATGCCTTCTGTTGTTCGGGAGCCGGGCAGCGCCTACATGTACGATAACTTTGCGTCGATGCTGCTTGGATTGATCGTACAAAAAGTCAGCGGTTTACCTTTTAACGATTACATGGAACAGAATATATTCAAGCCGCTGAAAATGGATTCAAGCCGTTTTTTACTTGATAAAAAACTTACAGAAAATCTAGTTTCGGAGTACGACGCTGCAAACGGCAAACATGAACTATATGCAGTTACTCCTACTGTAATGCCGCAAGGGGGAATGTTCTCTACTGCTGAGGACATAAGCAAGTTTATGATTGCTTTCCTGAATGGCGGTTCATCAGAATCCGGCAGCATTCTTAAGCAAGCAACCGTTGATCAGATGAAAACGTATCGCTCTTCGATTCATTCATTGCTGCCGAACACTACTTATGGATTTGAGGCACCTATTCAGCTTCCTGGGGCGGGAAGCAGTTCTTCCGTGATAGCCAAGTTTGGAGATATTGTGGGCACTAGCTCGCTTATGTTCCTTATTCCGGAACAAAAGACGGGAGTATTCATTACTTACAACAAAATAGGCCCTCTCCGTGATTTCTTCTATCAGGCGTTTATTCATTCGTTTTTTCCGGCATATGCTGAACCTGCCAAGTTCGACGCATTCACGCCGAGTACGACAGATTCATTAAATAAATTCACGGGCATTTATACTGACCTTCGTCTTGCACAACTAAATACATCAATAGAAGCAGACGGCAAAGGCAGCTTGATGATTTCTGATGCTTTCCTTGGACCGCGTGCGCTTAAACAAGTAGATAAAAATCTGTTTGTAGATAGTCTTACGGGTAAATTCACGGCATTTGCGATAGGGTCAGGCGATGAAGTGCTTTACTTTAAGGAGCCGTATCTGAATCCGCTCGGCTATGGGATGAAACATAAAGCGCCAACCTTATTTGCTGATATTGCGAAAGACCATCCTTATGAGAAGGCAATCTATACGCTGAAAACATTAGGGCACTACTCCGATATTGAGGATGAGAAATTTAATGCTGAGCAATCAGTCACTCGGGGACAATTTGTTAAGCATCTTATGGAGATTAGCGGATTAAAAGGAAGCAGTTCGGAAGAACTCGTATTTACGGATTTGGAAGGCCATTCGGCCGCTGCTTTTGTTCAGCAAGCGTATGAGCTGGGCCTGGTCAAAGGAACATCAACGAATCTGTTTGAGCCTGATCGCAACATTACTCGCCAAGAAGCGGCTGTTATGATGTGGCGCGTCTTCTCTCAGCAGTATCCAGCAGAGCTGTTCGAGTCGGTTAAGCTCTCCGGTGAGACTGATAAATGGGCGCTGCCAGCTGTAAAGATGATCGTTAAGCTCGGCATTTTTGGACCAGAGGTTCAAGAGCCAGAGAAAGGTGTTTTCAATTACGCTTCTAAGAAAGTTCTGAACCGCCAAGAGGAAGCTGCTATTTTATATTCTCTTCTTACACGTCCGTTAGATGTTATCGTTTCTGGATTCATGCAACAGAAGTAGCACTATTAGCGCTAAAAAAGAGGCCTCCCAATATGGGAGGCCTCTTTTGTTACTCGTTGCTCGGGAGGAAGAGATAGCTATAGTCTCTTTCCTGCGCGATTCATATGTTGCATATTTACGTTAAGTTAAACAGGCCTAAAGTTGAGCATTTGTCGTATTCATCAGCAATAACTTCATCCAGTTGAATGTCCAGCAAATTACATAAAGCAGTCATATAAAACAAGTTGCGGCCAAGATCGGCCTTGAGCGCATCGCGGCAATGCTCGCATACGGCTCCAGTGAGATGACTTTGCAGCGTCGTTTTCGCATTTTCAAGATTTAGTTCGTCCGAGTATTGTTGTTTGCGGGCATTTAGTTCAATACATCCACAGTCTGTGACTGCTTTCGTGACTGCACGATTTACCGAAGCGCCTGACTGTCCAAATTTGGACATAACATCTAGCAAGCTGCGGTGCCGAAGCAACAATTCGGATACTTGCTGCTGAAATTGATCCAGTGTAGGAGCGCTCATCGGTTCCACCTCTTTCACCAACCTCTTATGTTTTCTTCCTAATATCCATTATAAGCCTCCTATCCCCCTTTTACAAAATGTGAATTATTAAAAATTATAAATGTTTTCAATTAATCCGTGCCCCCACGGTTAGCGATCCAATTATTGGAACATAATTATAGTGGAGGTGAACCATAATGGTTAGACGAATAATTCAAATATTGGGTATGTTGTTCGGTGGTATGGCAGGCGGTGAAGTATACGGATGGATAAATGGAGCGGCCGTATGGTCTGGCTCATCCTTCGGAATGCTACAGCGATCCGGCACTTATTACATGAATGTAGCAATTGGCGCGGTTTTTGGTGTAGTTGTAGCAACGATGGTTGCAGGGCAAGTCATTCGCTATATGCAGAAGGGTGCGGAGCAAACCGCAGCGCTTCCTATGCAGCAGCTGATTGCTGGAGCTGGCGGTCTTCTAGCAGGTTTATTGCTTACGGTTCTGATCTATCCCGCAGTATCGGGTCTAGATGGTATAGGAAGTCTCCTTCCTGCTGCTATGATGTTATGCTTCGGTTATTTGGGCATGCGAATTGGTCTGCATAAGCAGGAGGAGCTGGCAGAAGGTTTTGTAGCTCTGCTGGAGAAACGGAGAGTCGCGCCTGTAGATGAGGCGGGTGGTTACGAGGAGCATAAGATACTCGATACCAGCGTTATTATTGACGGCCGTATTGCAGACATCTGTAAAACTGGATTTATTGAAGGCACGTTAGTCATTCCTGAGTTTGTGCTTGAGGAGCTGCAGCATATTGCTGATTCATCTGATTTATTGAAGCGCAATAGGGGACGCCGCGGGCTTGATATTTTGAACAAGATTCAGAAAGAGCTGGATGTAAAGGTTCTTATTTATGAAGGAGATTTTGAAGAAATCGGAGAAGTAGACAGCAAGCTGGTCAAGCTGGCTAAGGCGCTTCATGGTAAAGTTGTTACCAACGACTTCAACTTAAACAAAGTATGTGAGCTTCAAGGCGTGTCGGTGCTCAATATTAATGATTTGGCTAATGCTGTGAAGCCGGTTGTTCTACCTGGAGAAGAAATCATCGTACAAGTGATAAAAGACGGCAAAGAGCATGGACAAGGTGTCGCATATTTGGATGATGGCACAATGATCGTCGTTGAGGGCGGACGTGAATATATCGGGACAACGATGGAAGTGCTTGTAACGAGCGTGCTTCAAACCTCTGCGGGCCGAATGATATTTGCAAAGCCGAAGCTGTTGGAAAAAGCGCAGTAACAAGGTATGATAGTACTATTGTTATAGCGCAAACGGCTAACGTCGACAAAAGACGGCACAAGCTCGTTTCGCAGAGAAACGTAAGTTTATTTATAAGAAGCTAGGTTTATAAATACTTATGTTTTAACTCAGTGTGAGGCGGGTCGAGGCATGGGAGCAGATTGGGGAGTTATCATCGTAGCAGCCGGACGAGGCACGCGGATGGGAACGAAAGAAAGCAAGCAGTATTTGAAGCTGGCGGACAAGCCTATTCTTGTGCATACGCTAGAGCTGTTTCAATCGATGGATTTGGTAAATGAAGTGGTTCTGGTCGTAGGCAGCGAGGACGTGGAGCGTTGCCGCAATTGGGCTTCCCTATATGGCATAACGAAGGTGACCGCTATTGTTGCCGGGGGGAAAGAACGACAGCACTCGGTCTACTTAGGTCTGCAGGAGCTGAAGAGCGATTGGGTGATGGTGCATGACGGTGTACGTCCGCTGGTATCGGCGAATGCCGTCCGTGCTTGCTGTTCGCAGGCTGAGCAGAGCGGTGCATCTGTGCTGGCTGTTCCAGTAAAGGATACGATTAAACAAGTCAATGAAGCGGGAGTTATCGTTTCTACTCCGGACCGCCGAAGCTTGTGGGCGATACAAACGCCGCAAGCTTTTCGACGTGTTCTATTGCAGGAGGCGCATGAGCGTGCACTTGCAGAAGAGTTCATTGGAACAGATGACGCAATGGTTGTAGAGCGCATGGGCGCAAGCGTTACTGTTGCAGAAGGCGAATATACGAATATTAAAATTACGACGCCTGAAGATTTGCCGTGGGCGGAATTTTTGCTTGCGAAGCGTCATGCCGATAGGGCAGAGGGGAAAGGTGAGCAAGGATGATTCGAGTTGGTCAAGGATTTGATGTGCATCAATTGGTAGAAGGACGTCCATGTATTATTGGGGGAGTAACGATTCCATATGAGAAGGGGCTTCTTGGTCATTCTGATGCGGATGTTCTGTTGCATGCCATAACGGATGCAGTGCTGGGCGCGCTTGGGCTTGGCGATATCGGTAAGCATTTTCCGGATACAGATGCCGCTTTTAAAGATGCCGACAGCTTAAAGCTGCTGGAGGAAGTATGGAAGCTTGTGCGTGAGCGCGGATATAAGCTTGGGAACATTGATTCCACGATTATTGCTCAAAAGCCAAAAATGCTGCCTTATATTCCGCAAATGGCTGAAATTATAGCGAAGGCGCTTGAGGCTGATGTAACACAGGTGAATGTGAAAGCAACGACAACCGAGCAGCTTGGATTCACAGGACGCGGTGAAGGAATTGCAGCGCAATCCGTTGTCTGTCTAATCAAGGATGTGCTATGATCGGGAGTATTCATTAATCAGCATATGCTTCGCAAAACTTTATCTGTATATGCTTACGAAGCTAGATTTTGCTTCGCAAAACTTTATCTGTATATGCTTACGAAGCTAGTTTATGCTTCGCAAAACTTTATCTGTATATGCTTACGAAGCTAGTTTATGCTTCGCAAAACTTTAAGGAGGTTATATATATGACTGCAGAAGTTCGTGTACGTTATGCCCCATCCCCAACGGGTCATTTACATATTGGTAATGCAAGAACGGCCTTATTCAATTATTTGTTCGCGAGAAACCAGGGCGGTAAATTTATTATTCGGATCGAAGATACGGATGTAAAGCGCAATGTTGAGGGCGGAGAAGAGAGCCAGCTTAAGTACTTGAAATGGCTGGGCATGGATTGGGATGAGAGTATCGATATTGGCGGCGGGTACGGACCTTACCGTCAGACTGAGCGTCTTGATATATACAACAAGTACTGGCAGGAACTGCTTGATCGTGGTCTTGCTTATCGCTGCTACTGCTCGGAAGAGGAGCTTGAGAAGGAGCGGGAAGAGCAAACGGAGCGCGGCGAAACGCCTCGTTATTCCGGACGCCATCGCAATCTGACGGAAGAACAGCGCCAAGCATTCGAAGCGGAAGGACGTGTGCCGAGTATTCGTTTCCGTGTACCGGAGAATCGGACTTATGCTTTTGACGATATCGTAAAAGGCTCAATCAGCTTTGATACAACAGAGATGGGCGATTTCGTCATCGTGAAGAAGGACGGTATCCCGACTTATAACTTCGCTGTAGTACTGGACGATTATTTGATGAAAATCAGCCACGTATTGCGTGGAGAAGACCATATCTCGAATACGCCGCGCCAGTTGATGATTTATGAAGCTTTTGGCTGGGAAGCTCCAAAATTCGGCCATATGACGCTAATCGTGAATGAGCAGCGCAAAAAACTAAGTAAACGAGATGAATCCATCATTCAGTTTATTTCGCAGTATGACGATCTCGGTTATTTGCCGGAAGCGATGTTTAACTTTATTACATTGCTTGGATGGTCGCCCGAGGGTGAGCAGGAAATGTTTACTCGCGAAGAATTGGTTAATGTGTTTAATCCTGAACGTCTTAGTAAAAGCCCAGCAGTATTCGATACGCAGAAGCTTAGCTGGATGAACAATGAATATTTGAAAAAAGCGGACTTGAACCGCGTTGTTGATCTTTGCCTGCCACATTTGCAAAATGCGGGTCGTGTCGCTGCTGAACTTGATGCAGAAGGCAGAGCCTGGGTGACTGCGCTAGTAGCGCTGCATCAGGACAAACTGCGTTCCGCCTCAGAAATCGTTCCAATGACAGAGCTATTTTTCCGTGATACGGTAGAGGATGAAAGCGAAGCGGTAGAGGTTCTTGCCGAGGAGCAAGTGCCTACTGTTTTGCAGGCCTTCCTGTCAAAAATCGAAGCGGGAGAAACAGCCTTTGAAGTGGATGGCATCAAAGAGATGATCAAAGCTGTACAGAAGGAAACTGGATTTAAAGGCAAGCAGCTGTTCATGCCGATTCGTGCAGCCCTTACTGGACAAACGCATGGTCCTGATTTGAATCAATCGCTTGCTTTGCTAGGCAAAGATAAGGTTGCTGATCGTCTGCGTGCGCGTTTGGCAGGATCTTTAGCTTAATTCTTGTAGATGAGAGTATGCATAATGCCCTTGTCACATTTTTGGGTATTCGGTATACTATGACTAATAAATGAATGAATCAAACGGCCATGAACAGGAGAAGTACGTTTGCTTGTGGATTCGCAGAGAGGACAACCGTCATTCGAGTCGGAGTCGCATCACCATGTGACTATGAGGAAACGTAATGGGGCTGCAAGTTGTCTGGTCCGCCGAACGGAAATATGCACCTGGGAGCTTTGTTCCGAGCTGTGTCAGCAGGTAATGCGCAATGATGAGGATGGCGGCGACGCTTAATCGGCAATATTGGCATATATTTGGCTGGACAGGGTAGGCAGCAACGTATCGTCTGCGTTAAAGACCTTAAGGTGAATAAACTTCAGCGAGGATAGCTGTCGATTTATTCAAGCAGAGTGGAACCGCGAGATCACACGCCTCTGCAGCATATTATGCTGCAGAGGCTTTTCTTTTATTAGAAATTTATGAGCGTAGGAAAAAGGAGCATTGTTTATGTTTCGTCATTTTCGATCGGACATACTAGCTGTTTTTGAGAATGATCCGGCTGCTCGCAGTCGCTTCGAGGTTATTTTCACCTATTCAGGTGTGCACGCTATTTGGGCGCATCGCATTGCCCATCCCTTATACCGTAGAGGTTGGTATACTACAGCGCGCTTGATCTCCCAGGTTAGCCGCTTTATGACTGGCATCGAAATTCATCCAGGTGCTCGTATCGGCGAGCGATTGTTTATCGATCATGGCATGGGTGTCGTCATTGGTGAAACCTGTGAGATTGGCGATGATGTCGTTATTTATCAGGGAGTAACTCTTGGCGGAACGGGTAAAGAAAAAGGGAAGCGTCACCCGACAATTGGCAATAATGTAGTTATTGGCTCAGGAGCGAAGGTGCTCGGCTCATTTCAAGTGGGCGAATTTTCTAACATAGGATCAAACGCGGTTGTACTCAGAGAGGTTCCTGCCAATTGTACGGTAGTTGGAAACCCGGGACGCGTGGTCAAAAGAAACGGCGAGCGTGTAGGCGATCGACTTGATCATACGAAGCTGCCCGATCCGGTCATCGAAATGTTCCGTACAATGCAGAAGGAAATAGACGAATTAAAATCCGAGCTCGATAAGCTTCGGAATCCTGTAGCTGGAGGAGAAATGCGAAAATGACAGTATCCATTTATAATACAGTATCGCGGCTAAAAGAGCCTTTTGTATCGCAAGAGCCAGGTAAGGTGAAAATGTACGTTTGCGGACCAACCGTTTATGACTACATTCATATTGGAAACGCTCGTCCGGTTATTTTCTTTGACGTTGTTCGTCGTTATTTGGAGGACGTAGGTAATGAAGTTCAATATGTGGTTAACTTTACAGATGTCGATGATAAGCTGATTCGTAAAGCAGAACAGCTTGGTACGACAGTCCCTGAAGTAGCGGAGACGTTTATTGCGGCATTTTATGCAGATATCGAATCGCTGGGTGTTCATAAGGCGACACTTAATCCAAGGGTAACGGAGCATATTCCGCAAATCGTTGCGTTTATTCAAGGCTTGATAGATAAAGGCTATGCTTATATGAGTGACGGAGACGTTTATTATCGTACGTCTGCATTCGCGGATTACGGCAAGCTCTCTCATCAGAATATTGAAGAGCTTCAATTCGGTATTCGAGTAGAGATTGGCGACCGCAAAGAGAATCAACAGGATTTTGTATTATGGAAAGGCGCTAAGCCGGGCGAAATCAAATGGGAAAGCCCTTTCGGCGATGGACGCCCAGGCTGGCATATCGAATGTTCGGCTATGGCTCGCGCATACCTTGGGGATACTCTTGATATCCATGGCGGCGGTCATGATTTGCAGTTTCCGCATCATGAATGCGAGGTTGCGCAATCTGAGGCGCTGACAGGCAAACCGCTGGCGAACTATTGGATGCATAACGGCTATATTCATATAAATAATGAGAAAATGTCCAAATCGCTTGGCAATGGCATTTCGGTGCATGAGCTGGTGAAGCGGGTTAAACCTCATGCGATTCGTTATTTTATGCTCTCTACACACTACCGCAGTCCACTCAACTTCAGTGATGACACGGTTGCACAAGCTGAGAACAGTGTAGAGCGGATTGCAAACAGTGCAGCGAATCTAAAGCATAGGCTTTCATCGTTTGAAGGCAAGCTAAATGAAGCGGCAGGCAGTGGCAACGGACTTGTCCCTTCTGGCGATGAAGCGCTGGATGCAAGACTAAAAGTGATTCATGAACAATTCCATGCCAAAATGAGCGATGATTTCAACACCCCTGATGCGATTACAACGGTGTTTGATTTGGTAGCTGAGGCTAATCAATATTTGAATCGTGCAGACGCCTCTGCTGAAGCGATTTATGCATTGCTTACATTGTTTGAGCGTATGGATGCTGTACTTGGCTTGCTGCCGCAGCAACAAGCGGACGCTGAACTGCTGGATGCGGATATCGAACAGCTTATAGTGGAGCGGACCGAAGCTCGCCAGTCCAAAAACTGGGCTAGAGCGGATGAAATTCGTGATTTGCTCATAGAGAAAAACATCGTCCTTGAGGATACACCGCAAGGTATCCGCTGGCGGCGTAAATGAGCGAGCATATCGATTCGAACCGCTTGCTCTTTTACCCGCCGTCCAAGACACCGCAGCTGATGAACCCGGTCGTTCTCGCTTATATGGGCGATGCTGTGTTTGAGCTTCTTGTAAGACAATATTTTATTTCACTGCCGAATCAGAAATCGCATCACCTTCACCGTGAGGCAACAAAATTTGTTTCTGCCAAAGGACAAAAGAAAACGTTGGATCTCTGGCAGCCGCATTTAACCGAGGAGGAGGCGGACATCGTCCGCCGAGGCCGCAATTCAAAATCGGGAGCGCCTCCCAAAAACGCTGATTTAGCTGATTATCGTCTAGCAACAGCGTTGGAGAGCTTGGTTGGATTTCTTTATTATGAAGGCCGAATCGAAAGAATACATGAACTATTTGCCATTGCAATAAAGAAGCATGAGAATTAACAAGGCTCATGAAGCTATTTTGTAAATGAAAAAATAAAGGAGGGTTACCGATGACAGAAGAAACGATTCAAGATCAAGATGAAATGATAGCCGGTAAACATCCTGTGCTCGAAGCACTGCGTTCCGGACGAGAAATTAATAAAATATGGATTGCTGACGGTGCTCAAAAAACGTTAACGCAGCCCATTGTAGCGGAAGCTAAGAAATCCGGTATCATCGTACAGTTTGTCGACAAGCGGAAGCTCGACAGCTTAGCCCCTGGAGTTACGCATCAGGGAGTTGTCGCTCAGGCAGCGGCTTTCGCTTATGTGGATGTTGAGGACATTCTGGAACGAGCAAAACAACGGGACGAGGTTCCATTTATTTTGCTATTGGATGAAATCGAAGATCCTCATAATTTGGGCTCTATATTGCGGACAGCGGAATGCACAGGCGTACATGGCGTTATCATTCCAAAACGTCGTGCAGCAGGGCTGACGGCTACGGTGCTTAAAACATCTGCGGGTGCTGCTGAGCATGTGCCGGTTGCACGCGTTACTAATTTGGCGCAAACGATCGATAGGCTGAAGGAAGCGGGCGTATGGGTAGCGGGAACCGATGTAAGTGCAAAGCAGGATGTTTATAAAATGAAATTCGACATGCCGCTGGTTGTCGTTATAGGCAACGAGAGTAAAGGCATGGGAAGACTGATTAAGGAGAAATGTGATTTTCTCGTTAAACTTCCTATGCTTGGTCAGTTGAACTCGCTAAATGCTTCCGTTGCAGCTGGTGTTCTTATGTATGAGGTCGTTCGGCAGCGCCGGAGCATTTAGGTTATGAACCGGCGCGACGATATTTTATTAGTCGACGGTTATAACATAATTGGCGCTTGGCCGGTACTCGAGAAGCTGAAGGAACATGATCTGGAAGAAGCGCGGGATAAATTGCTCGATTTAATGGCGGATTATCAAGGTTTTACAGGAATGAAAGTGTATGTTGTGTTTGATGCGCATCAGGTGCCTGGATTAGGCGCTACTTACAGGCACCACAGGCTGACTATCGTTTACACAAAAGAGAAGGAAACAGCTGATGAATGCATCGAGCGTTTATGCTCGGAGCTGTTCGTCAGACGCAGAAATATATATGTAGCCACTTCGGATTTGGTCGAGCAGCATGTGGCATTCGGTAAAGGTGCGCTTCGTGTATCGGCACGGGAATTGCTTATTGATATAGGCCAGAATCGCAAAAATATCGAGCAGACACTGCGTGAGGAACAGCCGGGAAAACGGAATTCAGTAGACGGCAGAATTAGTTTAGAGGTTCGAAGCCAGCTGGAGAAACTTCGGCGCGGAGAGAAATAAAAGATTGGAAAAGCGATAATCTTCAAATAGATATAGAATGATTGACTCGGGTCGTTCCACTAAGTTACAAAATTCCCAGTATATCTGTGGCTGTCGGGGCTCAGATTGGTTGACGGTGTAAGGTTACATAATGTATACTGACTCTATTATTAGCGATAAGAACGTGTTGATTTTGTTCAGTATACATTCTTATCTTTCGACGTGAAGCGCTGTATGAGCTCAGACTTTGAGTTCAATCGGATAGGTTTGCGTGAATAAGAATCTAGCGGTGTACGCCTTGCAGGCCGGAGGGATAGTTCGTGAGTATCGACCTCAAAGAATGGAGTACGCTCGAGTATGACAGCAGTACGGACGAGGATATCGTCGAAGCGGTCCGCAATGGTGATAGCATAGCGTTGGAATATTTGATAAACAAGTATAAGAATTTTGTGAGAGCCAAAGCGCGCTCGTATTTTCTTATCGGTGCGGATCGTGAAGATATCGTGCAGGAGGGTATGATTGGTCTTTATAAGGCAATTCGTGATTTTAAAGGGGACAAGCTAGCAAGCTTCAAAGCCTTTGCTGAATTGTGTATAACCAGGCAAATTATTACCGCCATCAAAACAGCCACGCGTCAGAAACACATTCCGCTAAATTCCTACGTTTCGCTAGATAAGCCCATTTATGATGAAGATTCGGATCGCACACTGCTGGATGTCATTTGTGGTACGCGAGTATCTGATCCAGAAGAATTAATTATTAATCAAGAAGAATTCATTGGCCTTGAAGATAAGATGTCCGAAATATTAAGCGACCTTGAACGCAAGGTGCTTATGCTTTATTTGGATGGAAGGTCCTATCAGGAAATTGCTGTTGATTTGGATAGACATGTGAAATCTATCGACAACGCTCTTCAAAGGGTGAAACGCAAGCTCGAACGTTACTTGGAAGTCAGAGACATTAGCGGCTAGCCGCATTTATACGTAAATCATTTTTACGAGGACTGTCTTCCATCTGGCGGTGTCTAGGTGGAATATACGGTCCTTTTAGTTTTAAACGGACAAAAGTAGACTATACTGGTAGATACGAGACCGATGGCGCTTTTGTTTCCAATCATTCACAGGCTTAACACTTATCTTTTACATTGACATCAAAATTGCTGTATGATAAAGTGTTTAGGTAGGCCTAAAATCGAGGTTTTATTTCGTTTTGGCGTTGGAATCAATGAACTTTCATATAGAGCTTCATGATTCGTATTTTGTAGCAGTTCGGGAGGTGTAATTCAATGCGGGTAATTATCACGTTGGCATGCACAAACTGCAAACAGAGAAACTATGCGAGCAGCAAGAACAAACGCAATCACCCCGACCGCATCGAGTTGAAGAAGTTTTGCAAGTTCTGTAACGAGCAGACTCCTCATCGCGAGACGAGATAGTCAATTGGAGGTGTGAACGTGGCATTTTTGGCTAAACTAAAGCAAAGCTTTGGTACAACGTTTAGTTTTTTTGCCGACAGCTGGGCGGAACTTAAGAAGGTTCGCTGGCCAAGCCGTAAAGAGTTGACAAGCTATTCGATCGTGGTTTTGCTCACGATTACGCTTGTGACTATTTACTTCTGGCTTCTTGACATCGGGATCTCGTCTCTGGTTGAACTCATTGTTTAAGAAGGGTCCAAAGGTGGATTTGTGATGGAAAAAAGATGGTACGTCGTGCATACCTACTCAGGTTATGAGAACAAGGTGAAAGCCAATTTGGAACGCCGTGTTGAATCAATGGGCATGGAAGATAAGATTTTCCGTGTGCTTGTTCCTATGGAAGAAGAAGTGGTAGAGAAGGATGGTAAGAAGAAGACTGTCCAACGTAAGGTCTACCCCGGCTATGTTCTTGTGGAAATGGTTCAAACCGACGATTCATGGTACGTTGTTCGAAATACACCAGGTGTAACTGGATTCGTAGGATCAACAGGTTCCGGTTCAAAACCGATTCCTCTATTGCCAGATGAGGTTGAGCAAATACTCAAACACATGGGCATGGAAGAACCAAAACCGAAAATCGAGTTCGATTTGAAAGAAACGGTTCGCGTCAAAGTGGGTCCTTTCGCAGATTTTGTTGGTACAGTAGAAGAAATTTTGCTGGACAAAGCGAAGTTGAAGGTTCATGTAAACATGTTTGGCAGGGAGACCCCACTAGAGCTGGATTACACTCAAGTGGAAAAGATATAATATCTGGTTTCCGAACCCACTGGGTTAAACTAGTGGTGGTTTGGACGCGAAATAGTAATGCCCCCTTGCGGAGGCGGATGCTATTTACGCATGGAATAAAGGGTTAGGAGGTGTGTCAGGCATGGCAAAAAAGGTCATCAAGATGGTCAAATTGCAAGTTCCTGCAGGTAAAGCAAACCCAGCGCCGCCGATCGGTCCAGCACTTGGTCAAGCAGGCGTTAACATCATGGCGTTTTGTAAAGAGTTTAATGCTCGTACCGCAGATCAAGCAGGCTTGATTATTCCGGTTGTTATTACAGTGTTTGAAGACCGTTCTTTCACTTTCGAAACAAAAACGCCGCCGGCAGCAGTATTGCTTCGCGTCGCAGCTGGTATCGAAAAAGGTTCAGGCGAACCGAACAAGAAAAAGGTCGCTACTGTAAAACGTGACAAAGTTCGCGAAATCGCTGAGCAAAAAATGCCGGATCTTAACGCAGCGTCTGTAGAATCAGCGATGCGTATGGTTGAAGGTACTGCTCGCAGCATGGGCGTAACTATTGTTGACTAATACCGCGAGGTAGCTTGCTTTGCGTAAGCTTCGGCTTTCGCGAGTGGGAGGATCATCCCTAGGAGGATTTTCCGCTACAACCACATGAGGAGGAAATTACAATGGCTAAACAAGGTAAAAAATATGTAGAAGCTGCTAAGCTATTTGATAGCGAAGCAACTTACGAGCCTCTAGAAGCGATTGAGCTTGTTAAGAAGGCTGCAACAGCTAAATTCGACGAGTCCGTTGAAGTAGCAGTTCGTTTGGGTGTAGACCCACGTAAACAAGACCAAGCTGTTCGTGGCGTAGTTGTACTACCACACGGCACTGGTAAAACAAAACGCGTTCTCGTTTTCGCAAAAGGCGAAAAAGTGAAAGAAGCGGAAGCTGCGGGTGCTGATTTTGTCGGCGATGCAGACATGATCAACAAAATCCAACAAGGCTGGTTCGAATTCGACGTTTGCGTAGCAACGCCGGACATGATGGCTGAAGTTGGTAAACTTGGACGTATCCTTGGTGGTAAAGGCTTGATGCCAAACCCTAAAGCTGGTACAGTAACGTTTGACGTTGCTAAAGCCGTTCAAGAAATCAAAGCCGGTAAGATTGAATACCGTCTTGATAAAGCAGGTCAAATCCATGCGCCAATCGGTAAAGTATCTTTCGATGCTGAGAAACTCAACGAGAACCTCAAATCATTGATCGATGCACTTAATCGTGCTAAACCGGCTGCGTCAAAAGGTGTTTACCTGAAAAACATTGCCGTTTCTTCAACAATGGGCCCTGGCGCTCGTGTTTCTACAGCGGTTTACCGCTAAGAAGAACGGAACTAAATTCGAATACGCATACCGTAGACAGTAGGTGCCTTAAGGCTTAATTTCCTACCGAGGTGTTATGATAAAACGTTTGTAAGCAACATTCGATCCTTTAGGGTTGATGCGCGATAACGACATCATGGCCTTCGCAGTGTCTGCGAAGGCCTTTCTCATGCATCGAGGCGTGGAAAGCCCGTCGTAATTAACGGAATGTATACTATTACGGGAGGTGTACAGTTTGGCTAACGCAAATATCATCCAAGAGAAACAAGAGGCAGTTGCCGTAATCGCGGCAAAAATTGCTAATAGCTCTAGCACAGTAGTAGCTGACTATCGTGGATTGAACGTTGCTCAAGTAACTGAACTTCGGAAACAACTTCGTGAAGCAGGAATTGAATTCCAAGTTCTTAAAAACTCGCTCGTTCGTCGCGCAACTGAAGGTACGGATTATGTAGAATTGAACAACATTCTTACAGGTCCCACAGCAATTGCATTCGGTAAAGAAGACGCTGTTGCTCCAGCTAAAATTTTGAACGATTTCGCTAAGAAAAACGATGCTTTGAAACTTAAAGGCGGCGTTGTTGAAGGTAAAGTCGTATCTCAAGAAGAAATTAAAGCTCTTGCGGAACTTCCGTCCCGCGACGGTTTGCTCTCTATGCTCCTCAGCGTATTGCAAGCTCCAGTGCGCAACTTCGCGCTTGCAGTTAAAGCAGTCGGCGAGAAACAAGAAGCACAAGCTTAATTTTTTTCAAGAGTCCCTTATAGTAATGAACCGACGCAAGTCGGCTGTAGGATAAACCAAAAAAAATAAACCATATTCCCGGAGGTATAATCATGTCTAAAGAACAAATCTTAGAAGCGATTAAAGTTATGAACGTTCTTGAACTGAACGATCTTGTTAAAGCAATTGAAGAAGAATTCGGCGTAACTGCAGCAGCTCCAGTAGCAGCAGCAGGTGCTGGCGCAGCTGTAGAAGCTGAGCAAACTGAATTCGACGTTATCCTTAACGGCGCTGGCGCTTCAAAAATCAACGTAATCAAAGTTGTTCGCGAAATCACAGGTCTTGGCCTGAAAGAAGCGAAAGACTTGGTTGATAGCGCTCCTAAAGCAGTTAAAGAGAAAGTTGCTAAAGAAGAAGCAGAAGCTGTTGCAGCTAAGCTTACTGAAGCTGGCGCTTCCGTAGAAGTTAAGTAGTATTTCTTCCAATAAAATAAGCTGATCATGCGATTGAATGATGAATCGGCCGGCGAGCCCCTTGAAACGTCAGGTTTCAAGGGGTTCGTTGTATGTTGAAGGATAAGAATGTGCAAGTTTTTGGCTTGTCCATTCTTATCCTTCAACGAGAATCGAGTATTTTTTCGCTGAAGCAAGGCGATATCAATATACTCGATGCAATATGGAATAGCGGGGAGTGATGAATAATGTCGAATCACTATTACTCACAGAGCCCAGATGTTAAGCATAATCGTCAAGTTCATGAAGCAATTCTCCGAGGCTTTTCTTTGAAGTTTATAACGGATGCCGGCGTATTCTCGAAATCAGGAGTTGATTACGGGAGTCAGGTATTGATCGATGCTTTGGAGCTGAATGCAAATGCAAACATTCTTGATGTTGGCTGTGGTTATGGTCCTATTGGATTAACATCAGCAAAACTCGCTGAGCATGGGCAAGTAACGATGATTGATATAAATGAAAGAGCGGTAGAGCTTTCGCGTGAGAACGCAAAGCTTAACCAGATATCTAATGTTACCGTTTTGCAAAGTGATCTATTTGAAGCAGTTAAGCAAATGAAGTTCGATGTCATCGTTACAAATCCGCCTATCAGGGCTGGGAAGTCAGTCGTTCATCGGATTTTTGAAGAGGGTTATGAATTGCTCGAACAAGGCGGCAGCATGTGGGTTGTCATACAGAAGAAGCAAGGGGCACCTTCGGCGAAAGCTAAATTAGAGTCATTATTTGCAAATGTAGAAGAAGTAACGAAGGATAAAGGCTACCGTATTTTCCGAGCTGTAAAAGCTTAGAAAATTAGAGAAAAATATGTTTTGAAAATATGTTTGAAAACTGAATAATATTTATTGACTTGACATTTGCGATATGGTAAGATTATAAAATGTCAGCATTAAATTGGGCTCGATCTCTTTAGTTAACTAAAATGTCAAGTGTAAATTTAAAGCGCGGAATGCATAAGTTTTACACATTTGACGTATAATGTTTACGTTTTGGGCAAAATTATTTGATATGAGACTGTCACGGCCGCGCTGTGATTAGTTAACTGCCGGAACATGCTCTTTTTTCGAACCATTCGATAAGGGCTTTTCTTTATTTGACTATATAGGCGGCTGGTTCGTCTATAGTGACGCAGTGATTATCGATGCTGTGATACAGACATGAGGGGTGAGGTTAAGTTGGCAGGACAACTTGTTCAGTATGGTCGGCGCGCGCGCAGAAGCTACGCCAGGATCAACGAGGTGCTGGAAGTCCCGAACCTGATTGAAATCCAACAAAAATCGTATGAGAAGTTTTTGGACAGCGACCTAATTGAGTTGTTCCAAGATATTTCTCCGATTTCGGACTTTACGGGCAATCTATCGCTTGAGTTTATCGACTATAGCTTGGGCGAACCGAAATATTCGGTCGATGAATCAAAAGAGCGCGATGTGACGTATGCAGCTCCTTTACGCGTTAAGGTGCGACTTTTCAATAAGGAAACTGGCGAAGTAAAGGAACAAGAAGTTTTCATGGGTGATTTCCCGCTTATGACAGAGACGGGTACGTTTATTATTAACGGAGCCGAGCGTGTCATAGTCAGCCAATTGGTTCGATCCCCGAGTGTGTACTTCAGCACGAAGGTCGATAAGAACGGGAAGAAAAACTACACAGCTACTGTTATTCCTAACCGTGGCGCTTGGCTAGAGCTTGAAACGGATGCTAAAGATATCATCTACGTTCGTATTGACCGGACCCGGAAAATACCGGTAACGGTACTTTTGCGTTCGCTTGGATTCGGTACTGACGCTGAGATTCTTGAACTGCTAGGCCATGATGAGTACATTCGCAACACGTTAGACAAAGATAACACGGATTCGACTGAAAAAGCGCTTATTGAAATTTATGAGCGTCTTCGTCCAGGCGAGCCTCCGACTTTGGATAATGCAAAGAGCTTGCTAGTTGCTCGTTTCTTTGATCCAAAACGTTATGACTTGGCCAATGTAGGCCGTTACAAAATAAACAAAAAACTTCACATCAAGAACCGTTTGTTTAATCAACGTCTTGCGGAAAATCTAATTGATCCTGCGACTGGCGAAATTATTGCTGAGTCCGGACAAATGATTGACCGCCGCTTGCTTGATGAAATTCTCGAGAAGCTTGAGAAGGATGTTGGTTTCAAAACGTATCATGTAGCTAATGGCGTTCTTGATGCTGATAGTATTCCACTACAAACGATCAGCGTATTCTCACCATATGACGAAAGCAAAGTAATTAAAGTTATTGCGAATGGAATTATTGATAAATCCGTCAAGCATATCACGCCTGCGGACATCATTTCTTCCATTAACTACTTTATCAACTTGCTTCATGGCGTAGGCAGCACGGATGATATCGATCATCTGGGTAACCGTCGTCTGCGTTCTGTTGGCGAGCTGCTTCAAAACCAATTCCGTATCGGTCTGTCTCGTATGGAGCGCGTAGTGCGTGAGAGAATGTCCATTCAAGACGCGAATGCAATTACGCCGCAAGCGCTAATTAACATTCGTCCGGTTATTGCATCTATAAAAGAGTTCTTCGGCTCCTCGCAGCTGTCCCAGTTTATGGACCAAACGAATCCGCTTGCTGAATTGACGCATAAGCGTCGTTTGTCAGCACTTGGACCCGGCGGTTTGACTCGGGAACGCGCGGGCTTTGAAGTTCGTGACGTCCATCACTCCCACTATGGGCGGATGTGTCCGATCGAGACGCCAGAGGGACCGAATATCGGTTTGATCAACTCCTTGTCTTCCTTTGCTCGTATTAACGAATATGGCTTCATTGAAGCACCATATCGTTGGGTAGATCCGAAGACTGGAATTGTTACAGAACAAATCGCATATCTGACTGCTGACGAGGAAGATAACTACGTAATCGCGCAAGCGAATGCGAAGCTGACTCCAGACGACAAGTTTGCAGAAGAGAATACGATCGTTCGTTACAATAAACAAGCCGACAACATTTTGACTATGCCTAGTGATCGCGTTGATTACATGGATGTATCGCCAAAACAGGTAGTATCTGTTGCGACAGCGTTAATTCCTTTCTTGGAAAACGATGACTCCAACCGTGCCCTCATGGGATCCAACATGCAACGTCAAGCGGTACCGCTTCTTATCCCTAGATCACCACTTGTTGGTACAGGTATGGAGCACAAAGCAGCGAAAGACTCAGGCGTTTGTATCGTAGCGAAGCATGACGGTATAATCGAACGTTCTTCCGCAAATGAAATCTGGCTTCGTCGCGTCGAGCAAATCGATGGCAAGCCGGTTACTGGTGACTTGGTAAAACATAAACTACACAAGTTTATGCGCTCTAACCAAGGAACGTGCATCAATCAACGCCCGCTTGTACGTAAAGGCGACGTTATTAAAAAAGGTGATATCCTTGCGGATGGTCCTTCCACTGAAAAAGGCGAATTGGCTCTTGGACGCAACGTCGTTGTTGCATTCATGACGTGGGAAGGCTACAACTATGAGGATGCGATCCTGCTAAGTGAAAAGCTAGTGAAAGAGGATGTTTATACATCCATTCACATCGAGGAATACGAGTCTGAGGCTCGTGATACGAAGCTTGGACCTGAAGAAATTACACGCGACATTCCAAATGTCGGTGAAGAAGCTCTTCGCAACCTAGATGAGCGCGGAATCATTCGTGTCGGAGCTGAAATCGGCGCTGGCGATATCCTAGTTGGTAAAGTAACGCCTAAGGGTGTAACAGAGCTAACTGCGGAAGAAAGATTGCTGCACGCTATCTTTGGTGAGAAGGCTCGTGAAGTACGTGATACATCGCTACGTGTGCCGCATGGTACAGACGGTATCGTTGTTGACGTTAAAGTATTTACGCGGGAGAATGGCGACGAATTGCCACCAGGCGTTAACCAGCTGGTTCGTGCTTATATTGCTCAAAAACGGAAAATTTCCGAAGGCGACAAAATGGCCGGACGTCATGGTAACAAAGGGGTAATCGCTCGTATCATGCCTGAAGAAGATATGCCTTTCCTACCGGATGGCACACCTGTAGAAGTTGTTCTTAACCCGCTCGGCGTACCGTCGCGGATGAACATCGGTCAGGCGCTTGAAGTTCACTTGGGTATGGCTTGTAAGCATCTCGGCATCCACGCGGCTACGCCAGTATTTGACGGCGCGCGCGAGAATGACGTTTTCGATACGATGGAAGAAGCAGGCATGCAGCGTAACGGTAAAACCGTACTGTATGACGGACGGACAGGCGAGAATTTCGAACGTGAAGTTACGGTTGGGGTCATGTACATGATCAAACTGGCGCACATGGTCGACGATAAAATCCATGCCCGTTCCACTGGTCCTTACTCACTCGTTACACAACAGCCGCTCGGTGGTAAAGCACAGTTCGGTGGACAACGTTTCGGGGAGATGGAGGTATGGGCGCTTGAGGCATATGGCGCTGCGTACACGCTTCAAGAAATATTGACTGTTAAATCCGATGACGTGGTTGGTCGTGTTAAAACGTACGAATCCATCGTTAAAGGCGAAAACGTACCAGAGCCAGGTGTTCCGGAATCGTTCAAAGTTTTGATCAAAGAGCTTCAAAGTTTGGGTATGGACGTTAAAATTCTATCCGAGAATGAAGAAGAGATCGAAATGAAGGAAATGGATGATGAAGACGAGGCAACAGGCGATAAGCTTAACCTCAATATAGAAGGTGCCGAAGTCGGCGCTGCTGAATAAACTAGTTGCTAGATTCCGTCAAATGGTCACGCGCCTATGACGGAATCTAGCTGATTAGATAGACATTGTCATACATGACGGAGGAGGGTTGCTCCTTGTTGGACGTGAACAACTTCGAGTATATGAAGATAGGTCTGGCTTCGCCGGATAAAATTCGCTCGTGGTCCCGCGGAGAAGTTAAAAAACCGGAGACGATCAACTATAGGACCTTAAAACCGGAGAAGGAAGGACTCTTCTGCGAGAAAATTTTTGGACCTACAAAAGACTGGGAATGTCATTGCGGTAAATACAAACGTGTACGCTATAAAGGTGTCGTTTGTGATCGCTGTGGCGTTGAAGTAACTCGCGCTAAAGTTCGCCGCGAACGTATGGGTCACATCGAGCTAGCAGCTCCAGTTTCTCATATTTGGTACTTCAAAGGGATTCCAAGCCGTATGGGCCTTGCACTTGATATGTCACCTCGTTCGCTTGAGGAGATCATTTATTTTGCATCCTATGTCGTAACGGATCCAGGTGATACCCCACTTGAGAAGAAACAACTTCTATCGGAGAAAGAATATCGCAGCTACCGTGAGAAATACGGGTATGGATTCCATGCTGGTATGGGTGCCGAAGCTGTTAAAAAACTTTTGCAAGATATCGACGTTGACAAAGAATTGGAGCAATTGAAAGAAGAACTGCGTACTGCTCAAGGACAACGACGCAATCGTGCGATCAAACGTCTTGAAGTGGTAGAAGCATTCCGCAATTCCGGCAACGAACCGGAATGGATGATTCTAGACGTGCTTCCTGTCATCCCTCCTGAGCTTCGTCCGATGGTACAGCTTGATGGCGGTCGTTTTGCGACTTCTGACCTCAATGACTTGTATCGTCGTGTTATTAACCGTAACAACCGTCTGAAGCGTTTGCTTGATCTGGGCGCTCCTGATATTATCGTGCAAAATGAAAAACGGATGCTGCAAGAAGCGGTTGACGCATTGATCGATAACGGTCGTCGCGGTCGCCCTGTTACAGGTCCGGGTAACCGTCCGCTTAAATCCCTCAGCCATATGCTGAAAGGTAAGCAAGGACGTTTCCGTCAGAACTTGCTAGGTAAACGGGTTGACTACTCTGGTCGTTCGGTTATCGTAGTAGGTCCAAACCTCAAAATGTTCCAGTGCGGTCTTCCTAAGGAAATGGCACTAGAATTGTTCAAGCCTTTCGTTATGAAAGAGCTTGTTAATAAAGGCCTAGCACATAACATTAAGAGTGCGAAGCGCAAGGTTGAACGCGTAAGCCCTGAGGTATGGGATGTTCTTGAGGAAGTAATCAAGGAGCACCCAGTATTGCTTAACCGTGCCCCGACGCTTCACAGACTAGGTATTCAAGCGTTTGAGCCTATCTTGGTTGAAGGTCGCGCAATTAAGCTTCACCCACTCGTATGTACAGCTTACAACGCTGACTTCGACGGTGACCAAATGGCCGTTCACGTTCCATTGTCTGCTGAAGCACAAGCGGAAGCACGTTTGCTAATGCTTGCATCAGGCAATATCCTTAACCCGAAAGACGGCAAACCGGTCGTTACTCCTTCACAGGATATGGTACTAGGAAGCTTCTACTTGACGATGGATAACAAAGAGGCTAAAGGCAGTGGTTCCGTATTTGGTACCATTAACGAAGCGATCTCTGCTTACCAACGTGGTATTGTTTCCTTGCACGCCAGAATTTTCATTCCGGTTCGTGTGCTTAAAAAAGTTAACTTCACCGAGCAGCAGCAAAATTCGTTACTCGTTACGACAGTTGGTAAAGTCATCTTCAATGAAATTTTCCCTGAAGATTTCCCTTATATCAACGAAGCAACGAAAACGAACCTATTGCACGGTACACCAGATAAATATTTCGTTTACGAAAAAGGCGCCGATCTTCCTAAATTCCTGGATGCAATCGAAACGCCTGGTGCGGTAGGTAAAGACTATCTTGCATTAGTTATTGCAGAATGTTTCCGCCAATACCACACTACGCTTACTGCGATGCTTCTTGACCGCATTAAGCAGCTTGGTTTCACTTACTCAACTAAGGCTGGTATTACGATCGGCGTGTCTGACGTTATCATTCCGAAAGAGAAAGACGAAATCATGAAGCGCTCCGATGAGAAGGTTGCTACCGTTATGAATCAATACCGTCGTGGTTTGATTACAAACGAAGAGCGCTATGACCGGATCATTACAATTTGGGGTAAATGTAAAGACGAGATCACCGAAGTTCTTATGAAATCGATGGATCGTTACAACAACATCATGCTCATGGTGGACTCCAAAGCACGGGGTAACAAATCTCAAATTACACAGCTTGGCGGTATGCGTGGTTTGATGGCCAATCCATCCGGTCGTATCATCGAGTTGCCAATTAAATCGAACTTCCGCGAGGGTCTTACAGTACTCGAGTACTTTATTTCCACTCACGGAGCGCGGAAAGGTCTTGCCGATACTGCACTTCGTACTGCCGATTCCGGTTACTTGACTCGTCGACTTGTTGACGTTGCACAAGACGTAATCGTGCGTGAAGAAGATTGTGGTACCGACAAAGGCTTCTCTGTAAGCAAAATTCAAGACGGTAAAGAGGTTATTGAAGATCTTTATGACCGTATTGAAGGCCGCTATGCGTTTGAAACGGTTCGTAATCCAAAAACAGGCGAGATCATTGTTAACCGCAGTGAGTTGATTGACTCGAACAAAGCGGATGCAATTATCGACGCTGGCGTTGAAAAACTGCAAATTCGTTCCGTACTAAGCTGCCGTGCTCGTCATGGCGTATGTAAGATCTGTTACGGACGTAACCTTGCAACTGGTAAACACGTTGAGATTGGGGAAGCGGTAGGTATTATCGCAGCTCAATCCATCGGTGAGCCAGGAACACAGCTCACAATGCGTACGTTCCATACGGGCGGCGTTGCGGGAGACGATATCACACAAGGTTTGCCGCGTATCCAAGAGTTGTTTGAGGCGCGTAATCCGAAAGGTCAAGCGATTATTTCTGAGCTTGACGGTGTGGTTAAAGAAATCCGTGAAGCTAAGGACCGTCGTGAAATCGAGGTTCAAGGTGAAGCGGAATCGAAAGTGTATGCTGTTACCTATGGTTCGCGTATCCGCGTAACGCAAGGTCAACAAATCGAAGCCGGCGATGAGCTGACGGACGGTTCAATTGACCCTAAAGATATGCTGCGTATCAAAGGTATCCGTGGCGTTCAAAACTACATTTTGCAAGAAGTACAGCGCGTTTACCGAAATCAAGGGGTAGAAATCAATGACAAGCACGTTGAGGTCATGATTAAACAAATGCTCCGTAAAATTCGTATCGTAGATGCAGGCGGCACAACGTTGCTTCCTGGTGCGTTCGTTGATATTCATGAATATGAAGCTCAAAACCGCACTGCGATTTTCGCAGATCTCGAACCAGCTGTTGCAAAACCAGTTTTGCTCGGTATCACGAAGGCATCGCTTGAGACAGATTCGTTCTTGTCAGCAGCTTCCTTCCAAGAAACAACTCGTGTATTGACTGATGCAGCTATTAAAGGCAAAGTTGACCAGTTGCTTGGACTCAAGGAAAATGTTATTATCGGTAAGTTGATTCCAGCAGGTACTGGAATGGCCCGTTATCGTAACATTCGTTTTGCTGGACTTGAAGATGAAACAACTACTGCAGTTGAAGGCGAACTAGAAACAGAAGCTGTAACAGTCGACTAGTCGGCTTGAACAGATCATGTTCTTAAAACCGGATACTAACTAATATCGAAGGAGCGTCACATCTTCCGTTTCCTTGGAAGCGGAAGATGACCGCTCTTTTATATGTTTACAGTATGAAATTCATTTACAAAAAGTTTACAAGTGATTATCCTAGAAGGTTCTTGACACAAGCACATAGTAGGTGATATTATATCGAAGTGTGCCTAATTGTGTGTTCGCTGAATGGAAGAATTGAAGGTGATTATCATGCAATTCAAAGTCGGCGCGAAGCAAACGACGAAGATGCTCGAGCAACAAAGAGCCATTAAAGTCTATATCGCACGAGATGCAGATCCGCAGATGAAAGAGAAGATTGTTCATCTATGTGAGCGGGCGGGAGTTCCAATGAAATGGATCGACACGATGGTAGAGCTTGGGGAAACCTGCGGCATCGATGTTGGGGCCGCGATGGCAGCGCTCGTAACCGAAGAAGAATAACGCAATAGCCGTTTTTGTTAGTTGATTATTTAACGATGATTAGCTGGCGAGAACTTTTGTTTGTTCTTTTATGATCCGCCTGGATCTGTGGGCTTAATTTTAGGTAAAATGTCTACCATACATGCGTAAACAGCTAATGCCGCCTTTTGGTGGGAAGAGCCCGCTTACGCGAAAGAATATAAGTTGATTTATAAACAACTTCTTTATAAATGCTTATATTTTCAAAAGACATGAATATAGGGAAGGGGGTGGCAACATGCCAACTATTAACCAGCTAGTCCGTAAAGGACGCCAAGCGAAAGTCGTTAAATCGAAATCGCCGGCATTGCAAAAAGGTTTCAATGCATTGAAACGTGAAGCTACAAACATCAGCGCTCCTCAAAAACGCGGTGTGTGCACTCGTGTAGGTACAATGACTCCAAGGAAACCGAACTCCGCACTTCGTAAATATGCTCGTGTTCGTTTAACGAACCGCTTAGAAGTTACGGCTTACATTCCAGGTATCGGACACAACTTGCAAGAACATAGCGTTGTTTTGATCCGTGGTGGTAAAGTAAAAGACTTAGCAGGAGTACGTTATCACATCGTTCGCGGTGCACTTGATACTGCAGGTGTAAACAACCGTATGCAAGCTCGTTCGAAATACGGTACGAAACGTCCGAAAGCTAAAAAATCATAATCATAACCTTAACAGGTTATTGAAATGCTAGAAATAGCAACTATTAGAAGAAAGGGGGACTTTCTCATGCCACGCAAAGGTCCTGTAACGAAACGCGATGTGCTTCCAGATCCGCTATATAATAGCAAACTGGTAACGCGCCTAATCAACCGCATTATGCTTGACGGTAAAAGAGGCGTTGCACAAACACTATTGTATGATGCTTTCAAACTGATTCAAGAACGCACGGGTAAAGATCCGATGGAAGTGTTCGAAGCTGCTTTGAAAAATATTATGCCTGTACTTGAGGTTAAAGCACGCCGTGTCGGCGGTGCAAACTATCAAGTGCCTATCGAAGTTAAACCAGAGCGCCGTACGGCACTTGGTCTCCGCTGGCTCGTGAACTACTCACGTAACCGCGGTGAGAAAACGATGGAAGAGCGTTTAGCTGCTGAAATCACAGATGCTTCCAATAACACTGGCGCAGCTGTTAAAAAGCGCGAAGATACTCACAAAATGGCTGAAGCGAACAAAGCGTTTGCTCACTACCGCTGGTAGAATTTTTACATTCGAGAGGAGACAATTTTATGTCAAGAGAGTTCTCCTTGAAAAATACGCGTAACATCGGGATTATGGCGCATATTGATGCCGGTAAAACCACAACTACTGAACGGATTTTGTTCTTCACGGGCCGTACTCACAAAATCGGAGAGGTGCACGAAGGTGCAGCTACGATGGACTGGATGGAACAAGAACAAGAGCGCGGTATCACAATTACGTCTGCCGCGACGACTGCTCAATGGCATGGACACCGCATTAATATTATCGACACCCCGGGACACGTTGACTTCACTGTTGAAGTTGAACGTTCCCTACGCGTATTGGACGGGGCCGTTGGGGTTTTCAGTGCAAAAGAAGGCGTTGAGCCACAGTCTGAAACCGTATGGCGTCAGGCTGACCGTTACAACGTACCTCGGATTGCCTACGTAAACAAGATGGATATCATTGGTGCAGATTACCTAAACGTAATCAAAGACATGCGTGAGCGTCTTGGTGCCAATGCCGTAGCAATTCAAATTCCAATCGGCGCGGAAAGCGACTTTAAAGGTATTATCGATATCGTTGAACGTGTAGCTTATATCTACAAAGACGATACTGGTAAAGACCCTGAAAAAGTTGAAGTTCCAGCTGAGTATGTAGAGCAAGTAGATGCACTACGTACGGAATTGATTGAGAAAGTAGCAGAATTGGATGAAGAATTAACGATGAAATATTTGGAAGGTGAAGAAATCACTATTCCAGAAATTAAAGCAGCACTCCGTAAAGGTGTTTGCGAAGTTAAAATCTTCCCAGTTGTAGCTGGCTCCTCATACCGTAACAAAGGTGTTCAGCCGATGTTGGATGCTGTTGTGGATTACCTACCTTCACCTCTTGATGTACCAGCTATTAAAGGTACTCTTGAAGACGGTGAAGAAGGAGAACGTCCATCTTCAGACACAGAGCCTTTCGCGGCTTTGGCATTCAAAATCATGACTGACCCTTATGTTGGTAGACTTACTTTCTTCCGTGTGTATTCTGGTGTACTAAAATCCGGTTCGTATGTCCTTAACTCAACAAAAGGCAAACGTGAACGTATTGGACGTATTCTTCAAATGCACGCAAACAGCCGTCAAGAGATCACGGAAGTTTATTCCGGCGATATCGCTGCAGCTGTAGGTTTGAAAGATACGACTACTGGTGATACACTTTGTGATGAGAAGCACATCATCGTTCTTGAATCGATGAACTTCCCTGAGCCGGTTATCTCGGTTGCTATCGAACCAAAAACGAAAGCTGACCAAGACAAACTAGGTATCGCTATTTCCAAGCTTGCTGAAGAAGATCCTACTTTCCGTGCACATACGGATGAAGAAACAAACCAAACAATTATCTCTGGTATGGGTGAGCTTCACCTTGAGATCCTTGTTGACCGTATGTTCCGCGAATTCAAAGTTGAGACAAACGTTGGTAAACCACAAGTTGCTTACCGTGAAACGTTCCGTCAAGCTGCGAAGGTTGAAGGTAAGTTCGTTCGTCAGTCCGGTGGTAAAGGTCAATTCGGTCATTGTTGGGTTGAGTTTTCACCACTTGAGCCTGGTACAGGCTTCATATTCGAAAACAAAACAGTTGGTGGATCAATTCCTCGTGAATTTATCGCTCCAATCCAAGCTGGTATCGAAGAGTCAATGAAGAACGGTGTTTTAGCCGGCTTCCCGCTCGTTGATGTTAAAGCTGTTGTTGTTGACGGATCTTACCATGATGTTGACTCCTCGGAGATGGCGTTTAAAATTGCAGGTTCGATGGCGCTTAAAGCTGCCAAAGAAAAATGTAAGCCAGTTCTTCTTGAGCCAATCATGAAAGTTGAAGTTACTGTTCCAGAAGAGTACATGGGCGATGTTATGGGTATGCTTAACTCCCGTCGTGGTCGTATCGAAGGTATGGATACTCGTGCAGGTGCACAAATTATCCGCTCCAAGGTACCTCTCTCCGAGATGTTTGGTTATTCCACTACACTACGTTCCGGTACACAAGGACGCGGCGTATTCTCCATGGAGCTTTCTCACTATGAAGAAGTTCCTAAATCAATCTCTGATGAAATTATTGCTAAAAACAAAGGCGAGTAATCGTTTTTGGACTAGCGCTCAACAAATTGCTTTTGCCGTCATTTTGGTTTGCTTGCGAGCCAAATGTCGGCCACACATAAAAAATATGATGTTAAATTGAGGAGGCTCAAGTTCAATGGCTAAGGCAAAATTTGAACGTAACAAACCGCACGTTAATATCGGTACTATCGGTCACGTCGATCACGGTAAAACGACTTTGACTGCAGCTATCACAACTGTACTTTCCAAAAAATACGGCGGTGCAGCAATCGCATTCGACCAAATCGATAAAGCTCCAGAAGAGCGCGAGCGTGGTATCACGATCTCGACAGCTCACGTTGAGTATGAGACGCCTGCTCGTCACTACGCACACGTTGACTGCCCAGGTCACGCCGACTATGTAAAAAACATGATCACTGGTGCTGCTCAAATGGACGGAGCTATTCTTGTAGTTTCCGCTACTGACGGTCCTATGCCACAAACTCGTGAGCACATCTTGCTTTCGAAACAAGTAGGCGTACCTTACATCGTTGTATTCTTGAACAAATGCGACATGGTTGAAGACGAAGAGCTTCTTGAGCTAGTTGAAATGGAAGTTCGTGACCTTCTTTCTGAGTATGAGTTCCCAGGCGACGACACTCCAATCATCCGTGGTGCAGCTCGTGAAGCACTTGCTAACCCAGATGGTCCTTGGGCTGAAAAAATCATCGAGCTTTTCGAGCAAGTGGATACTTATATCCCTACTCCTGAGCGCGATACTGCTAAGCCTTTCCTTATGCCTGTCGAGGACGTATTCACAATCACTGGCCGTGGTACTGTTGCTACAGGTCGTGTTGAGCGTGGCGTTATCAAAGTTGGCGACGAGATCGAAATTATCGGTCTTGCTGAAGAATCCCGTAAGTCCGTAGTAACAGGCGTTGAAATGTTCCGTAAATTGCTTGACTCCGCTCAAGCTGGTGACAACGTAGGTGCTTTGCTTCGTGGTGTAGACCGCAGCAACATCGAGCGTGGTCAAGTTTTGGCTAAACCGGGTTCGGTTAAACCACACACTAACTTCACTGCACAAATCTACGTTCTAACTAAAGAAGAGGGTGGCCGTCACAAGCCTTTCTTCACTGGTTACCGTCCACAGTTCTACTTCCGTACAACTGACGTAACGGGTATCATCAACTTGCCAGAAGGTACTGAAATGGTTATGCCTGGCGACAACATCACTGTAACGGTTGAGCTTATCGCTCCAATCGCTGTTGAAGAGGGAACTCGTTTCTCTATTCGTGAAGGCGGCCGTACTGTAGGCGCTGGCGCTGTAGCTTCTATCCAAAAATAATTCATTGCGGCTTAGCCGCTATGAATGACAAAAGCCCTCACTTCGGTGAGGGCTTTTTATTTTTCTATGTAAAACGGTCAATAGGGCTTCTTACTTAATTTTACAAATAACTATTCATTGACTGTATGCCGTAAGCCCATTTAATATTAAGGAATAGTAGGTAGAGCTTGTCCTTCACTCATTAATTGAAGTCATTACGCACAGACATAGGCTTTAATGATAGAAAGCGATAATGCTTTGCTGTACATGTTTTTTTGCAAACGGCTTCATTACAAGAGAATTTATATGATGAGAGGGGTTTGAAGAATGAACAGAAAATTTTTACTTAGCTTGGTATTAGCTTCAGTTATGGTAGTAACAGCAGCATGTGGTGCAAACTCAGGTAAAGCAGGCACAGAGAACGAAGGAAATAAATCGGGTTCAGGCAACAGTGAGAAACAGTATACGATCGCGATCTCACAAATTGTTGAGCACCCATCATTGGATGCAACGCGCGAAGGCTTTATTGCAGCACTAAAAGATGGTGGATTTGAAGAAGGCAAAAATCTTAAAATCGACTTCAATAATGCACAAGGTGAGCAAGCGAATATTGCTACAATTGCACAAAAGATTAAATCAAGTAAAAGTGACCTTGCATTAGGAATTGCAACTCCGACTGCACAAAGCTTGGCTGATGAAGTCAAGGACATCCCTGTATTATTCGCTGCAGTTACAGATCCGATTGATGCAGGAATCGTTACACAATTGAAAGCTCCAGGAGGAAATGTTACTGGTGCTTCTGATACGAATCCAGATGCCATTAAACAAACGATGGATTTTATCGCTGCTCAATTTCCTAATGTAAAAAATGTGGGCCTTGTTATTAATGAAGGAGAACCTAATGCGGTTGTAATGGGCGACATTGCTGAAAAGGCTCTAGCTGAACATGGCATTAAACTCGTTAAAGCTTCAGTAGCGAACTCTTCAGATGTTAAACAAGCGGCAGAATCACTAGTTGGTCGTGTAGAAGCTATCTACATCACTTTGGATAATATGGTTGTAAGCGGCGTTGATGCTATTATTGAAGTGGCTAATAAAAATGATATTCCTTTCTTCTCTGCTGACCGTGATACGGTAGAAAAAGGTGCTTTCGCGGCAGTAGGCTTCAAATATTATGACCATGGTTATGAAGTTGGCCAAATGGCAGTAGAGATTTTGAAAAATGGCAAAAAACCAGCAGACATGGATGTTACAGTGCCACAGAAACTTGACTTCATTTTCAACTTGAAAGCAGCAGCTGAGCAAGGCATTACAGTTACTGACGAGATGAAAGCATTCGTTAAAGATCAAGCAAACAACATTATCGAGTAAATTTAAATTCATTTGCTAAAAATAACAGGCTCATAAGTTCAAAAGGGGTGACCGGGCTACTCGTTCACCCCCTTGTTATGAAAAAGGAGGTATGTCATATGCTCGTATCAATGCAGGGAGCTATAGAGAGCGGATTATTGTATGCGCTTATGGCACTTGGAGTATATATAACGTTTCGAATTCTTGATTTTCCGGATTTGACGGTAGATGGCAGCTTTACTACAGGTGCAGCTATCGGTACGGTTATGACGGTTAATGGAACAGCTCCATGGATTGCTGTATTATGTGCATTTGCAGGTGGGGCTATAGCGGGTACATGTACAGGCTTACTCCATACAAAGGGTAAAATAAACGGACTATTGTCAGGCATTATTATGATGATAGCATTGTATTCAATCAATTTAAGAATTTTGGGAAAACCAAACGTTTCCTTAAGGGGACAAGAAAATTTATTTAGTAATGTATCCACATTAGTTGTTATGATCATTTTTGTTGTTGTGGTTAAGTTGGTTCTCGATCTATTTTTCCGTACGGATCTGGGATTGAGTCTTCGCGCAACTGGGGATAACTCTCGCATGATTCGCAGTTTTGGCGCAAATACAGATGTTACGACGATTTTTGGCGTGGCTTTGTCGAATTCACTAGTTGCCACTTCAGGTGCATTAGTCGCACATTATAATAAATATGCGGATAATAGCATGGGTATTGGTATGATCGTTATTGGTCTTGCATCCGTTATTATTGGTGAAGCGATATTCGGATCCCRCACAATCTTTAGAGCAACTTTGGCTGTTATACTTGGTTCGATTATTTATCGAATTATTTATGCATTTGCACTACGTGTTGAATGGTTGGATGCTTCTGATATGAAGCTTATTACAGCAGTAATCATCATTTTTGCATTGATCATACCTACGATAAGAAGAACATTGAAGCAAAAGAATATAGCCAAAAGACGAACGGCAGAAATGCTGGCATCCTTGGATAATATTCAGCCTGGAGGTGGACGCTAATGTTGGAGATCGCTAAAGTGTCCAAGCTGTTTAATCCTGGTACCGTTGATGAGAAGACAGCGCTCGTAGGTGCCAATCTTATTATGAAGCCAGGCGATTTTATTACGGTTATCGGTAGTAACGGAGCAGGCAAATCTACATTAATGAACATTATATCCGGCGTGATGAAGCCGGACGCGGGCGAAGTCCGAATTGACGGCAACAATATAAGTCATCTATCGGAATATGAGCGCAGCCGCTGGATTGGCCGAGTATTTCAGGATCCGATGGCAGGAACAGCGCCACGTATGTCCATTGAAGAAAATTTGGCGATAGCTTATGCTCGTGGAAAGTCACGTGGTTTTTCCTTTGGCGTAACACGCGCAAAACGTGCCATTTTTAAGAAAGAGCTGCAGCGCCTCGGTATAGGTCTCGAAAATCGACTTGGGGCAAAGGTGGGTTTATTGTCAGGTGGAGAACGCCAAGCGTTAAGCCTATTGATGGCTACCTTTACAAGACCACAAATCTTATTGCTTGATGAACATACGGCAGCGCTTGATCCTTCAAGAGCGGAGCTCATTACGACTTTAACGGAAAACCTAGTTCGCGAGATGAATTTGACTACGCTTATGGTTACTCATAATATGGAGCAGGCCATACGTCTAGGCAATCGACTTATTATGATGGACAAAGGCCGGATTATACTTGATGTACCAGAAGAACGCAAAAAGGATCTTACCGTACAACAACTGCTAGGTGAGTTTGAGTTGATAAGCGGAAAGAAACTTGCGGATGATCGTATCGTACTTGGTTAGGACGTTATAACTCTGAATATGAAGTGTTGGATGGAGAGTGTGCAGCTCTGTTAGAAAAGTCATAGCTGCCTGCACCTTCTAAACAAGTAGAATCAGAGCCTGCGGATACTTCACTTCAACCCTGTTATTATAGAAGGAAAACACGCAGCGACATGTGGTCGCTGCGTGTTTTTTATGTAAATGTGAAGGTTGGCGTTATTTGGTGGTGTATTTTCATCCGGATGATGTATATAATCATATAGCGCCCATTAAGTCCGTTATTATAATGATAGTGTTCTAAATACTTGTAATAAGGGACATAATGGGCGAATGTAGAGATGGCTTACAAGACATTATTGTTAATCTTTCTGCAGTTGTACGACGGTAAAAAGAAAGAAGAAACTTTATGTTGCATTTGCCTATTAGATTCGGTATAATATTGACTGTTGGTCTGACGTTGCGATGATGTGAGAGGTTGCCGACACACCCGGCCCCTTTGCCATGGGGCATGTGCAGGGTTTTCTCACGGAGTATGTCCGATAATAAATTGGGCGAAAGAAGGAGGGACTTATATGGCAAAGCAAAAGATTCGTATCCGCTTGAAAGCATACGATCACAGGATTCTTGATCAATCCGCAGAGAAAATCGTTGAAACTGCAAAACGTTCCGGTGCAGGCGTATCCGGGCCGATTCCGTTGCCAACGGAAAAGCAAATCATCACCATTCTCCGTGCGGTACACAAGTACAAGGATTCTAGGGAGCAATTCGAACAACGCACTCATAAGCGTTTGATCGACATTGTAAACCCAACGCCGCAAACGGTTGATGCGTTGATGCGCCTGGATTTACCATCCGGTGTAGATATCGAAATCAAACTGTAATATCAGCATATGCGATTATAGAAAGGAAATGAGGTGTCAACATGAAAGGTATCTTAGGAAAAAAACTTGGTATGACTCAAGTGTTTACTGCTGAAGGTAATGTCGTTCCTGTAACGGTTATCGAAGCTGGACCTTGCGTAGTACTTCAAAAGAAAGACCAAGAAAACGATGGCTACGAAGCAGTTCAATTCGGTTTCTCCGATAAGAAGGAGAGCAGATCGAACAAGCCAGAAGCTGGTCACGCTAAAAAAGCTAACACAACACCTAAGCGCTACGTTCGTGAAATTCGCGGAATTAATCTAGGTGATTATGAAGTTGGCCAAGAAGTTAAAGCTGACCTATTCACAGAAGGCGAATTCGTTGACGTAACAGGTATTTCAAAAGGTAAAGGCTTTGCCGGCGTTATCAAACGTTGGGGACAAAGCACGGGTCCTATGTCTCACGGTTCCCGTTACCACCGTGGACCAGGTTCGATGGGTTCTATCCAAGCGAACCGTGTACCGAAAGGCAAACGCCTTCCAGGACATATGGGTCACGAAACAATTACGATTCAAAAACTTGAAGTTATCCGTGTAGATGTAGAACGTAACGTTCTTCTAATAAAAGGTTCGATTCCGGGCCCGAAAAACGGATTCGTAAAAGTTAAGCAAACTGTTAAGAAATAATTGATCTTAAAGAAAGGAGGAACAGGAAATGCCAAAAGTAACAGTATATAACGTGAGTGGCGCGCAAGTGGGCGAACTTGAACTGGCTGAAACGGTTTTCGGAATTCAACCAAATGTTCACGTTTTGCACAGTGCTGTTGTTAATCAACAAGCATCTGAACGCTTCGGCAATCACAAAACTAAAGGACGCTCCGAAGTACGTGGTGGCGGTCGTAAACCTTGGAAACAAAAAGGTACTGGCCGTGCTCGTCAAGGTAGTATTCGCTCCCCGCAATGGGTTGGCGGCGGTGTGGTTTTCGGACCTACTCCACGCTCTTATGGCTTCAAACTTCCTAAGAAAGTTCGTCGTCTAGCGATTAAATCGGCATTGTCTTCGAAAGTGATTGCAAACGAGATTATCGTTTTGGATCAACTGACATTTGCAGCTCCTAAGACGAAAGAATTCGCAGCAATTCTAAGCAACCTTAAAGTTGGCCGCAAAGCTCTTGTAGTAACGGCTAATTATGAAGATAACGTAGCATTGTCTGCTCGTAACATCCCAGGTGTGAAGTTCGTTGCAGCTGACGGCATCAATGTTCTGGATGTTTTGGTGCATGACAACCTTATCATCACTAAAGAAGCAGTAGAGAAAGTACAGGAGGTGCTTGCGTAATGAAAAATCCACGCGATATTATCAAGCGCCCGGTTATCACGGAACGTACGAGCGATTACATGGTTGATAAAAAGTATGTTTTCGAAGTTGATCTTCGTTCAAACAAAACTGAAATCAAACTTGCGATTGAATCAATCTTTAAAGTAAAAGTAACCGGCGTTAACACAATGCGTGTTGCGGGTAAACCGAAACGTTATGGTAAACATAGCGGATACAGACCGGATTGGAAAAAAGCCATCGTTCAATTGAGCGCTGATAGCAAAGAACTTGAATTCTTTGAAACGTCTGTTTAGAAAAGGAGGAAATCAAAGTGCCTATTAAAAAGTACAAACCGACCTCTCCTGCACGTCGTAACATGTCGGTCTCGACTTTCGAAGAGATCACGACAAGTACACCGGAGAAATCGTTGCTTGCTCCACTTTTCAAAAAAGCTGGACGCAACAACCAAGGTAAAATTACGGTTCGTCACCATGGCGGCGGACACAAACGTAAATACCGTATCATCGACTTCAAACGTACTAAAGACGGTATCGTTGGTAACGTAGCTACGATCGAGTATGATCCAAACCGTTCTTCCAACATCGCTTTGATCCATTATGTTGATGGTGCAAAAGCATATATCATCGCTCCTAAAGGTTTGAAAGTTGGAGATCAAGTGGTATCTGGAGTAGGCTCTGATATTAAACCCGGCAATGCAATGCCGCTTGTTAATATCCCTGTCGGTACAGTTATCCACAACATCGAATTAAAACCAGGCAAAGGCGGACAACTTGTTCGTGCAGCTGGTACTAGTGCTCAACTTCTTGGTAAAGAAGAAAACTATGTATCCGTTCGTTTGTCTTCAGGTGAAGTTCGTCGTATCTTGAACACTTGCCGTGCAACAATTGGTTCTGTTGGTAACGAAGATCACGAACTCGTGAAAATCGGTAAAGCCGGCCGTAACCGTTGGTTAGGCAATCGTCCAACTGTACGTGGTGTTGTCATGAACCCTAACGATCACCCACACGGTGGTGGTGAAGGCCGTGCTCCAATCGGACGTAAATCTCCGTTGTCACCATGGGGTAAACCAACTCTTGGTTACAAAACACGTAAGAAGAAAAAAGCATCAAGCCAATACATTATTCGTCGTCGCACGAAATAATAGCTGCTTGATAAAAACCGCGTGATACGAAAGTATCGCTACCGCTTATTTGAAGGGAGGAACACAAATGGGTCGCAGTTTAAAGAAAGGTCCGTTTATTGACGGATACCTGCTTAAAAAAGTCGAGGTATTGAACGAAGCTGAGAAAAAGGTCGTTATCAAAACCTGGTCCCGCCGCTCGACCATTTTCCCACAATTCATAGGTCACACGTTTGCGGTATATGACGGACGCAAGCACGTGCCTGTATATGTAACGGAAGATATGGTTGGACACAAGCTTGGTGAATTTGCACCAACTCGTACGTATAAAGGCCATGCCGGTGAAGACAAAAAAACGGGCAGACGTTAATTTGCCCTTAAACATCTCTAACTGAACGAGAGGAGGTTCCTACATGCCAGAAGCTAAAGCGCACGCTAAATATATTCGTATTGCACCTCGTAAAGCACAGCTTGTTGCGGATTTGATTCGCGGTAAACAAGTTGGCGAAGCAATCGCGATTTTGCGTCACACGCCTAAGTCTGCATCCCCAATTTTGGAGAAGCTGTTGAACTCTGCGATTGCTAACGCTGAGCATAACTACCAGCTTGACGTGAACAAATTGGTTATCTCGCAAGCCTTTGTTAACCAAGGGCCAACGATGAAACGTTTCCGTCCACGTGCGATGGGTCGCGCAAGCCGGATCAATAAAAGAACCAGCCACATTACCTTGGTGGTATCTGAAAAATAAGGAGGGAATACGTGTGGGTCAAAAGGTAAATCCAATAGGCTTCCGGGTCGGTGTTATCCGTGATTGGGAGTCCAAATGGTTCGCTGGCAAAGATTTCGGCGATCTTCTTATGGAAGACGTTAAAATCCGTGAATATTTGAAAAACAAGCTGAAAGACGCAGCAGTTTCTCACATCGAGATCGAACGTGCAGCTAACCGCGTGAACGTTACGATTCAAACCGCAAAACCAGGTATGGTTATTGGTAAAGGCGGTTCAGAGGTAGAAAACCTACGTACTGAGCTTGGTAAAATTTCTAAAGGCAAAAAAGTTCACATCAACATTTCTGAAATCAAACATGCAGATCTTGACGCTATTCTTGTAGCTGAAAGCATTGCACAACAACTTGAGCGTCGTGTATCTTTCCGTCGCGCATTGAAGCAAGCAATTCAACGCTCCATGCGTTCAGGTGCTAAAGGGATCAAAACCGCAGTTAGCGGTCGTCTCGGTGGCGCGGAAATCGCACGTTCGGAAGGCTACAGCGAAGGAACAGTACCACTTCATACACTACGTGCAGATATCGATTATGGCACGGCTGAAGCGGCTACAACATACGGCCGTATCGGCGTTAAAGTATGGATCTATCGCGGCGAAGTCCTTCCGATTAAGAAGAAAGCTCCCCAGGAAGGAGGCAACTAATCATGTTGGTACCTAAACGTGTCAAACACCGCAAACAACAACGCGGTCATATGAAGGGTCGCGCTAAAGGCGGCACTACAGTAGCATTCGGTGAATTCGGTCTACAAGCTCTAGAACCATCATGGATCACAAACCGTCAGATTGAAGCGGCTCGTATCGCTATGACTCGCTACATCAAACGTGGCGGTAAAGTTTGGATCAAGATTTTCCCTGCAAAACCTATTACTCAAAAGCCTCTTGAAGTGCGTATGGGTAGTGGTAAAGGTAACGTTGAGAAATGGGTAGCCGTAGTTAAACCAGGTAAAATCCTGTTTGAACTTGCTGGTGTATCCGAAGAAACCGCTCGTGAAGCGATGCGTCTTGCGGCTCATAAATTGCCAATCAAGACTAAATTCGTGAAGCGTGAAGAAGTGGGTGGTGAAGCAAATGAAAGCTAGTGAATTTAGAAACCTAACCTCTGCTGAGCTTGAACAACAGGTCGCTGGTTTTAAAGAAGAGCTTTTCAATCTTCGTTTCCAACTGGCTACTGGCCAATTGGATAACCCGACTCGGATCCGTGATGTGCGTAAAGGAATCGCTCGTGCTAAAACGATTTTGCGTGAAAGAGAACTCGGAATTAGCAGCTAGTAAATCCCTTACATGAATGCATAATCATGGCTGAAGGAAGGAGGAAGAACATGAGCGAACGCAATGCCCGCAAAGTGTTAATTGGCAAAGTGGTAAGCGACAAGATGGATAAAACAATCGTAGTTGCTATTGAAACATATAAAAAACACGAATTGTACCATAAACGCATTAAAGTTACGAAAAAATTTAAGGCGCACGATGAAAATAACCAAGCGAAGATTGGCGACATCGTGAAAATCATGGAGACTCGTCCGCTATCGAAAGATAAGCGCTTCAGACTTGTGGAAGTTGTTGAAGTTGCTGTTATTATCTAATGAGCGTATGCAGTATCTGAGCATTTTTCCGAAAGGAGGACGTTGAAATGATTCAACCATTTTCGCGCTTAGCGGTTGCTGACAACTCTGGCGCAAAACAATTGATGTGTATCCGTGTACTTGGTGGAACGGGACGTCGCGTTGGACACATCGGCGATTTGATCGTTTGCTCAGTAAAACAAGCAACACCAGGCGGCGTTGTCAAAAAGGGTGACGTTGTTAAAGCGGTTATCGTTCGTACAAAACGTTCGGTTCGTCGTAAAGACGGTTCGTACATCGCATTTGACGAAAACGCAGCTGTTATCGTTAAAGAAGACAAAAGCCCACGTGGCACACGTATCTTTGGACCAGTTGCCCGTGAACTTCGCGATAGAGATTTCATGAAAATCGTATCGCTTGCTCCAGAAGTAATCTAACAACCTATATAAGCTTGAAAGCACAAGCGTGCAGGAGGTGTAACTCATGCCAAGGCTGAAAAAAGTACTCGAATCCCATAACAACAAATTGCACGTGAAAAAAGACGATACGGTTATCGTAATTACCGGTAAAGATAAAGGTAAGAAGGGCCGCGTTATCGCTGCATACCCGCGTGAAAATCGCGTTCTTGTAGAAGGTGTAAATACTGTTAAGAAACATACTCGTCCATCACAAGCTAACCCACAGGGCGGTATTATCGAACAAGAAGCACCAATTCACGTATCAAACGTTATGCATATCGATCCGAAGAGCGGTAAAGTAACACGTATCGGATACAAAGTGCTCGACAACGGCAAGAAAGTTCGGATCGCGAAACGTTCCGGAGAAGTAATCGACTAATCGTTACGGTAGGAAAGGAGGTCCATGATCAATGGCAGCAAGATTGAAAGGTCGTTTCTTAAACGAAATAACTCCTGCTCTTATGCAGAAGTTCAACTATACGTCTGTTATGCAAGTGCCGAAAATTGAGAAGGTAGTTATCAACATGGGGGTAGGCGAAGCGGTTTCCAATTCGAAAATCCTTGATGTAGCTGTTGAAGAACTACGTATCATTTCCGGTCAAAAACCAGTCGTTACTCGTGCGAAGAAGTCTATTGCAGGCTTTAAGCTTCGTGAGAACATGCCAATCGGGGTTAAAGTTACTTTGCGCGGTGAGCGTATGTACCATTTCCTTGATAAACTGTTCAACATTTCTCTTCCGCGTGTACGTGACTTCCGCGGTGTATCAAACAAAGCTTTTGATGGCCGCGGTAACTATACGCTTGGTTTGAAAGAGCAATTGATATTCCCAGAGATCGAGTACGACAAAGTCGATAAAGTGCGCGGTATGGACATCGTCATCGTCACGACGGCAAAAACGGACGAAGAATCTCGTGAACTGCTGACCCAAATGGGCATGCCGTTTACGAAGTAATCCACTTTTAGGAGGTGTAATACCCAGTGGCAAAAACTTCGATGAAAGTGAAGCAACAACGCACACCGAAATTTAAAGTGCGCGCGTATACGCGCTGTGAGCGTTGCGGCCGTCCGCATTCTGTTTTGCAAAAGTTTAAAGTTTGCCGGATTTGTTTCCGTGAGTTAGCACATAAGGGCCAGATTCCTGGCGTTAAAAAAGCAAGCTGGTAATCAGCCTAGTTTGGGAAGGAGGTTAACACAATGGTTATGTCTGATCCGGTTGCAGATATGTTGACGCGTATTCGTAACGCGAATGTCGTTCGTCACGAGACCGTGGAAATGCCCGCTTCGAAAATGAAGAAGCAAATCGCTGAGATTTTGAAGCGCGAGGGTTTTATCCGCGACGCTGAATATATCGAAGACAACAAACAAGGGATTATCCGTATTTTCTTGAAATACGGCCCTAACCAAGAACGCGTTATTACTGGCTTGAAACGTATTTCAAAACCAGGCCTTCGCGTTTATACACAATCAACTGAAATCCCTCGTGTACTCGGTGGACTTGGAATTGCAATTATTTCCACTTCCAAAGGGATTATGACTGATAAAGAAGCTCGCCAAGTTAAATCTGGCGGCGAAGTAGTTTGCTACGTTTGGTAAGTAACAAGTCACAAAGATAGGAGGTGTAACAATGTCCCGTATTGGTCGCAAACCAATCCAAGTGCCTAACGGCGTAACAATCAGCTTGGACAACACAGTTATTACTGTAAAAGGACCGAAAGGCTCACTTTCCCGTGAAATTCACAAAGATATGGTTGTGAATGTAACTGAAACTGAAATCCTAGTAGAACGTCCTTCCGATAATAAATTGCATCGCTCGTTGCACGGAACAACTCGCAGCATCATCGCTAACATGGTGAGCGGCGTTACTGAAGGCTTCTCCAAAAACTTGGAGCTAGTTGGCGTAGGTTACCGTGCAAGCAAAACTGGAGACAAAATCACACTTAACGTTGGTTACTCTCACCCAGTTGAGATCACTCCAGATAGCGGCATCGAGTTCGACGTTCCTGCGAACACTAAGATTACTGTTCGTGGTATCGATAAAGAACTAGTTGGCGCAACTGCAGCGAAAATTCGTTCCGTACGTGAACCAGAACCGTATAAAGGTAAAGGTATCAAGTATGAAGGCGAACGCATCATCCGTAAAGAAGGTAAAGCTGGTAAGAAAAAATAAGCAAACGGTTCGTTTGCTTAAGATAGCGTCTTAAGGCTGAAAGAAAGGAGTGAACTTTGTATGATTACGAAAGGCGACAAAAACAAGGCTCGTCTGAAAAGACACCTTCGTGTTCGTAAAAAAATTAACGGTACAGCTGCACGTCCGCGTCTATCTGTATTCCGTTCCTCCAAGCATATGTATGCTCAATTAATCGACGATGTTTCAGGAGTAACAATCGTTTCTGCATCCACACAGGATAAAGAATTGACTGAAGCAATTGGCAACGGTGGTAACATCGATGCAGCTAGCAAAGTCGGAGAATTGATTGCGAAACGCGCTCAAGCTAAGGGTGTAACCCAAGTAGTATTTGATCGCGGCGGTTACTTGTATCACGGCAGAATTCAGGCACTTGCTACAGCAGCTCGTGAAGCTGGCCTAGAATTCTAATCGACTTTATTTATAAGGAGGTTAAACGACTTGCGTGTAGATCCAAATACGTTAGAACTGACTGAAAAAGTTGTTAATATCAATCGCGTATCTAAAGTTGTAAAAGGCGGACGCCGTTTCAGCTTTAGTGCACTAGTAGTAGTCGGCGACGGTAAAGGCTACGTTGGCGCAGGGATCGGTAAAGCAGGCGAAGTACCTGATGCAATCCGCAAAGGTATTGAAGATGCTAAGAAAAACCTGATCCACGTACCAATCGTTGGCACGACTATTCCCCATCTTGTACTCGGACATTTCGGTGCAGGTGAAGTTCTTTTGAAGCCAGCTTCAGAAGGTACTGGCGTTATCGCTGGCGGCCCAGTTCGTGCAGTTCTTGAACTTGCTGGTGTCGGCGACATCTTGACGAAATCGCTAGGTTCTTCGAACTCCATGAATATGGTTAATGCAACGCTTGAAGGTCTTTCCCGTCTTAAACGCGTGGAAGAAGTTGCTAAGCTTCGTGGAAAAACAGTCGAAGAGCTGTTACGCTAAGGAGGGAAATAAGATGGCAAAATTGCAAATCACCCTCGTTCGCAGTTTAATCGGTCGCAACGAGAAACAACGTGCAACGGTTGAGTCTTTCGGTCTTAAGAAGATTCGTCAAGCAGTTGTTTTGAACGATAGCCCAGCTGTCCGCGGCATGGTTAACACTGTTAGTCACTTGGTAAAAGTTGAAGAAGTACAAGAATAGATAGCTGTTCTAAGAATTAAATAAGGAGGTGCACGAACGATGAAATTGCATGAGCTAGCACCAGCACCGGGCTCAACCCAAGCGCCAAAGCGCAAAGGTCGCGGTATCGGTTCCGGTAACGGTAAAACCGCCGGTAAAGGTCACAAAGGTCAAAACGCTCGTTCCGGCGGCGGCGTTCGTCCTGGTTTCGAGGGCGGACAAAATCCTTTGTATCGTCGAGTGCCGAAACGCGGATTTAATAACCCGTTCCGCAAAGAGTACGCAATTGTCAACATTGAAGAGCTAAATGCTTTTGCAGCAGGTACTGAAGTCACTCCAGAAGTTCTCATCGAGACTGGGATCGTTAAGAACCCGCTCGCAGGAATCAAAATTTTGGGTAATGGTGAAGTTAGCGTTACACTTACTGTTAAAGCAAACAAGTTCTCTCAATCTGCGGTAGAGAAAATCCAGGCTGCCGGCGGTAAAACCGAGGTGATCTAATTGTTCAAGACCGTGTCCAATATTTGGAAAGTGGCGGATCTTCGTACAAGGATCCTCTTCACCCTTTTCATCCTATTAATATACCGCATCGGTGCTTTTATTCCGGTACCTGATGTAAACAAAGATGTGTTTAAGCAAGTTAATACAGCCGGTTCGGAACTGTTCGGCTTGCTTAACACGTTTTCCGGCGGTGCTTTGTTCCAATTCTCTATCTTTGCAATCGGAATTACCCCATATATTACAGCGTCGATTATCGTACAGTTGTTGTCTATGGATGTTATCCCGAAATTTGCTGAGTGGGCAAAGGAAGGCGAGAACGGTAAACGTAAGCTCGCACAAATCACTCGTTATGGTACGATTGTTCTTGGTATGATCCAAGGTTTCGCAACAGCGATCGGCTTTAACCGTCAATACGGTTATGAAATGATCGTTGGCGCAACATTCGTTGATTACTTGCTTATCGCTATTATCTTGACAGCAGGTACTGCTTTCTTGATGTGGCTGGGTGAGCAAATTACGGAAAAAGGAATCGGAAATGGTATTTCCATTCTTATCTTTGCAGCAATCGCAGCTGGTATTCCTGGACACATTCGTACGATCGTCGAAGATCAGTTCGTAGGTGCTCAAGACCAACTGTTCCTGAACATTATCAAAATGGTACTGATTCTGATTGCGATTATCGCAATCATCGTCGGTGTTATATTCGTACAGCAAGGTATTCGTAAAATTCCTGTTCAATACGCAAAACGTGTTGTTGGACGGAAAATGTACGGCGGACAATCGACGCACATTCCGATGAAAGTGAACGGCGCAGGCGTTATTCCGGTCATTTTCGCGGTTTCACTCATCATGTTCCCGGTTACGATTGCTCAGTTTTGGTCCACTCAGGGTTGGGCAGACTGGATTATTAAGAATATGAGCTATGACCAGCCGCTTGGTATGGTATTGTACGTATTGTTAATCATCGGGTTTACCTTCTTCTACACTTTCGTTCAGATTAATCCGGTTCAAATGGCCGATCAAATGAAGAAAAATGGCGGATATATTCCAGGTATTCGTCCAGGAAAGCCAACTTCGTCTTACCTAACACGCGTTATGTCGCGTATTACGTTGACAGGTGCAATTTTCTTGGCCGTTATCTCAATCATTCCGGTATTCTTCGGGACACTTGCTGGATTACCTAAGTCAGTGCAGCTAGGTGGTACTTCATTACTAATCGTTATCGGTGTTGCACTTGATACGATGAAGCAAATCGAGAGCCAGTTGATCAAACGCCATTACAAAGGGTTTATCAATAAATAACAATAGGTTCTGACCGGGCTTCCGCGTTCGTCAACAGGCGCTCTGCGGCAGCCCGCCCGAGCCTATTGTGCTTAAAGCGAGGAACTCAGCAATGAACATTTTATTCATGGGCCCTCCGGGTGCCGGTAAAGGTACACAAGCTGAACGGATCGTAGAAGAGTTCGGTATTCCCCACATTTCCACTGGTGATGCATTCCGCCTCGCTATGAAACAAGGAACCGCACTTGGAATCAAAGCGAAAGAGTATGTCGATCAAGGCTTGCTCGTTCCCGATGAGATCACGAACGGCATTGTAAAGGAAAGACTTGAACAAGCCGATTGCAAAAATGGATTCTTGCTCGACGGGTTTCCTCGCACACTGCAGCAAGCAGAAGCACTTGATGTTATGCTTGCGGAGCTCGGACGCAGTATTGACCATGTTGTAAATTTAAAAGTTGATCGCAGCTTGCTGCTTGCTCGTTTGACGGGCAGACGCATATCGAAAACGACTGGTACGACTTATCATGTAATCTTTAATCCACCTAAGGTCGAAGGTATCTGCGACAAAGACGGCGGAGAATTGTATCAGCGTTCTGATGATACAGAGGAAAAGGTCGGAACTCGTTTGGATGAGTATACATCCAAAACCGCACCTCTACTCGATTACTACAGTGCTAAAGGTCTCCTTCGCGAAGTCGACGGCGAGAAGGACATTGATGTTGTAACATCAGACATCGTTTCCTGCTTGCGAGGTTCATTGTAATGATTATATGCAAATCCGAATCGGAGCTGCGTTATATGAGGGAAGCAGGACGCATTGTTGCGGAAACGCATCGATTGATGGCGCAGGCTGTGAAACCAGGCATCACTACTCGTGAGCTTGACCAAATCGCTGAAACGTACATTAAGAGTCAAAATGCGATTCCTTCCTTCAAAGGTTACAATGGTTTCCCTTCCAGCATTTGTGCTTCTGTGAATGATGAGCTGGTGCACGGCTTCCCTGGGTCACGCAAGTTGAACGAAGGCGATATAATTAGTATCGATATCGGTGCGCAATTTGAAGGCTATCACGGTGATTCAGCTTGGACCTATGCGGTAGGAGCTGTAACCCCTGAAGTTCAGAAGTTGCTCGATGTGACGGAAGCATCGCTTTATGCGGGGCTTGCGCTCGTCAAACCGGATATTAGGCTATATACAATTTCGCATGCTATTCAAAAGGTAATTGAAGATGCAGGATTCTCCGTAGTACGGGAATACGTAGGGCACGGAATCGGCGCGGACCTCCATGAGGAACCACAAATACCGAACTACGGCATACCAGATCGCGGACCTCGTCTGAAGACCGGAATGGTGCTTGCAATCGAACCAATGGTTAATATCGGTGAACGATATGTCCGGACGCTCGAAGACAATTGGACGGTTGTAACGGAAGACGGCTCATGGTGTGCTCATTTCGAGCATACAGTAGCTGTTACAGAGGACGGCTTTGAAATATTGACCATTTTGCCGCAGCAACCATAGTATGACGATGGAAGCTCGTCCCCAGATTGGTCAGTTCGTCAAAGTACTTCGCGGTAAAGATGAGGAAAGCTATGCTGTTATCCTAGCAATTGTTGATGAGCGATTCGTCATGATTGCCGATGGCCATAAGCGCCGATTCGATGGACCGAAGAAAAAGAACGTTCTGCATCTCGAGTTACAGCCTGCAATTAGTTCTGAGGTTTCAAGCAGTATGCAAGAGACCGGCAGGGTGACCAACGCAAAGTTACGTTATGCAATTCAGAAGTATTTAAATGCGAAAGGAGAATGACGGTTGGCTAAGGAAGACATCATTGAGGTCGAAGGTACGGTTATTGAACCGTTGCCGAATGCCACGTTCAAGGTGGAGCTGGAGAACGGTCATCAAATTCTCGCACATGTTTCCGGTAAGCTCAGAATGCACTTTATTCGCATCCTGACAGGAGACAAGGTGGTTATACAGTTATCGCCTTATGATTTATCAAAAGGGCGCATCACCTATCGTAAATAGGCTCAATTTGGGGCTTATTACGAAAGATTCGGGAGGTAATCACAATGAAGGTTAGACCTTCGGTAAAGCCGATCTGCGAAAAATGCAAAGTCATTCGTCGCAAAGGCAACGTTATGGTGATTTGTGAAAATCCGAAACACAAACAAAAACAAGGATAGAAGGAGGGGAATATAGCCTATGGCACGTATAGCTGGTGTAGACTTGCCGCGTGACAAACGCGTCGAAATCGCCCTGACATACATTTTCGGTATCGGCAAAACAACGTCGCAAAAACTTTTGAATACAGCTGAAGTTAGCTACGACACTCGTGTTCGTGACTTGACAGAAGACGAACTTGCTCGCCTTCGCGAAGCAATTGATAAATCTGTTAAAGTAGAAGGCGACTTGCGTCGTGAAATTTCACTTAACATTAAACGTCTGACTGAAATCGGATGCTACCGTGGACTTCGTCACCGTCGCGGCTTGCCTGTTCGCGGTCAACGTACTAAGACAAATGCACGTACGCGTAAAGGTCCTCGTCGGACTGTAGCTAACAAGAAGAAATAAGAAGGGAGGATAATGGACAATGGCTAAACCAAAAAAAGTCGTTCGTACAAAACGCCGCGACCGGAAGAATATTGAGACTGGCGTTGCGCACATTCGCTCGACATTCAACAATACGATCGTTACGATCACGGATCCTCACGGCAATGCAATTTCATGGGCAAGCTCTGGCAACATGGGCTTCAGAGGCTCACGTAAGAGCACGCCTTTCGCAGCGCAAATGGCTGCTGAAACAGCTGCTAAAGCTGCGATGGAGCATGGCATGAGAACTGTCGAAGTGATGGTAAAAGGACCAGGCGCTGGCCGCGAAGCTGCGATTCGTTCGCTTCAAGCTGCTGGATTGGAAGTTAACCTCATTAAAGACGTAACACCAGTTCCTCATAACGGATGCCGTCCTCCGAAACGTCGTCGCGTATAGTTGGATCTGATGTGGTATCAAATATCAACAACTTGTGAATAATGGTTGTGAAGGTTTGGCATACTACAAGGTTTGACTTAAAATAACGTAAGCTAACGGAGCGACGTTTGAAGGAGGGTACTATTAGTGATTGAGATCGAAAAGCCGAAAATCGAAACCGTAGAACTGAATGATGAAGGAACTTACGGACGTTTCGTCGTCGAGCCGCTTGAACGCGGATATGGCACGACGCTTGGGAATTCGCTTCGCCGAATTTTGTTGTCGTCGTTGCCGGGTGCAGCAGTAACTTCGGTTCAAATCGATGGAGTGCTTCACGAGTTCTCTACGGTTCCCGGAGTGATTGAGGATGTTACCGAAATCATTCTGAACCTGAAGGGCCTCTCGTTGAAAATCCACTCCGATGAAGAAAAGGTGTTGGAAATCGACGCGGATGGCGAAGGGAATATTACAGCGGGCGACATTCGAGCAGACAGCGATGTCGAGATTTTAAGCCCTGATCTTCACATCGCAACCTTGGCCTCCGGCGCGCGGCTCCATATGCGGGTATTTGCTAATCGGGGACGCGGTTACGTGCAAGCGGATCGCAACAAGAAAGACGAACAACCGATTGGTGTAATTCCTGTAGATTCGATTTACACGCCAATTACTCGTGTAAATTATAGCGTTGAAAATACGCGTGTTGGTCAAGTAACTAACTACGACAAGCTAACGCTTGAAGTATGGACTGACGGTAGTATTAGACCGGAAGAGGCTGTGAGCCTCGGCGCTAAAATTTTGACCGAGCATTTGGACTTGTTCGTTGGATTGACCGATGAAGCCAAAGACGCTGAAATAATGGTTGAGAAGGAAGAAGATAAGAAAGAGAAAGTTCTAGAGATGACGATCGAGGAACTTGATCTTTCCGTCCGTTCTTACAACTGCTTGAAACGCGCTGGAATCAACACGGTTCAAGAGCTAATTACGAAATCCGAAGAGGATATGATGAAGGTCCGTAACCTGGGCCGTAAATCCCTCGAGGAAGTTCAAGAGAAGCTTGAAGAGCTTGGTTTGGGCCTTCGCATGGAAGAGTAGTAACCAACTAGTGAAGACTTAAGAGCAAGGGAGGGGAAAACAAGATGGCATATCAAAAATTAGGACGTGACGCTAGTGCACGGAAAGCTTTGTTCCGTGACCTCGTTACTGACTTGTTCCTTTATGAGCGTATTCAAACGACTGAAGCTAAAGCGAAAGAAGTTCGTTCAATCGCTGAGAAGCTGATCACTAAAGCTAAGCAAGGTGATCTTCATGCTCGTCGTCAAGTAGCTGCTTATGTTCGTCGCGAAACTGTCGATGGTACACAAGACGCTATTCAAAAGCTATTCTCCGATCTAGCACCTCGCTATGCGGAGCGTGCAGGCGGCTACACGCGTATTCTAAAACTAGGACCCCGTCGCGGCGATGCTGCGCCTATGGTTTACCTAGAATTGGTTGACCGCGCGTAGGTTACCTAATAAATGAAATGTATAAGCTTGTCCACAGCGTTAAACCTTGTCCAAGCTTTATACGCGAGCGGTAAACGGCTTGTGCCTGCCAACGTGGGGGATGAGCTGCCAACGCAATAAAATATAAGTAAGTATTAGGGTCTCCCTATACTTCTTATATTTTAATGAAAAGGGTGGACCCTTGCGGCCACCTTTTTTTGTTTGAAAAGAATGATTTGTTATTCATGCCAGGGGCAATAGATGAGCTTGTGTGATACCTACAGGTGTCCATAAGGCTTAGCATCTTAGGTTCTCTTAGCAAGAGGGAATTTTGGACGTTTAGGTATCCCTATAGTTAAAGGGGGGGATAGGTTGAGGAATATATGCGTAAAGGTCAGTTATGACGGGGCAGGCTTCAACGGTTTTCAGACGCAGCCTTACGGCAGAACGGTTCAGGGTGAAATAGAGAAGGCCATTAAGAAGCTGACGGGCGAGACGACCATTATTATTGGCTCGGGTCGCACAGATGCGGGAGTGCATGCGCGGGGACAAATATTCAATTTCTATACGGAATCTACGATTCCGACAGAGAGATGGGCGATTGCGCTTAATACGCGGTTGCCGAAGGATATCGTCATTATTGAAGCATTCGATGTGCCAGAACATTTTCATGCAAGAAGATCCGCTAAGCGCAAAACGTATCGCTATACGATTGATACTGGTAAGTTTCCTGATGTATTTGGCCGACAATATCGCTTTCATCATCCGACGCCGCTTGATGTGGATGCGATGCGGGAAGGTCTCAGCTACCTAGTAGGTAAACATGACTTTACTTCCTTCACATCGATACATTCAACCAAGCCTCATCATATTCGTACGATCTATGAAGCAGATTTTGTTCAGGAAGGCCCAATCGTGCATATGTACGTGACAGGCAATGGTTTTCTGTACAATATGGTTCGAGTCATTATGGGAACTTTACTATGGGTTGGCGAAGGGAAGATGGCTTCATCGGAGATCAAAAACATCCTTGAGGGGCGAAATCGTTCGCTTGCTGGTCCTACGGCAATGCCGCATGGATTGATGTTGATGGATGTTGAATATTCCAGCGAAATACAGGGATAAATCACTATAAATTACTTGCACTTACTTATTCTTTATAGTAGAATATAACTTGTGCTTTCGAAGTGGCTAACCCACAGCCCCGACTGAGATTGTCACAAACTTGGCTATCAACAATGAACAAACAAATCAACGTTTACGTTGTTATAAAAACGATTAATGTATGAAATTAAGGAGGATCATCCATGCGTACCACTTATATGGCTAAATCAACTGAAGTTGATCGTAAATGGTTCGTCGTCGATGCGGAAGGCAAAACGCTAGGCCGCTTGGCGAGTGAAGTTGCTGCCCTGATCCGCGGCAAACACAAACCGACATTTACGCCACATGTTGATACAGGCGATTTCGTTGTTGTTATCAACGCTGAAAAAATCCATCTGACAGGTAAGAAAATGTCAGATAAAATTTACTACAGTCACTCCATGTACTCCGGCGGATTGAAATCCACTCCGGCTCAAGAGATGATTAAAAACAAGCCAGAACGCGTAATCGAACTGGCTGTACACGGCATGTTGCCTAAGAACCGTCTTGGTAACAAAATGAAGCTTAAACTTAAAGTATACGCAGGTGCTGAACATCCGCATCAAGCACAAAACCCTGAAGTTTACGAACTTCGCGGGTAATAAAGAGGAGGACAAGTTTCATGGCTCAAGTGCAATACTATGGAACCGGTCGTCGTAAACACTCTGTTGCACGTGTACGTCTTGTGCCGGGTGAAGGACGAATCATTATTAACAAACGCGACCTTAATGAATATTTTGGTCTAGAAACATTGAAGCTGATCGTAAAACAACCGCTTAACCTTACTGACACATTGTCTAACTACGATGTACTAGTAATTGCTAACGGCGGCGGTATGTCCGGTCAAGCAGGCGCTATCCGTCACGGTATTTCACGTGCTTTGCTTAAAGCAGACCCTGAATTCCGTCCGGCTCTAAAACGTGCTGGCTTCCTAACTCGTGATCCGCGTATGAAAGAGCGTAAAAAATACGGTCTTAAAGCGGCTCGTCGCGCTCCACAATTCTCGAAACGTTAATACTTCAAAATGTCTTCTCTGCTTGCCAGAGAGGGCATTTTTTTGTTTTAAGAAGAAAAGCTACAACCAATTTAGACTTTTTTACTGCTATTCACTTAAAAACACCTTTGCTGATCGGAAGACGCATAAGGTGTTTTTTGGTGCGTCCAATAAAATTTCAAACTTTATTTCATTTTGGTTAAAACTTATATTGAACATTTCACTTTTTGGACGTATAATTTTTATACAGAGCAATTTACTAGGAATTAAAAACGGAGGGCAAAATAATGAACCTTTTTGAAAAAGAAGCGCTTATCAAACAAAAGGAAGTTGAGCTCGAAAACGCAACACCGGAAGAAATTATTGCGTTTGCGGTAGAAACTTTCCCAAATATTACGTTTGCATGCAGCTTTGGTGCTGAAGATGTTGTGCTTGTTGATATGCTGCAGAAAATTAGCCCGAAAACGGACATTTTCTATTTAGATACGGATTACCATTTCAAAGAGACGTATGAGACTCGTGATTTGATGGCTAAGCGCTACCCAGGCATTCCATTCGTAGAAGTAAAGCCTGAAATTACACCTGAGGAGCAAGCTGCTCAGTTTGGCGAAGAGCTTTGGAAATCCGATGCGAACGCATGCTGCAACATTCGTAAAGTTAAACCATTAACCCAAATTCTTTCGAAATATGATGCTTGGATTACGGGTATTCGCCGCGATCAAGCACCTACTCGTGCGAATTCCAAAAAAATTGAGTACGACACAAAATTCGGGCTCGTTAAATTTAATCCAATCGCTCACTGGACATCCGAGGACGTATGGAACTATATTCGCGAGAATGATGTTATTTACAACCCATTGCATGATCAAAACTACCCGAGCATCGGTTGCGAGCAGTGCACGCGCAAAGTAATGCCTGGTGAAGATCCACGCGCTGGACGCTGGGCAGGTCAAGAAAAAACAGAATGCGGATTGCATAAATAAGCACTCTCGAGGAGGAGCAATATCAATGAGTCAAATTCTACCGCACGGCGGCGTACTCGTTAACCGTGTCGCTACGGGCGAACAACGTGAAGCATTACTAGCTGAAGCTGCTACCCTTAAATCGATTACGATCAACACTTGGGCTATATCTGACCTTGATTTGATCGCAGTTGGAGCATTTTCCCCACTTACTGGTTTTATGAACGAAGCTGATTACCAGTCCGTTGTGAAAGACATGCGTCTAGCAAATGGCACGGTATGGAGCATTCCTATTACGCTTGCTGTAGAAGAAGCGAAGGCAGCAGAGCTGTCCGCAGGAGAACGTGCAGCGCTAGTCGGTGAAGATGGCGTAACATACGCAATTATCAGCATTGATAGCATTTATTCGGTTGACCATAAAGTTGAAGCAGTGAATGTGTTCAAGACAGATGATTTGGAGCACCCAGGCGTTCAAAAGCTGTTCGAACGCTCTTCCATAAATGTAGGCGGAGAAATTACGGTGCTGAATCGTCCGCAGCCTGAGAAGTTTAACGAGTTTTATTTTGACCCAGCGGAAACGCGTCGTTTATTTGCAGAAAAGGGCTGGAAAACCGTAGTTGGCTTCCAAACTCGCAATCCGGTTCACCGCGCGCATGAATACATTCAAAAAACAGCAATGGAAATTGTTGATGCGCTTTTCCTCAATCCGCTCGTTGGTGAAACGAAATCGGACGATGTTCCTGCGAATGTACGGATGAAGAGCTATCTTGCACTGCTTGACAACTATTATCCGAAGGATCGTGTATTCCTTGGCGTATTCCCGGCAGCTATGCGTTACGCTGGGCCTCGTGAGGCGATCTTCCATGCTCTTGTTCGTAAAAACTATGGCTGCTCGCATTTTATTGTTGGACGCGATCATGCCGGTGTAGGCGACTACTATGGAACATACGAAGCTCAGGATCTGCTCAAAACGATTCCAGTAGAGGATCTAGGCATTACTCCACTTTATTTCGAGCACAGCTTCTTCTGCAAAGAGTGCGGCAACATGGCTACTTCAAAAACTTGCCCTCATGACAAGGAGCATCATTTGACGCTTTCGGGTACGAAGGTACGCGCATTGCTGCGCGATGGCATTTGCCCGCCGCCTGAGTTCTCCCGTCCTGAGGTTGCTAAAATACTGATTGAAGGCATGTCTGAGCAGCCAGTAGTTTAATTAACCGAATAACTTAAGGTTTGTCTCATAAACGACCATCTCGTCCCATATAAATGAATGTGTGCATTTGGCTAGATTAAGCTGTTTGCTGCTGTGTATTCATTTGATGGAAAACGGGGTGGTTTTTTTATGCGCCGAATTGATCGGCATGTTGTCATTTGGTTGACGTATAAGGGCTTAATTCGCATCAGTATCGGATTGCTGGTTATTGCACTAACGGGCATATTGCTTACACAATCGATGCCTTCAAAAAAAGCATGGTCTTATTGGACGCTGCCTTTGTCGGGCAAGACTATAGCCATTGACGCCGGGCATGGCGGGGCAGACGGCGGTGCGGTCAGTAAGCAGGGCATTATCGAAAAGGATTTAAACTTAGCGATTGCGCTGTATTTGCGCGATTATTTGCAGCAGGCTGGAGCGGTCGTTGTTATGACAAGGGAAGGGGATTACGATCTTGCAACAGGGGATTCAAGAGCCTATAGCAAGCGCAAGACAGAGGATTTAAAGAAGCGAGTGTCCCTTATTAAAAATAGCAATCCTGCCGCAGTCATAAGCATACATATGAACAGTATCCCTTCAGCTAAGTGGACGGGTGCACAAACCTTTTTTCATCCGGACAATCACCCAGACAATCGGATTCTCGCAACCTTCATACAAGATGAGATTAAACGCAATTTAGAAAACACGACAAGAGTTGCCGCTACCGTGAAGGATGTTTATGTGCTGAAGGCAATCGAGAACATTCCGACGGCACTCGTTGAGGTGGGCTTTCTATCTAACCCTGGGGAATCACAGCGACTTGCGGATACGGAGTACCAAAGATCAGTAGCTGCCTCCATCTATGAGGGTATTCTAAGATATACTGCAGGGGAGAAGCTGAGCGGAAGCGTGCTGCAAGACGAGGTAACCGACAAGTAAGAAACCTTTCGCCGAAAATGAAGCAAAGGTGCACCCTATGACTTGGTTCATGGGCTTACTGTGTTATACTAACTATTATATAGTTTTAATTATATAAAGGTGGGACACAACCTATGTTGACACGAGAGCAAGTTATAGAGGCCGTCGAAATCGTGACGGCACAGCATAAAGCGGATGGGGTTACCATCCGCGATGTAATGGTTCGGGACCGTCAAGTTTCGATGACGGTCCTTGGGTCTGGCGCGGCAATGGAGCCCGCGCTGGAAGCCTCGCTCCGCGAGGCGCTGGCGCGCCTGGGCGCCGAAACCGTGCATTTCCGGTTTCGGGCCGAGGCAGCGCCTGCCGCAGGCGCAGGCGCGTCTACGCCGCCGCCAGCGGCAGCTGCAGCACCGGCTGCGGCTAGCGCCGGTGCTGGCAAATCTAGCGGCCCAGCGCCCGTTCAGGGGCACGGGGCCGGCTTAGCTAACCCGCTGCTGGATCCTGCCAGCGGGGTGCAGTTCATCGCCGTCGCGAGCGGTAAGGGCGGCGTCGGCAAATCGACAGTGACCGTCAACTTGGCGGTCGCTTTAGCCCGCAGGGGCAAGCGCGTCGGCATCATCGATGCGGATATCTACGGCTTCAGCGTGCCGGATATGATGGGGATCGAAGAGCGCCCGGATGTTGTGAATGAACGGGTCATCCCTATTGAGAAGTTTGGTGTTAAGGTGATGTCCATGGGCTTCTTCGTAGAGGACAACAGCCCAATCGTGTGGCGCGGACCGATGCTTGGCAAAATGCTGCGCAACTTCTTCCAAGAGATTGAATGGGGCGAGCTTGACTACCTGCTGCTAGACCTTCCGCCGGGTACGGGAGATGTGGCGCTTGATGTTCATCAGATTATTCCGCAAAGCAAAGAAATTATCGTAACTACCCCGCATGCTACAGCAGCATTCGTTGCAGCTAGGGCAGGCGCAATGGCGATTAAGACAGAACACGAAATTATTGGAATCGTTGAGAATATGTCCTATTTCGAATCTAAAGTTACCGGCGAGAGAGAATATGTATTTGGCCGCGGTGGCGGCGCACGCCTCGCAGAGACGCTTCATTCAGATCTGCTTGCTCAAATTCCATTGGGGGCGCCAGACAATCATGTATCTGAGCCTGACTTTGCACCGTCGGTATACAAAGCCGATACTGAAACAGGGAAGATGTACTTGGAGCTTGCAGACAGCGTATTAGCGAAATGCGGCAAATAGTCAAATAACAAAAGCCCGAACCATTGTCTAAGGCAGCTAATCCTTGCTGCCATGCGGACAACCTGTTCGGGCTTTTTTGAATTCATTTTATGCAGTGAAAACAATACTTCTACCGCTACATAGCCGAATCGCCGCCTTGTTCATCACCGCCGCCTGAATCGTCCCCGCCGCCGCCTTCCTCATCGGATTTTTGCTCACCGCCCGATTCTTCTTTCTTTTTATCTACTTTCTGGTCTGGGCTTGGTTTAAGCTCTTCTTGTACCGCTTTTTTCATCAGATCAAGCACTTCAAGTCGAAACAATGGATTTTGCATCGCATCCTGCATAAGGGACATCACTTCCTTGCGGTATTGCGTACTTTGCAGCACCTCAAGAATCATCTTGTCCATTTCAGGGTTTTTAAGCACCTTAATTAAATCAGCTTGATAGGAGGGGTCCTTTATTAGTTCTTTATGGATTTGTTTATTTTGCTTATTAACGGATTTGGCAAATTCCCCCGCGAAACGTGGATCAACCATAAGCTTTTTGATTACCTTGTCGTACTGAGGAGAAATAAGGACATCCTTAACCGCTAAGCGAACCTCCTCCTGATCCTGCACAGACAGCAGCTTAGAGGTTTGGCCACTATAACCGGAAATTTGCTGTGATGACTCCTGCAGTGCTTTTTGGGCATCCTCCGTTTTGAGGATATCAATAACCATCGTTTTTAAATCCTTGTAGCTGACCTGCTCATTACTACCTCCAGAGGACTCGGCGCCACAGCCTGATAAAACAAATAACATGGCTGAAATAACCGAAAATAAAGCAAAGCTCTTACGCATGATTCGCAAGCTCCTTCCTATGTCATTGCTGCTGCATACCGTTTGGATAAACAAATCGTTCGAAAAGTGATGGATCGTATAGTTATTATGTACAAAGTTCACCGGATTATCATGGACAGACTTTAGCTTTTTATTGTGAACGTGGTAAAATAAAGGGTAATGTGGATAACAGGAGGATAATGAACGTGAATTTAAAAAAGTGGTTCTTTTTATTTTGGAGCGGCATGGTAGTAGGCGGGCTTGCCTGCGTAATTACCGGTGCGTTGATGGCTTGGGTAGATCCGGAGTTTGGGTTCTTAGGCTTTAAAGCTGTCGGCTTTAATGCATTAATGATGGGTTTGGTCGGTTTAATGATTGGAGCATTTAGCCAAATGGGCTTTTTCGCTTATTTAACGTTAAACTACATCGCTCTTAGCGTATTCGGCAAAAAATATTTATGGAATGCGCTGCAAGGCTATACGACGTTATTCGCAGCAATAGGGCTGGGGTATATGTTGTATGAGCAGCGCCTGAACAACTGGTTTTTCTGGACATTGCCGCTTACCCTGCTTCTATTATCTGTTGCAGTATCATGGTTCAAGGTTAAGCAAACGAACAAAACCGCTTTTGTGCCAACCATGTTTTTGATGTTCTTCATTACATTCATTGAGTCTTGGCCTGCGCTGCAAGGTGAAACGAACGTATCTGCTATTGTATTTATGATGGTTCCTTTATTCGTCTGCAATGCATACCAAATTATGATGATGCACCGTTTGGTCAAAAAAGAAACAACCGACTCAGCAGCGATTGCTGCGAAGCCGGTCGTTTAACTTAATATTCTAGTTCAGCAGCATTAATTTGCGGGAATGTAGAGGATGTCTTGTCCTGCACCGCTTTGCCGTCAACCTCAGTTTGTGTGATGAGGTCGGTTACCGTAACAAACTCATAGCCTTTTTCACGCAGCTGATCAATAACGATCGGAAGCGCCTCATGTGTCTGCTTTACGGAATCACTCGCATGGAACAAAATGATGTCGCCAGGATGAGCACGCGTTACGACCCGATTAATAATTTTGTCGGTGCCGATGTTCATCCAGTCGAGTGAATCCGTATCCCACTGAATTACCTTATATTGCAGCTCTTCAGCAATGCGCAGTACCCGCTTGTCAAAATCTCCGTTAGGAAGTCGGATCAATTTCGGTTGTTTTCCCGTTACGTCGGATAAAATGGTGTGTGCAGTCGTAATTTGTTTGCGAATTTCTTCATCGCTAAGCTTGCTGTAATTATCATGCTTGTGACCATGGCTGCCTATTTCATAACCAGCCTCTTGAATCTTTCTGACGATCTCGGGATGGGACTGGCTCCATGGTGAAGATAAGAAGAAGGTAGCCTGCTTAATGTTTTTCTCTTTTAGCACATTAAGAATGGGTTCCGTGCGTTTATCGCCCCAACTAATGTCAAAGGTAAGAGCAACAACCTTTTTATCAGTGGGTACGCTGTAGATTGCAGCCGGCTGCTGCGGAGCAAAGACGGTGATGTTGTCACGTTCGGCATAAATGATGCCAATGGAAAATACGACAGCGATAGCAATTAAGAAATACCTTTTCAACTTTCGGCCATTCAGTACATAAAAAACGTTCATTGGGAAGGGCACTCCTCTCTAATGGAAGCTTGTACAAAGATAAGAAAGTATAAATCCGATCTTTATACTTCACTTATCCTTAATTGCGAAACGAGTATTTGCCTTGAGCGAAGGCTGCCGTCGTTTACGCTTGTAGTACAATCTATGCTCGTACTACAGAGATATTCATCCATCTTGCGAACTTACAAGCTGCGGAGGGGATAAAATGTTTAAATGGCGTTTGATTTGGGAGCATTTTAAGCAAATGAATCCCTATATAGCGTTTGGATCCATATTATTTTTAGCAGGCATGGTTATCGGAGGCACGAACCCGGCGTTCAGAGCTTTTCTTGATGAACAGCTGAAGGGGCTAGGACAGCTCGCTGAAATGATCGATGATTCCAAAAATCCAACGTTAACGATGATGATTTTCATTTTTTTGAATAATGCGGTCAAATCGATACTGGTTATGTACTTAGGTGCTTTGTTTGGGGTATTGCCTTTCTTTTTCTTAGTTGTAAATGGAATGATGATCGGTTATTTACTGAAAACGACAGCTGAGCTTCATGGCGGCGGGTATGTGATGGAGCTTATTGTTAAAGGTTTGCTGCCGCACGGAATTCTGGAAATTCCCGCGATTATTATTGCATGTGCTTATGGCATGCGTTTTGGAGTACTCATCTTCAAAGCGGTCGGATCACTTGTATTTGCAAGATCTAAGACAGGGAATATAAGCCGAGAGCTTGAAAGCTTCGTTGTTCGTACCGTTCCTGTCATGGTTATTTTGACGATTACACTGCTTATTGCGGCGGTAATTGAAAGTACAATTACATTATGGTTGTTACAGATGTAATAATTTTTCCAATATTTGAGCATAACAGTAAAGCAGTGTCGAAACGCATTTGCGTGAGATGTTGCTTTTTTGTTCGTTAAAGGACGATCAAGTTGCGCTTTTCAACTTAAGGAGGTCACTCACGGCTATGCTCGGAATACTATTCAACGATAAAGAATGCAAAGAACTCGACTACGTCCTTCGCAAAGAGCTGGATGAAATGCTGCTCGACTTGAATGATTCAAGATTAGATGGTGATATTAAGCAAGCGATAACCAGAAGATATAAGATCATCTTCCGTATGTACGCACGTATCGCCTCCCCGAAAGAGCTATCGCGTTATGCATTAAATGCGCGTTCTTATCGATAAAATCAAGTTTTAAAACTTTTTTTAAAAAAGGGGTTGCATTTAATTGGGCCCCTGTGATATATTATTTCTTGTCGCCGCTGAGACACACGCGGTTGACACGAAAGAATGAATTGTTCTTTGAAAACTGAACAACGAGTAAAAACTGCCTTGCAAATCCTTCGGGATGAGCAAATATAGCGATAAAAGTWATGAGCAAGTCAAACAACCAATTTGGAGAGTTTGATCCTGGCTCAGGACGAACGCTGGCGGCGTGCCTAATACATGCAAGTCGAGCGGAGTTGATGAGGTGCTTGCACCTCTGATACTTAGCGGCGGACGGGTGAGTAACAC
>NZ_JBFTPA010000026.1:0-65022 GCF_056398245.1 Paenibacillus sp. 01T47
TGTTACTCACCCGTCCGCCGCTAAGCATCAGAGGTGCAAGCACCTCATCAACTCCGCTCGACTTGCATGTATTAGGCACGCCGCCAGCGTTCGTCCTGAGCCAGGATCAAACTCTCCAAATTGGTGTTTGAAATGCTCATTACTTTTTTATCGCTTTTTCGCTTATCCCGAAGGATTTGCGAGGCAGTTATTACTCGTTGTTCAGTTTTCAAAGAACAATTCAATCTTTCGTGTCAACCGCGTGTTTCGTATCGGCGACTTTTATAATATATCACATTCGCCCAAGTTAATGCAAGCTTTTTTTTAAATTCTTTTTTCGAAGCTTGTTTACTTACTCTTGGGGCGAGAACTAATGTAGCACATAATTGAATACAGAGTCAACCTTTTCCTTAAACCTTTTTTTAAATTTGCTAAACCACCACCCACTGGAGCCCAACAATTAAGGCTACTCCAGGTACACCTAATGTAAGTACAGTTCCTATCGTTATAGGGTTCAGCGGGATATACATCCCTGGAACAAGACCTGAATAGTTTAACAAGTACAGCAAACCAGCCGCCAGAACAATATGAAGCGAGAAGCTGCGCAGCCATCCCCACGATAACCTGTTCTTAAGCAGTACGACTGCTAACAGGAGAGAAGATCCAATAAAAATCGATAACCATATTGTCTTCACACTCTCACCCCTCTCCATGCTGGCCAGTTCTTGCTAGTACGCTTTGCCAATCGAAGCAGCATCTCATATCGCTTTTCTGCTGTGATCATACAATATATCGCGTAATCCACTTGATCCTTGCCGACTGCGTAATTAAAGAAACGATTCGCATTTTCCCATTCACGGTGTGCCTCAACAATTTCGGCTCGGATGTCATCCATTTGGTTCATCCCTTTTTTTAATTCGAGTTGGCCTGTATTGCTCATATCTATCCCTCCCGCTTGTCCTCACTACATCATGTTCATTACTATATGTATAAGCTTGGACATTAGAATAGAACGGGATATTAAACGGAGCACCTTATCAAGACGACAAAAACGGCAGATCGAGTAATTTCTCGACCTGCCGTTTTCTATATTGATTATGACTAGTTTATTTCTCTTCGACCTTCTAATGCTTTGGACAAAGTAACCTCATCCGCATATTCAAGATCACCGCCAACAGGCAAGCCATGCGCGATACGCGTAACTCGAATACCAAATGGCTTGATCAACCGGGATAGATACATTGCTGTGGCTTCGCCTTCAATATTCGGGTTAGTGGCCAGTATTAGCTCCTGAACGCGTTCGTCGCTCAGCCTTCTTAACAGCTCAGCGATACGAATTTCGTCTGGACCGATGCCCTCCATAGGCGAGATTGCGCCTTGAAGCACGTGGTAATGGCCTTGGAAGTCCTTCATACGCTCAATCGCAACAAGATCCTTAGACTCTTGAACAACACATATGATGGAATTGTCACGTGATTTATCCTGACAGATTCTACATGGATCTGTATCGGTTATATTGCAACAAACCGAGCAATAGAACAAATTGCGCTTAACGCTTACTAGCGCCTTCGCAAAATCAATGACGTCGTCTTCCTTCATTCGAAGAACATGAAACGCCAGACGGGCGGCCGTTTTGGGTCCAATACCCGGTAATCGCGTAAAAGCATCAATTAACTTCGCTATCGGTTCTGGGTAATACAAAACTGGGTACAGCTCCTTTCAAGCAAAAAACGCCTTCGGTGTCCCCTGGACACTAAAGCAGCTTTGACGGAGAAATAAAAGATAAGTACACGTAATATACTTTCCTTCATTTCAAACAGAAGCAATACTGCTTCTTAGAACAATCCTGGAATTTTCATTCCGCCTGTGAATTTACCCATATCCTTATTCGCTAGATCATCCACTTTAGTTAGCGCATCGTTAACAGCTGTAAGGACAAGGTCTTGCAGCATTTCGACATCTTCCGGATCTACAGCCTCAGGTTTAATCGTAATGCTAAGAAGTTTCTTATGGCCGTTCGCAGATACGGTTACTACTCCGCCGCCCGCTGTTCCTTCAACCGTCTTTGTTTCCAACTCTTCTTGAGCCTTCATCATTTGATCTTGCATCTTCTTCACTTGCTTCATCATTTGGTTCATATTGTTCATTACAATTCACCTCATCATTAGAATTTAATCTTTATCCTTCACTACTACTAAATCTTCACCGAAAAGTTTGACGGCCTCTTCCACCCATACCGGCCGACTTGCAGCTTGTGGTGAAGCAGAAGATTCGGGCTCAAGCTGAAGCGTCTCGCTCTTCTGCGTACTAGCGCCTTGTGCCGCTGCCGCCTGCCAGTCCTTCAACATAACCGTAACAATACGGAATGAACCGCCGAGCACATCATGCATGACTTTCTCAATAATCTCGCGATTGGCCGGCTTCTCGGTCGTTTCTCGGTGCATCGTATTCTTGAATGCCACGAGAATGGCATCGTCAGCAGAAGCAACCGGCTCACCGTCTTTTAGCCAAGCATGGACCGTAATCTTAGCGTCCTTCACACCCTGCAGCACATCGTTCCACTTCATTCTGAACTGATTGAATTCTGGACTGCCTGCTGTTGCCAGGTACGGATCAAGCTTGACTGAAGACCGTACTATGCCGCCTGAGCCGCCGAATGAACTGCGAACCGCATTAGTACGTGCTGCTTGCTTGCTGGCCGCACTGTCAGCCGAAGAAGCGCTGTTCCCGCTACCTACTCCATTTTGGATCGCTTGCTCTAGTTTACGCTCCAATGCCTCAATCTGCTGACGCAAACGTCCTACTTCAGCTGATTGTCCGCCGCTTGATGCTGAAGCTGCTGTACTTGCAGAAGCCGCTCCGCCTGACGATTGCTCGTCATTTAATGTGCAAAGCTTCATAAGCGCTACTTCAAACAAGGTTTGAGGCTGCGAGGCATGCTTAAGCTCCACTTGATAACGGTTCAACGTATCAATCATAGCGAACAATCGCTCTGGAGTGAAGGCCTCGGCCATCATTTTGAAGCGTTCAGGATCAACGATCCTCTCTGTTACTGCGCCTCCCTGCGGAGCAAGCTTCATAACAAGCAAATCACGGAAATAATAAATTAAGTTTTCCATGCATTTGTCCGCACTTTTGCCGGCTTGCATCAAGCTTTCCACAAGCGGCATAACAGCTGCTACATGTCGATCCTTCACAGCTTCCGCCAGCTGGTAGAAATGATCAGCGGCCATGCCGCCTGTCACATCTACTGCCGCGTCGAGAGTAATACGATCACCTGCAAAAGCAGAAACCTGCTCCAGCAAGCTGATCGCATCGCGCATTCCGCCTTCCGACAATCTTGCAATATAAGCAAGCGCATCTTCGTCGGCCTGTATGCTCTCTTCACGGCAAATCTTAAGCAAGTGCTGCGTCTGCTCTTCAAGCGATACCTGTCTGAAATCAAACCGTTGACAACGGGAGATAATCGTAGCAGGCAGCTTATGCGGTTCGGTCGTCGCCAAGATAAAGATAACATGCCCCGGCGGCTCCTCCAATGTTTTGAGCAAGGCGTTAAATGCCTCGGCCGTAAGCATATGTACTTCATCTATAATATAAACTTTGAACCGCACTTCTGAAGGTGCATATCGCACTTTATCACGAATATCACGAATTTCATCAATACCGCGATTAGATGCAGCATCAATCTCAATTACATCCATAATATGTCCCGCGGTAATCCCTATGCAAGCATCACATTCATTACATGGCTCTTCAGCCGGACCACGTTCACAGTTAACCGCTTTGGCTAATATTTTCGCTGCGCTTGTCTTTCCGGTTCCTCGCGGCCCATTAAAAAGATAAGCATGAGATACACGCTGCTCACGAATAGAATTTTGCAGCGTTTGAATAATATGCTGTTGTCCAACCATGTCCTGAAACGTCTGCGGACGCCAGGCACGGTATAAAGCGATATGTGACACGCAGACCTTTCCTTTCAAGTTGCCTTTTCATTTACAATAAGCAAAAGCACCTTCGGTCCTGTGGACGCTGAAATTGCTTTGCATTGCGAAATATAAGAGTAGTATTAGAAAATAATATACTTTCTTATATTTTGAACCATTGCTACTCCCCTATTATACAACAACTGTGTAGCAAGCAAAACTTTCTTTTGCTAAGACTTTACCCTATTAAAACAACAGCAATAAACAAAAACACCTGCATTCGCTAATTCCGACAAAAACATCGAACAGCGATCACAGGTGCTACTTTTGCTATTAGCAAATCATATTAGAAAATTTTAGTACCGTGCACCTACTCCTGATAAATACGACCCAGGCGACATCCTTGCACTACAGCTCGAGTCAGGCACTCCCCCGGCACATGAACTAATTTACTTATGGCTGCTTCCTTCCGGACCTGACCAAGTTCATAAACGTCCATTGCGGAGGACCCAACTGTCAACACTGCTCGCAAGTGCCAAGACCCTACATCAGTATAACCTCAAGTAGGAATTCAACCTCGCTACAGCGGATTGCGAGTTACAGGGCACCGCTACCTCCCCATCTAGCACGGCAAAAATAAGTATAGCCGATTCCGTCCTAAAGCGCAACTCGCGGTTGAAATTGGACGAATGCCAGAGCTACCTTTTGGCTTCTACATGAACCTTATACCGAGGCATATTGTACTGAACGACCGACTGGGCCTTTGCTCGCAGCTCTTCGACTTGAACGTCGGACAGTGATTTATTTGCTTTTACATTCACATGAAGATCGGTACCGTTAAAATAAATTTGCGTATGCTCGATGCCGGAAATCGGCTTCAACACCTGCTCAATGAATTTTCCATCTGCATTATAATTAAGATACTGATAACGATTCGGTAAATTGGGATTGCTGTTGGAATAACCCATGTATCCATCATGACCGTAGGTTTTCAGCCTGTTTTCTTGCTTGCTTCTTCCATTCCCACATCCTGAGAGCGTCATGGCTAACAGAAATAAGCAAGCCAGTAAGGCTGTCATTTGAAATAAACCGAATCGTTTACTCAAACCGAATGTTTGTTTATTCAATCAAAAAACCTCCCTTCTATCCAATAGGATGGCTGAGGGAGGCTCTTGTATTCTGCCAAATAAAGGCGGAACGATTTGTAGGATTAAATACCGTATTTCTTCTTGAAACGATCGACGCGGCCGCCAGCATCCAGGAACTTTTGCTTACCCGTGTAGAATGGGTGGCATTGGGAACAAACCTCTACGCGAAGACTCGGTTTAACCGAACCAGTCTCGAAGGAATTTCCACAAGCGCAAGTTGCTGTAATGATGTGGTATGTCGGATGAATAGCTTGTTTCATCTCGTTCACCTCTTTCTGCCCTGAATCGCATGCGGACTCAGAGTTAAATCGCACATCTCGGATTATAGCATGAACTTATTTGCTGTTGCAATGAATAATCAGTGATATGGTTAATATTAGCCGAATTTACTACCTAATAGGTACTTATCGACGTAATGCGGCTGGTGGAACATGTGTATAAGAGCCAATAACTACATCGGGCAGCTCTTCACGGAAAATTTCAAGCATTTGCTTCATCCCGTATATCTCACCTTGTGCCTTAGGAATAATCGCTAAGTAGCTTTCAGGATCGATATTCAGGTTGCGCATTTGAATGAGTTTTAGTCCAGTACGCTTAACGAATCCAATCATCGCTTCTATTTCTTCCTCACGGTCAGTGACCCCTGGGAAAATCAAATAGTTGATCGACGTATATACACCATTGTCAGAAGCATATTTCAAAGACTTCTCAACATTTTTTAAGTTGTAGCCGCGAGGCTTATAGTAAGCATTATAGTGATCATCAAGTGCACTGATCGTACTTACGCGCATTAGATTAAGGCCTGCATCAACAATCGCGCGCATGAAATCAGTTAATCCCGCGTTCGTATTAATGTTAATGTATCCAAGCGAGGTTTGACTGCGAACACGCTTCATAGCCTCAACGATGATTTTAGCTTGTGTTGAAGGTTCGCCTTCACAGCCTTGACCGAAGCTAATGATGGATTCCGGCTCGCGCAAATGCTCAAGCATAATTTCAACGACCTCATCAACAGTCGGCTTAAAATTCATCCGCGTCTGCGGAGCAACAAAGCCGCTATCGTCAGGTTGTTCAGAGATACATCCGAAGCAGCCTGCATTACAAGAATATGATACCGGAACAGCACCCTCCCATCTACCTAAAAACGTGTTGGAAGAGGTCAAGCACTCATAACCTAGAGCACAGTTCGATAGATGCTTATAAAGACGATTATCCGGATATTTAGCAAGAATACGCTCTACTTGAATACCAAGTTCGTCACGATCGCAATTAAGCGGATCCCATCTTTCAGGATCATCACTTTGCTCAGCCGTTACATAAAAGTTACCGTCTTTCCATACGACAGCTGTATAACCGAACAATGGCAGCTTCTCGTTCTTGTCCGCTTTCACATAGCCCGGCAAGCATAGACGAGTAAAGCCTTGCGGAAGCAAGGCGCCGACTGCTTGAGCTCCGCCTTGCAATGCCTGCATCTCACCCGTGCTCGGATTAAGACCAATGGGTCTAGTGAAAGGCAGGCTAACAAGAGTTGCTCCATTAGGAAGTGGAATTAATTCCTCCTCCATAATTTCGACAATCATATCACCGCTTCTTCCCAAAGCTATAAAGTCGGGATGGTCAAATACATTTCCGTTTTTATCCGCATATACGAGATTCATGTTGTTCTCCCTCCTGCGGTCTTACGATCCGTGCGTAGTTCTAGGCGTAGGACGCCTGCTGGTCGCTGTAGTACTGCTCTTTATACCGGACCGCTCCGGCTTCGCTTCAACTGTTGTATCAAGAGACATGAGGAACTGTTCGTTGTTCTCACTATCTTTAAGTTTCTTCAAGAAATTATCTACATAATCAGGCGTATCCGTCATTCCTCTGCGGATGGCCCAAACCTTCTCCAGCTCTTCCTTCGTAAGCAGCATTTCCTCACGTCTAGTTCCAGATCTGCGCAAATCAAGCGCAGGGAAAATACGACGCTCAGAAAGCTTACGGTCTAGATGGAGCTCCATATTACCCGTACCTTTAAATTCTTCATAAATGATGTCATCCATACGTGAGCCTGTTTCGATCAACGCAGTCGCAAGTATAGTCAAGCTTCCGCCCTCTTCCACGTTTCGAGCCGAACCAAAAAACCGTTTTGGACGGTGGAACGCTGCTGGATCAATACCGCCGCTAAGCGTACGACCAGATGGAGGAATAACCAAGTTATACGCCCTAGCAAGACGGGTGATACTATCCATCAAGATGACAACGTCCTTCTTATGCTCAACAAGACGAAGCGCTCGCTCAAGTACAAGCTCTGCTACTTTGATATGGTTCTCGGGCAGCTCATCAAATGTGGAGGCGATAACTTCACCCTTCACGGAGCGCTGCATATCAGTAACTTCCTCTGGACGCTCATCAATAAGCAGAACGAACAATTTGATATCGGGACGATTTTCGGAAATGCTGTGGGCGATTTCTTTAAGAAGCAAGGTTTTACCTGTCTTCGGAGGAGCAACAATTAGACCGCGTTGGCCAAGTCCTACAGGAGCAAGCAAATCCATCATTCGAGTGGAAAGCTTCGACTGTGTCGTCTCAAGCACTAGCTTCTTTTCTGGATAAAGAGGAGTAAGCGCAGGAAAGTGCAATCGTTCTGAAGCCGTTTCCGGATTTTCGCCGTTAACAGCATTTACTTGCAATAGACCAAAATAACGCTCATTCTCTTTCGGAGGACGGCATTTACCTGAAACAAGATCGCCGCTTCTCAAATCAAATCTGCGAATTTGTGATGCTGAAATATAAATATCTTCCTTGCTCGGCAAATAGTTAATAGGCCGTAAAAATCCGAAGCCTTCTGACAAAATATCGAGGACGCCTTCCATGAACATAAGGCCGCTCTTCTCTGCTTGCGCTCGAAGAATTGCAAAAATTAATTCCTTCTTCTTAAGTGTTCCGTAATAGGGAACTTGAAATTGCTTCGCCAATTTATAAAGGTCGGTCAATTTCATCTCTTCTAGATCTGCGATCTGAAGGTCTGTCATGTTCTCACCACTTTATTTAATTTTCATTATGATTTTGTATATCTAGTAAAATCATAGGATTGATTATCCATCATTGCCGAATTAGACGCCGTCTATTCCACAGCGTCTGCATCGTCCTATTCCTTATGAAGTGGCTTCCGTTTCACGCCATACTTCCGCACCCAGGCGGCATAAGTTTTCTACTAGATTATCATAACCTCGGTCAATATATTCGACGCCCGAAATTTCAGTAACGCCTTCTTCAACAGTCAAAGCAGCGACAACAAGTGCAGCCCCTGCGCGTAAATCAGCAGCCTTAACTTTTGCAGCACTCAGCTTGCCGCCTTCAATAACAGCTGAACGGCCCTCAACACGAATATCCGCTCCCATGCGAGTGAGCTCAGGAACATGCTTAAATCTAGTACCGTATACATAATCAGTTAAAATACTGACTCCATTCGCTTGTGTAAGCAAGGTTGTCATTGGAGATTGTAAGTCCGTAGGGAAACCAGGGTACACAAGTGCCTTTACATCAATGGACGAATAATTAGGTCCGCCAATAATTCGGATGGATTCATCCATCTCAATAACTTGAACACCCATCTCTTCAAGCTTAGCGCTCATCGCTTCCAAGTGCTTCGGAATAACATTATCAATAAGGACATCGCCGCGCGTTGCTGCAGCTGCAATCATATACGTACCGGCTTGAATTCGATCGGGAATAATGGAATGGCGGCAGCCATGCATCTGATCGACGCCTTCAATACGAATCGTCTCAGTCCCAGCACCTTTGATTTTTGCGCCCATGGCATTAAGGAGAGTAGCTACATCTATAATTTCAGGCTCTTTTGCCGCATTTTCAATAATCGTTATTCCTTTGGCCCGCGAGGCAGCTAGCATGATATTAATCGTTGCTCCAACACTTGAAACGTCAAGGTAAATCTTTGCGCCTCGTAATTGCTCAGCATGAATTCGAATAGATCCATGATCATTAGTTACCGTGGCACCAAGTGCTTCAAACCCTTTAATATGCTGATCGATTGGTCTAGGCTCAAAGTTGCAGCCCCCTGGCATTCCGATTGTCGCTTCACCAAACCTACCAAGCATTGCCCCCATCAAATAATAGGATGCGCGCAGCAATTTCACTTTGCCGTTTGGCATCGGTTTGGAGACAAGCGCGGAAGGATCAATGCGCATCATATCGCCGTCACGCTTTACGACAGCACCAAGCTCCTGCAAAATTTCACTGTATACAGCTACATCACTTATAATAGGCAAATTATCCAACACAACTTCTGATTCTGCTAAAATAGCAGCAGGTACAAGAGCCACCGCGCTGTTCTTGGCTCCGCTGATTTGAACGGTACCGCGAAGCGGCCGTCCACCGCGTATCATCAATTTCTCCATCTAATTATAGTTCCTCCCGTAGATTGGAAGAGAATAAAGGAAAAACCGCCAAAGCAAGCGAGTGTTAAACCCACTTGCCGTTATGAGGCGGTTTATTCCTTTGCTCCTGTTATTACACTTAGTTGTTACTTCCGAACAAACGGATTTTTGTTAGTAACAGCCAGCTTCTCAATTCGCACAGCTGTCATGTATTGGCGTAGTTCCAATGAATCAGCGTTAGCTATTTGTTTTCTTGAAATTGTATTTGTAAAAGCAACATGTTTCTCTCAAAGGGATACTGCAACTGAAATTAATATCATGATCAAAATCAAATCGATTGGAAGACTAGATTTTTTTTGGCCCCGGCACACGCCATTGCAGCAGTGAATTGAATGCCCATATATTTCAAGGCGCTTTCGCTGACCTTCCAAATAAACGGTGATTTTTCTTCCTTAGCAGCTTCAACAATCGTTTGTGTAATTACCCTGATGTCTGTGTTGAACTGGACTACTGTTTCTCGCTTGCTATAAGCGCCTGGCAAAATTCATTCATAGGAACTAACAAGATCGCTGTCTTCCTCGTAAATGTTATCTTTCTTCCTCCAGCTCGGTCCGACTTGTCATTCTGAGACATTATAACATAATGAGCCTTGGAATAGTAAAGCTTGTTTTGCTATTGCCAATAAATGAAAAAAACGGCATCGCCTTCAAGTAAGAGACGATGCCGTTTATTTGCTAAATCAGGAGCCTATTGCAAAACGACTTGTGGAGTTGCCGCCTCGCAGCTGCATATTAACCGCAATTCGCATCTCATCGATGTCGAAAGGTTTCGTAAAGTGCATTAATGCCCCGAGATCCGTCGCTTCTTTAATCATATCCAATTCACCATATGCGGTCATCATGATGACTTTAATGTTTCGGTCGATAGCTTTCACATGCTTTAAAATTTCCAGACCATCCATGCCGGGAATTTTCATATCCAACAGAACAAGATCTGGAGCATCGTTCTTGACGATTTCCAAAGCCAGCTTGCCATTAGACGCTTGGAACGTATTATAGCCCTCGCTGCTGAAAACTTCCATAAGCAATACGCGAATACCGTTCTGATCATCAACGATCAACACTTTCTTCTTATCCAACTCCAAATCCCCCCGCAAATGAGTTTACCCAAAAAATGGCCAACTCTTCCATAATCGTTAATATATTCGCTAAAGTGGGTATATAATCCTTCTCGTTAAGAGAAAAACTTATCTGTTGTTGTTAAAGAATCTGCCATTGATCAAAAATGCAATATATTACTCGGAATGGTTAAGCGCTGCTTGTACAAATCCGCGGAACAATGGCTGCGGACGGTTCGGTCTAGACTTGAATTCCGGGTGGAATTGAACAGCCAAGAACCAAGGATGATCAGCCATTTCCACAACCTCAACAAGACGGCCGTCTGGAGAAGTTCCAGAAATAGTAAGACCAACAGATTCAATCGCTTCACGGTACTCATTGTTAAATTCATACCGGTGACGATGACGCTCATAAACGAGCTCGTCGCCATATTCACGCTCAGCAAGCGTACCTGGCTTAAGTTTACAAGGGTACAGACCAAGACGCATCGTGCCACCCATATCTTCAACATCCTTCTGATCCGGCAGCAAGTCAATAACCGGATATGGAGTGGATGAATTAATTTCAGAGCTATTCGCACCAGCTAATCCCGCCACATTTCGAGCATATTCAATGACAGCTACCTGCATGCCAAGGCAAATACCGAAAAACGGAATTTTGTTTTCACGTGCGTATTTAATCGCTGTAATCTTGCCTTCAATACCGCGATCGCCAAAGCCGCCTGGCACAAGAATACCATTAACGCCTCTAAGCTGCTGGTGGGCGTTCTCTTCCGTAAGCTCATCTGCATGCAGCCAACGAATTTTCACTTCTGAGTCGGAAGCAATACCCGCATGCTCTAGCGACTCTACAATACTGAGGTACGCATCATGCAACGAGACATATTTACCAACAATTGCAATTTCCGTCTTCTTATGAAGCGACTTCACACGCTGAACAAGGCTTTCCCATTCGCGCATATCCGGCTGTTCTGTCTTAAGCTTCAGATGATTAACAACGATCTCGTCGAGGCCTTCCTCACGAAGCATCAATGGCACTTCATACAAAGTGGACGCATCGCGGCATTCCACGACTGCATTCGCATCGATATCGCAGAACAAGCCAATTTTACGTTTCAAATCTTCAGCAAGCGGATGCTCTGTACGGCATACGATTACGTTCGGTTGAATACCGATGCTGCGCAATTCCTTAACACTATGCTGCGTCGGTTTTGTTTTCACTTCACCTGCCGCTTTGATGTAAGGAATAAGCGTTACGTGGATGTACATTACATTGTCGCGCCCGATATCGCTTTTAATTTGACGAATAGCTTCAAGGAAAGGCAAGCTTTCGATATCACCAACCGTACCGCCGATTTCTGTAATAACAACATCAGAACCCGCTTCTTTGCCCGCACGGAATACACGGTCTTTAATTTCGTTCGTAATATGCGGGATTACCTGAACAGTTCCACCCAAGTAGTCGCCGCGGCGCTCTTTGGTAATTACATTGGAATAGATTTTGCCGGACGTCACATTGTTGTTCTTCGACAAGTTAATGTCAATAAACCGTTCATAGTGACCAAGATCCAAATCTGTTTCTGCACCATCATCGGTAACGAATACTTCTCCGTGCTGATATGGACTCATCGTTCCTGGGTCGACGTTGATGTATGGATCAAACTTCTGAATCGTTACTTTGAGGCCCCTGTTCTTCAGCAATCGGCCAAGCGAGGCTGCTGTTATCCCTTTGCCCAAGGACGACACTACGCCGCCGGTTACAAAAATATATTTGGTCACTGTGATGATACCCTCCAAGCCCTATGGTTAATGTTTAGGTTTGCCCATTTACTCGATAAACATGGATGCGGATACACTCCGCCTATCCATCCAATTTGTGGGAATGCATCCTACAGACCCATCCCTCACAAACAAAAAAAGTGACACCCGTAGCAACGGGGCACTTTTCCTTTTTTTGGCATATATAAAAATACAAGCAAGCATCAGCAATGCGTTATGCTCTACTTCTATTTCACCGCGAAACTTGACCTTCTCGTCAAAAGACGAAAACGAGTCGTTTGCGCTTGTATGCGTTATTTGTTAACCGAATCTTAAGCCCATGAGATAGTTTACTCTGCGCTCCTAGCAACTGTCAAGCGAAACTGACTGGATATTCCTCACGCCAGTTCAAACGACTAAGCCATCTGTATAGAGCAGAGCTCGTACCGCAGAAAAGTATAAGAAGGAGGATAAGCTGGGTGCTTAAACCGCCTTATACTTTCAGCAAACATTTACTTGTCAGACTCGTCGTCGTCTTCAAATTCCTCATCATCCGACTCATCATCATCCGCATCGAGTTCACCGTCGACTTCTTCCTCGTCCAGCTCCTCGTCGTCGATTCCAACTTCCTCATCGACTTCAGCTTCCTCTTCTGCCTCTTCGAAGTCCTCGCGGTCCTCGTCGAATACATCGTAGTCTTCTTCAGCCTCTGCGTAAGTATCCTCTTCTTCGTCCGCGAATACATCATCATCTTCGAGATCATCATCATCGTTAATGATACGCGTACGCTTCGCATTACCTACAGGATCTTCAGAACGCTCAACTGGATACCAGCGTTTCAGTCCCCACATGTTGCTGCCAACGCAAGCGAAACGTCCATCAATGTTGATTTCTGTATACACTTGGGCGATGAACTGGTTGATTCCGTCTGCGGAAAGACCGCGTATTTTAGCGATCTCCATCATTAGATCGCGATAGTAGTAAGGCGTATTAGCCGCTTTCAGCACTTCAAAGGCCAAATCGACCATAGGCATTTCCTTCATACGTTCAGGATCCAGCTTTAACGTGAAATTGCTGCTGCTCATATGGACACATCCTCTCTTGCCATTCAATTTATGTACTCGTTCTTACCTATAAAATGCAAGGATCGTGTACGTTATTCTCTTATACACCGCTCACATTTAATCGCAAAACGATCGGTAACTGCCAGAGGCTCGCACCCGTCGTTTACGCTAGTCACAGTATAGTAAAACCTATTTCCTGCAAAAAAGCAAGCGGACCACGCTGCTGCAGTATAGCTTGGACTTCTATGCAAAAAGCGAAAGGATAGTCCTTCCGCTTTGACTGTATCCATCCGGCCATGACACGAGGCAACGCACCTTGGTCGTAAGAGTCCCTGAGAACTCTTTGTTCATCGTATGTCCCCAGTCGATTTTTGACACGGTTTTCAGCCTAATTATGTGAAAAAAGGCAAGTTGCTCATGCGTTATAGAGCGCTCGTTCATACAATAGTTCAGCATGGTCCGTCGGGAGGGGAAGCCAAGTTTGGACACCGTCGCTTTTATCCGTATGTTGCAGGATACGATGGCTCGCACGGACACAACGACTGTTAAGCGTATCATTCGCTTTCAGCGTGCGAGCGACTACCGATACTTCCTACAGCAATTGCCTAAAGTCACTTCATCATCTTTACCGCAAAAAAGCATTAGACAAATGCCCAGCATTCTTGGAATAGCCTGCACATTGCCGGCCGAGGAATCATTAGAGCGATTCGCCGGGCGTGTTTGGATTGAGAAAGATTGTAAAATCAGCGTGCATTCTTCTCCACAAAAGTCGATTATTGTAGATAAGGGCATCCCCTGGGGTGTAAACCAGATTAAAGCCCCGCTGGCTTGGAGCACGACAACCGGTCACCGGGTCAAAGTCGGCGTCATCGATACAGGAGCTGACTTCAGCCATCCAGATCTCCGCCAATCACTTTCTAGGGGCATCAACCTTCTCAATCGCAGCATGCTCCCTCATGATGATAACGGTCATGGTACACATATTGCAGGTACCATCGCCGCAGCAAATCAATTACAGGGCATGATTGGCGTAGCCCCGCGGGCGTTAATCTCGCCTGTCAAAGCTTTTGACCATAATGGGAGCGCCTTCGTATCCGACATTATTCTCGGTATTGAATGGTGTATCCGCAATCGCATGAACGTCATCAACATGAGCTTCGGTATGAAGACAAAAAGCAAAGCGCTGCTTGGAGCTGTCATTAATGCTCACAATGCAGGCGTCATTATCGTTGCTTCCTCCGGCAATGACGGGAAGCGCCGTTCCGTTGATTATCCGGCACGCTACCCTCAAACGATTGCTGTTGGCGCAACGAATAAACTCCGCCGCGTTGCACCTTTCAGCAATCGAGGCTCCTATATTGACGTTTACGCGCCTGGCGACAAAATCGTATCCGCATGGCTGCGCGGCAAATACAATGAAATGAGTGGAACCTCCATGGCCACCTCGCATGTCAGCGGAGCAATCGCGCTTCTGCTCGCACATAAGCCGGGACTTACGCCTACCGAGATCAAGACAATTATTAAACGATCCGTTCAGCCCCTTAGAGGCAGTAAAGCCCGCCGAACGATCGGCGAGCTTGACGTGATGCGTATGATGCAAACCGTGGATAAGGTATGAGTCCACGGTTTATTTTTATGAAACAAAGCTTACATGCGTTCTGGAGCAGAAACACCGACCAAACGAAGCACGTTCGCAATAGCGATACGTACGGCTCCAAGCAAGGCTAAGCGCGCTTGCGATTGCTCAGCATCTTCTGTGATGACGCGCTCCGCTCTATAATAGCTATGGAACTGGGAAGCCAGCTCGTATACATAACGAATAAGACGATGAGGCGCATATTGTGCTGCAGCCTCAGAGATCTCCTGCGGCAGCTCACCAACTTTACGAAGAAGATCGAACTCGCCCTCGGCAGTCAGCTTGCTGAAATCGATAGTGTCCGTGGATTTAAGAACAATGCCTTGTTCCTCCGCTTGTCTGAAAATACTGCAAATCCGAGCGTGCGCATATTGAACATAGAACACAGGGTTCTCATTTGAAGTAGAGATCGCCAAATCCATATCGAAATCAAGATGCGAATCCATGCTCCGCATGGAGAAGAAGTAACGAATCGCATCGATGCCCACTTCATCCATCAAATCCTGCATGGTAACCGCTTTGCCCGTACGCTTCGACATTTTCATTTTCTCGCCGTTCTGGAACAAGCTGACCATCTGTGCAATTAACACGGTCAGTTTCTTCGGATCGTTGCCTAGTGCCTCCATCGCTGCTTTCACACGCGGAATGTAGCCATGGTGATCGGCACCCCAAATGTTGATCATCTGATCGAAGCCGCGTCCGTATTTATCCATATGATAGGCGATATCCGGCGTCAAATAGGTATATGAGCCGTCATTTTTCACGAGCACGCGGTTTTTGTCGTCGCCAAAAGTCATGGTAGACAGCCATGTCGCTCCTTCTTCTTCATAGACATGCCCTGTCGCCTTCAGCGTTGCAAGACCTTGCTCCACTTGTCCGCTCTCGTATAATGCTGTTTCACTGTACCAAACGTCAAAACCGACGCGGAATCTTCCGAGATCGCGTTTAATTTTATCAAGCTCCCGCTCAAGGCCAAACTGGCGGAAAAACGTAAAACGTTCTTGATCCGGCAATTCCAGCAGCTTATCGCCTTCTTGCTCGACAAGAAGTTTTGCAAAACCAATGATGTCCTCGCCATAATAACCATCCTCCGGCATTTCCGCCGCTTGACCAAGCGCTTGACGGTAACGAGCTTCGATGGATACTGCTAGGTTCTCCACCTGCTTGCCCGCATCATTAATATAATATTCGCGCGTAACCTCATATCCCGCATAATCAAGTACATTGCACAATGCATCGCCAACCGCGGCACCGCGAGCATGTCCAAGATGCAGGCTGCCCGTAGGATTCGCGCTCACGAATTCTACCTGTACACTTTTGCCGGAACCATCCGAAGTACGTCCGTAGTTTTCTCCCGCTTCAAGCGCTGCAGCCACAACCGGATAGAGATAGCTGTTATCCATACGGAAGTTAATAAAGCCCGGGCCTGCAATTTCCGCTGCTTGAATAGAAGCTTGCTTCGTATCCAAATGCGCAATAATCGCCTCAGCGATTTGACGAGGATTTTTCTTCGCCAGCTTCGTCAGCTGCATCGCTGCATTTGTTGCCAAATCACCGTGCGATTTATCCTTAGGAACTTCGAGCACAAACGCTGGAAGCTCTTCCCGCGCTGCCAAACCAGCCGCTACCGCTGCATCAGCGATCGCTGCTTTGACTTGTTCATACATCTTCTCTAATACATTTGCATTCATTAATTTTGTTCCTCCTGTATATGGAGCCGGATATGAAACCGACCCGACATTTGATCACCAACGTACAATTCATACTCCCATTCAAGTGTAAAAGGCAGCTGATCGGGCAATGTGTCCAGCGCTTTCATTACACCATCTTCACCCGGCGCATGAAGCCGCAGCCGCAGCGTTTCTGCTTCAAGCGATAAAGATGTCATTTGTGATTGATAGCTGCCAGCTCTCCTATGTCCAGGAACAAAAAGCTGCTCCGATTCTATAGCGCCGCGCCGCACAACTGACATTTCTTCCGGCCGGAATCGAATAAGCGTCCGTATTTCACCAGCTTCTGTATCGCCTTCCACTGCCGGCTCGATGTAGCGGATAAATATGGATTTCTCCTTGCGGAACCAATCCCCTTTGTAAGCATGAGTATGCGAGCTTCCATCCTGCACACTCTCCAATGTAATTCGCACTTTCCTGCTGTCTGCCATCATCTTGCTCCTGTTATCAGTCTAATCTTATGTAACTACTATATACAGGTAGGCTCCGAATTTCAACGCTAGAGCCCGGTTAACTTGTTGCAAACGGTACGATTTCACGCCATGCCTCCACACGATCCTCGAGCGTTCGCATACGCGGAGTTGGAATCGGACTGGAGGAAGGCAGCTTGAGTAACGTGATGCTTCGAAAGCTTTCATGCCCTTTATAAAATTTCTGAAAGGTATCGTATGCCTTGCTTCCGTTAAATGCAAAGCAGCGCAGCTCTGGATATTTGGCTACAAGCTCCGGCAGCTTCTGCGGTACGATTCCACGTATGTTCACATCCAAGCTGCCTTCGCGCTCGCAAGATTCGATAATATCCCATAACGCTAAGCGATGCTCCTTTAAGAATGCGAGACGGTTGTTATACACAGGGTCTGGGTCTGACTCATTAAATAAACGATATATAATTTTCCACATAAAATTTTGCGGGTGTCCATAAAATTGCTTATGCTCAAGCGATTTTACACTTGGTGCTGTCCCAAGAATCAGCACGCATGATCGCTCATCGATAACAGGCGGAAACGAATAAATGCGCATGTCGTATAGCCCCCTAATCTATATTTTCAAAGCAGCAATAACGTCTTATTATAAGCCCATTCTAGCCTTGATCATACGATCGCATTTTCTGTTTGTATTAGAAAAAGACGCTTCCCGCTAAGATTACGCGGAAAACGTCTTTTTATCAATGCGAATCGATTATTTGGCCGGAATCTTTATGCTTTGACCCGAATAGATTCTATTCGGGTTCTTTAGCTTATTGTAGCTGGCTAATTTCTGCCACGTCGTTCCGTGTTCCAAAGCTATTGCATACAGAGTGTCCCCTGCTTTAACCGTATAAACCGAAGCTTGAGGAGTCGTTGGAACAGAAGTCGTTGGCTTCTCAGGTTTAGCTGGCTCTGTCGGCTTCGTCGGTGTTGTTGGTGTTGTTGGTGTTGTTGGTGTTATCGGTTTTGTTGGTTCTACCGGCAACACTACTGACCTCGCACTTAGATTAAGCTTAAACTCTGCATAGCCATCAGCTGTATCACCCGTGTAGGCAGTCAACTTATTCGCTTCCGCTGCACTCTTTGCTTCCGGTGACGTCTTGATTGTCACGTTCACGGTGTCATTAATTGCCGCTAGCGACCAGTTGCCATCCGCTGCCGGATCAATCGTCTTGAAGGAGCGAATGTAGTCAATGACAACCTGGCGGTTCTCATCCGGGGAAGCAAGGATAATACGTTTGCCGTCCGGGTTAGCGAATTTGCTGGAAGATGCACGGTAGTTGTTCGTTGCAACAACGAACTTCTGATCCGCCTTAATTGGTTTTCCTTCAAACTGCAAATTAACGATCCGCTTCGCGCTTTCGTTCTTGAGCGCGCCGCCAGCTTCATACTTCGTCGGTTGTGCAACATCGATCTGATAGGTCACACCGTCAATGACATCGAAGTTGTACGTTGGGAAATCATAATTGATCAGCTCTTGCTTCTCCGTGCTCGCTGCATCGATCTGCTTGAATTGACCAGCTGACCACTCGAGCCATTCTTTAATCTCCGCTCCTGTGACGAGTACAGCATTCACAGTATTCGAGTACAAATACAAATCGGCAACATTCTTGATTGCAATATCGCCCGCCTGAATATTGGTATAATAGTTCGGTCCTTGGCGGCCGCCAGCCTTAAACGGCGCTCCTGCCGAAAGAACAGGAAGCCCTTCATATTCCGTACCCTGCAGCTGCTTCTCTACATACCATTTTTGTGCATTCGTAACGATTTGAATGGATGGATCATCTTGAACAAGAGCAAACCAGCTGTTGATTGACGCTGTCGTCTTGCCGACAGGCCCTCGCACATACGCCAGCGTATGCTCATGATCCTCTTTCACCGCATCGACAACAGCTTTGTCAGCTTCTACAAGAGGTACCTTATTTACCGCATCAAAGATAGGCTTAACCGTGCTTTTCGAATCCACAACGGCCCATTTCCCATCCTTGTTCTCCAGTGTTAAATCAATAATCCCAAGATTATTTCCCCAGAAGCCCGGTTCAACCGCAGGCACTCCGTTAATCGTTCCTTTGGCGAGATCGACACCCGTTTTTCCTTCAAACGATTTGTCAGGGAATACTTTATGCGCATGTCCGAACAAAATCGCATTAATGCCAGCAACTTTGCTTAAATAGAGCACCGAATTTTCCATGAGCTCTGATTGCGGGATATCTTCAAAGCCCGAGTGCGGAATCGCAACAATGATATCCGCTCCCTTCGCTTTCATTTCCGCTACAAACTTTTCTGCCGTTTTGACAACATCCTTAACGATAACCTTGCCTTCTAGATGAGCTTTGTCCCATGTTGTAATTTGCGGAGGCACAAATCCAATCACGCCCACCTTCAGCTTATGCTTCGCGCCCTTGCTGTCTGTTACCTCTTTATCAATAATGAGATAAGGCTTAAACAAATTAACATCATTCGTCTCATCCTTGTCTCCATCTACTTTATAAATGTTTGCATTTACATAAGGAAAGTCTGCGCCCGCGAGCGAGGTGTCCAGAAACGATAAGCCATAATTGAATTCATGATTGCCTAAGTTGCCTGCATCGTAGTTAAGCAAATTCATAGCTTTGTACACCGGATGCGTCTCGCCCTGCTTCAGCTTATCAACCGTAGCGACATAATCACCTAGTGGATTTCCTTGAATCAAATCGCCATTATCAAATAATAGGCTGTTTGGAGCTTCCTCCCGCGCTTTCTTGATGAGCGTAGCCGTCTTTGCGAACCCATATTCATCAGTAGGCTTGTCCGCAAAATAGTCATAGTTCATCATGTTCACGTGCAGGTCCGACGTTTCCATAATTCGCAGTTGCACTGTATTCCCTGCACCCGCATCGGCCATTGCCGTGAACGGCATAGCCCCTAGACTAACGGTAATAGCAGCAGCTAAAGCACCCTTCCACACCGATTTGTTAACCAACAAAAACGCCTCCTTCATTCTCTTTCTATTAATAAGATGCTCTGCTGCAAGCACAAGATGAAATAATGTTTTCCTACAATATATTAATTTAAATATTCTGAATTGTCATTTATTTATTTTGTTAATCTAAAGTGTCCTTTTACAATAAAAAAAAGGCTTCACGCCACGCGGATAAAAGACCGCTGGCAGTGAAGCCTTCACTCTATTTAATAACTATTTCAAAAAGCCTAGAAGCATCTCGCGAATAACCTTCGCCGCAACAATTTGCGTTTGCTCCGTTGGATCATAAGCTGGCGCAACTTCAACGAGATCGAAGCCCACAATGTTCACGCCGGAACGTGCAATAGCATGAACGGATTCAATAAGCTCCTTCGACGTAATGCCGCCCGCTTCCGCTGTACCTGTACCTGGTGCTGCAGATGGGTCAAGCACATCGATGTCGATCGTTAAATAAACCGGACGTCCTTCTAGCTCAGGAAGCACCTTCTTAAGCGGCTCCAAAACCTCGAACGGATGGAAGTTGATGTTCTCGCGTGCATATTGCCACTCTTCGCGCGATCCTGAACGAATACCGAACTGGTAAATGTTCTGTCCACCCATAAGACCAGCTGCTTTGCGCAGCGGCGTAGAGTGAGACAATGGCTCGCCTTCATACGACTCGCGCAAATCAGCGTGAGCGTCGAAGTGAATGATCGCAAGATCAGGGTGCTTTTTGTACACCTCTTGGAAGATCGGCCAAGAAACAAGATGTTCGCCGCCGAGACCAACAGGTATTTTACCGTCGTCTAGCACACCGCGAACGAATTCGCCGATGATTTCCAGACTGCGCGCTGCGTTTCCGAAAGGAAGCAGCAAATCACCAGCATCGAAATATTCAATATCCTCGAGGCTGCGATCTAGGTAAGGGCTGTATTCTTCAAGTCCAATCGACACTTCGCGAATGCGAGGAGGGCCGAAACGGGAGCCTGGACGGAAGCTAACCGTGAAATCCATCGGCATGCCGTAGATAACCGCTTTGGAAGCTTCGTAGTTGTCAGAGCTCAAAATGAAGACATTGCCTGAATATTTTTGATCCAATTTCATGAGGTATGTCCCTCTCTTTCCTGAAGCGTAGCCGCTTGTTACTTCACAAGATCTTCAACAAATTTAGGAAGCACGAATGCTGCTTTGTGAAGACGAGGCGTGTAATATTTTGTATCAATTTCTGGAATTGCTGTCTCATCAACAGCAAGAGGATCGTGTTTTTTGCTGCCCATTGTGAACGTCCACAGACCGCTTGGGTAAGTAGGAATGTTCGCGCCATATACACGAACGATCGGGAATACTTCCTTCACGTCTTTGTTTACGCTTTGGATCAGGTCCGCTTTAAACCAAGGGTTGTCCGTTTGAGCAACGAAGATACCGTCTTCTTTCAATGCTTCGTAGATACCTTGGTAGAAGCCCTTCGTAAATAGGTTTGCCGCAGGGCCAACCGGTTCAGTGGAATCAACCATAATAACGTCATAGGTGTTTTTATGATCATGAATATGCATAAAGCCGTCGTTTACAAGCACTTCAACACGCGGGTTGTCGAGCTCGCCAGCGATGGATGGCAAGTATTTTTTGGAGTACTCGATTACTTTACCGTCGATGTCGACAAGAACTGCCTTCTTCACCTTCGGATGTTTCATTACTTCACGAATAACGCCGCCGTCTCCGCCGCCAACAACAAGCACGTACTCCGGATTCGGATGCGTGAAAAGTACAGGATGCGCAACCATTTCGTGGTAAACGAACTCATCCTTAACCGTGGTCATAACCATACCGTCGAGAACAAGCATCGTTCCAAACTCTTCCGTTTCGATCATATCAAGCTGTTGAAAATCTGTTTGTTCATTAACGTAAGTCTTAGTGATCTTCGCCGTTATGCCGAAGCTATCTGTTTGTTTTTCCGTATACCACAATTCCATGGTGTTAAATCCCTTCTTTCCTTCAATCGTTCAACCTGTATTATAGTAAAATTATTAAATCACTACAAGTACTCTAGACAATCCGTGCATTAACGTTTTTCAAAGATTTTATTAAGTATAATATCCTGATTTTCCGTACGATATGTAGATGCTGTTTCACAACAAAGGCTGTCCCACATAACATGGGACAGCCTTTATTCATCTTGAGAAGGTCATACCTGTTCTTTTGTATAATGTCCTTCTCAACCATTTGCCAGCTTCACGCAGCCTGTCGTCTCACGAATGATCAGCTCTACCGGTAAAGCCTTGCACCTCTCCTGAACAGGGTTGCCATCAATCTGATCGAGCAGCATGCGGATCGCTTCCTGCCCTTTCTCCAAAATATTTTGAGAGACGGTCGTTAGCGCAGGCGAAGTAAAGCTAGAGATGGACAAATTGTCAAAGCCAATTACCGAATAGTCCTCCGGCACTTTTTTGCCGAGTTCTCGCAGCCGTTTAAGCAAGCCCATCGCACTTACATCCGAAAACGAGAAGATCGCCGTCACGTCCGCAAGCTTGATGAGCTGATCCGCAGCCCGATAGCCACCATCAAGCGATGTCGGGAGCCTGATCATTAAGGCTTGATCATAAGGAATACCCGCTTCTGCCAGCGCATCCTTATAGCCTAACCATCGCTCATGCAAAACACCGTAATATGTGATGCGCTCAAGCGGAATATCTCCAATTAAAAGCGCAATTCGTCGATGCCCTTGGTCGATTAAATAACGAATCGCGCGATAGCTTCCTTTTCTGTCCTCTAAATTAACTTGATATAGATCGTCTCGCTTCAAGTAGCTATCAATAAAGACGGCAGGCATGCCTAAGTTTACAATACGATCAACTGCCTGCGAGCCCTCATTCGTCCCCATCACGATTAACCCATCCAATCGACGCTCCTTGGCGAATGTGAATGTTTCTGTGCTCTCATCAATACCCGATAAAATAATATGAAATTGGCGATCACGAGCGCCTTCTTCTACACCTGTAAGCAGGTCCCAATAAAAAGGGTTGTCCTGCAGCCGCCCAGGCTGCATCATCGGTACGACGAGTCCAACAAGATGCGTACGCCGAGTCTTTAGGTTTCTAGCAGGCAGATTTGGCGTGTAGCCAAGCTCGATAATTACCCGCTCGATATTTTCTTTCGTTGTGCCCGATACCCTTCCCTTGCCGTTAATAACGTTAGATACCGTCGCAATCGATACACCAGCCACCTTGGCAACGTCTACGATGCTTACTTCATTTTTCATCCTCTTATCGCTCTCTTTCGTCTCAAAGTCCATCCGGCTCCTTGAGTTAAACGTTTTATCATAGTATAGCTTATTTGTGGAGGCACTAAAATTTGTACTCCGAAAATATAAAAAAGAAGAAGCAAACCGGCTCAAGCGAGCCAGCCTGCTTCCCCTATATTGCATACTACCAGCCGCTGTTGCCTGCACCTCTAGTTATTACAAACTGATTATTCGGATTCGATAGGCCTCCCGATGCAGCCCCTGTGACTGTTACATTACTAAACGTCCCTGATCCAGTAACGGAATCGAACAATATCCCATAGGTGCCGGCACCGCTGATATTCACTTGATTAAAGCTCACGTTTGTTATCGATTGATTGTAGCTGAATTTCACAGCTTCATAGGTGCTGTCATTAATTTGAACATTATCGACAACGATTGGAGCCGAAATGCTCTGATTTTCTGCATAGATCCATAAACCGCCGAAGCTCGTGTTCCAGTTGCGCTCCCAGCCGCCTGTACGGTTCAGCGTATTTCGTTTCACTTCAGTCGTGCCGCTAAACGCAACGGCATTGAACCTTGTACTGACCACGATGCCTGCAGAAGCCGTCACCGTGTCTGCACCGATGTTATCCCATATCTTGTTGTCCTTGCCGCCGTAAAGGGCGTAAGTATTCGCAAGAACAGGGACCTGGGCGATATTATAGCGGAACATGCTGTTCTCATTCGGTGAGCCGTCCGACCACATCGCGAAGGCGTCGTCCCCTGTATTGCGTACACTGAAATGGCTGATCGTTGTATTTTTGACACCGCCGTGAAGGTTTACACCATCCGCCCATGTATTGCGAATCTTACCTCCGACTACATATAAACCGTCCGTTCCAGACTGCAGCCAGAAGCCCACCTTCGTATGCTCGATCCATACATTTTGAATAAGCGAGCCTGTTCCAAAGTTTCCTTCGAAAGCAGCGTGGTCCGCACCGTCGTTCCGATACAGGGAATCTCCCGTAATCGCAAGATCGGTAATCGTTACATTACCGCCTACGCCATAAAAGCCGCCTTTCCCGTTAGTGCCTTGCAAATTAGAGTACCACATGCCAGCGCCGCGAATATGGATACCGTTCACATTCACTCGGTCATTCATTCGGAAGGTGCCTGATGGAATCCACACGCCTGCTTTACCTGTCGACTTCGCATTAGCAATAGCGTCACGAATCGCTTGCGTATCATCACCTGCATCGCCCGCAATAGCTCCGAAGGAGGTAATGCTCACGAAATTAGCAGGCATTGTGTAGGCGGCATCTACTTGTTCCAAGTTAATAAGATCAATCGTATAGTAAGAAGCTGTATCGCCAGAATCCTTCTGCAGCTTCACCGTAGCCCCCGCAGGAATATTTCCGACAAGGAAGCGGCTCTCATCATAAAAGCGATGTCCTTCGCCGTTCGCAGCATTGTCGTTGTACGGATAAGCGCCATACGTCCATGCATAACGTGACGTTAGGCTGAGTGTCTGTGTTTTAGCTCCGTTCACATAAAGGCTAAGTGTTCCATTCGTACCGCCGCCCCCAGCCGAATCAGGCATACTATACCTGACAACAACAGAGTTAGCAGCTTGTGGCGCTGTCCACTGCACATAGTGCCCAGTAGATGTCAGCTTTACAGCGCGTCTTCCCGACGATTCTGATTCAACAGTCAAATAGGTACGGTTTGCTGTAAGCACCTGAGCGTTCGTCGTGCCGCTCTCCGCTTCCAGCTCTTGATAAGGTACGGTTGCTCCCCGCGCCGCCAAGCCGATTCCACCTGATGCAGAAATGTAATCGATCGCTATTCCGCCGCTATTTCCGCTGTCATATTGATACGTAATTGTATTTAAACCTTTGCGAAGGCTCAGCGTCTCGCTTTGACTGCCCCAAGTAGTTGCTCCTCCAGTTGCTGAGAGCGTTGTTGTTTTAACAAAAACACCATTCACGTAAATATTTATCGTCTTGATCGTCCCTGTTCCATTAGCGTAGCGAAGCTCAACGGCCGAGTTCCCTTCCGCAGTCCGGTTAACGGTGAAAATTGCTCTCGCACCGACGCTTGTAAAGTTCTGCAAATAGGTCGATGTTTTGGTTACTCCACCTGAGAAAAATTGATCCTCCGCTTGATACACAAATCCCGTGCCCGGCGTTGGGGTAGGTGTTACAGTAGGCGTAGGCGTTGGTGTCACGGTTGGTGTTGGAGTTGGAGTTGGTGTAGGGGTTGGTGTCGGCGTTGTTGTAAGAGCACCTACAACGAGGTTATCCAAATTGATATTTCCAGAATCCGTCGTATCAAATTGAAGCCGAACGGCATTGCTGCCTGCATTCAGAGTAACGACTTCCAGCTTGGTGCCCCATGTGTCCCAATTCGATGTAGCTGGAAGCGTCACTTGACGCAGCTTTGTTCCATTCAGATAAAGGCTTAATGTTTTATCGCTGCCTGTTCCATTAGCATATCGGAACGTTAGCTCACGGCTTCCGGCTGCGGCTGGCGTAACAGCAAATTGTACCGCCGCGTTTCCTTTGTTGCCATCTGTGAAGCCGCCGACAAATCCGGTTCCCGTATAGCCCGTATGATCGTTAGCTATAGTTGTTCCTCCAGTAAGAGTCGCCGCTTCTGCCTCAAGGGTGTTTGGCGCAGCTGGCGCTGCTTCAACATCAATTTTGTCTAAGTTTACGTTTCCTGTGTCTATCGTGTCGAATTTGTAGCGGATCGTATTGCTGCCTGCTGCGAGCGTCAATGCTTCCGTGCTGGTCGTCCAGCTGTCCCAATTCGCGGTTGCATTCAGCGTCGTTTGCTTAATCTTGACGCCATTTACGTATAGGCTCAACGTCTTCGCACTGCCATTCCCATTCGCATACCGCACGGTTACGTTATGAACCCCAGCTGCTGCCGCGCTTACCGTAAACTGAGCAGCTGCATTTCCCTTATTGCCATCTGTAAAACCGCCAACGAAGCCAGACCCGGAATAACCCGTATGATCATTCGCATATACGGCTCCCCCTGAGAGTGAAGCCGACTCCGCCTCGTAAGAAGCTGCATAGCTGGTTTGTGCCTGCGCGAAGAATGTGAGCACCATACTCATAATAATGAGTACGGATAGACGTTTCTTAAGACTAATCGTCATTAATCATCACGATCCTTTTCATATAATAGAAGCTCATTTACCTGCGTTGATTTGAATAAGTGCGGTTCTAATGTAAACGCATTCATAAATCGATATCCACTATGTCAGGCAACACCACCTTTCAATAGAACATTTTTTGATCCATTCGCAGCATATTGAGGAAGGTTCATGGATCTTTGCATAATACCATGCCTTATTTTACGATTATGATAACCAATTAAACGTTTAACCAAGTAACGCTCGTCATTCGTGGTTAAACCTTTAATCAGAGATTATCATGCGTTTTCCTTATCGTCAACATCCTAATTTCAAGCCGATTATTCTTGTATTGCAGGCTGCTAATTCTTATGCCACGCTACTGAATAGAGTCCGAATATTAATCTATATAATGAATACTATTTAAATCCCTTCTACAAATATTTACGATTACGCTCCTCTTCGTGAATAGGGTGTTCTTCGTTTTTCCATACTAAGGAAAAGCGAAGTTTTGCATTGAAGGGAGCCTGCTCCATGAAAAAAAATTCCAACCAGCAGGGTAAGCTGCGCCGCAGACCTGCTTTTCCATTTATAACCGAGAGGTTCCTTCCCCAATTTCTGAAAATGAAGAAATGGTTGAGATGGGCAGCTGCCGCATTCACCCTTTTCATACTCATCTTGGCCGGTACACTTATCTTCTTACGTACGCAATCGCTGCCAGTCACTGCGATTAGCCAAACATCTCAAATGCTTGATTTGCATGGCAATGTCATCGATACGTTTCATGCAGGAGAGAACCGCCGTTCTGTGCAGCTATCCGACATTTCGCATTATGTGATTGAAGCTACCTTAGCTATAGAGGATCGCCGCTTCTATGATCATCGCGGCTTCGATATGAAGGGAATGGCGCGAGCCGTTATGGTTAACGTCCAAAGCTTCTCGGCACGCCAAGGCGCAAGCACGCTTACTCAGCAGCTCGCACGTAATCTATATTTGACGCATGAGCGAACCTGGCAGCGCAAGCTGAAGGAAGCGATGTACACGGTTCAGCTTGAAATGAATTACTCCAAAGACGAAATTCTGGGCATGTATTTGAATCAAATTTATTATGGCCACGGCTCCTATGGTATTGAAGCAGCGGCGATGATGTACTTCAATAAACACGCTTCCGAGCTCACGCTTGCAGAAAGCGCGATGCTTGCCGGCATTCCGAAGGGTCCTAAGTATTATTCGCCGTACCTTAACATGAAGAATGCAAAGGACCGCCAGCTTACTATTTTGCAGGCGATGCTTGAAGGCGGCTCCATTACATCCGAGCAGGCTGATGCCGCTTATAAGGAAATGCTGAGCTTCCAGACACTTGGCTCTGGCGACCAGGAAGGGTTTGCGCCTTATTTTCGCGATTACATCAGGTATATTGCTGTCGACAAGCTGGGTATTAATGAACATTTGCTGAATGAGGGCGGAATTACCATCTATACAACGCTTGATCCGTCCGCGCAAGCAACGGCTGAAGAGGTCATTGCAAAGGGCTTTCCCGAAAACTCCGAGCAGCAAGCGGCGCTCATTGCAATAGATCCTCGCACCGGATATATCAAAGCGATGGTTGGCGGAAGAAATTATAAAAACAACCAATATAATCGAGTGTTTGCAAAGACGCGCCAACCCGGCTCCTCCTTTAAGCCTTTCTTATATTTAACCGCCTTGCAAAGCGGTTTTATGTCGCCTGTTACCCGTTATAAGAGTGAACCAACTGTATTCACTTATGATGAGGGACGGAAGACGTATGAACCACGCAACTACGGTGACAAGTATTTGAATGAGCTGATTGATATGAGACAGGCGCTGGCCAGCTCGGATAATATTTATGCGGTTAACACCATCATGACCGTCGGCGCTGATAAAGTTATTGAAACGGCAAAGAAGCTGGGAATTGAAAGTCCGATGAAGCCGGTCCCTTCACTTGCGCTTGGCACCTTTCCAGTTAGCCCATTCGAAATGGCTTCTGCATTTGGTACTTTCGCAAACGGCGGCATTCACATGGAGCCGATTGCGATTCTCCGCATTGAGGACCGAAAGGGACAGGTATTATATGAAGCAAAACAAAAATCAGTGCAAGCCATCACCCCAGCCGAAGCCTATGTTATGACCAGTTTAATGGAGAGTGTATTTGAAGAAGGCGGAACAGCTTTCCGCGTATCTTCTATTATTAAGCGGCCGATAGCAGGCAAGACGGGTACGACCCCAACAGATGCATGGCTTGTCGGGTATACGCCTGAACTAGCGACAGCAGTGTGGGTAGGTTACGATAAGGATCGCAAATTAACCGTTGCCGAGGCTTACCGCGCTGCTCCGGTTTTCGCCAAATTTACTGAGCAAGCGCTGTCTGCTATACCGCCGAAGATTTTCCCGATTCCGGAAGGCATCGTGAACGTGTATATCGATCCGACAAGCGGCAAGCTTGCAGAAAGCAGCTGTCCGCACAGACGATTAGAAACCTTCATCAGCGGAACGGAGCCGACTGATGTATGCGGCGAGCCTGCGGGTGCAGGAAATAACGACAGTGACGCCACTCAAAATGGATCTGGTACAGCAGGACGACGTTCTTGGTGGAATGACTTGAAACGCTGGTGGACAGACTAAACAAACAGCAGCCTTCCTTTAATGAGGAGGGCTTTTGTTCCATCCAATATTGAACCAACCGTGATCTTTGCGCATTTTTGTCCAACTTATGATCAAAAAGTGAATTTTCTTTGAACAAAACCACAAAGTTGTGGTATAGTATGGATAAGAAAACACTTACAATTGATCGGGAGTGTTAAATATGACAACAAAAACCGCAACAATCAGCAACATTCAGCCTTCTAAATCAGATGTCAAGCGCCTCGTAAAGGCAATGACTGCCATCTCTTGGATCGTTTTATCTATTGGCGTTTTATTAAGCCTCATTAACTTAAGCCATTTCAGCGACAAAAATGTTGGACTTATGGTCGGCATTGGATTCCTAATCGGCAGCGTTCATATTTATGTTATTGGCACAGCGATCGGACTTGTTCATGCACGCCTTAACCAAGAGCAGTCGTCAAAGGATTTTAACGAGCCTCAATAATTAAAATTAACTTCATCACTCTTAACCAATAGACAGTCACATTCGGTCATTGACCAGATGCGACTGTCTATTTGCTTTTACTGGGACAAAACAATTTTATTTGGGTAAAGTTACTATATGTAAGAACAATTCACTGTCTGAACGCTCCTAAATCTAACAGTTGTCTAAGCCGTGAACTTTCTATTACAGAATAAAGACGAATTATTGACGTAATTGTTAACCCCGCAGTTATTACCTTGTGGATCTGCTATTGTAGTCGTAAGCAGTAATTTTGAGGAGTTGAACTGATGATGAGACCGTTTCTTCGTATGCTGACACCCGCACTGATTATGCTAATGGCCGTTATGCTTTCCGGCTGCGGCGAGCAATTCATCGTGCTCGATCCGAAAGGGCCAATCGGCGAGTCTCAGAAAGATTTGATTTATTTTTCAACCATTCTGTGTGCGGTTATTATCGTGCCCGTACTTATCCTGACAGCTGTTATCGTCTGGCGGTACCGTGATAAGCCCGGCAGTAAAGCTTCCTATAAGCCTAACTGGGAGCACAGCACGAAGCTAGAGATTACCTGGTGGAGCATTCCGATTGTAGCGATCCTTGTTCTTGCTATAGTCACCGTCAAATACACGTATGCGCTCGAGCCTTCCAAACCGATTGAGTCGGCTAAGGCGCCAATTACGATTCAGGTTACTTCACTTGATTGGAAATGGTTGTTTAAATATCCTGAAGAGGATATTGCGACCGTCAACTATTTGAAGATTCCTGAAGATACGCCGATTAGATTCCAGTTAACATCGGATACGGCGATGAACTCCTTCTGGGTGCCACAACTCGGCGGACAAATTTATTCCATGTCAGGGATGGCGATGACCTTATTCCTACAGGCTGATGAGCAAGGCAGCTATTATGGCTCCGGTGCTAACTTCACAGGAAAAGATTTTGCCAAAATGACATTCAAGGTGGATGCTACGTCCGAAGAGGACTATAAAGCTTGGGTAGGCGAGGTTAAAGCATCGTCGCCTGAACTGACAATGGAAGGGTTCGAGAAGCTTACTGAACCAGGTCCTTCTAATGTGCAGTTGTTCTCCAGCTTCCCTGAAGGACTGTTCAATAAAATTGTAACGCAATATGTAAAAGGCGACGGCAGCGCTCACCAGCATCATGGTGGAGGCGCAACAGAGCCCGCCGCAGAAACGGATAAAGAATCCATCACAGCGGATACGTCTACGACGCAAAAAGAAACGAAAAGCAAACCAGATTTAAATGCTCATATTCATGCGGGTCATTAACCCGCTTTCAAGCAAATGCTTAAGAGGCGAGTTTGTGCCACAAACTTTTAGGAGGACCCCTCATGTTAGACAAAATTAAAGATTTCGCGTCCGAATTTTTCGTCACAGGCGATCCGCTTATTTTAGGGGCTCAAGTATCCATCGGCCTGTCGGTTGTGGCGATTATATTCACGCTTACCTTTTTCAAAAAATGGCGCTGGCTTTGGACGGAATGGCTGACCAGCGTCGATCATAAGAAGATCGGTATTATGTATATCATCGCATCTATTCTTATGCTGTTCCGCGGCGGCGTTGATGCGCTGCTCATGCGTGTTCAGCTCGCAGCTCCTGAAGTGGAGTTTTTGCAGCCGGATCACTATAACCAAATCTTTACGACGCACGGCGTAATCATGATTTTGTTCATGGCGATGCCGCTTATGTTCGGTTTATTCAATATCGTCGTTCCACTGCAAATTGGTGCCCGCGACGTTGCATTCCCGTTTTTGAACTCCCTTAGCTTCTGGATGTTCTTCTTCGGTGCCATGCTGTTTAACGTATCCTTCATTATCGGCGGTTCACCTGATGCAGGATGGCTCGCTTATCCGCCGCTCTCTGAGCTGTCAGGAAGTCCGGGACTCGGACAGGACTTCTATATATGGGGTATTCAAATCTCAGGTATCGGTTCATTGGCTACAGGTATTAACTTTATCGTTACGATTCTAAAAATGCGTGCACCAGGCATGAAGCTCATGCAAATGCCGATGTTCGTATGGTCTGTTTTGTCGTCATGTGTAACTATTATCTTCGCATTCCCAATTTTGACTGTTACCTTGTTCCTATTGTTCATCGACCGTTATCTGGGCGCTCACTTCTTTACGCTCGACGGCGGGGGCAACCCGATGATGTATATCAACCTCATCTGGATGTGGGGACATCCTGAGGTATATATTGTTATCTTGCCGGCTTTTGGTATTTTCTCTGAAATCGTTTCGGCTTTCTCGAAGAAAAAATTGTTCGGTTATAAGTCAATGGTATTTGCGCTTATGTCGATCAGCTTCTTCTCCTTCTTTACATGGGCGCATCACTTCTTCACAATGGGTTCAGGCGCCAACGTCAATGCTTTCTTCGCTTTGACAACGATGATTATCGCAATACCGACCGGGGTTAAAATATTCAACTGGCTGTTTACAATGTATCGAGGCCGAATTAGGTTTACGACTCCGATGATGTGGACGGTAGCATTTATTCCCTGCTTCGTTGTCGGTGGGATGACCGGGGTGCTCTTGTCTGTCGCACCTGCTGACTTCCAGTTTCACAACAGTTACTTCCTGATCGCGCATTTCCATCAGGTGCTTATCGGCGGCGTTGTGTTCGGTTACTTCGCAGGCCTTTACTACTGGTGGCCAAAAATGTTCGGCTTCCGTTTGCATGAAGGTCTTGGCAAATGGGCATTCTGGTTCTGGAACATCGGCTTCTATGTTTGTTTCATGCCGCAATACGCACTTGGCTTAATGGGTATGACGCGTCGTTTCAACGAATATGACTTCGATATGGGCTGGCAGCCTTTGAACGTCGTCTCTACTGTTGGAGCATTCTTGATGGGTATCGCGTTTATTTTCCAAGTATGGCAAATCGCTCACAGCATCAAGTTTTTCAAGAAAGAAAAGGATGGCGATGCATGGGATGGCCGCACACTCGAATGGTCGATTCCATCACCTGCGCCGCTATATAACTTTGCTCGCTTGCCACAGGTTACTAGCCAAGACGAGTGGTGGGAAGAAAAGCAGCGCATTGCGAATGGTCAGCCTGCTAAACCACTTGCGCCGCTTGAACCGATTCATATGCCGAAAAATTCAGGTATTCCATTCATTATGTCGATCTGCTGGTTTATTGCAGGCTTCGGCTTCGTATGGGATTGGCTATGGATGGCCATACCAGGTCTGGTCGGCGTAGCCGTATGTATGCTTGTTCGTTCGTTCTCTTACGATACCGATTATTACATTCCGGTGGATGAGATTGAACGTACGGAAGCAGCGTTAAGGGGGACAAAATAATGGCACATGCAGTTTCCACTCCAGCAGGAGCGCATGGCGGACATGGCGCTGGACACGGCGGCGGTCACCATGACGATCATCACGATCAAGAATCGATGAAAATGTTCGGCTTCTGGCTGTTTCTTATAACCGACGTTATTTTGTTCGGTACGTTATTTGCAACCTATGTCGTCCTCCGTCTCAACACTGACGGCGGACCGACAGGTGCCGAATTGCTTGAGATGAACGGTATTATCATTTCGACCTTCATTCTACTGACAAGCAGCTTTACAAGCGGTATAGCCGTTCTTGAAATGAACAAGGGCAACAAGCGCGGCCTTATACTTTGGCTTGCCATTACAGCAGTGCTCGGCGCTTCATTTATCTATCTTGAAGTAAATGAGTTCATGCATTTGGTGCACGAAGGCGCTAATATCGGAACAAGTGCCTACTGGTCGGCCTTCTTCGTTCTCGTCGGCACACACGGACTTCACGTATCGCTCGGCTTAGTCTGGATGATTGCACTAATTCTTCAGATTAGACGCCGCGGCATTACACCCGTTACGAAGCGCAAAGTAGGCATCATCAGCTTGTACTGGCATTTCTTGGACGTCGTATGGATTTTCGTATTCTCAATCGTTTATTTGATGGGGGTGATGTAGGATGGAAAACCATAACACACATTCGCAGGACGCACACGGGTCCCACGGCGGATCGATGAAGTCTTATGTGATCGGCTTCCTATTCTCCATCATTCTGACAATCATTCCGCTTGTCGTAGTAATGAATGACCTGCTCAGCAAAAAAGCTGCAACGCTGCTCATCCTTGTGACGGCAGTTCTGCAATTTGCTGTTCAGCTTATCTTCTTTATGCACATAAGGGATGAGGAGAAACCTCGCTTCAACCTGATGGCGCTTATATTCGGCCTCGTTATTTTGCTGACAATCGTCGCAGGTTCTGTATGGATTATGACTTACAATGCCGTTGCCGTCGCTTCATAATCGGCAATATGAATAAATATAAAGCTGTGCTAAAGTCTATCTGACTTTGGCGCAGCTTTTTTTCGTTTGTTATTTAATGCTTATAGTCAAACTCTCCCTATCTAGGGCTGCTTCATCCGTGCCATAATCATCTTATATGAATACCGAAACGAAAGATGAGGTGGGACGCCATGTCCATTACACTACGCCCCTTGCAGCTGCCAGAGGACTACGAGCAGCTTGCACAATTGCTTAATCAAGTGTGGTCAGAACCGACGACTGCTGAGAACCTGCATGATGCAGATAAGAAGCTTTATGAAATTGGACATACATGGATGGATGAGAACGGACTGCTTGCCGGATACGATCGCGAGCGGCAGGTTGCAGTAAATGAGCAAGGCGATATTGTCGGCTACGCTTGGACGTGGCGGGCGCCTTGGACAGAGCCTGGCTATTTATGCAATACGCTTGTCGTATCAGAGCCTTATCGCAAGCAGGGAATCGGCCAATTGCTGTTAGCTCACATTGGAAAATGGGCTTTGAAAATAGGCGCTTCTACGCTCATTACTGAAGTATGGGACGATAATGAGGATGCGATTCAGTTTGCAAAGCGACATGCTTTTGTAATTGAACGCCATGCCTTCCAGTCCGTCCTTACACTTGGTGAACATGATGGAGCGCAACAACCGCAATTTCCAAGCATGCCAGACCTTGGGGCGCTACGCTTCCTAACGCTTGCCGATGAACCCGGTGAAGAAAGCGAACAGAAGCTGTATGAGATCTATAAAGAAACGCTGGTGGACATTCCCGGTTATCTTGGTGAAGTCCCTGATTTCGTCGAGTGGCGCAAATGGTATTTGAAAGTAGACGGCTATGCGCCTGAGCAAGTGATTATCGCTGCTGACGGCGACCGCTTCGTAGGGGTTACTAATGTCCTGCTTAATCCACAAACAAACGGAATGTATCATGAATATACCGGCGTAAGCAGAGCTTATCGCGGCAGGAAGATTGCTTTTGCTTTAAAGCTCAAAGCGATTGAGCTTGCTCAGCAGCATCAAGCCGCATATATCCGTACAGATAATGACTCAACAAATGCACCTATTCTCAGCATTAATCGCAAGTTAGGTTATATACCTCTTCGCGGCTCTTATCGTGTCCTAGCTCCTCTTCAAGAGGTGTTGAGTAAGTTGCCCATCGAAGTACAGCAATGAACGACATCTCCTCATATCCCCTCTCTTAAAAAAAGCAGCTTGAAGCGAGAACATCCCGCTTCAAGCTGCTTTTCCAATTTCGCTACTAACGCCCCTGTTCCACGACCTCTACATCCTTCGGTACAATTAATGTCAGCTCCGGGCTGACAGTATCTGAGATGAGGCCGCCGTCCCGGTGATCGACGGAACCAACCATGACATACATCGTTGAGCCAACAACATCGGTTTTCAGCATTTTATTGTCCAATCGCTCATACTTCTCGGATGACCAATAACGAATTTGGCCAAACAGCTTAAGCTCACGTGTTTCCGTTTGCTCAAGCGTCACGCCATCCAAGGTGTGCACAACAATCTTCTTAATATCAGCAGGCACCACTATTTTCTTCGTTTCCACGAATGCTGATCGCTGCGACATTTGCAACCCTCGCTGCAGCTCATCGAATAAGCCCGTTGACATAAGCAGAGCAAGCCCTAGACTGGCTGTTCCAACCATTCCTACAAAAAAGACACTCATCCAATCATAACGAACGATAGTACGCGCACTGTTAGAAAACTTCAAGTAAAGCAGCAGTTCCGCTCCGAGCATAATGAAAACGACTGGCGCGACCCAAACAAGCACCTCGAAAGCCTCCATGTCCTGCCATAGAGAGACAGCTAATGCTGTCCCCACGAGAATCAGTGTCACGCCCATGGATAATGAGCCGACGCGCCAAGTGCGAACGCCTGCTGGTTGATTGACAGACGATTCAGCCATATTTACCGTGTTGGTGTTCAATGCGAATCCTCCTCGTACTTTCTTGGCATCGGCTTATGAAGCTCTGGCGGTTTACCTTTGCTCATTACCGGAGATGCCTTGCTTCCGAAAGCTAGACGCATGCCTACAATAATCATAATAAATGCGACAACCGCCGTTGGTATCATATATTTAATTTGCATGTATTGGGAATAAAGCTCCCTTGAGAAATGAGAAGTAACCTCTACAGCTACACGATCGAGCAAGTAATAAACGCCGAATCCCAGCAGCCCAAAACCAAACCAGCGCTGATAAGGGACAAGCTGCGTCAATACCGGTTCATCGGTAAGCTCCTGACGCTCATAACGAGACGTCTGCTGCAGCGCATCGAAGAAAGCAAAGCACCAGAACAGCGGAAGCAGGAAAAAAAACAGCGACAAGCGCAAATTGTCCATAATATAGACGGCGAGAAGAAAACCACCCATTAGCTGCAGGCCGCGTTTTTGCAAACCTAGATACAGATGTCCTGCACCTGGAAAAATAGCTAATGCGATAGCCAGCACTTTGCTTTTACGCCCAGAGGCGATATACGATTCCACGTCCTCAAATATAGCACGGTCCGCCACATGCTCCCCGCGCTGCTTGGCATGCAGCTGGCTAATTGCGTCAAACATGCTGTATATCCAAATAACAGGAAGCGCCAAAAGAAACACGAGCAGCTCTGCCCTGTGCGTTATCGTGCCTAAGAAGACGATAATCGCAAACCAGCCAATGAAGGAAATGAGAAAGGTAATGCCCCGCTGCATAAGCCCCATATTCATATGCCCTAGACCCGGAATCAGAGAGAACATGATCGTCCGCGACTTCTCGCGCTGGCGCTCCTGCTCCAAAGGAACAAAGCCTGGCGAGAAATGATCAGCAGGATGCTCGAATGGATGCTGGTTTGCCCCGCCTGACGGCAATCCCTTGCCTAGCAGCAGGAAGATGACCATATCAATCATATTGATGATTCCCGCCATCGCCGCTATAAAAAACAAAAAGATATAAACTGTATCCTCCATATACCCGCCCATTAATCCAAATAGCATACACAATCCTATCGAACCAAAGAAAGCTCCCCCGTACAAAACCGCACGTACTGGGCGACCTGCATAGGCATGTCCTACGCCAGGTAAAAAAGAAAGAAAGAACGCCGCTAACGGGCTTTTATTCATCATTTATTCATTCCCTTCTGTCTTCTTTTTTTCATTTATCTAAATCGAGAAGCTTTTAAGCCATCGAGCCACGATCCGGTTTGATCAACCATTCTGTCTGACCAAGACTCGGAATGTCCACCTGCCGCCGCTGGCGGATTTGGCCTTATATCCTGCTGTTTATTCTCATTCATATCAAGCTGAGCCAGCTTCTGTGAGAAGGAGGCAAAAGTCCCGCTGGCAAGCAGCAGCAGCGTAATCGAAGCAGCTATGGTGTAATGCGTTACCGGATGCTGAAGCCATGTCCGCAGACGGCGAGGCTTCTCTTGTATAGTACTCGTCACAACATGTGGCCCGACTTCTCTATGATCATGTTCCTGCTCCATCATCAATTGCTCCACGACACGCTTTTCTATTTGCTCCATGTTAGGCATCGGCGTCGTTAAATCAGAATCTGCCCGCTGCATCTCGCCCTCAGCTGTTTCAATCGCAATGACGAACAGCTGCAAACAGAAATCGCAAGCAGCCAAATGCTGCTCAACCGGTATACGCTCAGCCTCAACCAGTCTGTCGTTTACGTAACGGGACATTTGATCAGAAGAGATATGCTCAATCATCATTCGAAGTCCTCCTTCCGAAAATGGCGCTTCATCCAGCCTCTTGCACGGTACAGCCTGGACTCTACGCTTTTGCGTTCTAGTCCAGTTTCGGCTGCGATTTGTTCATATGACTTGTCTTCCATATAATAAGCGGTTATGACTTCACGATAGTTTTCCGGCATTTCATCAACTCGCTCTCGTATCTGCTGCCTATCCGCCTGTTCGATGGCTAATGTTTCTGCAGCAGGAGCAGACACAAGTTCTTCATGTACTTTTTCAGACATCGCTTCGCTATCCATTAGCTCCTCTGGTTTTCGTGCACGGCTGCGTTTGAAATCGATCGCTCGATTGACGGCAATACGGGTAATCCATGTTTTGAGCCCATCCAATCGACAATCCGGAAGGGAGCGATAAATTTGCAGCAGCACTTCCTGTGTAATATCCTCCGCATCATGCGGTGAACGAAGCACTGCGAAGACTGTTCTATATATATAAGGACCATATGCCTGTACAAAAGGACCAAAATGCTCGGGCCCGCCCTTCTGTACCTCTCTGATCCAATCCTCGTCTTGAATGTCGCTCCCCTCCTTCCCAATCTAATAGACGCCAGCTTGTCCCGCATACCCTGCACTTGCTGCCAAAAAAATTTTTTAAATGCTTTAACAGCCTCTATCAACGCGGAAAACCTCACCATTCGATAGGACTAGCCTACGAACGATGAGGTTCTCATCCATAATTCACGATAACGGTAATCTGCTGCTAATAACGCTAACTGCTATACGTCCAAAGCTTGCTTAAGCTCGTCTGGGGAGCGATCCCACCACTCAAAATTATGCTCCACAAGCAACTTGCGAAGCGCCGATTTATCGACATCGCCAAGCTCGGACAAGTTATAGCGGCGTTTGAGTGATTGATCCAGCTTGTTCACGTGATCCGGGAGAAGCTTCCACCCGCGACGCGCCTCGGAATCAATCAGCATCTCGCATGCCGTAGCGCCCGCGTAATAGGAGCCTTCTTCATTGCGGTCAACCGCTACCCATACGATCCAGCATTGACGACCGTTCGGAGTATCCTCTTTGTTAGGCGTAAACTTAATGCCACGCTCTACTTTACTCTTTGCATGCATAGCGCCAACATCAATATAAGCAACGCCATCATCAATAATAACACAGGATACCGCGCTCAAATCGATCGTTCCTGCTCCAAAACCTTTATGTTGTTTGCTGCTCACTACGTTGAGCGACAGTGATTTCTTTTCTTTCTTTACCGGCTCAGCCGGTTGTCCTTGTTCTTCCGTCATGCATATTCACACCTTCCCCGATACAATAATTCCATTTTAGCTAATAATCATCGAAAAGCAAACATATACATGCTGTAGATGCTTGTCAACGGGAGGGAAACGTTCAATGACTCCACGCTATTTCAAACGAATTTTACTCGTAATACTCGCAGTCGCGCTGCTCGGCATATCGATGCAGCATGACTTCGGGACTGCTTGGCAATCCCAATATACTTATGCTTTTGCCCCCGCCGCTAACGCCAAGCAAGCACTAGCGCCTGCCCAAAAGTCGGTCAAGCCGCCTGCCGTGCAGGAGCCGAATACGGTCATCACACCTAAACCGCAAGAGCTGAGCAAACGTGTCGTTGAGTACCATATCAACGTGCATTTAACGAATGATGCAAAGCAGCTGAACGGTGAGCAAACCGTAACTTGGACTAACCCTGGCAAAAAAACAGTGTCCGAGCTCTATTTCCATCTGTACCCGAACGCCTTTCAATCGGGCAAAACCACGTTTATGAAAGAATCCGGCGGCAAGCTGCGTCAGGACAAAGCAACAACCAATAGCCAAGGCTATATGAACCTGCTTACGCTAGAAACGCTGAACGGTGAGAGCCTTCTGCCACGTCTTCAATATGTACAACCTGACGATGGCAATGCCAATGATTTTACTTTGGCCAAAATCCGCTTGCCGGAGCCTATCGCTCCCGGCACCTCCGTAACGCTGCGAATGAGCTACGAGGTGAAGCTCCCAGAGGTATTCGCAAGAATGGGCTATTCCGGCAACTTCGTGATGGCTGGGCAGTGGTTTCCAAAGCTCGCTGTATATGAGACAGCCGGCATGCGCGGACGTACAGCTGAGGGCTGGAATGTCCATCAGTATCATGGCAATTCTGAGTTCTACAGCGACTTCGGCATATACAGCGTTCGGATTAATGTGCCTGAGAACTACACCGTCGCTGCAACGGGCTTCCAAACAAAGCCTATCGAGATCAAGGAAGCAACAAAGATTTACCAGTTTTATGCTGATGATATTCATGATTTTGCTTGGTCGGCCTCGCCAGACTTCGTATATGAAGAGACTGCTTATTCAGATACCGGCATTCCCGGTGTACGCATTAAGCTGTATCTTGATCCTGCGCATGCTGACCTTAAGGACCGCTACATGCATGCAGCCAAATCCGCACTCTCAAGCTACGCCAAGTGGTATGGAGAATATCCTTACAGTACGCTGTCGATCGTCGTTCCGCCCAAAGGAGCGAACGGAGCTGGTGGCATGGAGTATCCAACACTCATAACCGCTTTCGCTGCAGAAAATGATAACCCAGGCTACGATCTTGAACGTACGGTCGTGCATGAGATTGGCCATCAATATTGGTACGGAATGGTCGCCTCTAATGAATTTGAGGAGGCATGGCTGGACGAGGGGTTTACGTCCTATGCCGAGGATAAAGTAATGGAGACGGCATACGGCTTGGAGCCGAATTTACGCATGGAAGCGAGCTATATGACCAACCCCGCTCCGCTCAAGCAGCAATCTTGGTCATACGCCAGCCACTCGCAATATGCCGAGAATGTATATTTGAGGGCAAAGCTGGTGCTCATTGGCATCGAGAATCAGGTCGGCTCCAGAACGATGCAAAAAATATTGCGAACCTATTTCCAAAAGTATAAGTTCAAGCATCCATCGACAGCAGACTTCCAGCGTGTTGTCGAACAGGTAACAAAAACGAAATGGAATGATTATTTCAGCCAATATGTCTACGGCAACAAAATGGCCGACTTTTCGATCGAATCGATTCATGTACGCCCAGTCACCCAAGATGGTGCTGAGATGTATGAATCTGTTGTACTCGTTAAGAAAAACGGCGGCAGCAATGGCGAGATTAAAGTGTTGATGAAGTTTACTGACGGCACCAAAATAACAAAGCTTTGGGATACTCAGGAATCCCATATGCAATATAAACAGCTGCATTCCGCTCCGCTTGAATGGGCAGTCGTTGACCCAAACAACAGCAATGTGCTTGATAATAAGCTCATTAACAACTACATGCAGGCTCAGCTGCCAGAGGATAAACGCACAAGATGGAGCCTCGGCGTTGTCCAACTAATTGAAGGACTGCTCGGGTCGCTGAGCTGGTAAGTAATTGCGTTCAAGGAGCGATAAACGATGAAAATACATTTGAAGCAAGGCTGGCGGTTAGCGGTAAAACATTTTTACATTGTTGTTTTATTATTTCTTTATCAGCTGATCTGGGGGTTCTTCCTTTACCGCTTCATTGATTCGGTCGTAGCTCCACTGCTGCGTCGATATCCAAGCTCCGCTCCTTCAGAAGCAGCCGTTCAGCTATTCATGACCGAAGCACAATTCCAGCTGTTCAAGACCGATCTCATTAATCCTTACGTCTGGACGCTTGGCGGTCTCCTTGTTGCCCGAATGCTGATCACTCCCTTATTCAATGCCGGTCTATTCTATTCGTTAAATCAGTCCAGATCGAATGGAGGGACACGATTTCTAGAAGGTATTCGCAAAGCTTGGAAGCCTGTAGTTCTGCTTTACTGGATCGAGGTTATTTTATCTGTGGCTCCTGCTTGGTATGTGCTGCCGCGCTCACTGGATGCGCTTCTAGAGAGCGGCTCTATTCCAGAGCTGCTGCAAATGGTGCTGCCTAGCGCCCTTCTATGGCTCCTATGGGGCACAGTACTGCATCTGCTGTTTCTAGCCATGCAATTCAGCGCTGCATCAGGAGGAAGCATATTCCGTTCCTTATGGCACGCTCTCCGAAATTTCCTTACCTATGCAGCTGTGTCGCTCATCATGTGGGGGATTGGAGCGGCTGCTGGGCTTGTGGTGACAAGTCTCTCCATGCTTTGGGCCGGGCTGATTGCACTCATTCTGCATCAAGGCTATTATCTCATTCAAACACTGATGAAGGTTTGGACGATTGCCGCGCAATATGACTTTTTGGAAACGAAAAGAATGTAGCAAACCAAAAAAGCCTTCAGCGTCCTCTGGATGCTGAAGCAAAAATAAACCTTCATTCCACGCTTTGCTGTGGTGTGGAGGTTTTTTTTACAACTAACCGCAACTAAATGATGGCAGTTCTGTATAAATAACTGAAAGAAAATCAAAAATGGGGGATATTCACAAATGATGCGTAAAAAACTAGTTATTATATCCATGGTATTGCTCTTATCGGGCGGTTCATTGGTTGCAGCAGACAAACTATTTCAAAAGGTAACGCTCCTTTATAATAATAAGCAATCCACTGACGATGCTGTCGTTGTGGACGATAAGGTTTATATTAGCATTCGTTCTTTAAGTGACAGCCTTCAAGCCTTCGTCCAATGGAAGAGCAATGACAAGAAGCTCATTATTCAGAAGCCCAATGTGCATATGTTTCTAATGAACGAGAAGCGAGCTATGTTCGGACAGGTTGATAAAGGCAGTGTTCAGAAATTTTTAGTGCAAGCGCAAATCGATAATTTGAATATGGCGATTTCAGAGTTCAAAGTGACCATCGTTGATCCTAATGATAAGGAAACGACAATCGACAGCCGCAGCCAGGATGATGATGATTTTAAAGAGTTCGTCGAAAAAGACACCTTTTGGTTCAGTTCCAAGCTCGTTTCCTACGATTTTAAAAATGCTGGAAAATACAAGGTACAGTTTTGGATGCAGCAAAAAAACAACGATCCACAGCTCATTTCTGAAAAAATCGTTACTGCAAAATAAATCTTTTTTTCGATTGCCCAAAGGGGCTGTTCTCATGAACAGCCTCCTTTGTCTATTTCTGCCGCTCTATCTGGAGCAGCAGCTAGGCTGTCTGAATCTACGCTTATTCACGAGTGATATAGATGAGATTTTTCTAATTTATGAGGAGCAAAATGGTGAAATACCGCCGTTTACGGCACTTTAAGCTAGTCCTTGCGATATAGCGCCTAAAGGACAAATCGGTATATTTTACACAACATCCACATAATTAATGAAATTGACTCCATGTATTTAGTTAGAAAGCACTACTATGGCGTGTTTATATTACAGAAAGAACGGTTTAACGAAGCAAATTGTCAAAAGGTTACATGAGAATTATTAGAAATTGCCACTAAAGGCAGGAGATCATTGAAAATAATCGAATATTTCTCAAAGCAATAAAAAAACTGCCTAATTCCCTATTGGGATACGGGGGAACCACTTTGGGTGAATTGATTCCGACGTTTGAGTTTTTTTCAAACGCCCGAGGAATCATAGGGAGCCTTCAACCGAACCCCACAGCTAACCTCGTCGGCATTGGAAGGAGTTTCACAATTGAAGAAGATTACCGCATTAATCCTGGGTCTCGTTCTCGTGCTCGCTTTTCAAGCGGGAAGCGCTTTCGCTGACTCAAAATTGAACGGAATTGTTAATGATCTTATTGGCACTCCGTACAAAAGCGGCGGAACGTCGTCGAAAGGTTTTGATTGCTCCGGCTTCACGAGCTATGTGTTCGAGAAAATGGGCATTGAGCTTTCACGTACTTCTGGTTCGCAAGCAAAAGAAGGTACAAAGGTCGCTAAGGCTGACCTCATTGCGGGAGATCTTGTGTTCTTCGACACAGTTGGCGGCAATAATAGCGCCATATCCCATGTTGGCATTTACATTGGAGATGGCAAGTTTGTACATTCATCCTCGAGCAGAGGCGTTGTAACTGACAAACTTAACTCCGAGTACTATGAGGGACGATATGTAACTGCTCGTCGTATCATGGATGCTGATTCATACCAAGCCAACGTTGACGTAAAATAGAGCAGCCTAATCCCTCTTCTTGAGGGTTGAACGGGTAGACTCATCTAGCAAAGCCGCAGTTTTTTGTCCTCTGACGACAAATGACTTGCGGCTTTGCTGTTTCATTCCAGCTGGAATGCGGCCGTTCAATGTTGCGCTTATGGAAGGAGCTATCACTGATGTATTTGTTTATTCACCGCAAGGATTTGCGTATTGCAGATTTGCGCGCTTTTGATTATTTGAAGAAAAAAGAGAAACAAGGCATTCATTTGCTAATCATAGATCCCGTTATTACAGGAGATGGCCGTTTAACTAGTCATAGCGGCCGGAATTTCATGGCGCAAGCCGCCTCGCTTCTGCACAACTATTCTAATGCAGGAAAGGAACTGCATGTGCTTTATGGTAATCCTGCTGCGATCACCGAAGCTCTGCTGCATGCGCATCCTATTGATGAGGTTATTGTTCATACAGACTATACGCCTTACTCACGGCAGCGAGATGAGCAGCTTGGGCTAATCACACGCAGCCTTGGCCGCCGCTGGATGTCTATTGCCGATTCACCTCTTGCTGATCTAGATGCTTTCCCGGCATTTGCTCGAAAAATGGATCCATACAAGGTTTTCACACCCTTTTATCGCAAGTGGAGCAGCTTTATGCTGGAGTGCTATAGCCCAATGAGTGAAACGACGATTCATGAGCTTGCTACCTTAAGCGAAATTAATGCCAAGGTTGCGCAGTCCTTCGCTTTGCCCGAATCCGTTTCATGCGCCCTAGGCGGCACAAACGTGCAAGGATCGTCCAAAGGATTATCCAAGCTGGAACGGTTCGTACGAGAACGCCTTGCCTCTTATTCGGAGAGCAGGGACGCCTATGCCGATGATCATACAAGCCAGCTTGCACGTTTCCTTAATACGGGCGCCATCTCCGCCCGCCAAGCCTACGAAATGACCCAAGGGCTCCCGGGGTCTGAATCATGGGTACGGCAGCTGGCATGGCGTGATTTTTATTTATATCAAGCGATGTATCATGATGATTTCTTTCGTTACGAGCAGCTAGCTGATATGTCCAAGCTCTCAAATGCTCATCTAGAAGCATGGGCTGCAGCTGCCACCGGCATTCCAATCATTGATGCGGCCATGACGCAGCTCAATCGTACAGGTGAGCTGCCCAACCGCTTGCGAATGGTAACAGCCATGTTTTTAACTAAAAATCTGCTATGCCCCTTCACGCTTGGCGAACAATATTTCCGCCTTCACTTAAGCGATTATGACAATACGCTTAATCGCGGCGGTTGGCTGTGGTGCGCTTCACTCGGGTATGACGCAGCGCCTTACTTCCGCATCATGAATCCCGCAACTCAGTCACAGACGCATGATCCTAGCGGCAGCTATATTAGGCGCTGGCTGCCTCATTTGAATCATCTGACAGACAAAGAGATTCATCAGCCGCAAAGCGGTGCCATCGTCGACTTGAAAGCATCACGCGCGCGCGCCATAGAGGTATACAAAACCATTCTTAAATAGCTGAAAGCATTTAGAATAACACGTTTAATAATAAATAAACCTCCACACCCGCTTTGAAACAGCGAATGTGGAGGTTTTTTTATAATTTGCAGTTCATTTAAGCCTTGGATCGTACGCTGTGAACTTGTTTTCTTCCGAGCAGGAGCATCGCCGCTAGCAGAAGCAGCATCAGTATAACTAAGCTGCTTATATACCATAACGTAGATTGCACATTGTACTGATCCATTATCCAGCCAGTCAAACGAGGAAAAATCGCTCCTCCAAGCCCGCCGAATGCTACAAGCAAACTCGTCGTCCTCTCCGTCATACCCGGAATGAGCTCATTGGCATAAACAAGAGCGATACCGAATATACCCGAGAAGAACAATCCGCTAAGTGCGACAAAGGCAAGCATCCAGCTAAGCTGACCCATAACAGCCATTAAAACAAAAACGACCGAGGCGCCCGCTGTAGCAATAAGCAAGTAACGCGAATAACCCATTCGGTCAGCCAGCAGCCCCGCAAATAGACGCCCTAGCACCATCGTTCCCCAGAACAAGCTGAGCACCGCTGCCGCACTGGAATCTCCTACACCTGATCGAACGATGAGAATAGAAGGCAGATAGTTAGAGAAGCTCATTTCCATTCCTACATAAATCATAAAAAATAAAGCCGATAACAAGAGAAATGGAAGTGCTTTGCGCGGATAGCCAAAAAAGACAGATCCGCGAGTGGTTTGCATTCCTTCCAACTCATTCGAATGGCCTTCCTTCACTCCCGGTGTTCGAGCAACTATACCAAGCTCATCATCCAGCTCTCCAAAGGACATCGTCAGCCAGAGAACAAAGGTGATGCCTGACATCGCTGCCAGAATCGGAAAGGAAACCTGCCATATGCTATGCTGAATCAGATAAGCCGCTGCAATTGGAATCAACAATGCACCAACGCCAAAAAAGGTTTCCAATCGGCTCATTGCCGATGCCTTGCCGTTTTTCGCCATATCAATAATCATTGCGCCGACGACCGCTTCCGTCATCCCAAAGCCAAGACCCGCAAGCGGAGCAATCGCGAGCATCCAGCCCCATGGCAGCAGCAAACTATACGCCGCCTCACTCAGCGTCAGTACGCCCATCGCAATCAGTACTGCGCCTCTTTTTCCAACTCTCGAAGTAATAGATGGCGCTAACAGAACACCCACCAGGAACCCGAGGAATTGATTCATAATCCATTGCCCGCCATCTTTATAGGTTAAACCATAATGAGCGATGAGCTGTTCCAAGATAGATCCGCCCACAACATGGGCAACGCCGATGACTAAATATGACAAGCAGCCTAGCCAGATCAACTTCTTCATTTTGATGCTTCTCCTTATTTACGCGCGATCAACGCACGCCTATCTGTTATAATAAACCTATTTCATTCGACATTCGCTCTATTCAGCTACTTTTTTTCAAGCGGAGGTAAAAACAAATGACAAGCCATCAAAGCTCTATTCATTATAATCGAGATGAAGGCGATATGACCATATGCCCGCTCGAAACCGTCCATGCACAGCAACTATGCGGCTGGCGCTACGAGGCTCCATTTGATGTTTATAATTGGCCGACTTGGGAGCAAATGAAAAAAGACGAAATCGAATTTGGCGATCCCGTCCTTCGTGCTGCCCAATATATGGCTGTCCTAGACGCTCAGTCTGCGCTTATTGGGTTCGCGCAGTTTTTTCCTTTAACAGGCGTAACGCGGCTCGGGCTCGGATTGCGGCCTGATCTTTGCGGTAAAGGCCTCGGCCTTGCCTTCACACGTCTCATTGTGGCAGAGGCAATAAGGCGCACCCCTCAAAACGAAATTGATTTGGAGGTGCTTACTTGGAATACTCGTGCGATGCGCGTTTATGAACAAGCCGGCTTCCATATTACCGACACCTATGCGCGTTCTACTCCCACTGGCTTTGCCGAATGCCATTGTATGGTTTATGAGCCAGCAGCCGCACGTTAACGACGCTGGACTCCGCGCTCAGAATCCCTCAAATCCATAAGTAAAATAAGACCAGGCGCTGCTAGAACAGATACGGTTCTAATCCATGCGTGAGAATCGAGATCAGTATAGGCGCGCGAAACGATTGCACGTCGATGCTCATTGAGCTGGACGAGATTAGGAACAAAATAGGGACGCCAACACCAGTTGGCACCGCGGTATTGCTCCTCTCGCCTCCAAGCCTTGTCCGCATCGCGATAATAGTTGGATGAGAGCTGAATACCGCTCTCATTGCACAAATAAACCCGAATGCAATGGTCGTAAAGCTCGGGAAGCAGCCCCTCTATCCATTCATCCTCATGATCCAGGTAACGCGTCTCCTGAACAAGCGCAACCCACTGCTCTGCCAGCTTCTCCGATTGCCGCTGCCAATAGCGTTCAGTTCCAACGAAATGCAGCAGATGCTGATCAAGCTCCGCTTCAATTAGAGATGCAAAACAAGCAGGCTCACGAAACTCCGGCTCTGCCCTTGCAAACATATAGCCTTGGACGTAACGGGCGCCTGCCTGAATTGCGCGGGCCAAATCCTCCCTTGTCTCCACTCCCTCGACGAGCAGCGAAGCTCCAATTTGCTCTGCTAAATCAGAGAAGGATCGCAGCACACCGAAATAGCCGTCATGAGTCGCGCTTTTCTTAATCATATGAATATCGATTTTGAGCAGGTTGGGCTGAATGTGAGCAATCCGATCCGTATTGCTAAAACCACTGCCTACATCATCGATTGCAATTAAACAGCCCCTTGCCCGGTATATGTCGACAACAGAACGAAGCCTATCCATGGAACCTTGGAAGCTTTCCTCCGTTATCTCGATGACAATTCGTTTAGGGTCAATTCCGTACTTATCAAGCAGCGACAACGTGTAGAGCTCGCCGATTTCCTCATACCGATAAATCCAAGACGGCTTCAAATTAATGAATAACATCGGCTGCTCTTCTTCCATTGAAGCCAGCTTCGAGAATGCTTGCTCCCGCAGTACCCGGTCCACAATAATGTGGTCATCTTCTGGAATTTGCTCATTGCAGAAGAAAGGTCCAAGACTCCTCACGGAATCACCCTTTACAGCTCGAGCAAGCACCTCGTAACCCATAATGCGTCTTGTATCCATCGCTATAATGGGCTGATAAAATGCAGCTAATGTTTCACCATCCAATTCAAGCGCTTTCGGCAACAGCAACGATGATGAGCACTCATTCATGTCGTTCTCCTCTATGTTAGATCAATGTCAAATTATATGTCATGTTGTATTGAATAACATTGTAATAGAGTCGACATAAAATGTAAAGATCCGACAGGAGCACTACTTATATGAAGTTTTATGCCGAATGCTTATATCAATCTAATGATTTGGGTCACCTTATCGTCTTGTGAAACCTCTATGATGTGATGTTTGCTATTATACGTAATGACACCGCTGCCTACCTCAATGACCGGATTCTCTCCTAGCCCAAAGAAAACATCATCCGCCAAAGCCTCCATCACTTCATGCCGATCGCTTACAGGCAGCTGAGCCCATTCATCTGGTTCCATTTCAAAAAAAGTATAGCTATTCTCAATTTCAGCCACAGCTGCTGTAAAATCCTTCAATATATCTGAATATTCTCTTGCATGTCTTACGCCCATTTGCGTATACCACCTTTGCTATCGTCATTTTTTGTACATATCTCTCTACTATTCTACCGCATTTTATCATTTTTTAACGCATTCGCCTTAAATCATTCCATATACTCTAACTTCAGAATACCCATTTGTCGATAATATAAGAAGTAGAGAAATGTCGAAAATGTATTGGACGGGGTGTATGATGAAAAATTCAACAATTATTGGTTTGGTGCTAGGATTAGTCGCTGTACTTGGAGGCATGGTTTTAAAGGGAGCACACCTGTCCTCTCTTGCAAATCCAGCTGCTTTTATGATTATTATTTTGGGAACTATAGCCTCCGTCATGATCGCCTTCCCGATGTCCGAGCTATCCAAAGTCGGTAAACTATTCAAAATGGTGTTCACTGAGCAAAAGCTGCCTATCCGTGATGAGCTGATTCAGCGCTTCATGGAATGGGCTTCCATTACACGTCGCGAGGGTTTGCTCGCTCTTGAAGCAAAAGTTGACGAGATTGAAGATACATTTCTTCGTAACGGCATGCGTATGATTATTGACGGAAATGACCAAGATTTTGTACGCGATGTTTTACTTGAGGATATTGCCGCAACAGAAGACCGCCATAAAGCGGGAGCACTTATTTTTACGCAAGCAGGTACATATGCCCCTACACTTGGGGTACTCGGAGCAGTTGTCGGCCTCGTTGCCGCACTTGCTGATATGAGCGATATGGGAAAACTCGCACATGCCATCGCAGGCGCTTTTATCGCAACACTTCTTGGTATCTTTACAGGTTATGTATTATGGCATCCTATTGCTAATAAACTGAAGCGCATGTCTAAGAAAGAAATTCAAATCCGTCTTATGATGGTGGAAGGCCTTCTTTCTATTCAATCCGGCGTATCAACGATCGCTATTAATCAGAAGCTATCTGTTTTCCTTACACCTACAGAAAGATTGAAGATGAGGGAAAAGGAGGAAGGCGCCGTTGAGCAGAAAGCATAGACATGAAGAACACGAGGAGCATGTGGATGAATCATGGCTCATTCCTTACGCCGATTTGCTCACCCTGCTGCTAGCACTTTTTATCGTGTTGTACTCCATGAACTCCGTCGACGTAAAGAAGTTTGAAGAAATGTCGAAAGCATTTAGTTTAGCACTCAGCACTGGCAGCGGTATTCTAACCGAAACGTCCGCTGTGAAAAGCGGCGAGGATGACGGGAAGAAGCAAAAAGAAGAAGGCGGCAAGCTTCCCGACAAGGATGTAAACAAAAATCAATCAGATGAAGAGAAAGCTCGCGAGGAACTTATTAAGCAGGAGCAGAAGGATCTCGAGGATCTGAAGAAAAAAGTAGATGCCTATATTAAGAAAAACGGCCTGACATCTGATCTTGAGACGAAGTTAAATCTCTCACAGCTGATGATTACGATTAGCGACAACGCATTATTTGCACCGGCACAAGCAACTGTTAAGCCTGAATCGAAGGAGCTTGCCGTTGCGATCAGCAAAATGCTGCAGCAGTACCCTGATTATGAGGTCATCGTTTCCGGTCATACCGATACAACGCCGATCTCGACTTACCAATTTAAATCAAACTGGGATTTGAGCTCTATGAGGGCGATTCGTTTCTTGGACGTTTTGCTCGAAAATAAACAACTTAAACCCGAGCGCTTTAGCGCTATCGGCTACGGTGAATATCGTCCTGTTGCCGACAACGAGACGGTTGCAGGCAAATCCAAAAACCGTCGTGTAGAGGTTTCGATCATCCATACGTACACTGATGTCACGAATGCCCAGCAGTTAAATGTAAAAAAACCATAATTAAAAACCTGAATCAACTCGCCCTAAGCGTGTGATTCAGGTTTTTTTGTCGTTATACGAATGAATGTTTCCTGCTTAGACCGGCTCATAACTTAATGTCTCGAACAAAGTCGCCTTCTCGGCTTCGCTCAAATCACGCCATTTGCCAACATGAAGACCGCCGAGCTGGATGTTCATAATACGCTGCCGCTGCAGTCTCCGAACATGATAACCGAATGCTTCGCACATTCTACGAATTTGACGATTGCGGCCTTCCGTTAAAATAATGCGGAATACGCGGTCCGTCACTCTTGTTACAACACATGGCAATGTCATGCTGCCTAGTATATGAACTCCGCTTGCCATTCCTTTTAAGAACGCTTCTGTCATCGGTTTATCTACAGTAACCAAATATTCTTTCTCATGCTTGCCCTCCGAGCGTAGAATCGGATTGACGATATCACCGTCATTCGTGAGAAGAATTAATCCCTCCGAATCCTTGTCCAGCCTCCCGATCGGGAAGATACGCTCCTCATGACCAACAAAATCAACAATATTGCCTTTAATATGAAGCTCGGTTGTACAGGTAATGCCTACCGGCTTATTAAGCGCAATATAAACATGATTTTTTTGCTCGCCGATTTTGCGGCCATCAACACGTACATCGTCACCTATTTCAGCTTGGCTGCCGAGCTGTGCCTTTTCTCCATTGATCGTAACACGTCCGCTGTCTACTAGCTTATCCGCCTCACGTCTGGAGCAATAACCTGTTTCACTAATAAACTTATTGATTCTCAAAGCTGCTTCACCCCGTTGTATGTAATGCCAAGTCGGCAATTTTGTCCGATGAATAATATTGAATCATCGATGACTTGCTTGCTGCCTTCATTTGTCCAGCTTGTCCCGCCGCTCTTCTCATTGCCAAAGCTACATCCTCGCCCTTAATCGGCCGATACTTGCGCAGCGGACCAACCATCGCAAATTGCAGCCCTTTCGAAACGACAGCTCCAAACGCTTCACCAGGTCGAGCCTGCGGTCTTTCGCCAAGCAGAAGCGAGGGTTGGAACACTTGAACTAGCGGAATGCACAGCTTAGCAATCGCATCCTGCAGTTCCCCTTTCACTCTGCTGTAAAATATTTTTGAACTGGAGGAAGCCCCCATAGCCGTCACGATAGAAAATAAAGAAGCATTCGTGCGTTCTGCAAACCGGGCAAGCGTGAGCGGATATTCGTAATCTACTTTGCGAAAGGCTTCTTGCGTCTTCGCAACCTTAATCGTCGTGCCAAGCGTACAAAACACGACATCTGCATGTACCTGCTCCAGCGTTTGATCCAAATCATCAAAGGCGGTGACGATCATATTCAGTTTGGAGAGCTCATTTGCGCTGCCCAAAGTTTTCGTCTCTAGCGGCCGCCTTACAATAACGGTTACCATCGTCACCAGCGGATCATGAAGCAGCTGCCGGAGCAAAGCTGCTCCGATCAAACCAGTAGTTCCTACGAGTAAGGCGCTGTAGCCTGAAGCATCATGAAGCACGTTCCCTTTTTGCCATGAACCATCTACAGAAGATTCCTGCTTCAACGAGAATCCCTCCTCTTACTTTTCAGTTAGAAGCCCGATCTGTGCTTATGCTTCCAGTATACCGCTCTCCCGTGTTTCTTTCAAAGCTGGCAGCAGCAAATGTATCGTTGTTCCGACATTAACCTGGCTTTTAATATCCATCGTTCCGCGGTGGCTGTTAATAATACGCTGACTAACCATAATGCCGAGCCCTGTGCCCGTTTCCTTCGCTGTAAAAAAGGGATCTCCAATTTTCGGTATCATATCGTCCGGGATGCCCATTCCTTCATCCGTTATCGTGATCGAAATGTATTCCCGTTTATGGTTAATATGAATATGGATTCGTCCACCACTTGGCATCGCTTCAATCGCATTTTTCAGCAAATTAATAAACACTTGCTTCAATTGATTTTCTTCACATGAAATTAAGCAAGAATCATCGGTTAGAGTAACACAAAACTCGATATTATGAAGAAGTGCCTCACTGTTCATTAACGCAATAACATCTTGCAGTACATCCCGTATGTCCTTGGTGACAAACCTCGTCGCTTGCGGCTTCGCAAGAATGAGAAACTCGCCAACAATGAGATTGATCCGGTCAAGCTCCGATAACATAAGCGTTACGTGGGAAAGCGCCAGCTTCTTGCTCTCCTGCTGGAGCTGCAGGAAACCGCGCAGCGTCGTCAGCGGGTTGCGAATTTCATGGGCTACACCTGCTGCTAGCTGCCCTACTGTCGTCAGCTTCTCCGACCTGCGCAGCAGCTCTTCCATTTTGTTACGGCTCCTCATGTCTCTTGAAATGCTGGCAAAGGCACGAATCGTTCCGTCCGAATCACGAATTGGCGATATGGTTACACTTACAGGTATCAGCTCTCCAAGCTTTGTCATTCGTATCGTTTCCTGAGCTGGCAGTACTTTGCCCGACAAGATCTGGTTTAACATATCCCTCATCTCTGCATGATGAGAGTCGGGAAGAATAGGATTTATGAGACCAATTGCTTCTTCTTCCTCATAACCAAAGAGCAGCTCGAAAGCACGGTTTACTTGAATAACCTTACCATCCAAATCAATAAGATGAATCGCATCGCTCGTGTGATTAATAAATGACTCCAAATGCTCCTTCATCCGGCGGTTTTCCTCAAACGCTCTGCGCAGCTTGTTCATATATATACTTAGATTTTGCGACATCGCATTGACCTTAAGAGCCAGCAAGCCGAATTCATCCTTGCGTTTAATTCGAATCGGCTGTTGAAACCTTGCAGATGAAACCTCGTTAACCTTCCATAATATATCTTTTAAGGGTCTAATCATTACTCCTACCAGCCAATAGCTAATAAAGAGGACGAGCACCATCGATATGCCCGTATAAATGAATGAATCATTTCGCTTCTCCGCGATAAGCTCATTAATTCCCTTTTTGTCATAAACGACACTTATAATGTAATTACCCATCTGCTTCGTGTAATAATAACTTCTAAAATAACATTTTCCGTTGATCTCCATCTTTCGAAGCTCAAAACCTGTTTTCTTCACATCGGTTATAATAGATTGATCGCTATTTGAATCCAAATACGTGTAAGTACCGTAACGCACAGCCAACGTATCTTGCTCAAATACTGTAATTTCATTTATATTTGGATTTAATGTTTTTACGATATCAAAGATATGCCCAGGGCCTGAGCGATCCTTCTCCGGAAAGATATAGCCTGAACCTGACTTCTTCTCGTAAGAGGAAAATGTGTTCGCCACATGCATGGAAGTATCGTGCATCGCTCGTTTTGCTTGCTCACGCATGCTTTGAATCATCGAATACTCACTAAGCATGTGTTGGAATATAAAAAACGTCAAAACGATAAGCGTGATCAAGACTGAAAATTTCATCTTTATTGACAATGAATGACACATCCTTTTACACAAAAACGTTTTTATTAACAACTTATACACAATATCCACAATTACTGTGCACAGCTCTGAATAAATTGTGAGTATTTATGTGTATATCATGATAGTTATCCACAATGTTATCCACGACATGTTAACAACGGAATATTTGTTCGTTGTATAATGAATAAATAGTAAAGGAGTTATTGTATATGACAAGAGAGCAAGAAGATCAGAAATGGATGCTGGAAGCTATTGAAGAAGCCAAAAAAGCCGAGCAAATTGGAGAGGTTCCTATCGGGGCTGTTATCGTCAGAAACAATGAAATCATCGGAAGAGGCTACAATTTGCGTGAGACGAGGTTTGATCCAACCGCTCATGCCGAAATGGTAGCTATTCGTGACGCCTGCGATCGCATCGGCGCATGGAGATTATTAGATTGTACATTGTATGTCACGTTGGAGCCTTGTCCAATGTGCGCCGGCGCCATTGTTCAATCTCGGGTTAAACGTGTCGTTTATGGAACAACCGACCCGAAGGCTGGATGTGCTGGGACGCTCATGAATTTACTGCAAGAGCCCCGTTTCAACCATGAAACGGAGCTCACTAGTGGTATTTTACAGCCTGAATGCTCAAACCTGTTGACTCAATTTTTCCGACGGCTTCGAGAGAGATAATATTCTCTACATATCGTCGCGGCGTATCGTAATATGTGTTAGCTCGTTTCTTTGTATATGCTGTAACGCAACAATTAGTTGATCGGCCTCTTCGCTAATCGCTAGAACATCCGGATCTGTCAGACTGCCGCGCGCTTCGGCTATTTCATGAAGCTTTAGCCGCAACGACTGCAATTGTTTAAGCAAGTGTTTTTTGTCCATAGCTCGCTTCGGGGCACGCTCCTTATCTAGCACTCGTGTGGTAATGCTTCTATTATACTCGTAGAGCAATAAGGAGTTTGTAAAAACTTGTCGACGAACGTAGACAATTTTCGGGCATTATTCGACAAAATGAAGTTATTTTATCCAATTTCTAGTTCTTTTTAACTAGTAAAATCGATCAATATATGGAAAAAGTTACTTGCGTTAAATACAGAATAGTAAAATATACATATATATGAATAATTGAAAAATGTTAATAAAATCACAAATATGCTAATAACGCTCATCAAGTGCTTTAATGTTAAAAATTCCGATAAATGGTTTCAGCGATTTACGGGTAATGGTGTCGAATGCCAGAAAAAACGGCTGATAAAGAAGCTGTTTTAAGCGGCAGCATGCGCCTCGGATTTGGTCCAAATCCTCCACATCTTTGTAGCTATTATGAGGATAAATCCATTTGTATTATAAGAAAGTATGAAGTAAAATTATTTAAAACATTAGTCGTAATACAGGGAAATGAACATAAATTAGGATGTCGGGATGTGCCTTTGTGAATAATAAAGCAGTAATTTTGGGTTGTAATTATTATATAGGTTTAAGCACCATTCGTTGCCTAGGCATTAACGGTGTACATACGGTTGCCGTAGATTATTCGACTAAAGATACCTATGGCGCCGATTCAAAATATACGTCTGAGAGACTAATCTCTCCTCATTATAAAGAAGACACGGCAGCGTTCATTCGTTTCTTGAAGGAATATGCCCGCAAGCAAAGCGCTCCTCCTGTCCTTATTCCATGCCACGATTCTTATCTTGAGGTTATCGATGAGCATTTGGAAGAGCTTAGAGAACACTATCTCATACCACAAGACATTCCGGGCATATACTCGGATATGATGAATAAAGAGGTGCTGCAGCGCCTTTCTCTAGAAAATGGCGTAGCTGTTCCCGAAACGGTCCGTGTAGACGAAGATCGTTTTTTTGAGAAGATCGACGAAATCATTAAATATCCTTGTATCGTCAAACCAACAGATTCTCCATCCTTCGTTGCCAAGTTTAGACGCAAGCTATTTAAGGTACACAGCCGCGCTGAGCTCGAACAAGCGCTGGCCAAAGCGAAGGAAGCGAGCTTGGAAGTCATCGTACAGCGTATCATCCCGGGTTTCGACGATCATATGTATACGTTCGACGCGTATTTAAACCAAGATTCAAAGGTCACTCACTGGGTCACTTGTCAAAAATTCCGCCAATATCCGATTAACTTCGGCGCATCGGTGTATACAGGGCAGAGATACGTACAAGAGCTGTTCGATATCGGAGCTCCTTTTCTAGAGAAGATGAAATGGAAAGGCTTCGCGGAAATTGAATTCAAAAAAGACGCCGAAACTGGCCGTTTTTATTTAATCGAAGTCAATTGCCGGATTACCAACCTGAACAACCTGCTGTACCGAGTTGGGGTAAATATTCCATGGATTACTTACCAAGAGTTAACTGGCGGCAACCTTGTGCCTCCCAAAGCCGTCAAAGAGAATACGAACCGTGTTTTCTGGTACGGATATGAGGACATGCTTGCTGTTCGCGATTACATCAAGACGGGTCAATTGACTTGGAAGCAAGTATTCGTATCCTTGTTTAAACCGAAAGCTTATGCGATCTGGGATTGGAAGGACCCGAAACCAGCCTTTTCCTATGCGGCTATCATCGGTGGCAAGCTTACGAAAAAGCTTCTAAGAAGATAGCCTGCAAAAATAGTAATAGGTAATAGAATGGAGCTGATCGTATGTTATTGACCTCCTTACTGAAAGATCTGGATTACACGCTCGTGAAAGGCGATTTGCATATTGAAGTAAGCTCCATTGCCTTTGATTCGAGGGAAGCTTCAGCCAATGGCGTATTTGTCGCGATAACGGGCTTTTCGGTTGATGGACACCATTTCATCGAAAAAGCAATCGCACTTGGTGCGACCGTCGTTATTGTCGAGAAGGATGTTCATGTGCCAGCAGGAATAACGGTGCTGCAAGTTAACGACACGCGTGAGGCGCTCGCCCTGGTATCTGCAAACTTCTATCATCGCCCGACTGAGCAAATGAATCTTCTCGGCATCACTGGAACAAACGGGAAGACATCGACCACATATTTTCTAAAATCTATATTCGAGCAAACGGGGACAGCCCTCGGAATTATCGGCACGATCGGCACAGTTATCGGCGACAAGCTGATTCAAAATAAAAATACGACGCCGGAATCGCTGTATTTGCAACGAATCTTCGCCGATATGATCGAATCACATATGAAGCATTGCGTCATGGAGGTTTCTTCGCATGCGCTCAATTTGAAACGCGTTGCTCATTCCAGCTTCAAAACTGGCATTTTCACAAATCTAACGCCGGATCATTTGGAGCTTCACCATACGATGGAGGAATATTTCGAAGCGAAGGCCTTGCTGTTCGACATGACGACGGACTTTAACATTATTAATGCAGATGATAAATTTGGCCGTATTCTCATTGACCGATTGCAGCATAAAGGTCCAAAGCTGGTTACTTATGGCATTGAGCAGGAAGCTGACATTTACGCGACGGATATTACTTATTATGCCGACTATACGACTTATAATGTAAATACGCCAAAGGGCAGCATCGCAATTAAAGTAAACCTGCCTGGGACGATCTACGTATATAATAGTCTAGCCGCTATTGCAACAGCTTATTGCAATCAATTTACTCTACAGCAAATTGCAGACGGCATTTTGGCTGTTGAGGGCATTAAAGGCCGGCTGGAAGTTGTTTATCAAGATGAGGATACGAAGATCATCGTCGATTTTGCTCATACCGAGGACAGCCTAGAGAAGGCATTAAAAACAATCAGGCCTTTTACCAAAGGCAAAATCATTCTCGTGTTCGGCGTTTACGCATCTGATGGGGAATCAGGCACAGAGAAACGTAGAGCGATGGCTAAGGTAGCCGCTACATTTGCTGATTTTTCCGTAATCACCTCTGATAATCCCAAGGAGCAGGATAATAACCTGATTATTAGGGAAATTATTGAAGGAGTCGAAGCTTATAACGGAGCTTATGAGGCCGTTATCGACCGGAGAGACGCTATTGCTTTTGCCATTGATATCAGCAGAAAAGACGATGTCATTCTCATAGCCGGCAAAGGTCATGAAACGTCGCAAATTATTGGGAAAACGGAAATCCCATTTAATGAATCGGAAATCGTCAGGGAAATCAAATTAAAAACGATGTGACTGCGCTTAAAACAATATAGTTAATGAAAGGTATTCCACATGTGCGGTTTTGTAGGTTTTGCAGATAGTCGTCCCGACGTTGATCAAGTAGCCATTATTAAAGACATGATGGATATGATCGTTCATAGAGGTCCCGATAGTGGCGGTATCTATTCAGATGAGGAAGTAACTTTAGGGTTTAGACGCCTCAAAATTATAGATATGTCTGAAGAAGCCAGCCAACCGATTTACAACGAGGATAAAAGCTGTGTTCTTGTATTTAATGGAGAAATCTACAATTATCAAGAGCTGCGCGAAGAGTTGATTCAGTGCGGGCATACCTTTGTTAGCCATACGGACAGCGAGGTTATCATTCATGCTTATGAAGAGTATGGAACCTTGCTGCTCCAGAAGCTAAGAGGCATGTTTGCTTTTGCGATATGGGATACGAATACGGAAACGATGTTTCTCGCCAGGGATTTCTTTGGCATAAAGCCGTTGTATTATACACAAAACACAACGGATAATTCCTTCCTATTCAGCTCTGAAATCAAAGCTTTCTTAAAGCAGCCTGCCTTTCGCAAAGAGTTGAACAAGGATGCGCTCAAGCCTTACCTGACCTTTCAATACTCCGTGCTTGATGAAACGTTTTTTAAAGGCGTGTACAAGCTGAAGCCTGGTCACTATATGCTTTACAAACAAGGCAAGCTAGAAGTGAAGCCTTATTGGGACGTTAACTTTGCAGAAGAACCGAACAGTCTGTCCCATTACGTAAACCAAATTAAAAGCACAGTAAAAGAATCAGTCGCCTATCACCAAATTAGCGATGTGCCGGTCGGGTCTTTTTTGTCCGGAGGCATTGATTCCAGTTATATTACCGCTTTGCTAAAACCAAACAAAACATTTTCCGTCGGCTTTGAGGATTATGAAGGCAACTTTAATGAGACGAACCTCGCAGAGGATTTGTCAGAAATTTTAAACATCGAAAACTATAAACGACTGGTTTCAGCGGATGAGTGCTTCAAGATGCTGCCAACGATTCAGTATCATATGGACGAACCGCAGTCCAACCCATCCTCCGTGCCCCTCTATTTCCTAGCAGAGCTTGCGAGCAAGCATGTGACCGTGGTGCTCTCTGGAGAAGGCGCAGACGAAATTTTTGGCGGTTATGATTGGTACGATACGACACCAGCGATGAAAAAATACAAGAAGCTTCCGTTTGCAATCAGGCGGCCGTTATCATTATTAAGCGGCAAGCTGTCCAAAAACAGAATCACCTCCTTTGTCGTAAAAGGCGGACAGCGGGTTGAGGAACGTTTTATCGGTCAAGCGCATGTGTTTGAAGAAGCTGATGCCTTAGCCGTATTGAAGGACGAATATAAGCAAGGACCATCCGTACAAAGCATTACGAAGACTGTATATGATCAAGTGCGGGGCAAAGATGATATAACCAAAATGCAATATCTCGATCTGAAGCTTTGGCTTCCGGGAGATATTCTTCTTAAGGCAGACAAAATGAGCCTCGCCCATTCCATTGAGCTGAGAGTTCCATTTTTAGACAAAGTGGTTATGGATCTGGCTTCCAAGCTGCCTACTGATCTTCGTGTACATCCAAGCAATACGAAGTATGCACTGCGTACAGCTGCGAAGGAAGTACTTCCCGATGAATGGGCGAATCGACCAAAGGTTGGTTTTCCTGTACCTATTAGGCACTGGCTAAGACAAGAGAAATATTATAAGCTCGTTAAGGACATGTTTCTCTCGGACCGAGCGAAGCTGTTCTTTCATACCGATGAGCTGATGAAATATCTGGATTCGCATTATTCAGGCAAGCAGAACTACGCTAGATACATTTGGACAGTGTATGTGTTCCTTATATGGCATAAGACGTTCTTCGAGCAAGCGTAACAGGCATGGGGCAGCCACCGGCTGCCTGCTCGTTACACACTGTCGCATAACTATTACGGCTATAAAGTGAAGGAGCCACCAACATGAAAAGAATGATCAAGCTCCTGGTGTTATTGGGTATTATATTTTTTATTTATACATTGTTTACGAAAGAAGATGCAAAACCTGTATTCAATGAGAAAGTCGATTCTACACAAACGACTGCCCCTACTCCAGAAATAGAGCAAGGAACAATTACAATAATAAGCAAAGACGAAGCAACGCAGCAGCCGATTAAAGATGCTGTATATACAATAACCGCTGCTAATAGCGGATCGGTTATCGGCACCATGACAACAGACGAAATGGGTAAAGCAACATCTATTTTGCTCGATTACGGTACCAGCTATAAGATAAAACAACAGAAGGTCGGCAGGCCTTATCAGCTGTCGGAGGAAGAGCATCAAATAGCGGTTAAAGGCCCTGCACAAGAGCTGACAACCACCAACAAAACGTTTGAATATGTGAAGGATTATGAGCGGGCAGCTGATGGCTCCATAACTATTAAGAAGGTTTATATCGATGTCGATACCATCATGCAGAAGCCTGAGCTGCCTAACGGCTGTGAAATTACTTCATTAACCGCGGTACTCAATTATTACGGATATGACGTTACCAAAACAGAAATGTCGGATAATTATTTGCCGAAGCAAGCTTTTATCACCAAAAACAATAAATTGTATGGGCCTGATCCCTATAAATCATACGCTGGCGAACCTAGGTCGTTAAAGGGCGGATTTTTCAGTTTTGCTCCTCCTATCGTGGAGGCGGCTAACTTGTATTTTGATGTCGCAGGGCGCAGCAACAGTACTTCAGATATTAGCGGCAGCACTCGGGAGGAAATCATCGAGCAGCTTAATAATGGGATCCCTGTCGTAACTTGGATTACGCTTGATCTCACGCCGCCAAAAATGAATTACGCTTGGTATTTCAGTGATACTGGTGAATATTATTCAGCTCCTATTAATTTGCACGTGGTTGTCCTAAATGGATATGAAGATGGTAAAGTACATGTAATGAATCCGTTAAAAGGACAAGTTACTTACGATGCAGACACTTTTTTTAACAGCTATGACGCAATGGGAAGCCATGCTATGATCGTTGAATAACTAAATCATTTCAATTAAACACTTCATCAAAAGTAGGTTGAGGCAATGGAAGCTAAAAGCTTAGGCATCATAGGCGGGATGGGCCCAAAAGCAACATCCGTATTTTTCGATATGATTATCGAGCAAACGGCAGCAGACCGTGATCAAGAGCATATTGATATCGTCATTCTCAATCATGCCACTTTGCCAGATCGAACAGGTGTCATATTAGAAAACAAAGGCGAGTTGTTTCTCAAAGCGGTTGCTAAAGATTTCAAAATCCTTGAGGCAGCAGGCGTATCTAATATTGCGATTCCTTGCAATACGTCGCATTATTTCTATAATGATATGCAGCAAATGACAAGCATAAATATAATCAACATGGTGGATGAGACGCTGAAAAAGATCCATGACACCTTTGGAGAACACTGCAAGATTGGTATTTTAGCTACAAATGGAACGGTTAGCAGCGGCGTGTATCGTCATGGCTGCAATCAGTATAATATGCACCTTCACGAGCCTGAAGAAGCCATTCAGGAGCATGTGATGGACATTATCTACAACAAGGTCAAACGCAATTTGCCTGTTGAGCCTTCCGAGTTTGAAGGCATCATTAACCACTTGCTCGTGCAGGATGAGTGCCAGTGTGTGATCATCGCCTGCACGGAATTATCCTGTATACCGATCCAAAAAGACGTCGCAGCCTTTTGTGTAGATGCAATGACGGTGCTTGTACAAAGATCTATTGAGCTATCGGGCAAACAAACCATCGCGAAATAAGAGCATCACAAAAAATCCGGAGATCATTCTCCGGATTTTTTGTGCTTTGGGCTTGTATTATTTTAGATTAAAGAAGATTTAGTTCTACATTAATGTTGCCTCTAGTGGCTCTAGAATACGGACATACCTGATGAGCGGCTTCGACCAATTCCTTCGCTACGTCTGCTTCAACGCCCTCAAGCGCAATATCCAGCTTCACAGCCAGCTCATATCCGCCATCTGCATCCTTGCCAAGCGTAACATGAGCGGTTACTTCGGTTTTCTCCACTTTAATTTTCTTCATCCGGCATACAACGTTAAGAGCACTCTCGAAGCAAGCTGCGTAACCTCCTGCAAACAATTGCTCCGGGTTCGTTGCGCCACCCACTCCTCCAAGCTCTTTAGGAGCTCTCACATCTACATTCAAAATATTATCGCTTGAAACAAGCTTCCCATCTCTTCCACCTGTTGCCGTTACCGTAGCTGTGTATAAGTTTTGCATCATTAATTCCTCCGTTTAGGTTTTTATTTTTGTTTAAACGTTACTTTGCAAGTTCTAGACCTTGAAGCTCCTCATGAAAAAGCACCTTATCGACAATGGCTTTTTATTTAACCTCCGTTACTTGAATTAACATCTTGTTTTCTTATTGCCAAAGAGAGCCTTCTCTATTCTCCTCATGCAATTTGGTGCAGCGAAGATTTTGTATTTTATACAATTTAATTTGATAAAATATAATATACACTCGCTCATAGGCGATGTCAATAGTGCGAAGTGAAATATGCTGAACTAACAAAAAAAGATTTCCTCCCAAATTAACGGGAAGAAATCTTGTTGTTTAATTATATTCAGTTGAAATTGGAATCCTCATCCGATCTTAGAAATTCGCTCTGTTACCCATTAAGTTGAGGGTTCTAGACTAATCTCGATTGTTTTCTTTCCTAACCGTTTGTTCAAATAATCACGATTTGCCAAAATGCGCTCATCTGTCGGCCTAAATTGTGCTGCTTTCTCATTGTGATCGTAAGCGGCTTCGTAATCACCTATGCCATCGTAACAAACGCATAGCTGCAGCTGCGGCAGCCATGTAGAACAAGCTAAATTCTCAAAGCCCCAGTTCTGCTCCGGCTTCTCTGTGCTCAGCGCTAATTTATACCAATAAATTGCCAGCTTATACTCTTGACGCTGTAAGAAATAATAACCGAGGCGGCAACAAAATTCCGGACGAGGCTTGTCGTAATGGAAAGAGCGGAAGATCGAATCGACCACATTGCGTACTTCATTAAGCTCGCTGTAACAATCCGCAAGCCTGCCGCAGGAAGCAATGTTATCCTCAATCCATCCTTTGCCCGTCGCAAGAAATTTTTCGTAGTATCTTATAGCAGCCTCATATTTCCCATGGTCCTTAAGTTCATTGGCATAATAGAATAAATCGCGCGGAGAAAAGATTTCCCCTTTAGCCAGTCGTTTCTCATAAATGTTCAAATTGCGATCACTGTCATGATGTATACTGCTATGGGTTACGGCGATATCGCTGCTCAATATATCCCCATAAACTTCAAGGTATTCATGCACCGGACCAATCCATTTGAAAGCACGCGATTTTTTTACAATTCGGTTTCGTCTTAGTTTTGAAGTTACATTACCGAATTCATCAAACGCCAAGTGGTATTCCATAGAAATGGAGTCGACGGCAGGATCTACATTTTGTTTTAGCTCCAGCAGTTTCTGCTGATCGATTTCCTTCAAAATATCATCTGCATCCAGCCACATAATATGGGATTTGGTTGCTAAAGAAAAAGCATAGTTGCGAGCTGCCGCAAAATCATCGATCCATGTAAAATGTTCGATGCGATTGGTAAACTCGCTCGCAACCTGCTTCGTTAAATCCGTAGAACCCGTATCCACAATAATAATCTCATCAGCGATATCCTTCATGGAAGCTAGACATCGACCGAGCGTTTTCTCTTCATTTTTGACAATGAGGCACAAGCTGATGGAAATCAACAAAACCACACTCCCGCGAGTCGATTAGATTGATACATCATATTCTCATGCCATTGTCCTGTTACTTCTGCTTTATTAACTAACCCGAATGATGGTCAAAGCCGCACCCGCTCCGCCGCCTAACAGCGTTGCTGCTCCTAATAATCCAAACATTTGAAGCGTTATGGTACTGCCTGCTGTCAAAGTAACAATAACATCATTATTAAAGCTTGATACGCTTAGAACTGGAGCAATCGTAGAAGGAAGATTCGCTGCACCATTAATTAGAAGACGAGTACTGAGAAGTAAGGCAGCCGTGATGTTGATCTGATAAGTGATATAATATCTGCCTGCATTAACAACTGTAAAGGTATCATTAGCTCCGTTTACGGTAATATTTGGGCTTAGGTTTTGTGCGCTCGGGAGTGGTACATTCGTTCCTCCGAGCACAACAGCGATAAGTGCACCCGTCGTATTGCCAGCATAACTCGAATCAGCCGTTGGTTCAGCACCTGTTACACCTGTGGCTCCCGTAGTTCCAGTTGCTCCTGTTGCTCCTGTTGCTCCTGTTGCTCCTGTGGCACCGGTAGCTCCTGTTACGCCATTCGTTCCAGTGGCACCCGTTGCTCCTGTGGAGCCTGTTGCACCCGTTACTCCTGCTACCCCTGTCGCACCTGTTACACCGTCAGCTCCTGTTGCTCCTGTGGAGCCCGTTACACCCGTTGCACCCGTTGCTCCTGCTACTCCTGTCGCACCTGTTACACCGTCTGCTCCTGTTGCTCCTGTGGAGCCCGTTACACCCGTTGCTCCTGCTACTCCTGTCGCGCCTGTTGCCCCAGCCGTTCCTGTCGCTCCAGTTACACCGTCGGCTCCTGTTRCTCCTGTAGAGCCCGTTACACCCGTTGCTCCTGCTGTTCCTGTCGCGCCTGTTRCCCCAGCCGTTCCTGTCACACCAGTTACACCGTCGGCTCCTGTTGCTCCTGTGGAGCCCGTTACACCCGTTGCTCCTGCTRYTCCTGTCGCGCCTGTTGCYCCWGCCRYTCCTGTCRCACCTGTTACACCGTCGGCTCCTGTTGCTCCTGTGGAGCC
>NZ_JBFTPA010000027.1:0-55650 GCF_056398245.1 Paenibacillus sp. 01T47
TGAACGGGACATTGAAGCCTACATTCACTTTTACAATTACGAACGATTACAGGCGAAACTAAACGGCCTCAGTCCAATGGAGTTTAGGACTAAGGCCGTTTAACAGGTTTTATTATTTGTAATGTCTACTTGACGGGGTGCAGTTCATTAAACGGCAGCCTCTTTGAGCAATATTTATTTACTTATATGTTTAATACTCCGTATGAAGAATGGGAAGATTGGTAATCGCATCAAAAGCTCACCTAATTACTACAATAATTAAATATTCTATTGTGTGTTAAAATAAATTTGAATTAAATAAAGTTTAGATGGAAAATGGAGGAGCTTTTTATGACAATAGAATCACAAAACGATATTGATGGTCTAAAAGAAATTGGAAAAATCGTTGCTTTGACGATTAATGAAATGAAACGTCACACGCGAGTTGGAATTACGACAAAGGAACTGGATGATATTGGGGGGCGGATTTTGAAAAGTCATGGGGCTGTGTCGGCGCCTCAGATAACTTACAATTTCCCTGGTAACACATGTATTAGTGTTAACCACGAAGTTGCACACGGAATACCGGGAAATCGAATCATCCAACCAGGCGATTTAATAAACATCGATGTTTCTGCAGAACTTTGCGGCTATTTTGCGGATGCTGGACATTCTTTTCCGATAGCTCCATATGAGCCATCACTAATGCGTCTGTGTCAATACACACACCATACAATGATGAAAGTAATCTCTTCACTTAAGCATGGAGTGAAATTGAACGAAATCGGAAGGATTATTGAAATCGAGGCTAAAAAAGGCGGCTATAATATAATTAAGGATCTGTGCAGCCATGGTATTGGCAAATCTCTGCACGAGGCCCCAGTAGAGATTCTACCCGTTTATAACAAGCACGATAAACGGGTATTGAAAGAGGGCATGGTAATTACAATCGAGCCCTTTTTATCTACAGGTGCTGGGTATGTCGTTGAGCAGCCGGATGGATGGACTTTATGTACCCCCGACAATAGCTTTGCAGCACAACATGAACATACCATAATCATAACAAAGGATCAGCCAATAATCGTGACTGCAGCATAGACCATTAGAATGACTGTAATTTCATATTGTGTTATACACCATTTATGGACATCCGTTTTAGAAGAGCGGATATGTCCATTTTTTATTGTAAATATAGCCCCGCATTCCGCTCTTTTCAAAAATTACTCGTACGCTGTACACGCTTGTTTCCTGTTAACAAAGTAAGCCCGAAGCTTAGTATGAGGACGCTTCCGGCAACCACATATGGAAAGTTCACATTTACATCGAACAGGATTCCGGCTGCTATCGGTCCGATAATATTGCCCAGGCTGGTAAAGGCAGAGTTAAGTCCTGCCACATATCCCTGCTGTTCATTCGCAACCATGGACATTTGCGTGCTAATAGCGGGGCGTAAAATATCAATGGACAAAAATATAACAAAAGTAACTGCAAAAATCAGCCAATATTGATGAACGAACAACGTCAGCAGGACGAACACCCCTGAAGCGAGCAGACAAAGTGTAATGACCCGCTTTTCGCCGAAACGGTTGATGAGCCAGCCGAAAATGGATAACTGAATGACTGCGCCTCCAATGGACGCAAAGGTGAAAATGAAAGCAATATCCTTCGGTGTGAAGCCGAGCTTATGGTCGACGAAGAGGCCGAATACTGCTTCATAATTGGCAAGCCCAAAGGACATGACGAAAACAAGGAGTAAGTTTATAAAATAGGGTTCGCGGTAAGCGAAACGCAACTGTTGGAGCAGACTCTTTTGGGGCTCCCGATTAGACATTGCCTTTTCGCTAATCTCATCTTTTTTCACAGTAGATGGCATCGATTCCCGCAGAACAACTGTTGTAAGAACTGCAGCGACCAGGCCGGCAATCCCTGCAGCATAGAACGGTACGCGAATGCCGAACTCCGCAAGATAGCCTCCAATACCAGGACCAATAATGTAGCCAGTCAAAAAGGAAGCATTGATAAAACCCATCCCTTTGGCACGTTCTTCCTCGGTAGTAACATCTGCCGCGTAGGCAATAACTGCAGGCATGATGAACGCTCCGCTAATGCCGCCCATCATCCGGGATACAAAGAGCAGCAGAGCAGAATCAGCCAAACCGAATATAGCTTCGGCGCAAGCGAAGACCATCATTCCGGCAACAATGATGCGCTTGCGTCCGAAGGAATCGGATAACCGTCCCGCCAGTGGTGAGAAAACCAGCTGTGTAAATGCGAAGGAGGCGGTAAGCAAGCCGGCAGTGCTGCCGTTGATATCAAGCATTGTGATGTATTTTGGTATAACTGGAATGACCAGTCCGATACCAGCAAAGACCAAAAATAAATTAAACATCAGAAGTAGCATGGCTCCCCGATTTTTGAGCAATAAAGCCATCTAAATTCTCCTCTAACTCGCTTACTGAGTATTTACTTCAAATACATTTCTTTCTCAGATGCCAGCCTAACCTATTGCAAAGACCACCCATCATAAACCTATCCATTTTCACTCCTCACTTTGTAAATATATATGTATATAAAGTATACAAACAAATGTATTATACAATTATTTCAGTGTCAACAAATACTTTGTAAAATAATTTGTTTACTATGTGGAAAAAATTCATTAGCAAATCAATTTTATGTTTGGACAAGCTGGAAATTATGAAGTAATATTCAATAATTATCTTCCGTTTTATTTGTAGAAGTATTTAGTAGTCGTAATAGAAGAAAATATCTTTGAAACTCTTAACAAAATTGTAATGGAAACGATTAATCTTATAGGAGGGATCATGTTGCAGCAGCTCTTTAACGATATGATTAAGCTTGACGTTAAGCCGTTCCTTTCCAAGCGTGGCTTCATGAGGAAGAGTTTGAATTTCAATAAGACGACAGAAAACCTTATCTACATGTTCAATTTCCAAAAGTCTTCTGGCAATTCAGCGGACAATGTAATGTTTTATGTGAACTGCGGTATTTATGCACCGGATTTGGCACTGATACAATCGAGGGAAATTCTGACTGCTCCCCAAGAAGCGGAGTGTCACTTCAGAGCAAGAATTGGAGAAATTGTTGAGTCTGTTCCAGATCGTTTTTCAATCACTCCTGATACGAATATGGATGATTTAAGAAAAACGCTGTTAAGTGGAGTAGAAGAGGTTATTCATTTCTATGATACGATGACCAGTGCCAGATCCCTTGTTGATTATTACACTTCAGGTCCATTTCTACATCTGGGTGAAGAGAGCTTTCATTTACTGTTACAATCCAATGATATAGCAGCGGCTAAACATTATTTGAAGGCATTGCAGGAAAAGTACGGAACAGAAAAGCGATGGACTATATTCGAAAATAAATATAAAACCATCTTCAATAAATACGATGTGGAATTTGATAAACACCTCTGATCTGATACGAACAAATGAATAGTGCAAATAGAAGTTTTGCCGCCTATAGGGCGGTTTTTTTATTTTTAAAGGATAAATAATCGATTGGTGCCTTCACCTTCGTTGTAAAGCACAGTAGAGAATTACTTTATTGAGCAGATCTTAGAAGAAATCTTTTACTTAGAACTATCGAAGGCCCACTTACTTAATATCTTATAAGAAATTCTTGAAATGACAGAAATTTATCTGATAGGGGGGTGCTATTATACAAATATAAATAAAGACGAGGTGATGACATGCAATCGAAATTGGCAGCGGAAGCTATTCCCCTCTCCAAAAAGCGGAATTCGTGGTTAAGGACCATACAAAAGTATAAAGTGATGTACCTTCTATTAATTCCGGCATTGGTTTATTTTGCCGTATTCAAATACATCCCATTGGCCGGAATCATTATTGCTTTTAAAAACTACAATCTGGCTTTGGGGTTATGGGATAGCCCGTGGGTCGGATTCAAAAATTTCACAGATTTTATTAACGGCGTTTATTTCTGGGACATCATGAGAAACACGATAATTATATCGCTGTATAAGCTATTGTTCGGTTTCTCCGCTCCCATCGCACTTGCCTTGCTTCTTAATGAAGTTCATACCCAATGGTTTAAGAAAATCGTACAAACCATTACTTATTTACCCCATTTTCTGTCTTGGGTCATTGTTTATGGATTGATGGTTGCATTATTGGCTCCGGGTGATGGCCTCTTTAATATGATTTTGAAGGAAAACGGTTTTGATCCCATCTCCTTCCTAACGGAGCCTGCTTGGGGAAGACTGCTGGTCATCTCGTCTGAAATATGGAAGGACATCGGTTGGGGAGCGATACTATACCTTGCCGCATTATCAGGGATTGACCCAAGCTTATATGAAGCAGCTCGAATGGATGGCGCTTCCAAATCAAGACAGCTCTGGCATGTAACCTTGCCCGGCATTCGAGGAGTCATTATTCTGATGCTCATTCTTAAATTGAGCCATATTCTGGACGCTGGTTTTGACCAAATCTTCATGTTTGCCAATACTTTTAACCAGGAGAAAATCGATATTATCGACACATGGGTATACCGCGAGGGGCTGGAGCGTCTTAAGATTGGCCTCGCAACTGCTGTAGGATTGTTTAAAGCTGTCATCGGATTTATTTTAGTATTGGCTGCAAACAAGCTTGCCAAAAAATTCGATGGGCAAATTTGGTGAGGTGGTATGAGATATGATTAAGCTGACGATCGGGGAAAAGGTATGGCAATCAGCCGTTTATTTTATTCTTATTATGTTATCGCTGCTTTGCTTGCTTCCCTTTTTATATGTGGTCGCTGTTTCGGTAACACCGGAATCGGAAGTTTTAAGAAGAGGGATTGTGATTATACCAGAATCCTTTACCTTTGCAGCCTATAAGGAAGTATTCATTTCTAATGGTATAGGGCAGGCGTATAAAATTACGCTGTTCCGAACGATTGTAGGCACGGCGTTAAATGTGTTTTTTACGGTAATTGCGGCGTACCCGTTATCCAAAAAATATTTGCCGGGACGCAGTCCGTTTTTATTATTCATTGTGTTTACCATGATGTTTAGCGGGGGATTAATTCCGACTTATTTGTTAATCCGCTCTTTGGGGATGTTAAATAGCCCATGGGTTTTAATTGTTCCGCATCTCATTAGTGCATTTAATCTGGTGATCATTAAAGGCTTTTTCGAGCAATTGCCTGCTGAAATTGAGGAATCGGCGAGAGTTGACGGCGCAAGTGAACTTCAGTCGCTATGGAAAATCATTTTACCGCTTTCCATGCCTGTCCTCGCCACGATTTCCCTATTTTACGCAGTAGGGCATTGGAACAGTTATTTCGATGCGATTGTGTATATCAATGATGCGAATTTAATGCCACTTCAAGTTGTCTTGCGCAACATTCTGCTTAACATTGCAAATCAAAGTGCTGAGTCGATGGCCAATACCGGAACGGTTAGCCAGTTCGCTGTTCAAATGGCTGCTGTTGTCGTGACTACGGTCCCCATTTTGATCGTGTATCCATTTATGCAAAAGCATTTTACCAAGGGTATGCTCATGGGATCGATTAAAGGTTAAAAAGCAAATCTTATCTAGGTTGTTACGGGAAACCGTGATAATATACAAGCAAAGGAGAGGTCAATATGCAAAGAACAAAGATATCATTTGCCATTCTGGCTGCTATTGTAGGGCTGGGAACGCTATTGTCGGGATGTGGGGATCAAGAAGAGGAGGTTAAGCCGACAGCTTCGAGCAGTTCACCATCCACGGATAACCCGTTTGCGAAAAAAATGAAAATCACGATGTTTAACCAAGGCACGTTCAACGCTGCCGCTCCGATTCCTCCACGCGATGAAGACATTCAACGGCAAATGCTGGAGAAGGCAGTGAACATCGACTTGGATATGACGATTCCTCAGGCTGGGCAATCAACAACCAAACTAAATACGCTTATTGCAGGCGGAGATATCCCGGATTTGCTTTTCTTAAAAAGTCGGTCCGATCTCGCGCAATATTATGATCAAGGCGTTCTTGCGGATTTGACACCGTATCTGGATCAATTCCCTGAACTTCAGAAACGATTTAGCAGCGACTCCTGGGAGGCGATGTCCTATCAAGGGAAAACCATTGGAGTTCCAGGTTATGATAATGTAAACGGTATCAGCCGAAGCTTCTTCATCCGTAATGATTGGTTGAAAAAGCTGAATATGGAAGTGCCAACGACACCTGACGAGCTGTTTGAAGTCATGAAAGCCTTTACAGAGAAAGACCCGGACGGAAACGGAAAAAACGATACGTACGGATTCATCGGCGGCATGAATAAAGAGGGCAGTTTGCAAACCTACGGCTTCGATAGCTTGATGTGGATGTTTGGCGTCAATCCTCCATCAGCCATTGAAGTGAAAGATAATGAACCGGTATTTCTATTTATCGATCCCAAAATGAAAGAAGCGCTTGCTTACATTAATAAAATGATGGCAGCCAATGTGGTAGACCCCGATTGGGTGACGATGACCTCGCCTGATTTGTTGGACCAAAAGCTATTTAAAGGGAAAGTCGGCTTCATGATCAGGGATGCGCGCAGGCTGGAGCCGGATTATCAGCAGAAAATGAAAGAAATCAGCGGAGAGGTGCCGGAATGGATCGTTATTCCTCCAATGATAGGTCCTTACGGCGATCAAATCGTAGAGAGAAAATCGTTCCAAGGCAATTCATGGGCCATCTCCAAGAAAGCGGATAAGGACAAAATCATTCGGATCTTGTCTATGCTGAATTATCTCTTTACGGACGAAGAAGCCTATCCCAATTTTGCATACGGAATCAAAGGAATTCATTGGGATGTAGTGGATGGCAAGATCAAAAATAAAACGTCCGAATTATCGAAGGAAATGAAAGAAAAGTACCTATGGGTCGATCATTACAGAATGCCGCGCCGTGGTGACGATGCCGAGTATTTCAGCTTCCAGAATCCTAAGACGGCAGAAGCTTTCGTGAACAACCAGCAATATGTGGGGCCAACGCTGCCTGGAAACTTGTTGACCGCAGACCCTAGCGATACCTTGGCAACTGACCGCTCGCGTTTCATTAATGAAAGCTTAGTCAAATTTATGACGGGCAAAGACCCTCTATCCAATTGGGACAATTTCCTCCAAACGTTGGATACCAAGTTTGACATGAAGAAATATAAGGAAACAGCAATCAAGCAATTTAAAGAAGCAGGCTTAATCAAGTAAATGAACGAAGAGAGTGGCTATCCGTAGCCCCTCTCTTTATTGTCATTTTAATACGGACTCAAAAAGGAAGATGCGCAATGCGAAGAAGAATCAGCTTGCCTTTAAAATTATTTTTTATCGTGTTTGCGTTTGTATTAGGCTGCATAATCTTGATAAGCCAATTGTCCTATCGCTATGTCCAAAAGGAAATAAGAACCAATGACATCTTCTACACCAACCAAATACTTGACAAGGTCGATCAGTATTTCACCGTTAATTTTTCCTCCTTCCAGACGATCCTGTTCTCGGTCGAAACATCGGTGAAAGCCAACATAGACAATACGGAAGTAATCAAAAAGCAATTAAGAGAGCTATATGAACTCAACAGCAATTACGTCAGTAATATTTATTTGATCAAGAGCGATTTATCCATTGTAGGCGGAAGCACGCCTACCCGTATTTTCGATGAACCGTTAGCGGAAAGAGAGCCTTTATTTCATGCAGCCGACAAGAACAGAAGGACGACCTTCGTCAGTGATCCTTACAAATCCAAGTATTCCGGCTGGACAGTTACGATGGTTCGATATCTGAACGGCGCTCCGTTTCCGATGGCCATTGCCGTAGATTTGGATCTAAATGCTATTGAAGAAACCTTGTTCAAGATTAATAAGCAGGAACAAATGAATTTGGCTCTGATCACCGCATCGGGTAAGATCATTGCCGGATTTTCGGAAAATAGAGGACCGCTGAATGTTCAAGATCATACTTTTTCAATCGGGGAAACGTCAGCAGAACAAATTCTGGATACGGCAGAAACAACCCTTCAACTGCATACCAAGGACGGCATGCCGGTCTCCCTTCTGAAAAAACCGACGGAGAAATTCAATTGGACCATTATTTCGATCAATGATGAATCACGCTTGAAAGCCGCTTTGTCCAGATTGGAAACCTATTATATCGAGCTTCTAGCCGCAGGTCTTCTCTTAAGTTTGTTCGTTTCTTTTTTTATTGCCAAGTATATAAGGACTCCGCTCTATGCGCTCAAATCAAAAATGAAACGGGTGGAACAAGGCATCCTTACAACGACAATAACGATTAAACGAAACGATGAGTTCGGAGATCTCTCCCGCGCCTTCGACCGTATGCTGCAGCAAATTGTGGAATTGATACGACGAGCGGAGCTTCATAATGAGCTTGAGAGGAAGCTGGAGATTCAAGTGCTGCAGTCTCAAATCAACCCTCATTTTCTGTATAACACGCTTGGTTCAATCAGCAATGTTATTCGTCTCGGACAAATAGAGAAAGTAGATGTGGTGATCGGATCGCTCATTTCATTATTGGAATATGGGATAGATGACGCTTCAGAGAAGGTTTCCCTACATCAGGAATTACGAAATGTAGCGGACTACATCGAGATCCAGAACATCCGGTATAACAGAAACTTCCACTTGATTGAAAATATCGAAGCAGGGTTAATAGATTTCCCAGTTTTTCGAATGCTGCTGCAGCCCCTTGTGGAGAATAGTATCTTCCATGGCTATAACGGAGGAGGGATCGAAGGCCCGATAACGATTCATGCGTACAGGGAGGGAAGCATCGTCATCATAGAAGTCGTTGATCAAGGCGAGGGAATTCCAGCTGATAAAATAAAACATATTTTGGTTTCAGAACCGAGTGATGTGGAAGTGAAAAGGAAAAGAATCGGGTTAAATAATATTCATGGCCGAATTAGACTTCACTACGGAGAACAATACGGGCTCCAAATCGTTAGCATACCTAAGGAAATAACCCGGGTACGCGCCATATTCCCAGCAGACTTGCTAAAAGGAGAAACATAATGGTGAGAAACTATACCTGCTTCATTGTTGACGATGAAGACCTGATCATTCAAAGATTGGAATTGTTTTTTAACGAGCTCTCTCATAGGGATAAGCGATTTGTTCTAGTGGGAAAAGCCAATAATGGGCTGAATGGGATCGAGGAAATTTTAAAGCTTAAGCCGGATATCGTAATATCCGATATCGTTATGCCGAGAATGGATGGAATCTCCATGATTGAGCAGCTAAAGCCGGAGCTCCCTCATACCCAATACATCCTTTTGACCGCCTATTCATCCTTTGAATACGCCCAGCGAGCTATTCATGCCAACGTATTGGAGTACATTGTTAAAGTTCCGCTGAAGGAAGCGGATTTAGATCGGGCCTTATCTAAGGCGGCTGGGATTTTAAATGAAGTGAAGAAAAAAGAAGCGGAATTTCAATCGTTAAACGTATCCGTGCTTGAAAATAAATATAGAGTCCGAAAGCAATTTTTTAACGAACTGATCAGAGGCGAAATTCCTTCCCATCGGGCATCGGATTTTGCCAATCGCATGCAGTTCCATTTCTTTCAAGCCAACTATTGCTGCTTCATTGTTGAAATGAATACGTATGAAAGTTTCCGGAACGAATACTCAGCCGCTGATCAAAACATCTTGAAATATGCGATGACGAATGTAATCGAGGAAACGGTGATGAATGGTGGAAGCGGCGTAGCTGCGGATCTGTCCGATAATCGCTTTATTGGTTTTCTTTCCTGGGAAAATAACCGCAGTGATATGGAAACGGAATATGCTTGCCAATCATTGGGAGGGCAGATCGTCTCTCATTTGCAGCAATATTTGAATCAAAGGGTATCCGTCGCTTTTGGAGGTCCGCATCGAGGCTGGGAATCGATCAAACAAGCGTACATGGAAGCTAAAAATGTGAGTGAGGATTTCTATTATCATACAGAGAAAATAGTAAAAACACCCATGCATCGGTTCCAATACCATAATGACAAAAAAGCAGACTTTCATCAGAAACTGGCTGATTTTCTTATGTGGGTGAAAAGGAAGATTTCCAAGGAAGAGCTGGAGAAAGAACTTGCTGATTTGAACCAATTTGTTTCGGACCATAAAATCCATAAGTCTATCATGGCACCCATGCTTCGAGACTTGTATAGAGACATTACTATAAAGTTTAAATCAGGGAACAAGCTGGCCACAGAAGTAGCAGAATTCCCCATGGAATTTATGGCATTTCAAGATCAGCTTGCCTATATTGGCGACTTCACATTCGAATATGTCCATGCTGGCCAGGTATTACATCGTACAGAAATCATGAGTGCTATGTTGTTTATAGAAAAAAATCTGAAACAGCGTTTAACGCTGGAGGCTATTGCCGAGGATGTGAATTTGGCTCCGTCGTATTTTAGCAGCTTATTCAAAAAAACAATGAACGAAGGCGTGATCAGCTACATCAACCGTAAAAAAATTCAATTAGCTCTCGAGCTGTTGAATGTTCAGGATTATTCTTTATTGGAATTGTGCGAGGAAGTAGGAATCGTCAATGAAGGTTACTTTTGCAAACTATTTAAAGAATATACGGGTGAGACTCCTAAGCAATATCGGATAAAAATGACACGGTACGAATCCAAATAAGGTTGCAAAAAATGTATGATTTTTTCGCGAAATCATGTAAAAAAAAAGGGACCAAAACAATTACCATGATAGAAGGATCTAATCATGGAGGTTATCAAAATGGAGCTTATAAAAGCAGATGTAACCGTCGTAGGCGGAGGTATTGCTGGAGTTTGTGCTGCTATTGCTGCCGCACGCCAAGGGCTGCAGGTTACACTAATTAATGATCGGCCGGTTCTTGGGGGAAATGCGAGCAGCGAGGTCAGGGTTCATATCAACGGGTCGGCATATCTCGGAAACAGTCCATCCTATTATGCTCGTGAGGGCGGGTTGGTAGAAGAACTCAAGCTGAAGATCTTTCATTATAATCCGTTATACAATAAGAAGCTTATGCTTTCGCTTTCGGATACGGTCTTGCTCGACATGGTTTATGCTGAGCCTAATATTTCTCTATTCCTGAATACATGCGTGCATGAAACGGGGATGGAGAACGGCAGAATTCAATGGGTGGAAGGCCTACAACTCGCTTCTGAAAGAAAATTTCGTTTTGAAAGCCGAACCTATATCGATTGCTCCGGCGATGGCATTGTTGGATATCAAGCAGGTGCTCACTTCCGATGGGGAAGAGAGGCGAAGCATGAATACAACGAGGATTTGGCTCCCGAAGTGGCGGACCATTACACCATGGGTGATACGATTCTGTTTCAAGCCCGTAACGTAGACTATTCCGTTCCTTACAAAAGACCTGGCTTTGCGTACGATATTACGAAGTTGCCATTTTTTGATAGTATTAGAAAAGGCTTAAACCATCGCTCTTTTCCAAGGAAAATCAACGGGCTTGGCGGATTGTGGTGGCTCGAATACGGCGGGCATATGGATATTATCAAGAATAATGAAGACATCGCATTGGAACTGCGGAAATTGGTATACGGGATTTGGGATTATATCAAAAATAGCGGCGAGTTTGATGATGTGGACAATCTCATCCTGGATTATGTATGCCCGATTCCGGGAAAGCGGGAGTCGAGACGGTTCATAGGGGAGCACATGCTGTCTCAGAACGATCTTACAGCAAAGCCTCATTTCGAGGATGCAGTATCTGTCGGAGGCTGGTATATGGATCTGCATGCGAATAAAGGCATCTACGATGAGGGGCCGGCTACAGCGTGGAATTTCGTGCCGGGATTGTATAATATCCCTTTCCGCAGCTTATTTTCACACAATATTCCTAATCTCATGTTCGCTGGCCGCAATATAAGCGCTACCCATGTCGCTTTCGGGTCTACAAGGGTTATGGCAACCTGCGGTTGTATGGGGCAGGCGGTAGGAACGGCTGCTGCATTATGCTTAAAATACGAGGCAGACCCCGCGGAAATAGTCACAGCCCATATGGGTGAGCTTCAAGCGCAGCTGCTTCGAGACGGGCAAACGATTGTAGGGCTTCAAGAGGAGTTGGATCCTTATTTCGCTGACGGATTAACGATTCATGCCTCGTCTCAGCGAAGCTATGATAATCTTCATTCAACCGAAGAGATTTCCTTGGAGAACGCGTTATGTTTGGTCTTGCCGATTCAGACATCCACGGCTGAAAGCGTACGAATCAAAATTAAAAATAGATCTGAACATTCAGAAACTTTGCAAGTGAAGCTGTTTGGCGGGGAGCGGAAGGAAAACTATATTCCTGCCAGCGAGCTGAAAGATTACCGATTAGTTATAGCAGCAGGTCACGATGACTGGATTACGCTGGACCTCAGCTGCAAGAAGCCGGCTGACGACAAAATCTACATCGTACTGGAAGGTGCGGCGAGCCTTGCTGTATATGGAAATGAAGAGAAGTTGACAGGAGCGGTCAGCTTCCATTATAGGCCAGACGTTCCGTCTAAGCTGAAGAAGCTTAATAAGAACATTTGCTTCAAAGACCTGGTGCCATCCCAAAATATGTATAGCCCAGAGAATGTCGTCAATGGCTTTTCCAGACCTTATGGTCTGCCGAACGGTTGGATATCTGAACGTACGGAAGGACAGGAATGGTTGGAATTCTGCTTTGCAAGCCCCAAAAATGTGGAGGAAATCCATTTGGTGTTCAATTCACGGCTGGATTTGGAGCATTTCGACGATCCGATCGAGCTCCTTATCCAAGATTATGATGTGACCTTGACCTTAGAAGACGGAACCGAAAGTAAAATCATTATCCGCGGTAATTATCTGACACTGAATAAACATAAGGTGGATGCGAAACGCGTAACCCGAATCCGGATTCATTTCTGTGCAACCTACGGTTCTCCTTACTATGAAGTGTTTGCTGTAAAATGCTTTGCTCCGAAATTAATAAGTGAGGGCAGGTGAAGTCGCGATGAAGGAACTATTCCCTCGAAGAGGGCTGCCTAATGTCATTTCGAAGTTGGAAAATGGGGAAACTGTGACAATTGTCTATTTTGGCGGCAGCAATACGCGTTCTCAAGGATATAGGGTCATGACGGGAGATTGGCTTCAAAGTAAATATCCCAATTCGGAAATCCGCTCTGTGAACGCAGGCATTGATGGGACAGGATCAGACCTCGGCTGCGCCCGCTTGGAGACGGATGTACTGCGTCATCAGCCTGATCTCGTGTTTGTCGAATTTGTTGGTAACGATGGCGGAGTCCCTGAATCCAAGGCGCGGATCGAAGGAATTGTCCGACAGATCCGCAAACGAAGCCCATTTACCGACATTTTGTTCGTTTATACGCTGAAGGAGCGAGATCTGCCCTTATTTCAAGCTGGCGAATACCAGAAGGGGGCTATTATGCAGGAGGAAGTGGCTGATTATTACGGTATTCCTTCCATTCATCTGGGCGTAGCGGTCAGTCAATTGGTTTCCGATGGAAAGCTCATTTTCACCTCAAGGGCAGAACAGTCCAATCCAGGAGCCGTTATTTTTACGCATGATTCGGTCCATCCGACAATTCCCGAAGGGCATCAGATTTATACAGATACGATTACCCGGTCATTTGAGAAAATAAGCGAGCTTCGCGATCATCAGGGAAGATTGGAACATCACTTGCCTCGGAATTCGTTGGTCCCAGCTAATCCATGGGAGTATGCATCCATGCTGCCGCTGGATAATCTTACTCTTTTTTCGGAAGGATGGTCTTACATGACCCCCGATGATTTTGCGTTAGTGCGCGAGTACAATTGGTTGTTCCCTGGCCTATGGCGAGCTGTCGATCCTGGAGAGGCTATCACAGTGCAATTCGAGGGGACCCATATCGGGTTATTCGATATCGGGGGGCCTGATTCTGGCCGATTGAAGGTATCAGTTGATGGAGGTGAACCCTTCCTTATCGATCGATTCACACCCTATAACGATCATAATCGAAATCAATATGTTTTCTTGCCGGAGCTACCGAATGGGAAACATACGGTTCGCTTCGAAGTCGATCACGAGAAGACAGACAAAGCGGCCGTGTTTGAGGCAAGCGGCAATGCAAAAAGTATGGAACATGTTCGGCAGCATCCAGCTTGGTATGATCAAACGGTCATTCAGCTTGGGAAGCTGCTAGTGGTGCAGCCGCCATTATAATAGATTTGTCCACTTGGAAAACCTACATCCTATCTGACTGCAATTGAGCGGTCAATTAGGATGTAGGTTTCTTTTTTTTAGATATAAGAATTTTTGATAAAATATTTTATATGTTTCACGCGATAAAGTATTCTTCTATTTCTATGAGAAACGGATACCCTCCTCTTACATAGGACGGCGAAGCCGTTTCTTATCGCTTAAAATCTTATAAGAAATTGTTAAAATGAAAGAAATTTCATGGTGATGTGACATGCTATGATAAAAACAAAGGAGCTGGATTAGCTGATGGATAAGGCTAATTGCTTTTTTACGATCATTCAAGCAAAGGGGGCATTATTATTTTGGAAGCGTTATCATTTAAAGGAGAGGCTGTGAGTGGTTTGGTCATAAGGAAGCTGTTTTTCTTCATCGTTTTCATGTTGACGATAGTAGTTCCTTTCAGCCTGGTCGGAATAACGACCGCTTATGCGGAGACCTTACCTTATCAGACGATTATCATCGATGACGGAAGCATCACAATTAATGATGTTGTGACACTTGATGCGGGTAACGAGAACAATGGATATTCGGCTCCAAATTGGACCACTAGCACAGGGGTGAAGGGGTATGATAATTCCAGCTCCAAATATACGAGTACAGCAGGCGGATCGATAACATGGAATCCGCGCTTGGAAGCAGGAACGGCGAAAATATCTTTATACAAGCTTAACTGGGAGGATAAGGCTGATAGCAATGTAAAAATCGAAATCGTTCATAATGGAACGACGGATGTACTCTTTCTGGATCTGAGACCCTCATCTGGCCCTCCTGTGGGATGGGTTGATTTGGGAGAATACTATTTTTCCGGGGTTGGTGAAGAATTCGTTAAAATGACACGGTCTGCCAGCACCACGAGCACGATACTTACGCGAGCAGATGCGGTCAAGTTCGAAGGGAATATTCAGCAGAAAGAGCCGCATAAGACGATCATTATTGATGATGGAAGCCTCACGATTGATCATATCGTCACCGTAGATGCAGGTAACGCGAGTAACGGGTTCTCCGCTCCTTATTGGACCACAAGTGCGGGAGTGAAGGGATATAATAATTCCAGTTCCAAATATACGGACGCGGTAGGTAGAAGCATCACTTGGAATCCACGCTTGGAGGCAGGGACGGCGAGAATATCGTTCTATAAGCTTGATTGGGCGGATAAAGCAGACAGTAATGTAAAGATTGAGATTGTTCACAACGGGATTACGGATGTTTTATTTATTGATCTTAGACCTACGTCGGGTCCATCGGTCGGATGGGTGGATTTGGGGGAGTATTATTTTAGTGGTGATGATACCGAATTTGTCAGGCTGACTCGAATGCAACCTACGACGGGCACGATTATTACTCGGGCCGATGCAGTCAAATTTGAAGGGAATATCCGTCAGCAAGCTCCGCCGTTGCCCGCGCTGCGGAGCCGTACATTAGCGAATCTCAGTTACACAGAAAAAGGCAGCATTGAAAATGCAAACTATAAGGCGACCTTCTATGAGGCAGCATGGGATGGAGGCAAATCCATCGTTCGTGACATGTTCTACAAGAACACGGACACAGGGAACTGGATGCCAATAAATAATGTGTCGGAAAGACTTGAGGAGCAATGGGTTTTATTGGATGGGAATGCGGGGAGCCGAACCAATTACTACGATACGATGAACAAACGCTGGATTACATTCGACGGAATCCATTTTCCAGACAGCCACACAGCGGTTTTAACCGATTCTATGCATGGCAGTGATTACGATTTTGAAGTGAACTGGTCCATGGCAGGGGATAAACCAGATGTTTCCTTCACCTTCACGCCTCGCCGCGATGGCAATTATGTGATTGGATATCAGTCCTTCACAACAGAGCAAATCACTGGCATCAATGAAGTATTAAATGGATTTAGGTCGCATGCAAAAATGGTTGGTACGGTGGAATCCACAAGCCTTAGGGAGCTGAGCGCTCCGATGAGTCTAGTGGAGAAGAACGACAGTGCGGGGAATCCATTGACGTATGGGGTATTTGTACCTTCGGAAGAGCTTCCGGTTGAATTTGAACCGACGGGAGGCGTTACGAAACAACGGCTTGGCATGAGCCTTGTCAACAACGAAGGCAGCGTGCAGCCAATCCTATATGCTCCTCAATTAGGGACTTATTCGCAAATGACCGCAGAAAACACCTATCAATTTCATATGGGGCTAATCGCACAAAAAAGCAATCTTTATGAGTCCTACGCGGATATTCTTCGCAATGAGTACGGTTATTCGGCATACCGGGAAAATGTATCAGATCAGTCGCTTACTGACGCGATGTTCAATATGATCGATATGCTTAAGATAGAGCCGCAAGGGGACGACTCTGTTCAGTATGTCCCGTCACCCAGCGGGTGGTGGAGCCGTGCCAAGGGCTTTATTGATATCGAAAACGAGGATAGCGTTCGAACAAGCTCGAATGCCGTTCTTTTGGGGGCTTATTATTTGACTGGGGATGACCAGCTTTACGATACGAGAGCATTGCCGTCCGTCCAGTATGGCGTATCGCGAAATGGTATCGGTTGGTCGCCGACGCAGAAGAAAGTATATGGCGTGCCTTCGTTATGGAAAATGGCCACCCTGCCGTTCGATGTTTCAAGCGTAGCCGCTGTCAATCAGATGATGGGCACTTCAGCAGGAATTGGGGCGCTGGCACAGGAAGAGTACCTCGTGCGCGATCCTGATCAGAAAGACCGGGGTCCTGTCATTCAGCCCCTGATGATGTATCGGATGACGGGAGATGCGCAGTATTTACAGGCTGCCAAGGATGCAGCCGACAGCTATATCCTGCAGCATATCGATACTCCTGAATCCGTTAATGTGAGTAAAAATGAATTCATTTATTATTATAGCAAGCTGTGGATGGAGATTTTGGAGCTTTACGAGGAAACTCAGGATCCCAAATACTTGAATGCTGCTTATAAGGAAGCCAAACGGTATGCCACCATGTTCGTTGCTCGACCAGTTACTGAAGGTACCGTTACGATTCCGCAGCCCGAGACGTATAATTACGCGGAGTCGTTCCATTGGCCGGAAAGCGGAAAATACCAATATCCTAGGAGCAAGCTCCCAGAAGATGTAGCAGGAGGCGTACAAGCGGATAGTTGGCTTGTTTCACCGAACGGGTTGACGTTTGAAGCAGGAAGCACAACCGGCTATTATCGGATGAATGCTCAGGAAGCTCCATTCATGCTGCGATTGTCGCTCTATACAGGTGATAAATTACTGCAGGATATCGCACATAATTCGGTAATTGGTCGATATTCCAGCTATCCAGGTTATTACTATAAGGGCTTTGCCGTTAGCCAACTTGAACCGGATTTTCCTCTGGAAGGCCCAAGCGGGGCTACATCCATCTATTATCACCATATTCCGGGGCAGCTCGGGCAAACGATGGATTATTTGATCAGCGAACAATCATTAAAATCGAACGGGAGTATTACATTTCCTTCCGTATTCGAAACGAATTTTTTATGGTTCAAATATCACCTTTATGGCAATAAACCAGGTCATTTTTATGGTAATTCCGACGTTTGGCTCTGGATGCCCAAGGGGATTATTCAGACTAACGATCCTCAATTGAACTGGATAACGGGAGAGAGCGGGGATAAATTCTATATCGGGCTAAGCAACGCATCGTCAGATGAAGTTCAGACTTCGATTGAACTGAATGCGCAAATCATTGGGTTCAACCCGTCACAAGATTATACCGTAACCATCATCCGCGATAATGGTACACCAGAACAAGCAGTTATGAGTGGCGGAATTATTCAAGCTACGGTTTCAAGCAAAGGGATAACCGCTATCATTGTTGAGGGACTCCAGATTGATGTGCCGCTGCATCAGGTTAGAACTGCTGATACATCGGATGCAAGCTACTTCTTCGATACCCACAGTCCAATCGATGCGGTTAAAGGGATGCTGATCGTGAAGCCCGACGAGACGGTTTATGATGCTTATGTACAGGCAAAAACGACGAAACCAGCGACAATCCATTATTCCTTGGATGGCGGGGCTACGTATACGACCATTCCAGATACGATATATCCGATGGAATGGTCGATACGGGCGAACGATTTATCTCAAACTTTCACTTATTACGTAGAATCGGACGGGAAACAGACCCGCAAACGGACACTTTATCTGCCTGATAAGGTATCCGAAACTCCAGTCCAACCCGATTGGCAGGAGGGTTCATCTATTATTGTAGATAATACCGAAGCGGAGACAGAAGGGGTCTGGATAAGGGATACAACGGCTAACGACTATTACTACGATAACTATGTGTATGCCAAATCGACGACCGGCACAGCGACAAGCAAAATTATATGGCGGCCGGAGCTGCCGGATACTGTTACTTACAGTGTGTATTACAAGCTTCCGCAAATAACCACAGCGAGTGAAAGCTGGGCAACGAATGCCTCATTTACCGTTTATTATAGCGGGGGCTCTGATTTGGTTACCGTTGATGAGACAGCGACGAATGGTACTTGGGTGCACCTAGGTGATTATCCTTTTGCGGCAGGCGATAGCGGGTACGTGGAACTAACCAATAAGGCCAACAAGTCACGGGTAGTTGCCGATGCAATAATGTGGGTAGACCCGAACAGAATGCCGCAATTGGAGTCTGCGGTGATCCTGTCCGATCGGAACGAGCTGCAGATGACTCAAACCGCACAACTGAGCGTAACCGGCTATTTGGATAATGGTTTGATCGGTGATCTATCACAGGCCAATGTGCAGTATTTCGTTGATCGTACGGATTTGGCTGAAGTAGACAGCAGCGCTAGGTTGTCCCTTCTAAATCTTGATGGAGACACAGATCACATTGAGGTATGGGCCACTGTAACGATTGACGGAGTGACCTTAACAACACCGCCTTTGACCATCGCGATCAAGGACCTAACGGTTATCGTCGACAGTACAAATACAACGGGGTTATACACGACAGAAGGGTCTTGGAGCCAAAGCAACTTAGCCGGATACAAAATTGGGGTTAAGTCCCGTTACTCTACAGTACAAGGATCTTCAGCAACGTGGAAAGGCCAGTTTCCAGAGGGGAAATATACAGTCTCCATCTACAAGATCGTCCATACGACGGCAAACGATAATTATGTCAAAGTGGAAGTGAAGCATCAGTCAGGTACCGAGGTCACATATATCGATGCAACAGTTGGCTCATCGGGCTGGGTTAATTTAGGAACGTTCGACTTTACAGGAGACGGCAGCGAGTATGTTCGTTTAACCAGGGTTACTCCTACAACGGTAGACCCACCAACACTTCCTGCCGATATGATCTATACGAGGGTTGATGCAGTCAAATTCGAACGGCATTCCGTTAGTCCGGAGCTGATTGTGAATGAGGCGCCAGGTAAACCGACACTTTCGAATAATAGCGGTGTTGCGACAGGCTTACATGATGGCAATTATGACGTTGCGATGAATATGTGGTGGGGAACCAATGGCTCACTGTATAAGTTGTACGAGAATGGCCAATTGATCCAAACGAAGTCATTGCCCGTTGATTCGCCAGCTGCCCAAACTTCCATTATTCCAATTCAAGGCAAGCCAAATGGAACCTATGTGTATACATGTGAGTTATCGAATTTGTATGGAACGACTTCATGTGAACCACATACCGTCACCGTGGCTGATGCGAATCCTGGCAAACCTGTGTTATCCAGTGACAACTGGGATCAAGATGGAAACTATACCATTACTGCAAATATGTGGTGGGGCACGAACGCAGCACAGTATCGATTATATGAAAATGGCGAACTTATTGAAACGCAATCTTTATCTTCACACTCACCAAATGCCCAATCGGCAAATACACAAATTTCGGGAAAAGCTCCTGGCATTTATCAATATCGCGGTGAGTTTATGAATGGAAGCGGAACAACGGTAAGTGATGTTATACAAATTATTGTAAAATAACGCTAAGAGCTGAGTGGATGAAAACGATCCACTCAGTTTTTTTTCTTGAAATTTAGTTCGTCTCAAGCGCACTATCTAGGAATAGAAGTATTCAGCTTCAAAGCTTTCTCATGCAAAGCTTTATACTCCTATCCCTTTAACGAGCCGGACGTGATGCCGTTAATGATATATTTTTGCATGAAAATGTAGAACAGAATGAGTGGTGCAACCGCCAGGAGCATCATCGGGAAGAAATTCGTCCAGTCGGTCGAGAATTGCCCAATGTTGCGGAATACTTCTAAGAGCAATACACCCTTTGAACGGGATTGCAAGAACAACAATGGCGTCATGAAATCATTCCACACAGCAAGTGTATTCAACATAGCTACAGTGGCAATTACCGGCGTAAGCAACGGGAACACAATCTGCCAGAATGTTCTCCAAACCCCACAGCCGTCTACTCTTGCCGCTTCTTCCAGTTCAAATGGAACGGTAGAACTGATAAAGCTTTTAATTAAAAAGATAGAGAACGGAAGGCTGTAACAAATTTCTATTAGAATAATCCCCGTGAAGGTATTCATAAGCCCAAGCTGGGCTACCTGTTTATAAAGTGCTAAGATCCCCATTTGGTATGGTACCATCATCCCAACCATGAATAAAAGGAACACGATCCGATTGAAGTGATTAGTACGTCGTATCAAGCTGTAAGCAGCCATCGCAGAAAAGATTACAATACCCGCAACAGAGGAAATCGTAATGATAAGGTTGTTTCCTAACACATGAAAATAGTTCATTGCCTTAAAGGCACGAATGTAATTGTCGAACGTGATGTTAACTGGAAGGCCAAGCGGTTGAGAGACCGCATCAGCTGGCGTCTTAAATGTTGTGATGATCAAGTAGTAAACTGGGATCATAAAAATCACCGCTAAGACGAGCATAAGAATTTCCGTGACAGCAGTTTCCTTAGTATATCGATTCATGATTACCGCCGCTCCCACATCTTGATTAGTGAAATGTGAATAAAGGTGATGATGCCTACGAGGATAACGAAGACGATACCGAATGCGGCTCCGTAGCTATAGAACCCTTCACTGAGCCCTTTCTTGATCATGAGTGATACGATCGTTTCCGTAGAATACCCCGGACCACCACCAGTCAAGGCATAAACAATATCAAATACTTTCATGCCGTTTATCATCCCCATAACCGTGTTGAAAGTGATCGCCGGAAGCAGTAGAGGAAGTGTGATATAGCGGAACATTTGCAGCCCACTCGCTCTGTCAATCTTCGCCGCTTCGTAATAATCTGTTGAGATGCTCTGCAAGTTGGCCAAATAAATAACCATTGTGTAACCAACCCACTGCCATACGGAGACAAGGATAACCGAATAAAGTGCAAGATGAGGATCTCCGAGAAAATTGATGCGTTCAAAACCAAGAGCGACTACAAGCTGATTAATCAAGCCAAAGTCGGAGGGAGAGTACATAAAATTCCAGAGAAAACCGATAACCAATACGCTGAACACCGCAGGAAGGAAGAACGCAGCTCGCAGCAGATTTTTTGTTTTTAATTTTTTATTAAGAAACACCGCTAATGGAATGGCTAGTATATTCTGTCCAAGCATCGCAAGTACCGCATAGATTAAAGTGTTTCTTATACCTGTCAAATAGATTGAATCTTTAAATAAAGCAATATAATTGTCTAGACCAACAAATTTGACAGCAACCGGATGCACATCCGACCAGTTTGTAAAGCTGTATAAAGCGGTCTTTATCGTCGGAAATATGAAAAAGGTACAATAAATAAGTAAGGCGGGAAGCAGAAGCAGAACATAATTGATCTCTCGTTTGAAAATGTTTGGTTTGTTCATGTGCAACAACCTTTAGCATTTAGGATGTACAAGAGGCAAATCGCTTTGCCCCTTGTATTTTATATTCGGCCTACTTAGATTTCTCCAGCAGTTCAGTTGCTTTCTTATCTACCGCTTCTAGTACTTGATGAGGCGTTTTGATACCAGCTATGAGTTCTTGAATACCTTTTCCCAGATCTGTGAAAGCAGCAAAAGCAACGCCCCAATTATTAACAGGGAACATGACATTGCCCGCCTTGAAAGCTTCTTGAGCACCGTTATACTCAGCTGGCATATCAAAAGTAACGCCTTTCAAGAAAGATGAACCGCCTTTATTATCGGCCCAGTAAGCATACTGGCCTTCTGGTGTGGATAACAGATCAAGCACCTTGTACGCCGCATCTTTGACTTCGGACTTCGCATTCAAACCAAACGATACTCCGGGACCGCCGACCATCCAACCCGGGCCGCCTTTCGTGCCCAGGTTCGGGAACATATCAATCTTCATGTTTGGCGCTTTTTGCTTAAAGGTTTCCATGTACCAAGGCCCTGCTTGGAACATAGCTGCCTTGCCGCTTGTAAACTCGTCTATGGCTTGTTCTTCTTCAAGCCCAAGCATATCTTTGGTGAAGATACCGCGTTTCAAGTATTCAGTCCATGTTGTCAAAGCAGGCTCCAGCGCATCGGCTATTTTCGCGGTTCCTTTACCAAAATCGTTATTCCATTTTTTCCCTTCCTCTGTGCCGATAAAATCATTTAATGCCAAACCGAGGAAGGACTGGCCCGCGACGTTAGGATTCTTTAGACCGATCGCTTGGGGTTTGATGCCATTCTTCTTGAGCACATCCGCTACTTGGAAGTACTCATCAAGCGTTGTTGGTACTTCCAAGTTATATTTAGTGAATAGTTCAACGTTATAGAAAACCCCGTTGAACCAACTCGCTTGCGGCAACCCATACAGTTTATTATCAAATGTTACAGTGGACGTGCCGGTTTCATAATACTTGCTAGCGTAGCGTTCTGTTAAATCTTCGAAGTAACCTGTTTTGACAGTATTAGCATCAATTATTCCACCGATAATGTCAGGACCTTCACCTGCTGCAAGTTGTGTTTTGATGACATCTGCGTAAGTCTTGTTATCGATGAACTGATACTCCACATCTACATCGGGAAGTTTATCTTTGAATAATTGAAGTAGTGTCTTTACACTGTCTTCTTTGTTCCAATACGATAATCTGACTTTCACTTTCTTTACCGGTTCTGGATCCTTTGTTTCTTTCGTATCGGTTGTATTCTTCGCAGTTGCATTTCCCTTTGTGCTGCTATTCTCCGTACTGTTCTTACCGCAGCCTGTAAATAGGATCGTGAAGGCGAGTATAGCGATAGCGGAGACAAACCATGTTCTCTTCATACAAAGACCTCCCAAATAGATAGTTTGTTTCTCGATACTTTTATCATTGTAGTATAAATGTCATTTTCATCGAAATAACAGATTTTTGCGAAACCTAACAGAATTCATTTGGAAGTAAGAATTTAAGAATGTGATTTAATACAATGGTATGAATGGGAATGTCCTGTGTGCTATGCTTTGGATTGTAGAGAGTATCCTCAAGAGGTGAGTGAATAGCGATCGTTTGAACAGACAGGGAGGAAAATATGTATCATATATTAGTCGTCGATGATCAACAAGCTGAAATCGAAGCCATTGAATGGCTTATTCATAAGCATGCTCTACCATTTTCTGTTGCTCAGGCCAATGATGGGGAAGTGGCACTGGAATATATAAAGGGCCATCATGTAGATCTGTTATTCACAGATATTCGCATGCCATTCATGGACGGTCTAGAGTTAATTAAGCAGGCAAAAGCAGTCGTTCCGAACCTTAAAGTACTTATTTACAGTGCATATGGGGAATTTGAATATGCACAAAAAGCGATTCAGCTTGGAACGGTTCATTATATGTTGAAGCCGATTGATGTGAAGGAATTCCTAAAAGTGTTCCATTTCATCATCGCCATACTTGAAGACGAACGGCTTCAGAGAGAGAAAGAGGATCTGCTCGTTAAAGGCTTTCATAAAGGAGTGGCGTATGAGAAAGAGAAGCTCCTGTTTGATCTCTTTCAGGGTCGTGAGAGTGACGTTCATTACGAGGAACGGGCAGCTTTTGCAAGCCTAAATCATCTGGTAAATAAGCGAATGTATATGATTATGATTGGATTGCAAAATCGTTTTTTTGATCAACATCATACAGAAGTGTTCGAATTTCTACAATCGATTTGTACACATGAGATGCTTTTTTTAAATTTGAATGAGTATCAAAGCATCATGCTAGTCGCTATTGATCCAGCTTCAAAGAACAGCGATAACCTGCAAGAGCTTATGGCTTATGGGGATTGGATTAAAGAATGGCTGGAGACTCGCTTCGACCGGCGAAGTTTTATTATTGTTGGTAGTCCGGTAGATAAGCTAGAGGGACTTCATGATGAGTTTACCCAAATGGAAGAGTTAATGAATTTTCGTTTTTTTATGGAAAGCAGTGTCGTTTGTTCCAAAGAAGATGAAAGAATTCATGACCATATAGACGACGAATCGTTAGAGCTTATGCTGAAGGACATTTATACTTCCATTGCACAAAAAGAATATTGTACACTTGAGCATCGAATAGAGTTTCTCATTGCAAGTATGCAAAGTTGTAAGCGCTTTAGTTCTATGTATGCCAAGCTATTATTTACAGACATATTAAAAAAAATAGTAGAGTCTCAAGGCAAAAGAAACAGCAATTTATTAAAGAATGGTTTTGAGCGAATCGCACTATGCAATTCGATTGCTGAGTTGAGGCAAGTCATTTTATCCGTTTTTCAGGAGCATTTGCTGCAAATCAAAACGGCGACAGATGATCAATGCCGCAAAGTGATTGAAGATGTACAGACTCTCATCCAGATGGAATACGGAAGTGATATTGGGGTCGCCTATTTAGCCAATCGCGTCTTTTTATCGCCAAGTTATTTAAGTTTTTTGTTTAAAAAAAATACAGGCCAAAACCTAGTCAAATATATTACAGCCGTTCGTATGGAGCGAGCGAAGGAGTTGCTGCGAGATACAACGATTAAAGTTGTTGATATTGCCAGTACAGTTGGATTCACGAACACTTCCTATTTTAATTTAATGTTTAAGCAATATAATGGCTTGACTCCAGTTCAATATCGTGAGGTAGGTGGGCGAAGGTGACTCTACTCAAATTTATCCGTAATCTCCGCCTGCGCCAGAAATTATTACTTTCTTATGTGATTGTCATCTTCCTGCCAACCATTGTACTGGGCTTATATGCCTACCATAACTCTAAATCTTCATTAGAGAGCCAGTTTCTGCAAAGTGCGGATAACGAGGCGAAGAAAGTCACTTTAGAGATCAGTTACCGACTTCAGAGGCAGGATGTGTCAATAAAATCGATTGTTTTCCATCCTACGGTTATCGAGTTGATGAGTAACCCGAATCTGGATTTGTACACACAATTAATGATGCTGAATGATAAAATTGAACCTATTTTTTTTAACTTGATGTATATGGTTAGGGATATGAATGAGATAATGTTGTACTCCGAAAGTCATCAATCTGAAATAGGAAACTTCATGACGCCTTCATCTGCAATTAAGGAGAAGGATTGGTATCTAGAAACAAAGGGCAGTGATACAACCAAGTGGTGGTTTGAAGATGGAGAATTGTTTGCCACACGAGTGATTTACAATATCGAGTTTAGGACCGTGAGCGCTGTACTTTATGTTAGATTTGATTACCACAAAATCTTCGGTGATTTCATTGGCAGGGTGAACGGAGGGAATGGCATCATCATTACCGATAGACAGAATCGGCCCGTATTATCAGAGCATGCTGGGCAGATGGATGATGTTCAACTTCAATCACTTTCAAGGAAAGGCACTTCAAATGCAAAATTAGATGGCGAATCCTATTTAGTTGTAAACAAAGATATTCCTCAAACCGATTGGATACTTCATTATTTGGTTCCCGACAATCAGTACAAAACAGGCATTGGCAATATTTTAAGCGCAACGGGCATCATTGTACTCATCTGCATGGTTTTTCTCAGTATTATTATCTTCTTGTTCTCAGAAACGCTGTTAAAAGGAATCGAGAAATTAAACACCAAAATGAAGATGGTGGAAGACGGTGATCTTACTATTGTTGTATCAGCGAATTCCAAAGATGAAATCGGGCAGCTTACCAATCGATTCGGTTCTATGCTTAAACAAATTAATCAGCTCATTTCAGAGGTATATCAAACAAAAATTACGCAAAAGTCTGCCGAACTGAAAGCGCTACAAGCTCAAATCAATCCCCATTTTCTATACAATTCTTTATCTTTAATTAATTCAAAAGCGCTGCGTATCGATGCCCAAGAAATTAGTGACTTGGTAAATCAACTATCTAGTTATTACAGAACGACTTTAAATAAAGGGAAGCAGATTATTTCGATTCAAGATGAATGGACAAACGTCCAAGCGTACATACATATTCAATTAGCAATGCACAATAAAAGGTTTGACGTAGAATTTGATGTGGACGACAAGGTGTTTCAATTTGAAATGATCCATTTGATTTTGCAACCGATTGTTGAAAACTCGATTATGCATGGCATCGATCTTAAGAGGGAGGGCCGAGGTAAACTCATCCTGCGGGCAAGTCTCGACGGTGAAGATATTGTATTTGTTGTGGAGGATAATGGTGTCGGTATGGAACCTTATAAGATTAAGCGTATTCTTGAACATGAAAGTGCGGGTTATGGCATTAAAAATGTGCAAGAAAGATTACAGCTCTTATTTGGATCCGAATACGGGATATTAATTCATAGTCAATCCGGGATTGGCACTTCAGTTATCGTACGCATACCGCAGTATCGTCATATAAGTGATCAATAGCCATGATCAAAAAAGGGTCAATGCTCATAAGAGCACGGCCCTTTTTTTGTTTCTAATCGAAATCTGTTAGATTTCAAAAAATACTGTTATTTTACAGGGTTTCAAATGATAATACAATGTAATTGTGAACAGACGGCGTTGTCAACCGCCTCTGTAAGCGCTTCAACAAATGGTTTCTGAATTAAAAAAAAGAATGAGAGGATTGTTGATCCATGTTCAAGCGAACAACGTATAAAATGCTTTGTTTTATGATTCTAGCAAGCTTCTTTTATCAGAACAATGCTGCTCATGTCTATGCTGATAGCGGCCAGCTGGATGTATGGGTGGTTAATGCATTGAAAGCCGTATATAGGACCAGCACGATCCCCGCAAGTCCTGGGTACAGCATTGATCTTGTTTCAGCCAGAAACGAATACGAAAATGAGCAAATTGCTGTAAGAAGCACTACTGATTTTGAGATTACTGGAGTTGAATTTTCCAATCTTGTATCTTCTGGCAATACGATCTCAAACAGCAACTTAAGCTATCATTTTGCGGAATACGAACTTGAAGATACCGTGCAACCCAATCAGTATTGGCCGGATTTGGTAGGCGAGCAAATCTATCCCTTATCAGCAATCCCCGACCCGCTATCCAACGAGCCATCTATACATGTGGCGGCAAATTCAACTCAACCCATTTTAATAACGAATTTTGTTCCAGCCGGTGCTGCTCCTGGCTTTTATCAAGGTATGGTTACAGTGAAAACGACTTTGGGCGATTATCAAGTACCTATTAACGTTGAGGTAGCTAACGTTGAAATCCCTCAAACCTCTGAAGCTAATTTCGTTAATTATCAGTGGTCGATGACGAATGGTTTTATGATTGGAGGTAATCCGCCTGAGAATGTTGATGATCCTTTAACTCAGAATAGTTATGACGTTGGTCAGTACTATTACGGAGTGGAGACATATAGCGATGAATGGTTTGAGCTTATGGATAATTTCGCCAAAACCATGAGCGACTATCGCCAGAACATGATTTGGGTTCGGACAGACTTGTTATTAAACGCAAATGGTACCAAAATGGCGTCTTTTAAAGACGGGATACCTAAAGATATCGACTGGTCCTTGTTCGATCGATATGTTCAAACCTTTATGGATAGAGGGATTACTCATTTTGCGAACATTCACTTGATCCATGCATTAGAACAAATGCCGCAAAGCGAAAGGCCAAACAAAGATAATCCCCAAGATCCGTGGTTAACGTCAATACCTAAGCCCAATTCACTACCTGCAACAGACGCTTATCTTACTAACTACTTGACGGCATTGCACGATCATTTAGAGGATAAAGGTTGGCTTAACGATAATGGCTTCACTTGGTATCAACATACTAAGGACGAACCCAACGGTTCTAGCATTACAAACTATATGACGTATATCGTTAGAAAAGTAAAAGAGATCGTTCCAGATTTCAAAACATTGGACGCTGATGCGGGCGGTACTTTAATGAACGAAGCCATCAAACCCTATGTGGATGTTTGGGTTCCGTTAACGCCGGTTTTTCAATACAATAAGGATTTTTATAAAAAGGAGCAAGCGGCCGGCAAAGACTTGTGGGTGTATACTTGCGATGCCAATCCGGCTCCGTGGTTGAACAGATTCTGGACACAGCCCACTATGACTGGCAGGCTGTTATTCTGGAATCTTAGTCAAGACGATGTTAAAGGGCACTTGCATTGGGGATGGAACGTATGGTATGTCCCACATTATGGCGATTCCACGATCGTATATCCGGATAAGGATAATATGACGGTTAAGAGCTCGCTGCGCTACGAAGCCCAAAGAGACGGACTAGAGGATTACGAACTGATGCACAAACTCAAACAAACCAATCCTGATCTTGCCGAGCGTATAGCTGACAGCGCTGTTAGCCCGTCTGATCCGAGAAAATATACCATTGACCCTGAATATATCAGAATGCTTCATAATTATCTGGTTAAAGCTGCTGCCAGTGAACCTGTGGGTGCAATTCCCGTGCCAACAAGTCCCTACGATGGGCAAGATGTACCTATGACATACATGACCGATAACGCGACCGGCGAAATCACCTTCAACGGTGAATGGTTTGCAAAAAGCCGGAAATACGCTTATATGGGCGGTGTGCAAGCCACATTGAAAGCGGAAGATTATTTGACCTATACATTTACAGGGTCCGGAATCGATCTTATTGCAGAGAAAAATGAATACTCCGGTAAAATTGCCGTATACATCGACGATTCCGCTCCGGTCATTATTGATCTATATGAAAAGGTTCAACTCGATTCAATATCGGTATACAGCAATCATAATCTATCAGCAGGCAAGCACACGATCAAGGTAGTGAACCTAGAGAACAAAAGCCTATTCGTTGACGGTTATCGAGTGAGCATGTATGAAGGACAGCAGATCTATGACGGAACACTACAAAGTTTGGACCTGACTAGCTCACCTTCGTTTCATTTTAATAAGGACAATATTAATTACCAAGTTATCGTTCCCAGTGATGTTAACGTATTCTCCATTACGCCAACGCTTTCGGATGCAAATGGAACTCTGGAGGTCAACGGACAACGTATTGGCAGCGGAAAGAGGCTTACATTCAACATTCCTACAGGTAAAAGTAAGATCCATATTCGGTCTACCGCAAGTGATGGGGAAACCACGAGACTATATACTTTGAACTTTCTCAAAGGCAATGTGAATCAAACGACCACCAATATTGCGAGAAGTTATTCAGCGATTACAGCAACAGCTGCCAGGGAAGACAGCAGCGGATATGGCGTTTCGAATATGGTTGACGGCAGTTACGGTTCCATGTTTGCTAGTATTAGCGGGTATACTAACACCCATCCGTTCCCACATGAAATCAAACTTACTTGGGATCAACAGATGACCTTTAATACGATTGTCATGGCCACGCCATCAGGGTTATTACAGGGTATAACGGATATTGACGTTGAGGCTACTTCGGATGGAACGAATTGGACAACAATTGCGAAGAGGGTACCGATTCAATGGAATAGCAGCACAGACGACAACAAAATGGAATATACGTATGTCAATATCCCTACGGTTAATGACGCGCTGAAGCTGAGAATACGGGTCAATGACGCCAACAATACGTATTGGGGCATATACGCTTTATATGAGCTTGAGCTTTATAACCTTCCAGACAACGGAGAGATTAGTCCAATAGCAGATGGAACACTAAGAAATTTAACAATCTCTAATGTTCCTTCCTTTACGTTTGACAACAGCACGACGAACTACCCGGTAATGATTCCTATTGATGTAAACACCATCGCGATTACGCCAACGCTTTCGGATGAAGAGGGTACGCTGCAGATCAACGGAAAGACCGTCGCCAATAACACGGCGCAGGCGATTGATATTCCAATCGGTAAAAGCATGGTTCATATCAAGTCCACCGCAAGCGACGGGACGACTTCAATGCTCTACACGTTGAACATTTTGAAAGGCAATGTGAATGAACCCGGCACCAATATTGCCAGAAGCTATTCTAACATTACAGCATCAGCTGCCAGGGAAGATAATAGCGGCTATGGTGCTTCGAATATGGTAGACGGCAGTTATGGAACCATGTTCGCGAGTATAAGAGCCAATCATCAATTTCCGCATCAGATTAATCTTACTTGGGAACAGCCGCAAACCTTTAACACCATCGTCATGGCCACAACTTCTGGATTACTTCAGGGTATCTCCAATATTGATGTTCAGGCTTCTACAGACGGAGTAAACTTTGAAACCATAGCGAATGGCGTACCCATCCAATGGAAAAACAGCGTAGATGACAACGTAATGGAGTACACCTTTGCCAATATTCCTACAATAAAGGACGCAATGAAGCTGAGAATACAAATCAATGATGCGAACTATACGACGTGGGGCATGTACGCTTTGTATGAGCTTGAGCTCTATAACCTTCGGGAAAACGGTGAGATTGGAGCTAAGACACATACGATCACAGCGAGTGCAGGGTATAACGGAACGATCAGCCCGAGCGGCGCCGTTGTAGTCGATGAGGGTGCTGATCAAAGCTTTACATTCAATCCGAACAATGGATACGAAATCGACAAGGTGTGGGTAAACGGTACCGACGTGTCAGTGACCGCCAACGTCTATACGGTTACCAACGTAACTGCCGCCCATATGATCAATGTTACGTTTAAGCCAAAGGATACTGGTGGCGGTGACCAGACACATACGATCACAGCGAGTGCGGGGGAAAACGGAACGATTAGTCCTAACGGCGCTGTTGTAGTCGATGAGGGTGCTGATCAAACCTTTACATTCAATCCGAACAATGGATACGAAATCGACAAGGTGAGGGTAAACGGAACCTCCGTGTCAGTGACCGACAACGTCTATACGTTTACCAACGTAACTGCCGGCCATATGATCAATGTTACGTTTAAGCCAAAGGACACTGGCGGTGGAGACCCTTCTACTGGTGGTGGCAATGGTACAGTCAATGGAAATACCGATTCTCATACACTTATAGTGAAAGCGGAAGACCTTACCTCTCCAGCTTCCAACGGAGTTGTGACAATCATAGCCAAAGATAAAGAGAAAATTGTACTTCCTGCTAATGCAGCCGAACTGCTCGGACCTAATCAATTAGTCATTCAAATGGGTCCATTCACGTTGGAAGTACCTGCTGAATTTCTTAAACAGTTGGTAGATAAATTGTCCGCAGAAGATAAACAAAACAGTAAGATAGAGTTGATCATGACTCCCTTATCCGAATCCGATGCTAACAAACTTCTAGCGAAAAGGCAATCTTCCACACTTGCACAAATTAAACTTTCCGGCAAAGTGATCAATTTTAACTTATCTATTGTCGGGAAAGATGGTAAAGTGACAAGCTTGAGCAGCTTCGATAAGCCGATGACGATTCGATTCAAAGTGGATCCTTCCTTAAATCCAAAACTGACTGGCATTTACTACTTGGCAGACAATGGTACGCTGGAATATGTGCGAGGCACATTTATTAACGGAGAATGGGTCGCTAATATTTACCATTTTAGCAAATATGCGATGCTCGAATTCAAGAAATCATTTACCGATGTCAAGTCCACTCATTGGGCGGCCGATGCGATCGAACAGTTAGCGGCGAAGCAAATTATTGACGGAACTAGTGCGGCAATGTTCGAGCCAGAGCGTTCCATCACACGGGCCGAATTTACAGCTATGCTTGTCAAAGCATTGCATCTGACATCAGTAGGCGAATCGAAATTTACGGATGTGGCGAAGGGCGCCTGGTACGAAGATGCAGTTTCCATAGCTGTCAAAGCAGGCATTAGTAAAGGAACAAGCACAACGACTTTCGATCCCGATGCGAGAATCAAACGTGAAGAAATGGTCACCATGATGATGCGGGCGTATGTGATCTTGAAAGACGTCAAGTTGAACGGAAATACGGCTTCTTTCTTCACAGACGAATCCGCTGTGGCTGCCTGGGCGCTTGATTCAGTAAGAGCGGCGGCGGCACTTCATTTTATTAATGGACGCGATGCATACAAATTCGTTCCGAGCGGTATTTCTTCCCGTGCCGAAGCAGCAGTTTTGCTCAATAGAGTTTTACAGTAAACATGTTAACCCACAAGTCCTAAATAGGGAGTCTTCGTTGAGACGATAGAACAATCCAATATAGGACTTGCTTGGGCACATCCTAAGTAGAGGAACAGCTCTTGCGGCAGCCTATGATTTGCCAGTTGTTCCGCATGTCGGAGAAATGGAGCAAATTCACCAGCATCTTGTGGGTGCAACGCATAATGCGATTATACTAGAATACTTTCCTTGAATTCGTGATATATTCGTTGAACCCGCAATGGTGAAAAATGGGTTTATGTCCTCCCAGAAATGCCGGGCGCTTAAACAGAGGTCATTCTCCAGTATTTTGATAATTATCGTATCCGATAATTGTTAGTATAGAAAAGAAGATGGATAAACCAACTGGCAGCAATTCCACCTCTATACGTTGTCCACCTTTTATATTTGAGTCAAAGAGGGATGACAATGAAAAGATACGGATGGATCATTAAGGTGAAAATGGATAGGTTAGCCGAATACAAAGCATTACACGCGGTAGTATGGCCTGAAGTCTTAAATCGGTTAAAAGAAAGTAACATCCAAAATTACTCTATATACTACCGAGATAGGAATCTCTTTAGTTACTTGGAATACACGGGACAAGACTTCGAGAAAGATATGGCTAATATGGCTGCTGACCCGATCATGCAAGCGTGGTGGAAACTAACAGATCCGTGTCAGGAACCAGTTGATTCCGCTTCGGAAGGAGAATGGTGGACGACAATGGAGGAAGTATTTCATATGGATTAGGGCGTTTCTTCAAATTTAACTACATAGAGTGATTGAGTTAAAAGAATTTGAGGAAAGTCTTAGACAAACGTAAAATTTTCACTTCGAAGTGACACGGAGAACAGAAGGAGGCAACAAGGTGAACGATATGGAAATCAAAGAACTTCAGCAAGCTGAAGTTCCGGAATTGAATGAAGGCGTCCACGGATACAGCAGCGAGACGAAATGGATGAAACCAGAAAATCCGATTACTCTGGAAAGATTGGAATGGTTTAAGGATCAGAAATTGGCCCTAATGATGCATTGGGGACCTTATTCGCAGATCGAGGCCGAGTCCTGGATTCTCAGCGATGAAGACGGTGAATGGGCGCGTAAAGATGTCGACTGGACGAGCGATTACGAAGAGTTGAAGCGCGAATATTTCGGCCTGAACCGCACGTTCAATCCGTTCCGCCTCCAACCGGAGGTATGGGCGGAAATCGCCGCCGAAGGCGGGTTCAAATATTTGATCTTTACGACCAAGCATCACGACGGATTTTGCATGTGGGACACACATACGACGAATTACCGGATTACCGGCATCGAAACACCGTTTCATGCACACCGCTATGCCGACGTTTGCAAGCATGTGTTTGACGCTTTCCGCAGCAAGGGGCTTGCGATCGCCGCTTATTTCTCGAAGGCGGATTGGCATATGCCGTATTACTGGGCGCCAGGAATGGAGAGGGGCCGCGATACGTGGAGAGGACCATCGTACTCCCCCGAGGAATATCCGTGGCTGTGGGAGAAATTCGTCGATTTTACCCATGAGCAAATCATGGAGCTGATGACCCGTTATGGCCGGATCGATATATTGTGGCTGGATGCGGGCTGGGTCAAAGCGAGTGACGAGGTTAAGCAGGACATTCGTTTGGGCGAGGTCGTCGAGCGAGCCCGTCAAACGCAGCCCTGGCTGCTGTCCGCGGACCGTACAGTCGGAGGGCCTTACGAGAATTATGTGACGCCGGAGCAAGCGATTCCGGAGCGACCGCTGAACGTACCGTGGGAAAGCTGCATTACGATCGGCAAACAGTGGGCCTTCAAATACGATGATCAGTATAAATCGGCGAGGGAGATCGTTCGAATTCTGATGGAAATTGTATCAAAAGGAGGCAATTTAGCGCTGAATGTAGGTCCTCAGCCCGACGGACGATTGCCGGCCGGGGCGGTCAAAAGCATCAAGGAATTGGGCGCATGGATGGAGGTTTACGGCGAGGCGGTATACGGTACACGTGTGTGCGCGCCGTATTATACCGGTGCCTGCGCATTCACCACGAAAGGAAATACCGTGTATTGTACTTACTTATATGAAAGCGCAGATGCAACCGTCTCCAAGGTCGTTCATATTCCTTATCAGGAGCCCGTTTCCGGCATTGAGCTTGTCGGAAGCGACGTCTTGCTGCAGGTTGAGCGTACGCCAGAAGGTATCTCGATCACGCTTCCGGATTGCGAATTGAACGGGCAGGCTCCGATCGCCCATGTTTTCCGCATGGAGAAGGGCTAGGGGGAAAGTGAGTGATAAGATAAAGTCGCGTAAATCGCGGCTTTTTCTATTTATGGGAGCAAGTTCTTGTCATTGCATGGTGTCAAGAACATCGTCCCAATCCCGTTTTGTGACAAGAACATAGTCCCATTCCTGACGGATGATTAATAGAGGGGGAGGGAGATTACCTAAACAGTAAGATCGACCAAGCCTAGGTTGAGTAACATAACGATTGCTAAGTAATATAGGGCTTACGCTTCAAAGTCATATTGAAAAAAACGAAAAGCATGCCTGATTTCTGGCGTGCTTTTCGTTTTTATTTTTATCAACGCCTATATCCAAATTGATTATTATCTATTGTCTTTAGGCTACAAACTAGATTGAAGACAAGTTATTAGCTTAGATGGGTGACTTTATTCTGTGTATTAAATAACCCGTCTACAAAACCGATAATAGTAAAGGTAGGAAATTATTGCAAACAAGGGAGAGGCTTAAATGTCCAAATGGGGTAAAAAGAGCATATACATCATTCTGTGCTTAGTCACGATGGCAGTATTTGCAGGTTGCGGAAAAGAGAAAACCGAAGAAGAGAAATTGCAAGAACAAGTACAGCAGGCTTTCAAAGATGCGGGGATACAACTAGATAATTCGTCTCAGTCAGATGAAAAACCTACTGTAGAGTCAGAATTAGCGGAGATCAACAACTTCGTCACCAGAGATATTTGGAACGATGGTCTTGTAAACATCGGTCACTTTGCCCACAGTGGTACTTCTGCAACAGGAGAAACCATAGATATGGAATTCATGATCCAGCAACTCGGCAAGGCGATGGAAAAGAAAGCAGAATACGATAAGTATATCCAAGGAATAGATTCAAAATATGGTGAAGTGAAACAATTATGGACGAAGGTTTCAGGCGAGATTGATACTTTGTATAAAAAACTTCAAGATAATCCTCCAAAGCCTAATGACGCAGACTACGAGTTTGATACCGGATTGTATCAGCAATACAAAGATGCTTTTTCGGAAGAAGTAGAAACACTAAACCAAAAGTAATAAACTACGTAATTCAGATGTGGAGCAGCTTTGTAAGATGACATAAGTACTATTTCATTAAAGGCCGCAAAAATCGCGGCTTTTTTTATTTAAATGATCAAGTTCATATTTGGTCTAGTACAGTCGTCATCGAAAGATTAAACGAAATCAATTTCAAAAAAGTGCTGAATAATATGACATACTGTTGTCATCATTCCCGCCCAATAAAAAAGGTTGAGAATAATTAAACGGGTGGAGGTATCACCATGATCCCATCAAACAAAGTAATTCTTAATCAATCCTGAAAATGAAATTGAACCTTCAAAAAAGCGAAGACGAGCAAGTGTGCTCGTGTTGTGCAGGAAAACTGCATGATATGAGCACTGGAGTAGGCGGAAGTGAAGCTCGTGGAGAATGCACCGGCCGAAGCTTCAGTCGGTCGGTGCGGCGTACTTCCTCACGTCCGGCTCAAATGTCGTTCCATTGGACAGGTCCACCTCCAAGTGGGTAGTTCCGCGATCGTCTGTCAGCACGAGCATGCGAGAGCCTACTAGGGGAACACGGTCGGAACTGGTGCGCATGTGCGCTGAGATGACCCAAGGAGTACCGTCGACGATGTAACCTACCTCGACCTTGAATATCGGGAGATCGAAGAGCCAGCAGTTCGTGAAGCTCACGGTGGTCAGTGTTCCGATGAACGAGCAGCCCTCCACTCGGAGGCGCTCAATGTCACTCTGACGTAGCCGGGCATGCGCGATCGAGCCGGGCAACCGTAAGAGCGCGATGATGGCCCAGAGGGCGAAGGCGGCTCCGATGACAGCGCCAAGCTCTGGCGGGATCGTCGGTGACGTCCCGATGGCCTCGAGGTTGAAGGGGCGCGACGGATCGCTGATCAGCGTCCAGATCAGGAAGACTCCAGCGATTATGACGAGTCCTCCTGCAATCGCGAGCGACACGAAGAGGCCGGCGACCCTGGTCTGTCCGAACTGTTCTACCGCTCGCAAGTACACTCCGCCAGTCACACCGATTGCGACGAACAGCAACACTACGGCGACGCCCACCGTGACCGGATGACCGAGGAGCATACTGATCGCCGGTGTTGGCGCAAGACCGAGCAGGGCACCAAACGGCAGGGAGCCTGTCAGCGCCCACAGTGCAGCAGCTGCGAACAGCCACGGCAGCAGCGGAGTCGCGCGTCCGACGCCACGTCCCGGCAGCAGCGCAGTCATTCGTCCGCCTTTATCCGTAGTGGAAAACAGCGGCAGCATCTCACTGTGCTCATGTTGTCCCTCTGCAGCATCCCTCATAGATATCCTTCACCTCCATAATTTTTTTGCTGTATTTTTCCACTTATTGACTACTATATTGACTCATTCCCGAAGACTTTACAATAGGAAATAAACTCACGAACAAGCATTAGAAGGCATGAAGAGAGCTGGATTTCACATAAAATATGGGCCTGTTGATGAGCCTTGGGGTGTTCGAAGATTGTATGTACACGACTCGATTGGTAAGCTTACCAACATTCTTGCTCATGAACATTGATACTCTAACAGACAATCGTAAAGGGACCCTGATTTCTACATCTAATGCGAAAGGATAGTTCAATAAATCAGTAGCGAAGCTATGGGTTTGAAACCTTCGTGGGAGTGACAGCAACTTTATAATTAGGGTGTGTTATGGAGCCAGTTGTAGGATTAGATGGGGCTAAAGGAGCCAGCGTCGTTCAGGCTTTTCTACGAAGGAACGAACCGTACGGGATATTTGAGAGTATTGCGCACGAGTAGAACGGTTTTGAACGACTGGGAGAATTGCTTGATGAATTGAACGTACTCTCGGGCAAGGTGCCGATCATTATTTGGGAATATTGTTTCTATTGGATGAAAATTGGTGGGCAATTTCTCCAGAGTTTTTAGAGGAAATCGAAAAAAAACTACCCGAAATAAGAGAAAACGCCGTTGACCTTAAGCAGGTGACCGGCGTTTCCAAATTAGCGTTTCGGCATTTTGCTCTCATCCATGTACAGCAGGTTCCAACGGTGACCGTCCAAGTCGGCAAATCCTGCGCCGTACATCCAGCCGTCATTTTCACTCGGCTTGCCAAAGATGCTTCCTCCGGCAAACTCTACTTTTTGAATAAAGGCATCTACTTCTTCTCTGCTTCCAGCGCCAATGGAAAATATTACTTCTGCGCAACGGGAAGTATCTGCGGTTTTTGAACCGGTAAATTTCTCAAACGCCGCATCCGGGAACAGCAGAATCGTTGTTTGGCCTATGGCAAGCTTGGCTCTCTCGTTACCAACGCTCACCGCATGGAATCCAATCTCATTGAAAAAGGCAGTTGACTTCTCAACATCTTTGACTGGTAGGTTAATCCAAATCTCCTGTGACATGGCTGTAGCCTCCTGGAATAAATTTTTAACTTCTCCTACTATACTCTACTTCTGGCTGTAGAAGCGAATCTTATAAAAGAAACAGCAAAGTATGACATTCCTGTCATGCATCCTACGATTTACTTAGTAAATACGCGCTCCGCAATCAGTTGTAAACGATCGACTGTTTGCAGCCATTGTCAGAATAAAATAAAGTAATAGACTGAAGTTACTTTATTAAGCCAACGAGCAGGATAGCTTAATCATATCTAGAATAAATATAGAAAAATACTAACAGCGTTTATAAGTCGAATGAAGAGTGGGGGAAGTTTCTTGGATGAGATTGCAAAAATCGCAAAAGAATTATTAAAGAATATTGAAGAAAATAAACGGAATCTTTTAAGCAGAAATGCTGATAAGAAGGTAATCAATTTTTATGAAATAAATAAGCCATATGGTTGTTTCTCAAATTTTTCGAAACATTCAATTACGTTACAAAACAAAGACTGGCCAACATCGGAACACTATTTTCAAGCTCAAAAGTTTGTAGGTACCGTTCATGAAGATGAAATACGTTTTGCAAGTACGCCAATGGATGCCGCCCGATTAGGCCGAGATAAAAATAAACCGCTCCGTAAAGATTGGGAAGAGTGCAAAGTTAACATTATGCGGGAAGCTATCGTCGCTAAAATAGAACAACATCCAAATGTTAAGTCAATTCTCTTATCAACTGGTGATTGTGCCATTGTTGAACATACAACCAATGATTCATATTGGGGAGATGGCGGTGACGGGCAAGGAAAAAACATGTTAGGCAATTTGTTGATGAACATCAGAAATAATATGGAGAACTATGAGCCAGAGTTCTTTCTTCCTCAATGGATTACGTTTCCAGACATTCATCCATTTAGCATTGGATGGAGAATGGGTATTGGTGAAACATATTTAACTTATTTGTGGGAGTGGAGAATGAAACAATCTCCTGAAGCTTTAAAAGAATACGATGATTACTTTACGCCACCTGAGGTTTGGGCTGACTCTAAAAAAATGCAAGAAGCAATGAGAAATAAATCGAACGAAGAATAATAAATCATTGAAACTTAATGGTTACGTATTAAAAGATTAAGCAAGGTCCTAGGATGATAGGTCGAAGAGAAATCTAAAACATAAATTTGAAATTGTTGTTCAAATATCGACGATTGTGACACAAGCCATAGAAAAAATCGATATACATACATATGTACAAAATAGTATAAAACTTCATATGCATAAATTCGCATAAAAGATTTGATTTAACTGAGGTTATATGGTTAGTGCCACAATGAGTAAGCCGCTTAGGGTGAGCAGATTCTGAAGAACATTATGGTCGCAATGACCTCAGTGCTATAATGTATGACATGTGCGAGTGGAGATATTATGCAGGTGGAGCAGCCACTTTTCATATGGTAGATGGTGGACACTTTTTTATTACAGAGAATTATGGACCTGTGTGGATATTATCTTTGACAATGTGGGATAAAATTCTAGAAAGCCAATAATAGATCGTTTTAGTGAACTAATCTTCATTTATATTAATTGAAAAAGAGGTTTTGAATCAATGAATAGCAAAATGATTTGGGGGATAGTATTATTAGCGCTGAGTTTGTTTTTTAAGCCATTATTGGCGATTGTGGGGCTGAATGAAACGTTGTTCGGATTGCAATGGCAAGGTGAAACTGTGTTTTCATTGCGTCCATTCTTAGTTCGGATTATTCTAGCAGTAATTGGTATTATCATGCTTATCATCGGCGGTAAGCAAGTTACAAGCAGATGAATAAATAGTTGAAAGGATCAAGAGCACAACAATTAATCTTGCTACAGTATTGAACTTTTAAATCAAAGTATTGAAGACCGAAAAAGACTATGATAATCCCCAAACGGGGATTTTTTAATGTTCGGAGAACAAAAGGAGCCAGTGAGGCTCCTTTTGTTTGTAATATCACGATTATGAAATGTGACACATCACGAACTTTAATATTGTCAGATGACAAGAATATGAGCCGATTAATTACCGCGTAATTAACGAAAATATACGCTAAGCCCTGAATCCGGCTTGGCGTTTTTTCTTACTTTAACCTGAAACGGTACGATCATTCAACAAGCCGAGTATCAAAGTTCTATTTATTACTAACTCGTGGATGTCGATTTGCCATTCTCTCGTTCGTTGTCTTTATAACGGCGAAGTTCAGCTGATCCTGGATGAAGGACATCCGGGAGATACGCAACGGTTGGAATCGACTACACGACACGAAAGGACAGGGATAAAAATGGGGAAAATCATCATGCAGCAATTCATTACGTTGGATGGCGTCATGCAGGCGCCTGGCGAACTCTATGAATTCGAGTATGGGGGCTGGCAGCGCTCCTATGTTGGCGAGGAGCACCTGGCACTCATTGTCGAGCAGGCCCACGCGGTTGAAGCACTTCTTCTGGGGCGTAAAACTTACGAGAGCTTCGCGGCAACATGGCCGTCAGCGATCGGCATGCGGGGGCTGGCCGATCGGATGAACGGCATGTCGAAGTTCGTGGCTTCGAGAACCCTAAGCCATGCGGAGTGGAATGCCACAATCATCCATGGCGACGCGGCAGAAGAAGCAGCGAAACTCAAGCAGGAGTTCAGCGGAGACTTGCTGGTCGTAGGCAGCGGCGATCTTGCACAAACGCTGATGAAGCATCATCTCATTGACGAATACCGGCTCTGGATCCATCCTGTGATCTTAGGTCGCGGACAACGGCTGTTCAGAGAAGGGATCGAGAAGGCTGCTATGCGCCTCATGGACGCCAAAACACTAAGCACAGGTGTCTCGATTCACATCTACCAGCCCGAGATAGGCAATTAACAACAAAGCCATCTGAATTCATTCAACCAGAGACGTCTCCATCATCGTTGTGCAAGTGGAGATGGGACGTCTTTTTACCATTCAGATGCCGATCAGCGATCGACACATTGGTTGATTCAGTAATATCATCCGCAATGATTGCTAAGAAAACATACGGGTGCTTACGATACCATAAAAAAAATTTGCGAGTATGTCGAGTTTGCCAAAATCTGTTCGTCGTCTGAATAGAGGCTCAAATATCCGTACGCAAGGGGAGAGATGAATATTAAAATAAAAGCAGTAATAACTGAAAAGGAGACGTACGATGCACACAGTAACTTCAAAGGACTGTACAAGATTGCCTATGATAGAGTTGGCCGGGGGCCGTCACACATTCTAGTATCGGGCGCGTTCAGCTATCGCAGATCCCCCGGAAAGGTGCTGTTGACTAATTTGTTGTCAGAGCATTTCACGGTCTACAATTGCAATTACGACTGAATAAAAGATTATCAAATGGACAATGAGAGGGGAATAAGATTATTATGTTTACAAATAAGCGGAATACGAGGACGATTCGTCTTCTTCTAATGTGTGGGGTTGTTTCCACACCGCTATTCTACATAGCAGCCATTATTCAATCGTTTACACGTACAGGATTCGATATCAGGCGCCACGCCATCAGTACCCTTACGTTGGGGGATTTGGGATGGATTCAAAGCGCAAATTTCTTCATGACAGGATTGCTTGCTGTTTGTGCAGCGATTGGAGTGCGCCGTTTGCTGCGAGGGCGTATGGGAGGCAAGTGGGGTTCGTTGCTCATTGGAATCTATGGGATTGGCATGATTCTGGCAGGTCTGTTTCGCCCAGATCCTGGCCTCAGCTTTCCCCCAGGTGCCTCTGCCGGAATGCCAACATCGATGAGCGTTCATGCAACACTCCATTCCGTTGCTTTCTTTACGGCTTTTATTTGTCTAGTTGCGGCAAGCATTGTTTTTGCACGTCGGTTTGCTACACAAGGCGAGCGTGGTTGGAGTATCTATTGTATTGCATCTTGTATCCTTGCGCCTGTGCTCATTATTTTAGGCTCAAGTATCGGCACTTGGATCGGCGTTATTATGGGGAGCGCTGGAATTGTTGCCTTCGGTTGGGTTTCGGTTCTTGCCGCGAGATTACGTGTTGAAGCCCTTCAGGCATAGATTCAACAAGAGAGAACCATTAATGATTTCCGATTCATTCGAGCCGGTTTCGTATAACCGCAGCATCAGTCTTACTTTGAACCATGACGATGAGTCATAAGTCAGAACGGCATATGCCAAGCTAAGCAAGTGCAGCGAAATCCCTGGTGTTTTATACGAACGATAGGGAGCTGTCTCGGCAGCTCCTTGTACATCTTCACAAAATAAAGGTTTTTGTATAGATGTACGGATAGGCGTTAAGATAACGGGCAGCTTTAGACATATTCGAACGGAGTGAGAGGTATGGATGTACAAAGTATTATTTCCAAAATTATGGATAGTCTTAAGCAAATCGATGGTGTGCAGGCTCTGGTTCTTGGTGGTTCAAGAGCTAGGGGGACTGAAAACCCCAACTCTGATATTGATATTGGAATTTATTATAACCTAAAGAATGGGTTAGACATTTCCCACCTTGATCAGATAGCTTCCACCTTGGATGATGATAATAGAGTCAATTTAATAACAGAAATCGGTGGATGGGGGCCATGGATTAATGGTGGTGGTTGGCTGAAAGTGCATCAACAACCGGTCGATTTTTTATACCGTGATCTTAATATAGTGTCAAAAGTAATTGACAACTGTCTCAGAGGGGATCTTACAATCGACTATCAACCGGGACATCATCATGGATTTATCAATTCTATATATTTAGCTGAAATCGCGTTGTGTAGGATTTTATGGGATCCAACAGGTCTTATTGGAGAAATGAAATCTAGAACAAGTCCATACTCGCACGTTTTGCAAAAAGCAGTAATTCAAAAATTTTTATGGGAAGCGAATTTCTCCTTAGAGAATGGGAAAAAAGGTATCTATAAAAATGATTTATCTTACTTTGCTGGATGTTGTTTTAAATCAGTCTCTTGTTTAAATCAGGTTTTGTTTGCACTTAATGAAACATACTGGATGAACGAAAAAGGAGCTGCTGCTATCGTCGATACTTTTAGCATGGTCCCAAGCAATTACTCCCATAGAATAAACAAGATATTCACCTTAGTGACAGAAGAGCAGGCCGGTTTGGAGAAAGCTCTAAGCCTGTTACATGATCTGACTCACGAAACAGACAATCTAGTGAAAAATAAAAATCTGCTGAACTAACGCGAATCTATAGCTTAATAAGCAACTAGAACGAGGCTGCCGGTACGGATCGGCAGCCTCGTTGCACTAACGGGCAGGTTAACGATGATTAAGTTAAAATTATTCGTTGTTAGGAGGAAATTATTTATCAATACATGCGTCATATTGGTGATTTTTTTATGATCCAATGCAAGTTCATTGATCAATCCGTTTAAGAAAATTGCAGCTGCAGTATTATAGAAAAACATTGTGGTATGACTGAAAAAATTGAACACTAAAATATATGGGAAAAATTAGATTTTACAATGGAAACTTTACATGAGTTTAGAATTACAATTCATGAAGAGCAAAATAAACTTTAAGGATTAACTCTAAAATTAACTCTAAGGATAATTAAGACAGCTGAATTGTAGCATTACTAATGAAATTAAACTCAAGATTTTAATAGTGTTAATTCACAAGAGCAAACCGTTTAATTTGGAGCGGAAGTTGTATGGAATTTATCATTATAATGAAGTACATAAAATGAAGGCAAGAGTAAGTGAAGTAACAGCAAGTTAAAGACGAATCAGTCATTAATATTAATTTCATCACTACTTCTTCACAAAACTCGTATTTTGTACATATGTATTAAAATCGATTTAAAGCCTAGTAACTACTGAATTTTCATTTACAACCGTGTCGGATGACACAAGAATTGATTCCATAAATGACAAGAACTTAACTTACCTTGGATTCTCCTATAACCGTACGTTCGCTCACGCTGTAGATAAATCGCTTTGATCCGCTGCTTGGTCTCGCCATCAGGGTCTGCTTGCTTACGCTTAAGATATCGATAGTACGCGCTTCTCCATACATCAAGCAATTCACATAGCAGGGTCACTGGGTAAACATCAGATAACTCCTCGATAATTGCATACTTGCCTTTCACACCTCCCGTTTCCAGATTTCTAAGCACTTTTTTAAAACCGTATTCTCCCGTTGAAGTTGTTGGTTGTAACGATCCTTATCTTTATATTCTTCGCGGCGGCCTCTGTTATTCAATAATCCGTACTTGCCTTTTTTCCTAAATTTATACACCTATTTACGAACTCTATCTTTATCTTGTATTCCATACTTCTCTGTAATTTGCTTGTACGTCCATCTATCCTCTTCGTGTAAACGTACGGCTTCTTTCCTTACTTCATATGAATACAATTTATTCGGTTGCTCTCTTTTCCTCATAAAAATACACCCCTAAAGTATCATCGGTTTCCCATATGGGTTTTTCCAATGTCTACTAAAAGGGGTGCACTTCAGTTTCGTGCATGGGCTTGTTTTGTTATTTGGGATGAGAACCCCATATTAGGCTTTACGTTATGCTAATGGTTCAGCTGCCATAAACTTCGAACTCATAAAGAGAATACCAGTGGCCTGTGCCTCGATCTGTCGCATGCATCCTTATATACCTTGCATTTACCGGTTCAAAGTAGATATCGTCTATACCACCGTCTCCATTCGTTGTCATGTATATATCCGTCCAGTTGGTTGCATCGTTCGACACCTGAATCTTATAGCCCTTAGCATAAGCATACTCCCAGTTGAGTTTGACATTGTTGACGCGGGTTTCCTGTCCGAGGTCTACATAGATCCATTGCGGATTTGAAAACAGGCTGGCCCATCTTGTCGTTACATTACCATCCACCGCTTTATCGGCCGTTAATGTGGATGTCTCGTTGGAAGAAGATGTTGCCGATTTGTTTAACGCTAGATTCGGTTTGCCATAAACCTGGAATTCATATAAGGAATAGCCATAGAAGGAGTAAGCTCTCTCGGTTCCGTACATTCTTACATACCTTGCATTTACGGCAGTAAAGAATATATCGTCAATCCCCCCGTCTCCATTCGTTGTCGTATACACATCCATCCAGTTGACACCGTCATTCGATACTTGAATCTTGTAGCCTTTGCCATAGGCAAGCTCCCAATTCAATATAACTCGATTTATGTTATAAGCCTGCCCAAGGTCGATCGTAATCCATTGCGGGTCTGCAAACTGACTGGCCCATCTTGTCGCCACGTTACCGTCAACCGCATTATTCGGAGAAAGAGCTGCCTCTTGATTGGAAGATGACGTAGCTGTATTATTTAACGCCAAATTTGTTGTAGTAGCGGATCCGACGCTGTTTCCATATACTTGAAACTCATAAATAGAGTAACCATAGCTCGTGCCCCTCTCTGTTGCGTGCATTCTCACATATCTTGCCGTTGTAGGCACAAAGCCTATATCGTCTACACCTCCGTTGCCTGTCGTTGTCGAGTACACATCGGTCCAATTGACCGCATCATTCGATACTTGAATTTTGTAGCTCTTGCCGTAAGCATACTCCCAGTTAAGTTTGACGCGTTTGATGTTGTAGGCTTGCCCGAGATCGACGTAAATCCACTCTGTACTTGAATACTGTTGGCTTGACCACCGTGTACCCGGCAAATTGTCAACAGCTTTAGCAGCGGATAGAGAAGAACTTTGGTTGGAAGAGGCTACTGCCGATTTACCGCTTGCAAGATTAACTGGAATGGTATACGTTCCTTTAACAAATTTGTAGATATCTTCATACATCTGTCTCCCGTCATAAACTCCGTTTACACCGTTGTTATTCTTGTTTTTATACAAGTTATATATCCCAAAAATATCTTGATACCAACCCTTGACCGCTCCCGTCATGTATCCGTATTCTACGCCGGCCTTTAAGTAATTATCGAATCGGTTTTTAAAATCGGGGTCGAACATCGCTCTTTCGTCAAACTCCATTTCGATGCCCTTATTATATGTTTGAGCTTGGGTCGATACATTCGTCATTCTCGAATAATCAGTCTCCGGAACGAAATAGTGATTGGGCTGCTGGATGCTAAAATCGATTGCATAATTATTCCAGTTATTGCTTTGTCCGGCACCAAAGTAAGGAATCCAGGCAAGTTTCAGACCAAGCGTATGAAGATAGTTACCAGAGTTATTAATTGCATTTACTTCACCCGGATTGCCGGGATCAATATCTTCATGGAACCAGTAGAAGCCTTTTAATTCAAGGTTGCTGTATTGGGCTTGATTCCATCTGCTTAATACGGTGTCGATATACCATTTGGTTACCTTCGTCATATTGCTAGGCGTCGAATTCAGATTTTCGCTGATTCCGTCGTTATCGACATCTCCGAAATTGGTGATTTCACTATTAGGATAAGGCATCATAATATATACTTTGGATTTGTAATTTGTTAGATTTAGTGTGGTTGCAACTTGCTGGGTTGCTTGGTTGAGGGCATCGAGTTGTTGATTAGCGGTGAAAATGCGGTTTATATACCATTCCCAATCCGCCTTATAGGTCCACTTGGCAGGGTCCGCTGTATCACCAAAATCTCTATAGTCAGATGTGTTGATTCCTAGAAATAGAAATGAATCGAAAAAGGTGTCATCCATCACATTATTACTGTTGTAGTGCGCAACATAGGGCAAAAGCGTATACTTGTCATACGTGCCGATTTCTCTTCCCTCATATGTCGTTCGTCCACCGTAATATCCAGTATAAAGCAAGGCCATGTTCTTCACATTCCCAGATGCCGCGGTATTTGGTGGGAAATATCCTGTTGCAGCAGCAGAGGAAAGCGGCTGTTCTAAGTTAGACTGGGGTTGTTGCTCGAGATCAGGATCGGACTTTTCTTGTTGTCCCTGCTGATTAGGAACTTCAAGTAAAGGCTGTTGATCCTCCTGCCCCTGCGGAATCTTCGGCGACCTATCCCCTTCTCCCTTCACTACTGATGGTTGAACAGAAAAAACAATCGATAAGATTAACACAAATGATAACAGCAAGGAACTTCGTCTTGGATACCTCTGACTTCGCTTCATCTTTCATCCCCATTTCTTAGGTTTAAATGATTTTAACAAGTCTGGTACATGGTCTTGATCCGAGTGTCCATTTTATCCAAGCTCCAAACGGCCTCTTTACGACTAATTCTATGAGGCAATTTTATGCTTGGAAATAGATATTTGTTTACTTTCATATACACCTTTTTACAAATCAAAAAAATGAACCGATGCACCTTTCTCTCGTTTCTTCACATGTGACCTACGCACATATATTCAAACCCATACGCCGCAAGAAATTCTCCAAAAAAAAATTGCCCTTATTTGTGGTACGGTTCACCGCGTTTGATCTTAAACTATCCTGCCCGTAAGCTCAATGGCCTGCAGAACATAGTTACAAAATTCAATTAATGCTAATTGAAGATATTATCAACGAATTCCAAAAAGCACTAAATAAATGAAAAGTCCCTTTTTACCATTTTCTCTTTGTAGTCGATTTTGGTTTGATTATGAAATATGCAAAACACTTGATAAAATAGTTCATCGGCAATCGGTATACATTCTTGGCCTTTTTCGGCATTCGGTACATATTCTTGACATTGCACACTGCCAAGAATATGTACCGATAAAACAAAAAAACCGCGATTTACGCGGTAGTTAATCGGCTCATATTCTTGTCATCCGACATTACATGGCTTGTGTCACAATCTATCTTGTATTCTTAGCATTGTTATTTTGTCCACACACCTTAGATCGAGGAAGCGCTCTCACACTCCCCCCTTGATCCAATAGAAGGTAGCCGGTATCATTAGTATCGGCAAATTTGATTGCTATTAATCAAATATAATGATATTCATAGGACGCACACTACGCCAGCACCTCTTGAGGTCGCATCGAGTTGGCTGCGCGCAGTTGTCCGTTAACAGTGGCTTTCCATCCGCTCAATTGTCTATCTGTGAGCTACTGACTTCCTCAAAGAATATTACAATCATCCTATTCATTTTTGTTCCATCAGATATAGGGCAATCAACACTAAGCTCCTCTAGAATTGAATATAACCTGACGATTTCCCTACTTTTTTTGGAACAGATAGTCAAACTGCTTCCGGAATATATCAGCACGGCGCGGATCGGGGATAATATTCTATCATCTGCAAACTGAACATATAGTATGATTTTCACCTTTACTTATTCTATAGCTTTGTCTATACTCTTGGTGCAGAGGCCCTCTTACATAATTCACTAATATTTCTAATTAAAGGAGATGTAAGGATGAAGAAAGGTATATTTTCCCTCTCACTTGTTTTAGTCATGCTTTTGAGTTTTGCAGCAACAGCATTCGCTGCGTTTAGTTACACTAGCCCGAACGTTACAATCTCAAGCGGAACCATTAAATTTGGACATGGCGTTATTGTTAACACGGGTAAATACCGTGATACTTTGACGATTAATGTTTATCGCGGGAACACATTTGTTGCTTCCAAACAAATCACGTTGAACCCTCAAGAATGGACTTATCCGGGTTCTACAACCACACCATTATTAACAATAGCAACTGGACAACCAGCTGGCGAATACCGTTATATGTTATCAGCTCCAGGGAGCTGGCATGTTATGGCAGGTTTTGCGAGTTAATAGCGAATAAATAGTAATTATCATTAAAACCTCTCGTCTATGACGAGAGGTTTATTAAATTATTAGGACTTAAAATGCGAAAAAAAAGAGCGAATCTCAGGAGGAATTCCTGAAATCGCTCAGCTTGACTGTAAGTATTTTAAATCCATCTTGTTTCTAGGATGTATACGATGTCAAATGAACATTGGGGTATAACAAATGATCGCTTAGCTTAACAATATTTCACCTTCAAAATCTCAATATAATTTGAATCAATTCCAGTAATATTGGATACTGTTCCAATTTCAATTCCTTGTTTTAAGGCATTTCGGGCAATTCTCAAGTTATGTTTCATTTTCAACACCCTATCTTTGAATAAAATATCGTCAAAATCTAAATATTCATCAGCAATTTCTCCGTCTAAATTAAATTCAATATCATAAGTACCGATGTGTTCTTCTAAATAAAAAATATTTACTGAACAAAATATTACTGCTTCTTCAAGGTTAAAAGTATATTTAAGGTACATTGACCGTTCATGTACACTAATAAAATCCTCATACAACTTTCCATGAAATGTGTCGTGGTAATCGTCTTTCTCTTCTTGACACCATTTTCTAAAATAACTCCAAAAGCCTTCGACAGTCCTATTTAATGCATTATGGCTAGTTTCCCATTCAAGTAATGATTTTTTGTTCATACTATATTTCACTTCCTACAACATTATATCATGCATGTTTTCCATTTTATCCTGATTTCATTGAACTATCCTGCACGTTAGTTGAGAAAACACCAGTCGGTCATTGGCCGGCTGCCGTCGTGTCAGGATTGAGTTATCGTTCATCCGTATGGCTGAGTGTCTCGACTTCCAGCAAACGTAGTGGGATTTGTTCAGAATTTCTATTTAGTTCCTAACAAACGGGGGGATTTTATGGGGCCGCATACTAAGTACCGACCCGATCAGTAAACACTTCATCAAAATTCCTATTCAGCAAATCTTCCTTTGTAATATAAAAATAAAGTAATCCTGATAAATCCCATTGCATTCCTATTTCATCATTGGTATCTGCCTGAAATAACAACTCAGTATCAGCATCTTGAAAGTCATACTGTAATCCATTTATATAACCAAAAAAGCGAAATCCAATATCATGATTACACATCTCATAATATGAAGAGCAGAAGTTCTCGTAGAGGACATACGCTTCCTCGTCGTTATCAAATAAACGTTTTTCATTAATAAGTGAGTTAACCGGAATCATGTTTTCAAATTTTACATTCATTAAACAACTCGAAAATGAAATGATATCGGGATCTGCCTGAATTCGTTTCAGATCGGATAAATCAGATGTGTACAGCACCACGTTTTGATCTTTTGGAAAGGCGTCATATAAAAATTCATCAGAGAAACGCACATCATCATCACAAGGATAAAAAAAATGAAGAATCCCAGTGGCAGGGTAATTCTGATCTATCGAAGACATAGGAAATTCCTCTAAATTTATTTGTGCTATAAAACTCATTGGATGCCCTTCCCAGTCCGGCCACGTAAAACCCATTGGAATATCAGGGTTCCCTCCAATCTTACTTTTTCCGATAGGAATTTCATCTTCTGGTGCTATAGTCGGTTCTAGGAAGAAACCAGGCTTCACTAACTGATTGTATTTCTCCCAATGCCTTTCCAAACCTGCGTTCAAAAATAATTGTTTGATTACCTCCAATGACGGCTCCGGCTGCATCATTCGCATATCCTCCATAAAATAGTATCTACTGTATTTCGACAGAAGATATTCATCCCCTTTAGCTAAACAAAAAAGGAGATCCGTCTATTCAATTATCCTATCCTTCAGTTGAATAGCGGCGGATTTCTAAAGGGGTATCCGCCGCCAATACGCATTAAAAAAATCGTCGATAAAGTTCTCTCCGACGCTCGCCGCGGAGCTGTGCGTAAATTTGTGTGGTTGATGCTTTCTCATGACCAAGCATACCTTGGATGAAATCTAGAGGAGCACCATTATCAAGGAGCTGGCATGCATAAGTATGTCTAAAGCGATGAGGATATACGTTCGCTTCAATTTCTCCCCGATCTGCAAGCCGTTTTAATGCCCATCTAATCGTAGGTATAGCCATACGTTTTGTTGGATGAGTATCGGTTACAAATACGGCTTTACAGGAATCCCCACGACTGGCCAGGGACTTCTTTAACCATACTTTGCACTCTGTCGTAAAGTAAACTTCTCTCTGCTTCGAACCCTTGCCATTAACGATTGCTGAGCAGTTCTCCCAATTAAGGTCCTCGATATTGATCTTCTCCACCTCCCCAACCCGGCAGCCGGTACAGTAGAGAAACTCAAGCAGCGCTCTTTCTCTGAGTGACTGACAAGAGATCTTCAAGTGTATAACGTCTTCCTCAATCAAAAACTTAGGAATGCTCTTATCTAATTTTGGTTCTCTCAATTTTAGAGAGGGATTTGAAGTCAGATACGTCTCTTCATACGCGTAACGGAAAAGAGAACGAACAAACCGAATTCGATGGCCTAGGCTGCTTGGCTTCAACCGATCTGCTTGTTTTGCCAAGTACTCCTTAAGCATTGTTAACGTTACCTCCGTTATATCGAGGCCACCTAGCTCCAGTATTAACATTTTGTGCTGAAGGGCGTATGCCTTTAATGTTTTTGGACTGAACCCTTGAATACGTTTGTCAGCTTCATACAACCTCCACAACTCATTTAAGTTCATAACAAAACCTCCCTTTAGAAGCTATTAAATCTAGTTTGCTTCTAAGGAGAGGTTTTAATCTGCCTACAGTATTGAACTAGCGTTTCCTGTTAGTTGAATGTTTTCAGTTATTAGTACCCTTAATCTATAGTTTGTTTGCTAACAATCTCTTTATTTTTATTAAAGAGAGCAACCTCATTTGGTGATGACCATAATATTTCACCTAAGTACCGCGCATAGGCCCATTCATTCGGTCGATCCCTAAAAACCTCTGAGCGGAGTATCTCTACATTTTTTTTATCACTAACAATTAAGTAAGCTTTTACAACCGCTACTTCATGAATTATATATATACTTGCTTTTAGTTTTCTATCAGGGCTTATAATAGGCTTTTTCCAATACCAATCATTTTTCAATTCAGCTCTTTTCACTTTTTCAAATGCTAGTTCGAATGGAGCTGAATCCCAATATTTTTCAGAAATAAGCTTATCAATTCCTCTCCTCAATAATTTAAATGTTGTATCTTTTTTTTCCTGATCATTCATAGTGAAAAATGAATCAACATGAAATTGAACTTGAACAGTACAAACACCTGAATAGTCTTTGACTCGCGGATCAATGATTTCATCCACACATTCAATTAATACTTTCCATGAATCAGTTGTCTTGAATTTATCAAAAGATCTTTCATATAAAGAAGTGATACATCGGATTTGATCGCGAAATTGAACTCGTTTATGTTTCCAAGATGCTTCATAATCTTCAGGTGTTCCAGCTTCTTTTGTATAGGGTATGTCTAAATCAAACTCTTTTAGAATGGGCATTCCTAACCCTCAATTCTATCGATTATTAATTATAAATTCAGGTACATAGTTGAATTATCCTGCCCGATAGCTTAATGAGGATTATGTGAAGTTAGTCCTAATTTATCAATGAGAAAATCTCCTTGTTCTATTTTCAACGTTTTCTTTTCATGACTAAATTCCCATCCATTTTCAATCGCATATCTAATTAAACGTTCACAATTACTTGGCTTATGTGGGATGAAATGCCAGCTACCTTCCCATGTAAATAAGACTTCAAAATATGAGGTTTTTGATGAATAGACCTTAAAATTCACAAATTTATTACTAGGAATCTCATTAATAACGCAGTGGAATTGAGAACCATTTACCATCATCTTTTTAGTTCTTTTGCAGAATGTCTTCCCCATTAAGATACACCTCCTGAATACGACATTTTTGAAGAATAACGAGCATTACTGTTACTTTGAAAGTATAGCGCATATTGGAATCAACCTGCCCGTTAGCTTAACAAAGAAATGGAGCAGCTGCCGCAGCAAACTGCTCCATGATTGTTCAACTATCGTTCCCAGTTAGCGTAACAACCATACCGACAGCTGAATGGTTCGAAGCGTGAATATGGTTCTATGAGAAGGTACAGACATCCGAATTATAACTATCTTATTCAATCTTTCTTACAAATTCAGCTTGATTAATTAAGTCTGTATTCCTGGTATGGATTTCATAATCTTTAATTAAAATTGTTCCCATTCTATGCTCACTATCAAATCCCGGCATATTTTCTAATCTAAAACTATTCTCATGTGATTCTTCATAAGTCGCTTTAGGTAAATGACTCGTAATATCAGGAGCAAAGAACCCTGAATCCATATAGTATCCCGATATTTCAACTTCACCTTCAAAATAAGCATTCACGGTTTCCGTTTCTTTATCATAATTAATAGAGATCAATGTTAATCCCGCTATTTGATCACCTACCTTAACCTTTGAAGGATTAAAGTGTACATAATGGTTATCAATTGAATTACAACCTGTCATGAGTAAAAGTATACTAACGAGTAGCATAAATCCTTTCAACCTGTATCACCTACAATGTCTTCTGTAGTTTCGTAAATCCTAAAATTTGTGAAAATCATAAATAGCTTAATATTTAACATATTCGTGAAATGATTGAATTATCCTTGCCCGTTAGCTTAATAAAAAAATGGAGCAGTTGCCATAGCAGGCTGCCCCTTGATTGTTTAACTATCGTTTCCCGTTAGTTCAATCAAGTATCTTCCAAAATGCTATCTACTCAGCTTTAAAGGTGATTTCCTTACTCATAAACTTTTACAAACGCCAACATTTCAGTAACGTACTCACGTGCTTATTCGAGTATAGAAAGCCCTCAATAGAGTAGCATCAAACTTGCAGCTGTCGATTTCAACTGGTTACCCTTCCAATTCTTTGCGTTTCTTCTCCACAAGTTCGTTCACATCGAACATCTCGATTGGACCAATACCCCTCTCGTTCAACTGTTTCTGAATATCAATGTTTGAATCAAGTTTTTCAATTGTTCCCTTTTCTGTATCCAGAAGTCCATGCTCCGTTTTATTATCATAATCGACTCTTTTGTAAAGCACATAGACATCATTCCATCCGACTTTTTCTACACTAGGTTCAACTACTTGTGGAGAACCATCAGGTTTTTTTCGGATAAAATTAAGCCCAGGGTTGCCCCCATATAAACGATACTCGTTGGGCAAAATGAGAATTTCCGGCTGACCATCCCTATAATCATTGACCGCTGATTGAATACATCCTGATAAAGTTAAGATTATTATGGGCAAAATAAACATAAAAAACTTTCGCATTTATTAGTCCTCCTACCAAAACGAAGAATTTAAAATAACTCATTGGAATTAGCGATTTGAATGAGCAACAAAAGGTTTATGCCACATACCATTAACTTGAGTTGTCTTTCAAAACTGATTCATGTGTAGAGCAATTACCTTGAATTTAAGTTCGTGATGTTATTGAGCAATCCTGCCCGTTAGCTTAACAAAGAAATGAGCAGCTGCCGTAGCAAACTGCTCTTTGTATGTTCAACTATCATTAGCCATTAGCTTAAAAAATCGTGCACAGTTAAAATTAACTTTTATTTAAAAGTATCAGTCTTTTAGCAAAATAATTTTTTTCAATTATTCTTTTCACTAAACCATATTTATTTGTTTCGAATAGGTTATCGTTTTCTACTGACAGGATAGTTATGGGTTTATCTGTTGTCGTAGTTCCTTGTTGGAAACTTATTATTAAATTTGAATGTACTTTGTTTGACTTTTTCAGAGGTTTAGAGTTTGAATGAATGGTTTCTCCTTTAATATTAATTCTCCCTTCCTCATTACGCCACCATTTAAATGTTTCGATTTCGGAGAGTGACCAATTTAGGTATTCTATCCACCCTTCTCCGGATTCAAGAAAGTAAATTATCTCATCACTTGTTCCCGGTACAAATAAAGCATCTGCAGACCATGCTCCGACTATTTCATCCATATGTTTAAACCTCCATAGTTATCAATTTTTTCTCAACTATCGTTTCCCTTTAGTTTAAAAGTCGCAATCTTAAAATCATTAAGTCTTCATCGAAATACTGTTCATCAAACTTTAATGCATGTGGTTCTATACCGTAAACTTCAAACCCCAGCGAGACATATAAGCGTTTTGCTGATTTGTTATTAGACACAACCGTCAAATGAATCTGTTCCAACCCTTCACATTCTTTTGTTGCTCTTTCAATCAAGGCTAATAGAAGGGCTTTACTTACCCCCCCCGTCCTCGAAATTGAGGCTCTACGTACATACCGTAAATGTTTCCTTTATGTGCCGTCTTAAGCCTGTTTTCACGTGAAAAATTGACAATGCCAACTAATGTGTTACTGTCGTCAAAACATCCCAATGTAAATTGATCTTTTGTATGGTGTATTCTTTCTATAATGTGCCCCAGTGGTTTAGTTTCTTCTTGCTCATACGTTGATCCAAATGCATCGGGGTCATTTTTCAATGCACGTAACCTTACTTCTCTATACACTTGGGCATCAGAGTCATTCAACAGACGAATGTTCATTAGTCACTTCCGATCATTTATCAAATTGTTCTAAATAAAACTTGCGGATTGAAGTAAACTGCCCGTTAGCTTAATCATTTGTTTTGTTCCAAGATAAAAGCTTCGACTCGATCAATTAGTGATTTTATTTCCTGAACCGTATCTAGAATCAATTCTCCCTCAAGATTCTCAGTCTTTAAATTCTTATAATACTCTTTGAGTTCGGGC
>NZ_JBFTPA010000028.1:0-47214 GCF_056398245.1 Paenibacillus sp. 01T47
GTAATTTGTTCAATCCGTTGATTTTGTGCGTCTGATTGCTTAAACTTCATAGTAAGAGCGCCTCCTTGATGTGTTGTCGACAAACCCATCATACCGAGGTGCTCCTTTTTTGACAAAGACTATTTCTTAGCCTCAACAGGAATGTTTAGAGCTTAACCAATTTACGGATTCACCAAGACTCTAACATCGAAAGCTGAAAGAGACTTTAGACCAATTTTATTTAGATATGATAGACGCAATTCCAGATCATTAATCAATTCGCAAAAATTATCTAATACTTGTTTGTCGAGGCAATTACGTAATTTCTGGACAACTAATAGTGATTCTGAGATCGGCATTCTCAACACATCTGAAAGGGAACTCCCCATAACCAAGCGTTCCTGTTCCAACAAGCTTTCGGTACAATTTGGACACTTTCCATGTTCGGAGAATAATTTTATTGCCCAAAGGTTTCCTTTACTAGTTGTTCCTGTATCACGCATATGTTTCAAATCGAAAACGCACCCACGATAATAGTTTTTATGTTCCCTTTTCTTGTAAACGTATGTTACAGGTTCCTTATCATATCCATAAAGTAAAATATCGGTAAATTGCTTATCTTGCTCAACCAGTGGGCTTTCAAAGTCAATCCCGATCATTTTAGCCAGTTCTCTAATCTTTACAACAGGTCCGCAGTTAGTACCCGCCCATAAAAGCACAGCTCCTTTTTTAAGCGAGAGTTCAGTTGCGACCATACGACTTGAATCAATATCACCAAGGATTGTACCTGTACCGTTACATGTAGTGCATGTTGGAGTGCTTTCTGGTAAAGACCAAATGCCATTTTTCTCTCTGGACTCACCAATATTCGCATACAATGACGAAAGATGTTCTAAGACTCCGGTAATTGTACTAACAAGAGACCCTGGTCTTTTGGCGTTAAACTTTTTACGGGAAAGTCCAAATTCCAATTAAAAACACCCCTTTGGCTGTTTGCTCAATACCCTTAAATTATACCGACCACATGTTATTATGTAAATATTTACCTCTAAACTATCATGCCCGTTAGTTCAATGAAAGACTGAATAATTAAAGGCATCCAACAATACTATTGAACCTGATTAACTAAATTCTAAAAAAAATCGGCGATAACGTTCTCTCCGACGCTCTCCGCGGAGCTGAGCATAAATTTGCGTGGTCGATGCTTTTTCATGCTGAGATCGTGAACCGACCGACAGCCCAAAGTATGTAAAACGATTGATGAGCTTAAGCTGCAATTAGGTTAGCCTCTTTATTTGAGGGAATTCGAAAAAACATTGAATACTTGTGTCACATTTCGACAAAATAACTATCTTTTTTATTGACAGAGTTCCAAATGATAGTAAGATAGTAAATAGTGGAAAAAAAATCTAGTTCTGGAGGCGTTTCTTTGAAGAGATTGTCGATTACTGCTATGATTTGCGTTTTATTGTTCAGTATAGGTGTTATTCCTGTATCAGCAGCCAATAAAGGAGCTTATATTTTTGTAGATGGAGTCCCGCTCAAATCTAAATCAGTAAGCAAGAATGGAGTTTCCTTCGTTCCCTTCAGAGAATTATTTGGAAATTTGAAGATGGAAATTGGTTATGATGCAAAACTTAAACAAGTTACGGGCAAAAAGGATGATTTAAAGATTACATTTACGATTGGCAACAAAACAGCAGTTGTGAACGGCCAGAAGAAAGCATTGCAAGCAGAACCCTTTACGCAAAATGGCAACACTTACATCCCAATTCGAATCGTTGGGGAAGCAACAGGTAACTCCGTTTATTGGTCTGCAGAAGCGAATGTGATTCAAGTTAATAGTCCATCCTTTAAAGGGGCCTCTTACACGATCGATGGTATCCCGATATTTTTCAGTGCTGATGGAGTGATATCGTTTGGTCCCGCTGCAACCAACGCCCTGAATACCCAAAAAGAGTTAGCCGAGATTGATTCCATTACCAAGACAATTGCAAATTTCCCTGAATTCCGTGTTGTTGGTGCGCCACCAACAGAGAAAGAATCCAAACTACCAGGGTATAAAGGATATCCAGATTATTTTGACGCCAATTATGTAGCTGCAGCAGAGAATAAAGAAGCATTGCCGCCACTGATGAGCAAGGGATGGATTTCATTATCTATGCTGTCTGAAATCGAAGGCGTAAGCAAACTTGGCAATAGCAATGCCAACATCATTACGATAGGCAAATATGTCGGCTTCGAAATCGTCAGAGTGGATATTAATTTGACAGCGGAATACAAAAAGGCGACGGATGGCGACTTTACTTTAAGTGACATTCGTATTAAGAAATACAAAGGAACCATGTATCTGAACATTGAAGATTTAATAACAACTGGACTCATAGAATCTAATTAACACTCATTTTTTTCAATTAGGAGTCAAATCATTGCTAATTTAATCGATTGAGCTGATCATGATTGACGCTTGTAAAAAACTAGGGCCACTTTGGGGCCCTAGTTTTTTGTTTGTTAGCGATTATCCACTTTCAATGATAATCAACGAACGCCAATTTAGCTGTCGAAAGCCTTCGATACATATTCCTGGCTGACATTAACCAAGGTAACTTGAGCTTGTTTGTTTCAGGCTATTCAACGGTTGCATCGAGGGGTTTGTTCGTTATTTCAGCTTTATCAATTGCCACAATAATTTTGTCAAACCTATTCATCGTCCTTTCTGTGGCAGTTCATAACTATTTCGGCTACCTACAAAACGGTTTCTTCCTGCTCCTATACCGACTAAAAAGAGTAAGACCGAAGCGCCAAGCAGAATGAAAAGTGGTAGATTCCAACTATTTGTCAAATCATGCAGAAATCCTATAAGGGCAGGACCGATTGCGGCAAGAAGATATCCGATCGATTGCGCCATGCCAGACAGTTCCGCTGCCTGATGCGCATTTTCAGTACGTAATCCGAAAAACATCATGGACAAACTAAAGGCGCAGCCTCCACCAATTCCGAGTATTATGATCCATAACAGAATGATATTGGAGCTTCCATATAGAAGTCCGAGCGTTCCCGTCAAAAGCAAAATGGTTATGATGACCACTAACAAACGTTGACTAGACATGCGCCCAGCAATAACGGGCACAATAAAAGTAAATGGAAGCAGAGCTAACTGCATTATCGAGAGGTACCATCCTGATTGGTTTGAGTCAATTCCTTGCTGCTTTAAAATTTCAGGCAACCATGCGATCAACACATAGAAAACCATGGACTGTATACCCATAAACAAGGTTACTTGCCAGGCAAGAGGGGATTTCCAAACATTCACATCATTACTGGCTATCTGTTGACTCATCGTGGTTGTTTGCTTCGTTTGATTTCTTAATTGGGGTAGCCAACAGAGAATCGATACAAAGCTTAGAATCCCCCATATTCCCAATGCTCCCTGCCATTTTAGACCTGCGTTCACGGCTAGCGGTACACTGATTCCCGATGCGATTGCTCCAAATAAACTCATTGAAATGGAGTAAATACCTGTCATGGAGCCAATTTTATTTGGGAAATCCCTTTTGATTAAACTTGGCAATAATACATTACATATGGCAATTGCGAAACCAAGAATTGCTGTCCCAATATACAAATTAGCTATGCCAGATAAAGAACGTATTACAATGCCAACAGTCAGAAAGATTAGGGCAATCAAAATGATACGTTCAACACCATACCTTCGTCCTAATTTTGGTACTAGTGGCGATAATAAAGCAAAGGCAAGCAAAGGTACCGTTGTTATCAGGCCGGCTAATGTATTTGAAATAAGAACGTCATCCCTTATGAAACTCACTAGAGGACCGACTGAGGTTAAAGGAGCACGTAAATTAGCTGCAATAACAATAATGCCGAGAATTATCAGTCCGATAGAAGATGGTACGGCTTTTTTATTTTGTTTGTTCGACATTCTTCATTTCTCCTTCCTGAATTTATACGTATAATTTGTTTCCTACTGATTGAAAAACTATGAAATAACATCCGCGCGAATAATAAAAGTATATTATAGTATATTATTTTTAACAAGTGGTATTATATAATATACATAAAATCATCTGCAAACAAAAATACAACTCTGAATTCCCGTCATGGAATTCGGAGTTGTATTAAATAAGTAGGATTTCTGACTTTTAGAAATCATACTTTAAGCATATATGGAGCACTGTTTCGCTATTCGTATGATTGGTATAAGAGTGAGGACAATCTGCACGAAAACTGATCGTATCATATTGATTCAATGTGTAAACCTCTCCATTGACTTGAATTTCAATGGAACCCGTCATTACTGTCGCAATTTCATTTGTATTCGCATGATGACCTTCAGGGTGATACGAGCTATTCGGCTGTAAGTAAGCCCGACACATTTCAATATCGTTGCTTGTGTGTTTAAAGACTGGTTCAATGATCCAATTTTTTTGATCATTAGAAAACCGCAGTCCTTCTCCCGCTCGATACAAACTAACAGGCTCTTCTGATTTCAACAAAGCCAACAGCGGTAAAGACATGCCTTTTGAAATTTTCCAAATAATCGCCAAAGTTGGATTTGTATCGCCACGTTCGATATTCCCCAGAGTAAGTTTGCTTACACCCGTTAATTCCGCTAATTCGTCTAAGCTCATGTTTTTTTCTTTTCTGTACTTTTTCAAGGCACCGCCGATTTGTAATACAAGCTGTTTTGATTCATCGATTTCATCCATTTGATATTCACCTCAACAAAAAACAATTATAGCAAGTATACTGTTTATCTAGACTCTTTTCCATACAATTAGTATTGGATGGTGGACTATTCTCCTCTGTAAAATTCTGTACACAAACAAAAAAAACCTCCCCGCAGTACCCTGCAGAGAGGTTCCTTCTAATAGAATATCTTCTCATCCCGCTTATCCTTAAGTATTTCCACCGCTTCCCGAACCGCAGAGAGTGTATAATCTCCCGCTCCCGCAAATACTTCAAGCTATCCTGCAGATCCACATCATCCGTAAGATCAATTAGCCACTGATACGTCGCCCTAACCTTCTCCTCCGCCGCTATGTCCTCATATAGATCCGCAATCGGATCACCTTTGGCCTGAATGTACGTAGCCGTAAAGGGTACGCCGCCTGCATTCTCATAAAACAAGGCGCTGTCATGAGCCACATAATGAGCACCAAGTCCAGCAGCCTTAAGCTGTTCTGGCGTTGCATCTTTTGTCAGCTTGTAAATCATGGTCGCAATCATCTCAAGGTGTGCAAACTCTTCGGTACACTGACGTTATCAGTGATGATTTTCCTAGACACAGCAAGGCTTTTGGATTTTGAATATTTCGGTATTAATGCCTTTTGACTATGAAGCGGCTACTCGACGCCCGAAATAGTATCAGCTTAAGCACCTCAAAAGGGTGCTTTTGTTTCTTATCTTACTTGGGGTCAATTAGCAGTATCAGCCCGTTAGGTTAATCTCATTTTCGCTTCAATAAAGATTATCGATTCCAAAAATACAAAGGAGAGAAGCGATATCCACTTCTCTCCTTTAAGCCGTTCAGATATTAGTGAGACCCCGCTAAGCTAACTCTTGAATTTTTTCAAAAACTGCACCGCTTTAATAATATCCGCTTCGGGATTCGTGCCAACCTCACGTTCAATCGTTAAATATCCCGTATATCCAATATCGGTCAGTGCCTGCAAATAGCCATGCCAGTTTACGCTGCCTTCGCCTAGAGGAACCTCGCGAAAAAATTCGCCAGATTCGGCAGCTTCCGCGATCTGCTCATGATCAAGCAGCTCATAGCCAAGCGACCCATAAATCTGACGTGGGTCCGATTCACGCAGACGCACTCCATCCTTAGCATGGGTATGAACGATATAATCACGCAACGTATACACGCCTTGAACGGGATCATCCCCCGTCACCATAACCAAATTAGCCGGATCATAATTGACAGATACGCCCTTGGAGCCAAGTCCGTCGAGAAAACCCTTTAAGGTTGCAGCTGTCTCTGGTCCTGTCTCAATAGCGAAAAAGGCATTCATACTTTCGGCATACGCACTCAGCTCGGCACAAGCGAAATGCATCGCTTCATAAATCTCACTATTGTTATCTTCAGGCACGACTCCAATATGAGTGGTCACAACGTTTGCTCCGAGCTCAACAGCCAGATCCAATATTTGCTTAGATTTAGCTATCTTCTCGGTATTCGCCCGTTTGTCCTGAAAGCCGTGGCCGCCTAAATCACCAACTAATGCGGATATTTCCAGCCTTAGTGAAGCTATATAGGCTTTCCATTCCTGGCGAGCGGCAGGGATCAGCTTATCCGGAACGAAATCCCCGGAAGCAGCATGGATTTGTACCCCATCAGCTCCGACCTCTTTCGCCTTTATCAAGCCCTCTTTTACGCCAGCCCGAAAGCTGTCCACAATAACGCCAATTTTGTTAGAAACAAGGATCATAGGATAACCTCCACACCCTTCGCTGCCGACTCATAGATTCCGCACAGTATTTTCATAAGCTCCACTCCGTCATCAACCGGACTTAACGGCTGCTGTCCAGTTTGAACACAGTCGATAAAATGATTGATTTCATTCTGAAATGCGGAATCAACGTCAAGACTGGCATGATCAACTTGTGGCACGATATTCAGGATTGTATTATGTTTCTCCGTTACCATAAGTAGTGAAGGATCAATTTCGAAGCCGCCTTTGTCCCCATACAGCTTAACTGATCTTTCATCCTCTTTGATGTGAAGTGAGAAGCTGACATCCACCATCAAGGAAGCGCCGTTATCAAAACGGATCAAGGCGTTAGCCAAATCCTCGACTGTATTCGTCGCCGGATCCCAATCTGCTGCTTTGTAGAATGATAGATGCTGAATATCTGCGCGGTTACCGAGCTTTCGATACGTATTGCCGCTTACGGACTTCACCTTCGGCTTGCCCATCAGATACCAGCAAAGGTCGATCATATGCACACCGATGTCAATTAGCGGCCCACCGCCAGAGCGCTCAATATCAGCAAACCATCCGCCCGGATTGCCCAGTCGACGCAGAGAGGAAGCCTTAGCATAGTAGATATCGCCAAATTCTCCCTTATCTAGAAACGACCTTAACATTTGCACATTTGCATCATATCTGCGGACAAAGCCAACCTGCAGCAGCTTCCCGCTACGCTTCACCGCTTCCTGCATAAGCAAGGCTTCCTCTACCGTTTTGCATAGCGGCTTCTCCACAAGCACATGCTTGCCGGCATCAAGCGCAGCAATACTGATTTCAGCATGTGACACATTCCAGGTGCACACGCTGACTGCATCGATTTCCCTGTCCGCCAGCAGCTCCTGATAGCTTGAAAAGATGTTGGAAGCTCCATACTTTGCACCTTTGAGCCTTGCGCGTTCCTCGTTTATATCACATATCGCATAAATTTCTACATCCGGATGGTTTCGATACGCCTTTAAATGTTCGTCTGATATCGATCCCGCACCAATTACGGCGATTTTAAGCTTCTGCATCTCTCTGTACTCCTTTGATCATTATTTATCCTTTAACACCTGTCCATGCCACCCCACGTTCAATCAGCTTTTGACAGCTGATGAACACAAGCAGTAGCGGAATTGTTGCTATTGCAAGTGTTGACATTACAATATGGGGTCCCATCGACTGATTACTCGTAAAGCTGTTTATGGCTACTGTTAACGTCCAAACCTCTTCCTTGCGCCCCACAACAAGCGGCCACAAAAACTCATTCCATGTCGCCATAAAAGACATGACGCCAATCGTCGTAAAAATTGGAATCGACAAGGGAATAACCATCGTAAAATAAATGCGGTACTCCGAAGCCCCGTCAATACGGGCAGCTTGAAGCAGTTCTCCCGGAAGCTGATCGAAAAAGCCTTTGAATAAAAAGATAGCGATTCCCCATGCGGAATGCGGCAGGATGATTCCCCATAGCGTATCTACCAGTCCCATCTGTTCGATGGTCAAATACAAGGGGACAAGCACAGCAAATTCCGGAATCATAATCGTAGCTACAAAGAACATCGTCAAGCCGACTCCCCATTTCCTGCTAACAAGCCTAGACAAGGCGTAGGAAGCGGTACCGCCAATCAAAATGTGAAGCAAAATAGTAACAACCGTAACGAATATACTGTTGCCAATGTAGGTCTGTAAGCCAACTCCCGAATCAAGGCCCTTCGTCTTCCAGATAACCTTATAATTATCAAAAAAGTGCGCCCAGCTGCCCGCCTGATGAATGGCTAGCAATGATCCTTGCATGAACTGGGCCTTATCAAGAAATGCGCCAACTTGTATGCTAAGGCTTTGATCGGCGGTAATACCCTCTTGTAAGTTCTGCGTCTCTGCCCTGTCTAAAGCAACGCCAGTTGCATACGCCTTAAATTGGGTATAACCCTTATCGCGAATGATCGGAAGCTTCACCTTCATCATCTCATCGGTAAAGACTTGAGCAGGCACAATTTCGGGCCTTCCTGCCGTGAATAGATAAGAGGGCGTTATGGCCTCGAATATTTTGTGATCATCTTTCATCCCAATAACTTTCAATTCGCCAATCGCTTCATTCTGGAACTTCTTCCATGTATACCACGTCGCTTTGGCGGCCTCCCGCTCATAGAATTGCTCATCGGTCGCAGTAGTTCCGCTATAATCAATTATTATGGAGACAGCTTGCGGCAAAGAAGGTATCCATTTGGGGGGAAGAGAATAGATCGACTTCCCATCTTTAAGTGACGAACTGAGCATCCAGGCCATCGGAATCAAACTCACGGCAATAAACACAACCGTAATGATATAAGCTGCCAGCTTAAGGCTGCCCGCGTCTTTCTCTCGAATTCGATTGGATTTCATGTTGTAGCCCTCCTTTCCTTCCCTATTGTGTCTGATCCTTTGATAACCGCAGCTGTACCATGGTGATGGCCGCTATTAACAAAAACATAATTAAAGAAATTGCACCTGCCAGACCAAAGCGATATGATTTGAATGCATACTCAAATACGAGCATCGTCAGTACACGCGTGCTATCAACAGGACCGCCTCCGGTCATAATGTACATCGGTTCGAACGATAGAAATACAGAAGCGATAAACGCGATGAACTGAATACCAATGATGAATCGGAGCCCGGGGAATATCACTCTAAGGATTCGCTGCCAAGGATTCGCTCCATCTATTTTAGCCGCCTCAACCGTTTCTTCCGGTATGCTTCTTAGTGCTGAATAATAGATGAGCACATTGATGCCGCCCCCGAGCATACTCGGGATAACGATTGCCAACTTGGCGATTGCCGGATCGCTTAACCAGTTATATGGACCAAGTCCAACAAGGCCTAGCCACTCGTTCAAAAGTCCGTAATCGGGATTATACATCCACTTCCAGAGCACCAATCCAGCTACAGCTGGAACTGCTGCGGGCAGTAAATACAGCACCCGGAACAGCGAATTATTGCGATGAATTTCATTTAAAAATAGTGCTTGTACGATCGGCACCCAGAAGGTCAATCCGATATATAACGCGCTGAAAGCAAGTGTGTTGCCAAATGCCGTCCAAAAAATCGATGACTTAAACAACAATAAATAGTTACCCAGTCCTTCAAAATGGCCGGGGGGATTCATCAGGTTGTAATCAAAAAAACTCATATATACGGCCCGTATCAACGGAATATATTTAAACATCAGGAAAGCAACAACTGCAGGCGTTAAAAAAAGAATCGCTATCCAGTTGATTTTGCGGCGTTTACGCGGCGGCTTAAGCAACAAAACTTTAGATTGTGACGGTATGTCCAGCTTGATTACCTCCGTTAAATAAATTCCTCAGGGAATGGTTGAACTAGCATAAGCTGCCTGCCCATATCGATCCCTGAGGAAATATTCGAGACTTTACTCTTTATTCCTTAATTTCCTTGTTGTACGGATCAGCGACTTCCTTTTGCGCCAATTTCTCTGCAGCCGTCAATTCAGCAAGCGGATCTGCGTTCTCATCTGTCAATACTTTCTGGATCGCCTTCACGACAAAGCTTCCCAGACGTTCCTTCAGAAAGTACTCCAGTTGGACGTTTTCCGCTGTCTTAGTCACGCTGCTCACCAGATCTGCAGGCACATTACTTGAAAACTGTGATGCATCTACGTCCTTCCGGACGGACAGCAAGTTAGGCAAAACACCATTTTCAGACTGAAACTTCAACATTTTCTCCAGCGATTCTTTGGAATTTCTGAAAGCCACATAAGTCAATGCCGCATCCTGTCTTTCTTTGGGTACCTTTGGATTAATAATCCAATATTGCCCACCCGTTTGCGAAGGCGCAACGCCTGCAGGTCCAACCGGATATGGCGCAAAGCCAATGTCGTTCAAGTCCATTCCGCCCTGTACAACTCCTGCAAACCAGTCAGAGGCAGATAGGATCATTCCTACACGTCCCAGGAAGAAGTCCTTCTGATTATCCCCGATATCCTGCACGATATTTTTCTGAACAACCTTGTGTTTCCACTTTAGATCCTTATAAAATTGCAGCGCAGTTACAGCCGGCTGCTTGCTAAAGTCTAGAGTGACAGAACCGTCCTCATTCTTGGTTGTGAGATCTCCACCTGCTTGCCACACATAATACTCAAACCACCAATCTGCCCAATCCATGCCAAGCAAAGCATAACCGTATTGATTTTTGTCCGGCATTGTCAGCTTTTTAGCATAATCAACAAATTCATCCCAGTTGGCAGGCGCTTTATTCGGATCCAGACCCGCTTCTTCAAATAGCTTCTTATTGTATAGAAGTCCCATGGTATACATATTATTCGGGATACCGTAGACCTTCCCATCAATAGTCCCAGCTGCCATTGCTGAAGGGAGGTACTGATCCTTATCGGCATACGTCTCCCAGAAGGACGTCAGATCTAGAGCAAAGCCCTGTTTGGCCCAATCGCTCATAATCGGAAAGTAAGCTGCAGCGTAAGCATCCGGGCCGTTCCCGCCAGCCATTGAAGTGACGAACACTTCCCGGTCATTGTTACCGGCAGGCTGAACCTCATGCTTCACCTTGATATGAGGATACTTTGCATCAAATTCCGCAAAAATCTCATCATATACCGGCTTCAATATGTCATCCGGCTTCGCTTTATCCCAAACGGTAATTTCTATCGGCTCCTGGTTGACTGCGCTTTCATTTGTGGCGCTGTCCGTTGCTTTTTCTGTTTGTTTCGGAGCTGTCGTTCCTTCATTTGAATTGCCCCCTTGGCCACACGCCGCCATAACAAGCATCATCGCAGTGACGATAACGATGCCAAATCGTTTCGTTAAAACTCCTAAATTACTGTGCATTCCTTTACCTCCTTTGTATTGTGTACTTCCTTATCATAAGGGGTTCTAAAAGGAGAAAAAATCAATATATTAACTATTCAATTTTCGATTTCTTAACACGATGCGAGGATATCATCACGGTATTTTTTGGGAGATACACCGTACATCTTGCGAAAAACGCTGCTGAAATAAGCATGACTGTCATAACCGACAATACCGGCAATTTGCGCCAGCTTCAGATCGACATTGGACATCAGACGAACGGCATGATTCAACCGCACCTTCGTAAGATAATTATTGAAGTTTTCACCGCTGCGCATCTTAAACAGCTTGCAGAAATAGTTGGGATGAATAAAGTAATGGTCCGCCACCCACGTCAGCGTAATATTTTCATAGTAATGATGATCAATGTAATGCCTTACTTCATCAATAACATCATCATTCGAAGCCCCTTTGTCATCTGGGATGAGCAGCATAACGGTACGAGCCGTTTGAAAAAGCGCATCCTTCGCCACCTGCCAGGAACGACAGGACAGTAGAACTTCAAGAAAATGCTGCTGCTCGTTTAGAATAAGCTCACTAGAATCGATATACTCGCTTAAACATCTTCTAAGCAGAGAATAGATCTGCAGAGACAGCTTCTCAAAGTCTAAATAGCCTGCCTCCGGTAAACTACACAAGCTTAGATACTGCTGCTCCAGCCACTGGCTGATGCGCTCCTCATCCTTGTTTTGCAATAATTTCGCAAATACAATTTCCTGATCAACTGCAATAATTGTCGGTCCTCCGGCTCGTTCCTTGGAAGCTGACACACGAAGCGCAGAATAGGAATACACTTTGCCTGTTCCATGCAAAACCTCTCCCCGTACCGCCATTCGAGCTTGTTCATAGGCATTCTTCAAGCTTGCACCTGGAGCATTCGAATTACTGATGCCGACTGCCGCTTCCAGCTGCAAATACTGGCGCAAGGCATAAAGGGCTTGACTCGCGATATTCGGAAAGTCGTGCCCGTTCCCCCTTCCCCTTGTTGGGAGAATGGCAATCATTTCATCAGAATGATAGGCATGTCTAAATGCGCTGCCATTATGACCTGATTGAACAAGCAATTGCTCGACAATATTTTGCACACCGAACCAGATCAACTGCTCGTCCTCTACATGAAACCCTTTATGAGGAAAGGAATACGGACGTATACGAATAACAAATAGAGTAAAGTCCGAGGCTTGCATTCGTACGACCTGCGCTAGGTCTTCATGATCTTGCAGTTCGCGAGCTTCTTCCTGAATTCTCCATGTCAACATGCGCTCACGCTGTGACGTCCTATTCGCCTCGTAATGTCTGAGTAACAAGCTGCGGTAATCCTGCTCACTGTCTTTAGCCAGAAAATGTGCCTTTAACTTCTCCAGCACCTCCGCCAATTCCAGTGCATTTACCGGCTTCAACAAGTAATGGACCACCCCGAAGTTCATGGCCTTACGTGCATATTGAAAATCATCATACCCACTAATGACAACGAATTGAATGTTATTATCTATTTGTCTCGCCCGTTCCAGCAGCAATAGACCGTCCATCACAGGCATGCGAATATCAGTCAATACGATGTCTGGTTTTTTGTCTTGAATTTGCTGGAGTGCGTCCTGTCCATCGACTGCATCACCGACAAATTCCAGCTGCATAGCTTGCCAGTTTATTTTGCAGAAAACACCTTTTCTCATGAATGGCTCGTCGTCAACGATCAGCACTTTCAGCATCTTCTTCACCCCTCATTACGTTTAATGGCACAACAAAAGAAACGGACGTGCCAGCCCCATACTCACTATCAATGGTTAATCCGGCTTTTTCCCCGCAGAACAGCTTTAATCGCTGATTGACGTTTTGTAAACCAATGGATACCCGATCTCTGTTCAAGGGCTGCGCCTGCTTATAGTTGTAAGGATCCTGCATCATTTCCCTGATTGCTTGCAGCCGCCCGGTCTCAATTCCGGTTCCATTGTCACTGATTTGAATAAATACCCACTCCCTATCAAGCGCTCTGGCCATAATCGTAATCATTCCTCCCCGCTGCATATGCTCTATGCCGTGTTTGAATGTATTTTCGATAATAGGTTGTAAAATCAGCTTAGGCAGCCGGATTTGCTCTAGCTCAGGCTCCACGTTAAATTTATAAGAGAACCGATCTTCGTAACGGATTTGCTGAATCGACAAATATAGCCGTACCTGATGAACCTCTTCCCGCAAAGTGGCATATTGACCTCCGCTAATATTGTAGCGAAACATTCCGCCGAGCGACTGGCTAATAAAGCTGATAGATTCGTTGCCGTCGATGGCGGCAATCGCATCAATCGTACCCAGCGCATTATACAGGAAATGGGGATTAATCTGGGTTTGCAGAGATAGCCATTCGGCATCCCTTTTAAGTAGATTGGCCTCCACATTTTTTTTGACCAATCTATCGATTTTCTTTATCATCCTGTTAAAACTAACGCCGAGAAAGCCGATTTCATCATAGGTTTGAATCGGTACCGAAACGTTGAAATTCCCCATCTCCACCCGTTTCATATGGTGGCGAAGCCTATGTATGGGCTTAATCATCCTGCTTGAAATGAGATACGAGGCCAGCATGGCGACCAACAAGCTAAGCAAGCCGATTGTAATCGCATCATTGCGTACCTTCTTTACATCCGCCAATATCGTATTAAGCGGTATTTTTCCAACCAGCATCATTTCGTAGTTATTGAATTTACGGTAAATGGTGACGTATTGCTTGCCATCCATAACCATTTTCCCCTGACCCTTTATACCCGAAAAATCATTAATTGAGAACCCCGGATCATGCAGTATCGAGTGTCCGATCGTTTGATCATCCTCACTGGCAATAATATTTCTGTCACCATCCACAATACTGAAGTTATGCATGCCATTCGGGTCCATATCAGCCAACGCTTTTTTCAACACCTTCCCCCGCATATCAATGCGCATTACGCCAACTAGCTTTTGGCTGTAGGTGTTTAATTTTTTAAGTGGCTGAATGTAACTGAGCGTATACTCGGGCTCCAGCAGGTCTTCCGGCACCGATCGCCCCACATGCCACTGCGGAGTACTATCATCCTGATTAATCAAACGAAACAGCGTCTCCTTCTCCTGCTCCATTAAGCTTTCATAATCAAAGTCGCTTCTTTGTCCATCCAAATCCACGACATTTCTTTCCCCACTATTAAATTGATGACCCTGCTTATCATAGATGGCAATAATGGAAATTTGGTCATTTCTTAACCGTGTCATATGAATTTTGGATTGATAAAGTATCTTTTTTGTCGTATCCACTGACATGCCTTCGAGAAATTGCTGTAGCACCGAATCGGTAAAAAATGCCCATGCCTCATTCTGAATACCACCCATTTGCAGCTCAAGCCTCTCCACCGTCTGATCTGCCAGCTTCTCTATATTGGCGAGTGTATTTCTCTCCACGCTCTCAGACATTCGATGATAATAAATCATACCGGTTATAAATATGGCCAAATAGGCAACACCAAAGAAAGAGAGAATCAGCTTGGCCTTAAAACTGTACTGAATCCATTTCCATAGATTTGATATGGATTTCCAACTGTTATACAACACAAACCCTCCTCATGTAACGAATGTTCTCTGCTGCACTATTTCCCTTGTTCTACTAAGTATTCATCTATTATGTCACAGTTTATTTCCGATTTGCTGCCTTTTTCTAACGCATGAAAACCCGGACCGCTTTACCAATAATGGCAAAAAGGTCCGGGTCTATCAATCTATTGTTTCTTATCCAGCATTCGCATGAGCAGAACGATCACTTCAGCTCTCGTAGCCTTGTCATTCGGCGCCAATCGATTGCCTTGTTTACCTCGAAGCAATCCTTCATTTACCGCTGCTGACATCGCCTCTTTCGCCCAAGCCGGAATATCATTTGTATCATCATAAGTCAATACTGCGTCAACATTAGTCTGCAGTTGAACTGCTCTTGCTACAATAACTGCTATTTCTGCGCGACTAATCTGCTGGCTAGGGCGGAACGTATTATCACTGTAGCCTTTGATTAACCCTGCCTCCACTACTTTTCCCACAATCCCTGCGGCCCACGCCGGTATTTGTCCACTATCGGCAAAGGCTATCACCGAAGAGTTCCCTTCAAGCATTAACGCGCGAGCCAGCATCACAACAAACTCGGCGCGTGTAATGAGGCCGTTCGGTCGAAATGTACCATCGGAATAACCCTGAACAATACCAAGCTCTACCGCCTTCTCGATCTGCCCCTTAGCCCAGTGGAGTTGAATATCCTTGAAGCTCACCTTCCCAGGATTCGGGTTTGCCCCTTCGGTATTGCTCGATTGATGGGGAATCGGGTTCTCTTCGGTATCTGTCGGTGTTTTGGGAAGCTCAAGCGACAGCAGATAAGGTACTAATGGTGACACTGTCATCGGCTCCGCCGCCACACTCTTACCGCTGATCAAATCTGTCCATAACGTCGTTCTTATCCCATTAACCATGACGTATGCTTGCTTTGGCAACGATGTATAATTGACGACATTAACAAGAAGCTTGCCATTATGCTTGACACTGCGCCATTCCGTGCCTTGTATCGGTTCATTGGTCTCTGCATCGATGAGCATGACATCAATCATCTCGGAGGCTGTGAAGCTCGGAAGCAATATATTCCTGATGCCTTCTGATGAGGTATCCGTAGGAATAAGCAGCGTATTGCTGTTGCCCATCAATGCACTGCGGACGACATCCTGCAAAGGTTGATTATGTTCATCAAATTTTAATGCGTTATTGCCGATTATAACCACCTTACGCCCTTGTTCAGCATAATCACGTATCGCCGTCAGCGTCTCCTCGTTCACATGCGTCGCTTCAGGTATGATCAAATATTTGTACTGCTGTGAGCGCCCCTCTTTTAGCTGCTTTTCCGAAATAAAGCCTACTTTTAGTCCGCTTAAACTGATTGCTTCATAAGCGTTTGTTACCGCAGAGTAGTATTTCGGTGCGAAGACGGATGAAGGAATCGAGTACAAAATGGCGACTTCCGCTTGATCCTCCTGTAGAGCGGTTACTTCATAGGCAAGACGATTCAAGTCTAAGTTTGTCTTCCCTACAGCCGCCACAACATCCGGACGATGCAAAATGCTACCGTAGAAATCGCTCGTCGTGTTATTGCTTCGTTCCCATGACCATATTGTTGTAGCCGATTGACCATGAACAGCATCCTGCCACAGCACGGAACGGACGTGATTCGCTTGCTCCGGAATGTATATTTTATCGCCGTCCCGGATGACATGATTCTCTGAGTTAAACACTGGCGCTTTTTTAAACGAAGTTTGCATATCATAAAATTTCAGTTCACTCAAGAAGCCGTCTTTCCCTTGACCCCAATAATTGGAGTTGTCATTGCCGTTGATTTGGCTAAGTTCGCTGAACTGCTCCGGATCAGTTCCCCATGTTAATTGTTTGGTCGAATCCACCGATGTGTCCATGACCTTCGAATGAATCGGTATGTTCATGTCGATCTCGTGGATGATTCCCGCCATCCAGCTATGCCAATCAGAAAACAACTTATTGTTGAATATAACCCAATCATAAAACTGTGGTGTTGGCTCCGCGTGAAGCGGCACAGCTTTCGAGTCTGGAGGCATGCCCACTTCGTCAAATGAATCATAATTTGTTCCGTATATTTGGTTCAACGCACCGATATTACCTTCATAAATTCCCGATAAATAAGTATGCCATTTCGGTAGATTTATCGGATCGACCGCAGAAAAATAGGCAGGTTCATTCGATATTGTAATACTATGCAACGACGGATAGTCTTTAACCAGCGGTATGATCGTTCGTAAGTATGCTTCCATGATTTCTCTGGCTTTCGGCGCATCAATGTCAAATTTAATCCAACCTTCGCCGTTAGTCTTTAGTTCAGGCCACTTTTCCAGTGCCCATGCAGGGAAATAATGTGGCGATAGCAACAAATTGACCGCTATATTATGATCGCTTGCATTTTGTAGTACTTTCTGAATATCGTTTTTGATCGTAGCAGTGGATATGAGATAATCTTCTCCCCCATCGGACACTACATTGTTCTCAAACCCCGGATCCGTCAATAAATTAACTGTGCTTCCCTGAGCGGTCATACTGACATCATCAATCCAGACTTTGCCGATTTCATTCTCAGATAAAATAACAAACGGGAATGAAGTTTCGTTTGCCCCGGTCGTATATTCATAGGTAATCTCAGTCCAATCATACGTTCCCGCAGGGAACATCTTTCGATAATCCCAGTTCTTACCTCCTGGGAACCAGACGTCTTTCACATTCTGTCCTTTAACCCATGCCTTGAACTCGTATGTCGTATTCGGTTTCACGGCGATGTTCTGCATTACATTTATATATTTATTAGGGCTAAGCGGGGTACTGTTCGTAAGGAGAAGCGCGGCTTCACCGGAATGATATACACTCCAATCCACCTTAGCTTTCGCCTGTACGCCGCTTGTCGCATTGACCGTCCAGCCAAATAATGAATCAACCGCCCGAATAACACTGTCCGGCCCAATTTCAATCTGAACGATATTGGTTCCGTAACCCTCGAATTGCGGAATATCCTGCCTTACTTGTTCGAAATGTCCGTAACCTGTGAAAAAGACGGGTCTTTGCTCCGTTTGGTTAGTAGTGGAATCATACGAATTCGCAATGAAGGAATAATTATGAATCGTCGGCCGCTGCAAGCCAGTAATGTAGCGCGGCACAAGCTGCGAATTCTTGCTTCCATTAATATAGCCTTGCAAATTTCCTACAGCTTCGTCATAAAGCTTCTCCAGTTGCTCGATAACGTAAAAGGAACGTTCCAGCATGCCGTTTGCCGCATCTTCTTTGCCATATTGGATAAAGTTGCGGATAACCGTTGCATTAACTTGTTCATAATCCGTAGCAATATGGAGCACCTTGGCCTCAAGCAACAAGTTATCCAACAGCGGCATCTTAGCTGCCAATTCATCGAACTGTGCATGGTCAACTTTAAGTGTCAATGTCTCACTTTTACTTGTACCGCTAGCCGCTTCATGGACAGTAACCGTAATTGGGTATATCCCAGGCACCGAACGAGTGATGTCTATCTTTTTCTTCAACACCGTTTGTGCCGGAAATGTAATCGTTCGATTAAGTCCAAGCTCTGACGAGATCAGATCCAACGTAATCTCATGATCACTATAGTTCGGAATTTGTAGTAAATACATCGATGTTTCGTCTTTGGAAAGCACCGCTTTTCCATCGAACCAAACGCCCCAGTCCTCATTTTGCTGAACCAGATCGAGAACCGCGAATCGGCTAGGATCTTTGCCGTTACCAATGCCGCCAGTCCACTCGATCCACCCTCTTCGTCCATTGCCATCGTTATCATTAATCAGTAGCTCAGCTCTGAATCGATGGTCTGGTTTTCCCGCAGCAAATATCGCCTTCCATGGAATCTTCGCTTCATAAGTCGTCACGTTCATATTTCGCACAGATTTGAACACTACCGCTTCCTTGTCTAGAGACGCTGTCCCGCTGCTCCAGCGCCAAATATCAGGTTGACCATTCACAAGAGCAAGCCCATATTCCGGACCATACGTATTGCCATCCTGACTGAAGGCGATCTGAACACTATCCCCCATCCAAACCCCGTCACCAGCAACTGCTTCGTGGATGTTATCTTTCACTTCGACACCTAAATATAAGGCATCTTGGTCATAAGCAAACTGTGCATTGGCGGATAAATCCTCATTGCCCGACCATCCGTCGAGTATAACTTGACGGTCATTGTCCGAAGGCAGCGATATACCTGTAAAGCTGTCCCATTCATTCAGTAGCCCATTAACTTCAATTCCATCAGTCGCATTGAATACGTTTGCATATTTTCCACTACCAAGCGTACTATTGAAGTGGTTTAAGCTTATGAATGTCTCACCTGCCGTATCTGTTCCTAACGTATAGGCATAATCGGAAACCGCACTATCTATCAAGTCTGTTGCTGTAGCATAAGCCCTAATCAACATGGCTTTGTCCACAACGATGGGCTGACTGTAAGTTGCCCGCGTTCCTGAATTCCTCGGGTCGGTGCCATCAACCGTGTAATATATTGTTGAATCCAAGGTCTCGGAAGATAGTTGAACCGTTGAGTTTAGCAACACTTCTCCAACCCGATCAGCCATTACCCGCTTCACTTGCATCGGAATCAAGCTTCGCATGTTATCCAATAAATATGTCATACTTGTACGTCCTTCAAGATCTGACTTGCTGTGTATGAAGAAATTGATCATACCGATCTGATCCCTTGGAATCGCAATCGAAGCCAAGTCGATTTCCACTGTATTCCACTGATTGGCGACTAATTGTTCAAGTACGCTTTCGTAGACAACCCCAGAATCGCCTGAAATTTTCAGCGTAAGTGGCTCTTCAGCACCAGTCGTTTGCGACACCGGGTAGATATCAACCAACAGCTTCTCTGCCTTGGCAAGATTGAGCTTCGGCGCTGGATTCCAATAAAAATTAATATAACCATCTGCCTCAGAATGGACATTATAGGTTATTCGGGCCGCCTGAGTCCCTTCCGTCAGATTGGAATTCTCAAGTTCCACCGCAACATTGCCTGCTGCAGAGCTATCCCCCGTCCATTCCGCTAGATGATTGAAGCCATTTACAACTTCACTCTGCAGTTGCTTCTCGAACCCCGCATTGTGCAGCAGGTTCGTACCTGAGCCTGACTTGACCATGGACAGATCATCAAACCAGACAGAATCCGTTGTATTTTCCGTAAGAATACGGAAATCGAAGGTATGTTCATTGCTGCCAGTCGTATAGGTTGTCGTCACCTGCTGCCAGTCGTAGCTTCCCGTGGGAACTCCTTGCTGCAGGGACCAGCCTGGAGCTCCGCCGAACCAAGTATTGTTAACATTCGTTCCTTTAACCCATACGGAAAGCACATATTCCGTGTTCGGCTCGACTAATACAGCTTGTGAAGCCGTAAAATATACATTAGCCGATAATGGAGATTCATTGGTTAATCTTAGCGCATGCAATCCCCGATGATACACACTCGAATCAACGGCATAGCTGCTAGCCACACCGCCGCTCCGATGAAATAACCAATCGGTAACAGTAGGGTTACCCGGTTCACTTGCCCATACCTTGCTTGAACTCGTTCCTAAAGACAGTACTGTCAGAGTGAATATCAAAATTACTGCAAGATGAATGATTCCAACTTTTTTCCACATGACTTTTCCTCCCTTATCATTCGTGGTACTGCAACTAGTTAAGTAAGATTATTATAATTTTGGAGGGGAACATTACATATGAATTAATTAAGTATTTAGTTTCACTTTTTTAACTGTCTCTCCTAATATAAAAGGAAGGTCTCTCCTAGTTGAGAGACCTTCCTTTTAATGATCATATGCAATTGTAAGGAATTGTCCCGTTTCAGCGGACTCCTTGGCCTTAAGACACATAAGCGCGCTTATCAATCCGTCCTCGAGAGTCGAAAGTGAACGGGCAGTTCCGCCTTTTATCAGTTCAATGAAGTTGGCGGCAAGTGCCGTATCCCCGCCGAAATGGTCTTCATCTAATTCAAATTGATAGGTTTCCACCCGCGCCGTATGGTGCATGAATACCCTGACCAGTCCCGTTGTGAAATCAAATTCCAATGTTCCCTTATAACCTAGCAAACGTGCTCCCCTGCTGCCTGCTCCACGGCGGGCAAAAAAATTTTGCGAATAAGAGAGATGCATTCCCGTTTCATAACGAAGGAGCGCGCTACCCGAATCTTCGTTGCCAGTATCACTCGTATAACAGCAATGGGTCAATTTGTCGGCCACATCGGGACGGAATGCTGTACTGTCCGGACAGCTTCGGTTGTCTTCGCATGCTTTGCAGGTCAAGCCTACTGGCTTCGTCCCCTTGAATATTTGCTTGGAGGTCATTGCACACACTTCCGTCGGCCGTATGCCTAGAATTGCATTCAGATAATCAAAATCATGCGTTGCCTTTTGCAGGAACAGACCACCAGTTATTTGGTCATCCCGATACCAGGACTGATAATAAACCGCTCCATACGGTACGTTATTGACCGCCTGTACATGCTCCACCGTCCCGATTTTGCCGGAATCGATGATCTCTTTTACGAATTGGACGATGCTTGTCAGTCTGAGTGGGAAGGAGACAACAATTGGGGACGAGGAAGCTTCATACCCTGACCTCAGCCTGAGCAATTCTTCCATTGAAGCGGCAACGGGCTTCTCCAGATAGATTGGCAGGCCGGTTGGCATAACCTTTAGCGCCATTTCCGTGTGCAGCGAGCATCTCGTTCCGATCAGCACGCCGTCCAGCGTCTCCGACAGCAATTCTTCGACTGTTCCCATTAATCGGGCTGGGGCAATATCCGCTGTCCGCAATCCAGGATCAACCACCGCAACGACTTCGCAAGATTCATCTACCTCTTTCATTTTCCGCAACACCGTTTGCGCCCTATCCCCATAACCTATCACGCCTAATCTCATTGACAAATCCCCCTTAAGCTCCAACAATGGTATTACAATAGTTGTAGTATAGTAGGTTTTAGGATGATTGGATTTGTAAAAAAAGCAACTTTATTTGCCCTTTTGGGAGGTTATCAACAGGAATGCAGAGCAAAGAATGGTCACTGGATCAGCTGCGTCGGACAGGTCTGCGATCAACGATTGAAATTCGAAAGCTAATTACGCTATTCTATTTCGAGCACAGCAAGGACTACGTCTTCAATGGGGAGAAACATAACTTCTGGGAATTTCTTTATGTAGATCGGGGAGAAGTCGAGGTCAGGACCGATAAAGCCATACATGTGCTTAGACAGGGGTCAGTCATTTTCCATAAGCCGAATGAATTTCACAGCTTTCGCGCTGCTAAGGGTATCGCTCCCGATGTGATCGTAGTTACATTTGACTGCCACTCTCCCGCCATGCGCGGATTCGAAGGTAAACAACTCCAAGTAAATGAGGAGGAGAGGAACATGCTTGTTCTCATGATGAACGAAGGAAAGCAGGCTTTCGAATTCCCCTTCCGCCATCCTTTGAAACGTCTTCCAAATGCACCTGCAGGTAGTGAGCAGCTGCTTCGATGTTACCTGGAAACCTTCCTACTGCTACTACTCAGGAAACTGGGGGCTGTTGACGGTGGGATCGAACAGCAACAACATTCACTTAGTCCCCCTGCTCGCGAGAAAAGCGAGCAGCTCCTGCTTCGAGACATCATGAGCTATATAGATGAGCGTTTAAACGATCCGCTCAGCATCACGACAATATGTGGTGAATTTTATATTAGCCGCACGCGCCTCCAAATGATTTTTCACAAGCAGGTCGGCTGCTCCTTCAAGCAATATGTCACACGAATGAGGATCCGCAAGGCAAAAATCCTTATCCGCGAAGATACCCGCAATATGACAGAGATCGCATGCCTGTTAGGTTTTGCTAGCATACATTACTTCTCCAAAGCCTACAAAAAGGAAACGGGCATGAACCCTTCGGAATACGCACGTTCAGTGAGAGCGCGGATGGATGCTCCGAAATGATGTAGGCTTCCTGTAATCTTATATAAAAATGAACTTGTCAAAACGTTGTGGGCAATGAAAGTCAAAAATATCTGTGTGCGACTAGTCTTTGTACAAGAAAGATAAATAATTGTCTTAACTCAATTGGAGCATTTGGCTTGCATTAAATATCGGTACAGCCATATTCGCCATCCTTTCAATAAGCATGCTTTTCGAAAGGATGGCGAGTATCTCAAATGCTCCGATATTTGATAATGAATATGCACACGGCGCATTATTGAAGGAAAAGCATTGGAATCGGAATTAAAACAGGTCACTGCATCACCTGCTCATCCATATTTTATTTAGCTATCGTGTCCCGTTAGAATTCCTGTAATACGAATAATTTGGCGGCTGAACAAAAACGAGCGCCTCGGTAAGATGGGGTTGCACACGAGGCCATTGCCTCAAAAAGCCCATCAGGAGGTCGCTCTACTATGAAGTTTAAGGCACAGGAAAAACAAAATCAACCCATTGAAAACATTACCGTTAATCATCTAGTCGTTGGTGTAGACATCGCTCAGGAAGTTCATGTTGCTAGAGCTGTCAGCTTTCGCGGGATTGCTTTAGGCACACCACTAGAGTTCGGCATCAACCTTGAATTGAGCCGTTTGGTGATCGTGTCTCGGTTAGCCATGAGAATTCGCATACTGTAAACCAAATTCATCGTTGGGTAGATATTGTGTTTCCTTAGCTGCGTCAAGTCTTTAAGATCCTTACTTGCGCGAGTGCCATTGCTACGCTCAGGCTCTTCCCCTTACCGAAGGAAATTAGTCGGTTAACCACCGAGCAAGTCCTTACAGGCTGGAAGCAATATGTGAAGCGTCATGCTGGAGTTAAACGAGCGGAGCAGCTCATTTCACTTGCAAAATGCAGTATAGGCACCACACAGGCACTCTATGCCCAAAGACTTCACATAGGGCAACTGCTCGAGGAATACGACTTGGCCCAGCGCCAGCTTGAACAAATTGAGCATGAGCTTCATCTCATCCTTGAACGTATTCCCTATGCGCAGAAACTCCTTGAAATACGAGGAGTAAATGTAACCAGCTTAGCCGGTGTTCTGGGCGAAGCCGGAGATGTGAGCAACTATGCCCATAGAAATGCTTTATTACGACATGCCGGTCTTAATCTAACAGAGGCGAGTTCCGGAAAGTGGCGTGGTAAAATGTCACTTAGCAAACGTGGCCGCCCTCGCCTTCGGCGGTTCCTTTATCTGATGACAATGTGTATGGTTATGACTAATTCATATGTCAGGGATCTGCACCACTTCAACATTGAGGTAAAGAAGTTAAAGAAAATGAAATCCATTATGAAACTATGCGGTAGAGTCGCACGAATACTAGTAAGCTTGACAAAAAGCAGTGAAAGCTATGACTCAGCCAAAGTTTTCCCGCAAGCAGCCTAAAGACTTTCTGTACTCACCAGCTCATGCATTCGCAGGATGACAAGAAGCACGGAGTATCGGAATACGTTGCACAAAAGGGCTCGAACCCGTTCCGTTAGAAAGACCGACCTCCACCCCTAAGTTAGATGTGACGAAGGTATGAAAGGGCTTAGACCCGTTGAGGGAGACGTGCGCATATGGAACAATATGGGTGATCAATACCTCACCTTTATTTCCGCATGCCTTTGCTACGGTCCCCAAATCACTTACTCCTATAAATCTTCTTCTCTCACATCTGCAGTAAGGTGAAATCCTGCGAATTCATGAGTCTGAGTGAGGAAACTGAATCATTTTGAGGCAGCTTAATATCAAGAGTAATCAAAAAACCTCCCCGCAGCACCCTGCAGAGAGGTTCCCTTTAATAAAATATCTTCTCATCCCGCTTTTGTTTAAGGATTTCAACCGCTTCCCGAAACCGCAGTGAATGCACAATCTCACGCTCACGCAAAAACTTCAAACTGTCCTGCAGATCCACATCGTCTGTCATATCAATCAACCACTGATACGTCGCTCTAGCCTTCTCTTCTGCAGCTATATCCTCATACAAATCAGCAATAGGATCACCTTTCTCTTGAATATAGGTAGCCGTAAAAGGAACTCCCCCTACGTTCTCATAGAACAAGGCACTATCGTGAGCCACATAATGAGCACCGAGTCCCGCCGCTTTCAATTGATCCGGCGTAGCATCTTTTGTTAATTTATAGATCATTGTATAGATAATTTCCAAGTGAGTAAATTCGTTGGTACATTGTAATTAACAGTAATGATTTTCCTATACACAGTAAGGCTTTTCGATTTAGAACATTTTAGGTTTTAGGGCATGTGACTACAAATCATCAATCTAAAACCAAAATCTCATCTCACACTGCAGTAGCAACTTATCTTTTCAAAGCCGTTTGGCTCCTCTGTGTCTCAACCTAATACAATCTACGATCAAAATCAAATGCCTTCCAAGACTGACTTGGCATTATGGTATCCTACTCATTTAGACAATATATAAAAAAGCCACATGTTATGCGACTTCCGTTGTATAGATATTCATATCATCAGACAGAACTAATGTTGCTCTTCAAAATAATGAACTCTGAAATAATAACTTCTTTTAATGTTATTTTCTTTTTTGTTTCGATCTATTGGAGTTAGAAAAATCACATCATCTGGGTTTTTCGCAACTCCAAACACTTCTCCTTTAAAACTTACTGTTTCTAAATCCCAAGTCAATAGACTTACCGTAGCTTTGATCAGGGCTATGGTGCCGATTGAAATCAAATCCTCTAAGTCCTCACCCGTATTATCGTATTTTTTGAGGTTGTGGACACAACCCTATGTAAATCATTGCTGCCAAGAGTGGAAAGCTATCCTCTGCAGTTCGATCCACACTAATAGTAAACACCCATTGTATAAATACAATGAGTGTCTGTCTTTCATTACTTAATCGTTTTTAGCTTAGGCGAATTGCTCTCTCATAATGATATCACCGTTGATAAGCTATTTCTCAAAATCCGAACCCAATTAGCCATTCTCCAAAGCAATTGGTCTACGGCCAGCATGCAAAGAAGCTCTTTATTAACGTTCACGTTAACCAGAAGAGGAAGATTGTCGATCGTATTGTCAAAACCTTTTATCGTGCAGCTTTGGGGGATAGGAAACGCCCGTTTCTCTAACGCTAAGAATGCGAATTGAGCAGTGGCTCAGAGCAGATGTCATCAACATCAATAGTTTGTTTTAGCACATAACCGCTGAGATACGGAAGAATGTAGAGACATTTATGATTAATATCATGAAAGAATCCCATGCGTATTATCGATCGTCTTTGCATCAGAATGTAGAAGTGTCTTTAGTTCAACTTATATTATTCGGATAGGAAGGATTAATAACCGCTTGACCGCGATGCGTCTCGCGATCGCTCTCCACGTTCGGATCCAGCACGCTGCGAATCTGGTCATAGCTGAGTTCTAATGATGGGTTGAACTCCGCAGATGCCGCATATTGCAGCAAGCTATGAAAAAGCTGGCGTACCTCCGGCTTATCTTGGTGACCAATAAGGTCGCTTGCGCATATGAGCAAGCTTCCATTGCCAACCTTAGCTTCAACGATCAAGCCGAGCTTATGATTGCGCTCAAAGTTGTCAATGACCTGCACTAGGGGACGGAACGCTTCCGGCCACTTATCCAGTATAAGCGAATGAGAGTGGGTCAGGATCGGCCACCACTGCCAGTTGCTATGAAACTCGGTTGGAAAGGCCTCGAACATGGGATGCTTCTCATCACATAAGATTCCGAGCGTTCCCGGTGCTGGAGCCGCGTTTTTTCCCTCACAGATGGATCTAAACATAGGATAACACCAAAAGTCCGAAGCAAACGCTCCGCCGATATGGGAGGATAGCTGCTCTTGATGGGGAATGAGCAAAACACGCCCGCCTTCTTCGAGAATATCGCTTACCTCTTGATTGAATTCTCTACGCAAGTGAAATTCAGCTTGTTGCGGCTTGGCTTCTGCCTGCGCCGACGGATATACCCAGATCGGATAATGATTTATAACGTCGCTGCCCTTCCATTTCAGAGTAAGCTCCAGCTTGGCGGGAGCCTCTGCTGCGGACAGGTCGATCTGCAGCGTACCCACATTTTCCAAAGCCCCTTGTTGAATATTCTTTGCCGCCATCGCTCCAGCCTCAATTAGTCGGTCTCCTTGCTTTAGCGACCACTCCAACTGCATAGCTTCAAGCGAGTCAGACCCGTAATTTGCGATTTCCAGTTCGGCGACAAACGTCTCCTCCTGGGTATACGTAAACCTCGGAATCCTTGCCAGCAGAACGATTTCCGAGCAAAACTCGCGCCACTTCTCCGGTTCTATAAAGCCTTTGGATTCCATAAACGCGTCCAATACGCCAACCAATGCCGTTCCTTGGCCCGGAAAGTCCTGCAGATCTAGCAGTTGAAACCCGCCGAAGCCCGGAGTGCGCAAAGCGGCTTCAATCTCTTCGCGGTAGCATATAACCGCGAGCTGTCCGGATGCCCGGAAGAAATGATCGGCTTGATCGAGCATTCCCGCAGCCTGAAGCCTCTCGCGAAACACTTCTAAGTTCCGTGCTTTCAGAACGCCTGTGTATTTCTCTATTTCGCCAAAGTTTGGGAAGGATTGATATTGGCCAATTTCATGGCTTATCGTAGGCACTTGAATGTCCGGAAGATTATCACGATAGTCCGTTAAGGTTGAAGGATAGCTATCCTGCACATGCCCAAGGGGCAAGTCCGCATGGGAGAAAGAAGCTCGAACCATCGATTCGCCATGCCCTGTTCGCATGGTAACCCAGAAATCAGAGTCTTCCGAGAAAGCCGGCGCCCAGAAATAGTTATTCGCCCCTTCAGCGTATAAGCGCCTGCTATCTTGTTCCCGATATTCCTTCAACAAGCTCGACATGGCGTTGCGACTGCCATGCAATTCGTTGCCTAGCGTAAACAAAGCAAATGATGGGTGATTGCCATAAGCCTTTAATATGCGCAATCCTTCCTCCCGCAAGTAGTCCGATCTCGCCTCATCATAGTCTTCATCCGCTGGATCTTGAAATCCGCCCCAATACGGCAGCTCAGGCTCGAAATAAATACCGAGCAAATCCGCGGCTATAAATCCTGCTTCTGGCGGGCAGCAGGTGTGGAAGCGATAATGATTAATCCCGTAGGACTTGGCGATAGATAGCACCTTGACCCATTCTTCCACCGTCATCGGCGCATAACCGGTTAGAGGAAAAGCCAACGCGTCATGTTTTCCTCGCAAAAATACTTTACGACCGTTATTCGTGAACTGTGTGCCTTCCGTACCGAACTTGCGCATGCCGAAGCTTACGGATTGCTCATTCCGATACAATTTCCCGTTAGCGTTCGCCTCCAGACTCACAAGCAAGCGGTATAATACGGGGTTGAACTCATCCCACAGCATGATATCTTCGCCGAGTTCATAGTGCAGTTCAACAGACTGGTTACCCGGTACGGACTGAATCATAGCGATCTTTACTGCTGTTGCAGCATTTGCGTTGCCTTGGATTGTTCCAACCATATCCATTAAAGCGATAGCTAGCTGGGTATCCGCATTGTCCATCGTATCGTTGATCAGTTGAAACCTGAGCTGAACGGACTTATTAGCAACATCGGGGAACGCCTGAATGTTGTCCAATCGGATTAAATCCGCTGCTTGAAGCTCCATTCTGCCGAGCAGTCCGTTCCAGTTCGTCTGCGTATCGGGTGATGTCATATGACCGCCTTTTATCGGCAGGCCGCTGTTATCAACCAATATGGTTAACGTATACGTGCCAGGAGTCATGATCCCAAATTCATAGATATGGGGCGCGCTTATGCTGTTCTGCATGCCTTGCAGTTCATCGCCGATCCAAACCTTCGTTACTCTTGTCCGCTCCACGTACAGCTGGATATGCTTGTTCGCCCATTCCGCCTTGATTTCAATCTCGCGTTGGTACCATGCATAACCGTTTATCGGATAAGCCTCAGTTAGGTGAGCGACTTCTTTGGCCGTGTTATATTCGCCTTTTTGATACTCCGAGGTGGTTCCTGGCAGCTGAATGTGATCTTGCAGCCGCTCGTTATACCATTTTTGATCAATGCCTTGCTTGGTCTCATCCAAGCAAAATCTCCACGTTCCCGCAATTGACTCTATCATCATTTTTTCATAGCCTCCAGCTCATAGCAAATGCCTTAATGGTAATCCCTATATTCTTGCGGCGTATAGCCCGTCGTCTTCTTGAACAAGTAGGCAAAATAAGCTGCGGTCTGAAATCCGACCTGCTCAGATACCTCATACACCTTGATGCTTGGATTGTTAAGCAGCTCTTTGGCTTTATTCATGCGTGTTTCCTGTAGAAAATCAGATATCGTTTTGCCCATCTCTTTTTTGAACAACACGCTTAAGTAACTCGCATTCAGATGATGAATTTCAGCAATTTGCTTTACTGTGATATGTTCTTGGAAATGTGCCTCCAAATATTCGGAAACCTTGCCGATCAGATTATGCCTTTGACTGGCTTCACCTTTCTTTTCGATAACCATATGGCGTTGAACGTAATCGATCACGACTTCACGAATTTGCGCCTCGCTTCTGCAATCGATCAGCTTCTGCCACATCTCCAAATTCATTTCCCCGCCCAGCTCTTTATTCCATGTCTGCTTGCGAGCCAGTTCGCTGAGCAATGCCATACCAAACGCCTGTATATACGTAAATGGCATAGAAGGCTGAGGAAGCAGCATATCAAACACATTATTAACGTAGTCAACAACCTTATGAGCATCGGCAGCATCTTCTGTCAGCTGTAAAATCTCGGGTATAATCTCTTCTCGCAGACGAAATTGTTGGAACTCAGATTCATCTAGTCGATCATAGTGCAGAATTTGCCCGCTCTCCATCAAGCGGAATCTTGCCATCATGAATTTAACTTCCTTATAAAGCGTCGGTACATCTTCCCAAGTCGTACATACTCTGCTATTGCCAATCGTAACCGTTGAGCCGTATTGCTCCTGCATGACATTTTGGATGAAAGCAAGCTGTTTTTCAATTGACGCACGTTCAAGCGGACTTAAATTAATGTGCAAGGCCACGATTTCATCAGTGACGGTCTTTGCGATATAAACATGATCAAAATCGCTTAAACCGATATGGACCGTTCTCAAAAATCCGTTGCTGATCACAACCCTCTCTCTTGCGTCCTGCACCGAGGAATGAAAATGATCATAGCCCAGTACGATTAATCCGATTTCTTGGTTGCTTGCAGGAAGCTCCAGCAGGCTGCCCCATGAATGCAGCATCTGGGCATGAATGCCTGCCTCCCCAATAACATCGGATACGAACCGTTCTCTGACGATATCGAGACTGCCGGATACTTTCTGCTGCAGCTCCTGCGCTTGATTTTCAATTTGCTTTAACTTGGTTAATGTCTTGCGGAACCCGGTAAGCTTGCTCTCTACCTCTTCCACTTTAATCGGCTTCAACACATACGCTTGCGCCCCAACGTTCATCGCTTCCTGTACAAATTCGAATTCGTTGTAGCCGCTGATCATCAGCACTTGAAGCTGCGCCTGGATCGCTTTAGCCTCTGCAACAAGTTCAATTCCCGTCATAACAGGCATTGATACATCTGATATCAACACATCAATAGAAGTATTCCGCAATAAGTCGAGAGCTTCTTGACCGGACTCTGCGGTGAAAGGCGTATCATAGCCTAGCTCCTTCCACTTGATATAGCGCACAAGCCCCTGAACATGGGTAGGCTCATCATCCACGATCAACGCTTTTAACAACACTACATCACCTTCCTAATCTGCGGCCTATGAACACTTGCCGGTATGATAATCGTTGCCGCCGTCCATTCGTTCTCTTTGCTGTCTATGGTAAATTCATGTTTATTCTCAAAATAGAGCTGGAGCCGCTCGCGAATATTAGCAGTACCGTATCCGTTTCCGTTCCCCGCCTGCTTTCCTAATTGAATCTGTTTCAGCATCTCTCTTGAGATGCCTATTCCGTTATCGAACACCTCGAATCGAATGTTGTCTTGTTCGAGCTGCGCCGAAATTCGGATAACGCCGCCCTTCTTCCCTGTAATGTTGCCATGCAAATAACAATTTTCCACAATAGGCTGTAATAACAGCTTGATCGTGTAAAGCTCCAGCAGCTCTTGCTCGATATGCCACTCGATGGTCACCCTTCCCGGATAACGCATTTCTTGAATATCCAAATAAGCTCTGACATGTTCAAGCTCGCCCTTTATTTGTATGACATTAATTTTATTGTCCAGCGCCAGACGGTAAAAGGCGGTCAAGGCGTCTATGGTGCGCAGCTGTTTTTCGTCTTGAAGATCCAGCGCACGCCACCTTAGCAAACTTAACGAATTGTATATAAAATGAGGATTGATTTGAGCCTGCAGCGCTTTGAATGATTGCTCGCGTTCCTTGAGCTTCGCTTGCGTAATGTCTTCAACGAGCATACCCAGACGGCTGGACATCGAATTAAACAAAATTTCCAGATCGCCGAGCTCATCTTTAGCCGTATTGCGAATACTGACATCGAACTGTCCTTGACTGACATCGTACATGCGCGTGCCAAGCTTACGAATACGCCATACGACATTTTTCAGCACCGTCATAATTAAAAAAGTAGAGCAAAGCAGAAAAAAGAAAATAACAGCCACGATGCCGTATAAAATCATCTTGGACTGGCGCTCAAGCTGATCCATCTGGATCAACGCGGCCACATGCCAGTTCGAATCAATCGGCCTTACCATAAGCAGATTGCCATCCACCATTACGCCATCAGATAGGCTCGCATTATCCCAGTGATTATTCAGCGTTGTCGATTGAAACTTTAATCCGATTTTTTCTGGATCGGAGGAAACGATGATCATGCCGGAATCGTCAATAATCGATAATTCGCCTGAACCACTGAACGGCTGATTGAACAGATTGCCAAAAACCGATTTATAGTCTAACAGCATATAAATAATGCCCTGCAAATTGCCGGTCGGGCTCATCACTTTATGTGAGATGACAAGCTTATTCTTGTTCACATTGCTCCATATTAACGAGTTGGAAGCCTCGCTCGTTTGGATAAACCAATCCGTCTCATTCAAGTCAGGCTGCAAGATGCGCCCCTCTGGCTTCCACAGCAATCGTCCGTCCTGCACAAGCATCGGATTCGTGTGGTAAATCCGGAAATCATCGATACCCGGCAAGTATTTACTCGTAAATACAAATGAACGGTCTACATACTCAACCGTGTTCAGCTGCTCGAACATATCCGAGTAATTACGGCTTAACCGCGAGATTAGCTCCCCATCCGTTGCCGTACGCGTAGCAAGCACATCGTAGCTTTGCTTGCGGAATTCTATATTTTGAACGGTTTGGCGCATCGCTTCATTAATGGTGACCAGGTAATTGTCCCTGAAGCTTTCAAGCGCAAGATAGCCCGCAACAATGCCTAAAAAAATCGTTGGAACAAAAATAATGGCTCCATACAGAATTAATATTTTTCGGCGCAGGTTCATTTTCTGGGTGTATTTAATAACGATTCGTTCAAGACTGCGGCGTAATAGCATCGTATCCCTCCTTTCCGTATTGTAATCGTATTCGCAACAATGGAAAAGGGAGCAACCTCCCAGAAAGGAGTGCTCCATTTTGGTATACCGCTAGCCTTGCTCTTTCAGCAATACTTCATATTGCTCCTGCCATTCTTGCTTAACTTCAGTCCAGTGCCCACGTTTCTCAAGGGCATCACGGAAAGCCATCCAGGTTGCTTCGAACTGCTCGCCGCTTTTGGACATGATGAGTTTCGCTCTATACTCTTTGCGAATATTTTCGAGCTCAGGCAAGTATTTCTCTAGCAGACCGCCTGCCTTCGCTTTAACCAAGTCATAGGTTTGCGTGCTACGCACGGCGCCCATCTGTCCTACCGTTGCCGTGAATTTCGACGTTTTTTCGTTTCCGACTTTATCGCCTGTGCCGTAATTCCACCACGGATACCAGTCGTTATTATAGGAAGAAATCATATACAGCTCTGGCGTTACTTTCGCTTTCTGTGCAGGCTCGCCAGAATTACGCGCTTTATCATATTCTGCATCAATATAATTCCATCGTCCTAGCGGCTGATCGATCCAGCCCCAGAACTTTCCTTCTGGTCCTTCGTTAATGACTTGCTGCTGATCCGCTCCAGGCTTAAGTGAGTAATCAAGAAACTTCAAAACCGCTTCTAGATTTTTGGATTTTTTGCTAATGTAGACGTCATATCCTGGATACGGGTTGATGACAGTGTTCGCTCCAAGCTTCTCAACGCCCTCTACCTTAGGGAATGGAACGACTTGATAGAACCAGCCTGGCTCAGTCGGGCCGTCCAACGTCTCCCAGATCGAATTATCCACGTTAAAGAAGGAGCCTACGTTCATCGCTACGCGTCCAGCTTTGTTTTTCTCTTTGTAGCGTTCCTTTTTATCGGTTACGACCTCTGGGTCCACCAGATTGGAACGATACATTTTGTTCATCCATTGGTAAGCCACTTTATACTGTGGGTCGTCATACAAGAGGACAAGTTCGTCACCCTTCTTCTCTACCGGGATAATACCGCCTCCCGTCGTTACGCCAAACGTGCTTAAAACCGTATTTTCATCGTTCCAGCCTGCCGTATCGTTAGGATCCATTAAGAAGCTAAGCGGAATCAGCGGCTTGCCTGACGCGTCTTTTTGCTCTGAGGCTTTTTTCAAGTACGCTTCAACACCTTCAATCGTAGCCAAATCAGCTGTGGTCATTCCCGCTTTCTCAAGCACGTCCGTACGGACAAGCCATGTTTGCGATGCCCAGCCCGGCCATGGATTGTCAGGATTTTGGTCGAACCAGGTTGGAATGGACCAAATATGCCCGTCCGCATCCTTCATTTGGTCCAAATATTGCTTAGGAATCGCTGCAAGGTTGGGATATTGATCAGGCATATCGAAATATTGCTCGACTGACAAAATTTTATTGGAGCGAATCATCGCTGCTTTCACGATTTCACTTCGATTGAAGACAGCTGCATCTTCGAAGCCGCCGGTATTCAGCTTCAAGTTAAGCGCCGTAACTGCGTCACCTTGAGTAGCTTCAAGCACAACCTCAATGCCTGGCTCCGTTTCCTTCCAATTTTTTTGGACAAGGCTATCATTATTAACCGTTGCCGACCAGCCCAGCCATAGATTGAACTTGTTGGAGCCTTTTGTCGTTTCCGTTCCGCCTTGCGCTGCGTTCGTGCTTTTCGGATCGTTCTTCGATGCATTCGAACCGGAACATCCTGCGATGACAGATAGCAATACTACACCGGACATAGCCATTAATCCGGTCTTCTTTACCCATTTGCTCTGCATGCTTCTTTTCTCCCCTTTTCGCTTACCTAAGTTACGGTATGTGATGAAGCCCAATACCCTCATTAACGGTGGCTCTTAACCTTTGACGGAGCCGATCAATACGCCCTTTACGAAATACTTCTGAAGGAACGGATACACACATAGAATCGGAATCGCGCTTACCATTACGGTTGCCATTTTGACTGACATGAGTGTCACGTTCTGCATTTGCGATCCTCTGGCTAGCGCTTCCTGATTCGAGTTCGAGCCCAGGATTGCTGACATATCCTGCGCCGACAATAACTGCTGGAGAAACGTTTGTACCGGAATGAGATCCTGCTTAGTGACGTAGAACGCTCCGGCGAACCAATCATTCCAATGGCCGACAGCGGTGAACAATCCGATTGCCGCAAGCATTGGCTTCGACAGCGGAACGATAATTTGGAGCAATACGCGGAACGGCCCTGCACCATCCAGCTCCGCCGACTCGACGAGTGCCTCTGGAATGCCTTGAATGAACTTCAGCATGACAAACATATTCCAAGCCGAGAACATTCCGGGTATGATATAAACCAAGAAGTTGTTAATAAGCCCCAAATTATAAAGCTGAATATAAAGAGGTACAAGCCCTCCGCTGAAAAGCATGGTCAGCAAAATATAGCTCAGAATCGATTTACGGAATGGAACCTTCGTATACGATAACCCGAATGCCACCATCAGCGTGACCATGAGGCCAGCTATTGTACCCGCGATAGTACGCAAGATCGTAATTAGATATGCGTGCTGAATCACTTCGTTACCGAGTACGATTTCATAGTTGATTAGTGTAAATGCCCGTGGCAACAAATATACGCCGCCCTTCGCTGCGTCGGTTCCCTCATTCAGCGAGATCGCCAGCATATACGCGAATGGATAGAGCACGGATAAACACAGCAGAAGCATAAGAACAATAAGAATGATTTGGGAAATGATCTCACCAGATGTACGTTTCATCGATTACCATAACCCCTCGCCATTCAATTTTCTAGATATCTGATTCGTGAGCACCACTAGAATAAGACCGATAACGGATGACAGGAGACCGATTGCTGTAGCCATTCCGAAATACCCCTGTTGAAGGCCGGTTCGAAGCACATACGTATCGAGAACGTCCGCCACCTGCATGTTCGCCGGATTCAAGAGCGGATAAATTTGATCCATGCCCACGGTAATCAAACTTGGAATGCTAAGAATGAGAACGATTGAAACCGTCGGGATCATGCCTGGCAGCGTAACATGCCGGATTTGCGCCCATTTCCCTGCGCCTTCCACCTTGGCCGCTTCATACTGCTGGGGATCAATGGCTGTAATTGCCGCGAGATAAAGAATCGTATTCCAGCCTACTTCCTTCCACAATCCGCTGGAGACGATCATCGGCCGAAACCAGCTCTCCGAGCCTAGGAAGAAGATAGGCTCTCCGCCCATTTTTGTAATCAAATCATTCGCCAAGCCGCCGTCTAACGTAAGAAACGATTGTAAAATATAAGCGACGACAATCCATGAGAAGAAATGAGGCAGGTAGCTAACCGATTGGACGAATCTTTTGAAGCCTGCGCTCACCAATTCATTAATCATAATGGCCAATACAATTGGAGCCGGAAATCCGAATACGAATTTCAAAACCGAAATGAACAACGTATTTTTCACGACAATCCAAAACTGAGGCTCTTGTAGAAACGTGAAGTTTTGGATTCCAACCCACGCGCTGTCCCATATAGATGACCCGATCTGAAAATCGCGAAATGCGATTTGAATGCCCGCCATAGGAACATAATTAAATAGAAACAAAAGCAAAACAGCCGGTAAAATCATGACATACTGCCAACGATATTTGTATAGTTGTGCTAACATGATGTCGCATTCCTCCTTCTGTAATACATTGTAAGGGGTTTCAGTTAGGTAAACCATATAACGTTGATTGGATTTTCATCGTAATGATTTGCTCTTTGTTCGATAACAAAAATAGGCGGCCATGAGGCCATTTGATAAAATCTTCGTCTTTTCTCTCGAGAGAGATTCGGATGAACTTGATTCTTTTCTTAAAAAACAAATCCATAATTCGAATGGGACTCGTTGGTGATTGCCTTGGTCATTGCATAAAGATAATCGGGCCGAACGGACGTTTTTCCGCCAGATCCGCATAACCGAAATAGCCTTCGTAGATCGTTTTCCCGCGATGAACAACCGAACAGCACAGCCGGCAAAACCGTCATCCACAAAATGTTGAAGAAGCTCGTTGCTGCTGTAAACGTGACTGTACCACACAGCGCTAAGTAATATTGACACCTACACATGAAAAAAATCGGCCGTCTCCGTTAAATCCGAGACGGCCTGTTTAGAACTCAACTGGTTTAATACAATACGGGTAATTTATCGAGTGTAATCGCATATTCATGATGGTAAGCCTGGAGTAGTTCCTCTTCGGAAGTCCACTCTGCAGTCGATCCAAATTCGTTTGACCAGATCATGTACCAAACCCACGGAATTCTAGTTATAGAGAGTTGATTTATGCTAGGCAGCACCCCAATCTCTCCTAATGCAACTAACTTCGGTTCTGAGGTTATGCGCATGAGTTCCTCATATTCGGGCTGTAAATCCGTATGCGTATGCTTGGGAGGGTACAGGTCTCTTGATATCACATCAGTCACATCATCACCTGCATATCCTTCCGCCAAAGGTGAGTTCCAGACCCAGATTAGATTATTCAGAGCATGAATGTGTGTATATCGGTCATACATAATACGGTACAACTGCTTTGCAACCTCTGGCCCTTTGTGACCCCACCAGAACCATTCCCCCTCGGCTTCATGGAAGGGTCTCCACAGAATCGGAATCCGATTCTCGCAAAAAGGTTTCAGGATATCGGCCATATGATCCATATCGGAAATCAATGCCTCATACTCCTCCGTTCCTTCTATTACAGCATTGGAGGCGTCAAATGTTGTATTATTCGAATAGAACCCCTTATCCCAGCTTCCAAAAGGAGAGAACCAATGCCAGGTGAAGGTGATCATACCTTTTCGTTCTGCCCATTCCCAAGCGCGGTCAAGCGTGTTTCGGTTCTCATCAATCTCAAGTAGGCACTCTGGACTGCTGTTTTCATAATTAATATTCGGCGAATAACTTAACAGCTCAAAGCCACAAAGCGCAGGAAGCCTCCCCGTAACCTTTTCGATGTACTGGAGTTCCTTTTGCAAATTGGTTTGCGTGTGTTGACCGGTAATAATAGCTTTGCCAGCTATCCCGCTTAAGTACTGTAGTACTGCTTTTACTTCTTTAGAAGCATTCGGATTGCAAGGTACCATAGCAGCGAGATTCGGATTTCTCATGGGTCACTTCCTCATTAGGTATAGATTTGGCATTAAATCAGACAGTGCATAAAAAAGGGCCGTTCCGCCTCCGCTGGGACGGAGAATGTCCCTTAACTTTTCAATCAAAATAAATTACTTGGAAGACCATTAGCCCCCAGGATAACAGCTGGGTCGTCATTTGGATGGGACATCGTGTATGCCGCTCCGTATGCTCTCATTTTGAATTCTTCTTCTTGAGGGAATAGGTCTTTCCAATGCTCGATATTATAGGCTTCCAGAGCTTCTTTTTCCGGTTCACTGTAATTCCCTGTCAGCATCACCGAATAATTGCGAGTAAAATAATATAAATTTGAATCCTTGAAGTCATCGCCGACGACCGACCCGAAGCTACCTTAGCTTTAAACTAGTCAGTCTTCTGCACGAAGTTTTCCGGATCGAGCAATCCAATGTCATTCATATGATTCAGCCAACGGAAATTTTTTTCCGGACGACCAAATTTCTCTAGAACATTAATGAAGTCAGGCCTTACCCAGCCTTAACTGCTTTAAGTCTGAACCATCCACTTTCATAGTCTTTCTGATGATAAGCTAGGTGTAGTCCCAATTGCATGAGCCTGTCTCCCCCATAGCTTGACTTTTCTCCATAGTTACCTGACCAAACTTCGTATTCAAGATCCGGGTTAAGCCCATCAAGCCGCAAGGTTCTTCGCGCTGCATTCGGCACGGCCATCACTTGGAAATAGTACACAACGGCTTCCTCTTTGTCTTCAGATACAAACATCCAAGCCGATTCGTTCCCTTCAAATGGACTCTTCAAGCGATACAAGTCACCCTTTTGAACTAATCCACGAATTTGCTTGTAAGTTATGACTTGGTTTTTGACAATCTCTTTGTCTTCATCGCTGAATTTGGTTAGATCAAGCTCATATCCAAAGTTTCCAGACATGGCGACGTTCCCACGAAAATCAAGTGGCGTTATCCGTCCAACTTGATGGTTAGGAACGGCTGATACATGGGCTCCAATTGCACTTACAGGATAAACAATGCTAGTACCATATTGTATCTTTAACCGTTCTACAGCATCCGTATTATCACTTGTCCAGGTTTGAGGCATGTAGTAGAGCATTCCAGGGTCGAAGCGGCCTCCACCACTTGAGCAACTCTCAAACAGAATATTCGGATATGCCGTGGTGATGCGTTCCAACAGCTCGTACAATCCTAGAACATAGCGATGGACCGTCTCCGATTGACGTTCAGAGGGCAGTGAAGCGGAACCCATTTCAGTCAGAGCGCGGTTCATGTCCCATTTCACATAAGAGATCGGCACGCTGGAGAAGATCGCTGAAAGGGAGTCATAAATGTAATCACGAACTTCCTTTCGAGTATAATCCAGCACGAGCTGCCACCTTGCTTCGCTGCGCCTGCGTCCAGGAACATGAAGACACCAGTCCGGATGCTCCCGGTAAAGATCGCTGTCCGGTGATATCATCTCGGGTTCAAACCAAAGTCCGAATTTAAGCCCAAGCCGATTAATGCGTTCCGCCACATCAGCAAGTCCGTCCGGCAGCTTCCGGCGATCCTCGTACCAATCACCAAGAGATGAATTATCCGAATCCCTCTTGCCGAACCAGCCGTCATCCAAGACGAACAGCTCAATTCCTAGCTTCTCCCCTTCTTCCGCAATTGCTAACAACTTTTCAGCATTAAAATTAAAATAAGTAGCCTCCCAGTTATTAACTAGAATCGGCCGCTCTTTATCTCTATATTCCCCTCTGCATAGCCTTGTCCGGTACAAGCGATGATAAGTACGCGACATATCGCCCAACCCTTGCTTAGAGTAAACCATAACGACTTCCGGTGTTTGGAAACTATCACTTGGATTCAGTAGCCATGTGAAGTCAAAAGAATTCACCCCCATGCTAATTCGCGTAGTGTTGAATGAATCCACTTCAGCAACCGCTTCAAATCCGCCGCTGTATACTAAGCTGAAGCCGTAAGCATCACCATGGTTTTCCGTTGTTTCCGGAGTGACCAACGCGTAAAAGGGGTTTAATTGATGGCTGCTCATGCCTCTCTTGCTATCTATTCGAGTTTCACCTTGATGAAGAGCTCTGCGGGTCATATTACCTTCTCGAGCCCAGGCTCCAGAAAGATAGATGATTTCTAAGTCCCCTTTATCCAGGAAGTCTACACTTGCACTTAGAGCACGGAGAAGCCGAAGCTTCTTTCCCCCTTCATTACTCAAGCGTGTAGAACGGATAATGACATTCCGATCAACAAAAACAGTATAAATAAGGACTACTTTTATATCCGAATAGGCATCCTTCAACTCCAGCTCCAAAGTCTCTGCTTCGGCTTCATTTTCTACATAAACGGCTGGAAGTCCAGCTAATGAGGGCTTCCCCTTAATGAGCTTATAACCTACGTACTTTAACTCCGTAATTCGGGTTCCATCCTCAAGCTCAACTTGATAAGCCGGGTTACGAAAATCCCCGCTCCCGTATTGAGGGTATTCTTGGAATAAGCGATCCAATCCAGCCTTCTCGGGAGTGTGAATTAATAAATCCGCCATGGGTTCCCGATGCTTCAGGTTGCCCCCCCAATATACATGGATAGGATATCCGTCCTTAATTTGAATAAGATAACTCATGCCGGCCGACTGCAGGTGAAAAAGCCCCGTATTCTCTTGAACAATGATGCCCATAAAACTTCTCCTCTCAACACTACCCTCTCAGAGCAAATGTTTTAGTGTTCTCAAAATAAAATATGGTTTTAAGCTTGGTACTAATTAATAGATTATTTGTCAACTATACAGGAATAATATATCAATACTTAATATTGAGTACATAGCTTGATGCTCACTAATTATGTTATAATGCTTGGAATTTAATATTAAGGGGTTATACCATGATTGAGTATTTGTCACGAAGCAAACAGCACACTGAATTGTATCTAACACAATTTGGAATTGAAGAATGTATTCCGAGTCATTTTTTTGGGCCAGCCATAAGAAGTCACTTTCTTCTTCATTATATTTTGGACGGAGAAGGGATTTTTGAAGTTGATGGAAACAAATACCGGCTTCAGAAAGGTCAGGGTTTTCTTATATGCCCGGCTGTCATTACTTATTATCAAGCCGATTCCAAAATCCCATGGTCATATTGCTGGTTTGGTTTTGACGGAACACTGGCAGAATTGCTCCTCAAGCAAGCAGGATTAACGAGGGTATGCCCAATACTCAACTGTGGTAAAGACGATATGATTTATAAATATTTGATGTTAATGGCCGAGTCCAATGGAAATCAAAAAACGAGAGAAACAAGACTGACCGGTTTGCTTTACTTATTATTATCCCTACTTGCAGAATATGGACCGGTAACGCCAATTGAGCAACAGGATAGTCGTGCGGAAATTTACGTAGAAAAGGTGAAGGAAATCGTCGAAACTAACTTTGCTCAGAAAATTACCATTGAGGACATTGCCCGCATCATCGGACTCAATCGAAGCTATCTTTGTTCGTTATTCAAACAACAAATGAATACTAGTATCCAGGAATACTTAATTCGTATTAGGGTCCAAAAAGCATGTGAAATGATGGGGAACGTTGAGCTGACGATAGGTGATATCTCCCGCTCTGTCGGCTACAATGACCCTTTGCTCTTCTCCAAAATGTTTAAAAAGATAAAAGGAGCTTCCCCTAAGAATTACCGATCAGAAACCCAATGATAATCCATCCTGCTGCCTTTACTAAGGTTCTAAGAGTGTATGGTTATAATAAAATCTATGTGTTCTTCATCTCCCATATAAAAGGAGTGAGCTCCCGTTTGAATAAAACCCATTTTTTATAAAAATCAATAGCATTCTCATTCTTTTCCCAAACTCCTAGCCAGATCATCTTTTTGTTTTGTCTAAAGGCTATTTCCATTGCTTTGTTAAAGAGATTTACCAAGCCTTTTTTCTGATATTTGTTGCTTATATAAACCAGCTGTTTAGAGTTAAATGCTCTTACCAAAAAGGCATTCATATTCTCAGGCGAATTCTGATCTTTAATGTATCGTTACTGTTACAGTCATTTAAATATTTAGCTCCTTTACTCTTAGAATAAGATGAAATTGGTCTCTGCTTCGCTTTCGAAAAACCACGCTAATGCAACACTGTTCGAAATAAATGGAAACTCCTGCAGTTCAGATCGTTTTAATCATCTTGCTCATAAACACCCCGGAACCCGGATCCGGATCAAGTCTCGCATGCACGTTGTTATCTTCGAATTCATGTCAAATATATTCGACTCAGCTCTGCTCCAATCTCCGATTTGTCTACAGAAGTTGTCCTCGTTGAGGCTGCTGACGAAACTTATATACGCATACAGTATGGCATTACATTGTTCTTCCGCATCTTCCTAGCAGAGTGCTTTAGGTAATCTTAGCCTAATGCCTGCTCAAGCAAAGCTGGCATTTCACTGAAATCCTAAAAAAATCGCGTTATCCCATTTGGATAACGCGATTTTTATGTCCAATGAATTTGCTTCCAAGTTAACTAGATACACATTTACTCCCCGAACGCAATTAGACAGCACATATGTTACGACTTCTGATAGCTACGGCGGAAGGCACCAGGTGTCAGCCGTTCCAGCTTCTTGAAGATAGCTCCATAATAGCTAGCAGATTCGAAGCCAACTTGATGAGCGATGTCCTGCATCCCGCGCTGCACATTGTCGAGCAGCAGTTCCTTGCTCTTGTTGATCCTTACCTGATTGACATAGCTGATAGGGCGAATGCCTGTCGTCTTCTTGAACAAATGGCAGAAGTATTCCGGTGTGACACACATCAGTCCGGCGAGCGTATGCAAAGCAATCTCTTCGGCATAATGCTGGTCAATGTAATCCATGACCGGTTTTAACCGCTCATACTGCTGCCCGACGGTATCGCTGCCCTCGACAGAGACGCGCTGAATAATCTCCGTCAATAAGGTATAGAGGATGGCGGAACAGGAGTAATTGCTTAACGTTTGCTTTTGCGGCGTAAGGGCAGCTTGCAGCAACTCCCGCATTCGGGATAAAAGGTATTCGGGCGATGCGAGCGCGAATACGCATGTGTCTACAATGCCGACTGTTTCAAACAAGCTCGCTGACCCGCTGCCATCAAAGATAATCCAGTCGACTTCCCAGTTCCCCGACAAAGCATAGTATTCGTGCTTCTGACCGGGGAACAGCAGCATGCCCATGCCTTGCTTGACGATATACTCCGTTTCGCTTAGCTTGAGCTTGCCCTCGCCATTGCGGCATTGAATCCACTGATAATCGAGAATGCCTGGGTCTCGGCGAATATGCTCCTGGTCATGATGCAGACCAATGCCAAGCAAATAAAAAGGGAGCAGCTTGTCTCGAGCGGAAAGTACTGGGAAAGCGAGATTGGGATGAGGCATGCGACCAACTCTCCTATTATCTTAATATTATTATACTGTATTAATTATTTAAGATTTTAACTCCACTTAATATATCATATAATCGCAATATATTGATGAACAAAGGAGATTACAGGATGACGATTAAGATCGGAATTGATTATTATCCAGAGCAATGGACTCCCGAGCTTTGGGAGAAGGATGCTGCGCTTATGCAAGAGACGGGTGTTGCAGTTGTACGATTCGCGGAGTTCGCCTGGAGCCGAATGGAGCCGACCGAGGGTCATTATCGGTTTGAATGGTTGGATGCGGCTATAGAAGTATTCGCCGCACGCGGCATGGAGATCGTGTTATGCACACCTACCAATACGCCACCGAACTGGATGACAGCCCGTTATCCGGATGTGCTGCCAATGGATGAGCAACGTCAAATCATCCGGCCGGGTGTGCGTGGACATCGTTGCAACAACAGCTATTCCTTGAGAATGCTGGGCTCTAGATTTGTGGAAGTGATGTCACAGCGCTATGCGAAGCATCCCGCCGTCATTGGCTGGCAAATCGATAACGAGATGCACTACCAGGAATGCCATTGTGATACGTGTAATCGTGCATTTGTCGCTTGGCTGCAGAAGCGTTATTCCAGTCTGGAAGAGATAAACCGGGAGTGGGGCATGGTCGTCTGGAGCGGAGAGTACAGCAGTTGGGCCGAGGTAACAACGCCGCTCGGTACCAGCAAGCCGATGAACCCTTCTTATCTTCTGGAGTACAAGCGATTCTGCTCGGACAGCGTAGGCTATCTGCTGGGATGGCAGCTTGAAATTCTACGCAGAAACTGTCCAGGCAAATTCGTGACGCATAACATGTGGCAATTCCCGAATAGCCTGGACTATTATGATCTCTACAAAGAGCTGGACTTCGCCTCTGTCGATTATTATCCGAATGAGCTGTATCGCGATCATGGCGATCGGTTTCCGAGGAACGGAGCGCTGACACTGGACTTGGTTCGCGGCATAAAGCGCCGCAATTTCTGGGTAATGGAACAGTTGAGCGGAGCGCAAGGCGCCTGGATGCCAATTCAGCGTACCCCTTATCCCGGACTGATCCGAGCTCGTTCCTGGCAGACAATCGCCCGCGGCGCCGATATGGTCGTCCATTTCCGCTGGCGGAGTGCTGCCGTCGGAGCCGAACAGTTCTGGCATGGACTCATCGACCATAGCAATGTTCCTGGACGCAGGTTCAGGGAGTTCGCGGAGCTTACTCGCGAGGTGAACCAGCTAGGATTACTACTGGCAGGCTCCACAATCGTTACCCAGGTTGCGATTCTGCATTCGCATGATCAGCATACGGCGCTTTCTCTTCAGGCGCAAGCGGAAGGGGGGATGCACTATATGGACAACTTGTCCTCTATGCACAATGCATTTCTGAAAATGGGCGTCGGTACGGACGTTATCAACTGGACCGAGGAGCTCGATGGCTACAAGCTGGTCATTGTCCCTTCCCTCTTTCTGTTAAGTGAAGAAACAGCGCAGCGGCTGGAGCGATTCGCAGCCGGGGGTGGCACGGTCGTCCTCACCAATCGGACAGGCGTGAAGAACATGAGGAATGTATGTGAGATGCTGCCTCTGCCAGGGCTGCTTGCGGAAGCGGCGGGTGTTGTCGTGAGTGAATATGATGCAATCGGCAACAGCGAACATCGAATACGGAACTCGGAGGGACAAACATTCGCTGCGAAGCAATGGTGTGATTTGCTGGAATTGCGAGGAGCAGAACCGATTGCCTGGTATGACAACGACTTTTACGAAGGTGTGCCGGCAGTTACTGTCAATAAGCTTGGTGAAGGTGAAGTGTACTATGTCGGCACTTGGCCGGAGCCATCGTATTTCTATCAGCTGTTCGAAGGGATATTGAAGGAAAAAGGCTTGGCTCCCAAGCTCCAACTGCCAGAAGGTGTGGAGCTGTCGATTAGAACGAAGGGTGAGGTAAGCTTCCTGTTCCTGATCAATTTGACGAATGAGCAACGAGAGGTTACTCTCGATGTTCCCTATCGCAGCTTGTTGACGAGCGAGATATCGGAACAGAAGATGACGCTGCCAGCTCTGGGAGTAGATATTCTAACTTTATAAGATCAGTGGCTTGCATCTTTGCTAAGGTCTGTCACACAAGGCGGAATACCTAGAGGGACAGCTTTTTAAGCTGTCTATGGACGCGTGTTAAAATGAAATGCTGAATGGGCATCGCCTTCATCGATATGCTACTTTGTATCTCATTTTACAAACGTTGTATTAATGTTCTCGGCTCATCCTTCTTCAGACTCACTATAACATACGATTTCGAGTTGTTTTGCTGGAAATGTTGACAAGCTATTTGTCAGAGTTTCATCCGCCCAAAGCATTCGTACCTAAATATGAATAAAGACAATTGATCTTATATGATCAATTGTAAGCTGTAGAGAAACCCAAGCTTTTTCCGATGCAATGGGTTTCTCTTTTTTTAAGACACGGTTTGAAGAGAGGTTAAAGGAATATTCCCTAGATTGCCCTCCTTTCTAGGAGAAGGGCAATCTTTTTCATGTTCTGCACGGCTGCGGTCATGAGCGCTTGCATAGTCGCATTCCGCAATCCCCTCAAACGGCAATAGCGAAACCCGTCATAGCGTTTTGAAAGATACACTTGTCAGAAGTTGCGGAAATAAAAAAAGTTACTACTGCTTGCATACAACGGTTAGCTCTAACGGAGAACTTTAGTTCTTTCGGAATGACCACCAGGTTATCCTATCCGTTTGCTTAATAAAAAGAGCAGGATACCTTAGCCCTTGCTCATCAATGAGTATTACTCAACTATCGTTCCCGTTAGTTCAATCAAATACTCATTTAATTAATTTTACGGCATCTTTTTATTTGGCAAAAATACAAATTTCGCATCAATAATAATGTGTAAGACGATTGGAATCCATAAGACGCCTGTTCCCACGAAAAGAAGAAACAAAATAGCACCTAAGTAGGTAGTAAGTAATACCCCTTTCCAACCTTGATATAAATGAACAATTCCAAATAGCAAACTAGAAACAATACCAATTGTGATGACAGACAGTTCAAATGGAAGATGATTTAAATAATATACTACCACTCCTCGGAAAATGATTTCTTCGCAGACTCCTGCAGAAATAGCTACTAAGAGAAAAAGTAAACGTTCTTTAATTGTTGAGGGTAACAAAAATTGAATGCTTTCATCAGATAGAGCATCAGATAATATTTTTCTTAATTTTTTTGAAAAGATAAGAATCAAAGTAAACATTCCAATACAAATACCTATTCCTAATCCAGCAGCCAATAAAAATTCTAATTGAAAAGGAAATAAGGGTTTATCAAGAAAAAATAAGTCGATTAGGGAACGTTGTGTAATTACCCAAAAGACAAATACAATTATGACCAGTAACCATTGAGTAATCATAATTCCAATGAACAATTTCTGCTTATTCACAAGATTTTGTTCGACCTTTTTCATATAAAAATAATCCCAGATTGGATAACCTACAGCAATTATTAGCAAAAGTGCGGTTAAAAAAAGCATCTCTATCACCCCTTCATTTATTATACACTACAACTCAACGATCAATTTTATTGACTATCAAATACTTCCTTTCTATTAAACTAACCTGCCCGTTAGCTTAACAAAGAAATGGAGCAGCTGCCGCAGCAAACTGCTCCATGATTGTTCAACTATCGTTACCCGTTAGTTCAACGAGGTAAGAGATTGTTTTCAAAAATGATACTGGCTACTTCTGAAGGTTTCTCCACCTTGTTATTCAGTGGCTCAACACTTAGAAACACTGCAAACCCCGCCAGCGCAGCAAATTGAGTGCCTCCCGATTGTCCCCTACCGTCTCGCAGAAACGCATTTTGGAGGCAACATCGGGCGAGCCAAAGGCGCTGGATTATATTTTATTTTCGAGGATGTCCTAAGTATCACTAACAGAGCGCGGTGAGTAAACAGTACCACTGGCACTCTGATTTTAGTGATCAGAAAAGGGTAGGAATCGGAGGACACGATACGGCATCGATGAATCGCGGATCGATACCATAGAAGTACCAGTATGATCCGCTCCATCTATACCCAGCAACACCGTCCATATCGACAGATGTCGGATAAAACCAGAAGTTCTCGCCAGACCTAAGCCAAATATAAGTGTACTGGTAAACGCAGTCGACGATATAAGAAACAGCGGGTTTCGGCGGGATGAATGCGGGAGGAGGTGACTGCGGCGG